>DKID01000016.1:30210-158799 GCA_002454045.1 Nitrospina sp. UBA6727 | reverse complement strand
CCCAGCATGGGCCAGTGGGGATGGGTGCTCGGAGTCAGACAGAACGCGATGACGGCGCAGCGTCTCAAACAAAACATCACGGCGCTTGAATTCACCGACATCGAGACGCGTTTTTTGAATCGCGACGCCATGATTTCGATGACGCATTTCGGCAAAGGATTATTTGAAAAGGAGGGGCGGATCAAACCGAACACGCAGTTTGATCACCGCATCTTAAAATATTATCGGCAGGGCAGTTGGGATTTGTATTAACCCGCGCAACTGATTACTCGCCCGGCAGGATGTTGGTGAATTGGTATTCCTCTACTTTGAATCCGACTTGCATGTCGAACTTCGTTTCCCCCCATTGTTCGATGGTGAGGAATTGTCCCGCGTCGTCCTCGTAATCCCAGGCGACAAAATTCAAAGCGCCGTCGTTGCCGTCACCGTCGCTGGAGCCGCCGCGAAAAAACTTGCCGATGTCGTCCGCTTCGAAAGTGAATTGTTTCCCCTGAAACACGACTACCTCTGGCGGATCTTCGTTGCGCGCGATTTCCTTGGCGACGTCGCCTTCCAACTCCGCGATGGGTAGTTTGCGGCACAGACTCCATTCGGATTCGCCGTCTTCTTGCGAGTGCTCCAAAAACCAAGTTCCGTCGGCGGACTCTAATTCCCATTCGTCCGTGACACCGCCTTCGTTCCACTGGTATTTGTTGTATGCGGCGACGCGGTAAGTTTGCATGTCGTAATCGACCACGAACCCCGGCTTCAGTTTAGAGAGCACGAGCTGGTCAATGTGGAACTCTTCTTCTTTTTTCTTTTTGAAAAAGTTAAAGGCCATGGTCAAGCGATTTTCATTTTGGCTTTCAGGGCGGCAAGGCTATCGGAGGCTCCCGGCATGGACGAACCGTCCCCCAGTGCTTTGTTGATTTGCTCGTCAACGCTTTGTCCCGAGTCGGCTATTTCGCCGTAGGCTTCGGCTAAGGACTCATCCTCCTCGACTTTGTCGCGCATTTTTTCGAGCATGGCGATGGTGCCGTTGGAATCTACCCTGGCGATTTGCGCGTTCAACTTTCGCGTAGCGGCGGCGGTTTTGGCGCGGGCACGCAGGGTGACTAAATCGTTTTCGTAACGTTGCACCGTGGTGCGCAATTTGTCCACGTTGCGTTGCAACTGCGAAGCCATGTTTTCTTGTCCGACAACTTCTTTGCTGAGCCGCAACGCTTCCTGTCCGACGTCTTCTTTGCGGGAGAGAACTTCGGTCGCCAGTTTTTCGGCTTCGGCCATTTCCAGCGACCCTTGCTGGGCTTTTTGCAACAACGCCATGGCTTTGCTTTCGTAGTCCGCCGCGAGTTTCTTTTTATTTTCCGCATCGTTCCGCATGCGGATGATGATGCTCTTCACTTGCGCCAGACTTTTCATTGACTCTTCCAAATCTTTTTTGAGTTCGCGAATTCCCTGCTCGGTCATTTTGATGGGGTCTTCGAACTTGTTCATCGCGGCGTGCGCCTCGGCCTTGCCTAGCCGCAACACTCTCGAAAATAATCCGCTCATTTTATTTCCCTCTCCGTTACAGAATTTGTGTTCACTTGCGTATGAATGAAACGAGTTCGCTTCCGTATTCCGCCAGCGCGAGACTCAAGGCGTCGATGCTTCCTTCTAATTCGTTGCGGTCCAGGTTTTCCAGTTGCAGGGTATCCCGAAACAAAAGCGTCGTGCCTTCTTCGTTGAGAACGAAAGCGCCGTGAACCAAAGTGCGATTGATTTGCAGAAGGCGCTTGCAGAAATCGGAAGAACCCGCAGGCATCGGCATGATAACTTGTTCAAGAATTAGGATGGGGGCTTCGCAATCGATGATGAGGTTTTTGATTCCCCGTTCATCGTCGTCGATCACCACCAGTTCTTCTTGGGATTCCTCATGGTTTATGGCGAACCCCATCTCCAGTAAAAAATCTTTCACCTTTTCAAAATCTGCCATCAATTTTCTCCTCTTGTTTTTTTAATGATGTTGCGTCCAGAGTGCGATACGCCTGCGTCAACTGGCGAGTGAGTTCCTCGGCGATGCGCTTTTTTTCCGGGTCGGCGCAATGAAGATCTGGATGGTATTTTTTCAGTTGCGTTTTCCAGGCTTTCTTTATCGTCGCTCGGTTGGAGCCAGCGGGTATTTCCAAGTTGGCGTAACACTCCGCCAAAGGGTCCGGTGACGGCGGACTTGCGGGGTTTTGGTCGCGGACGAAAAACTCAGGCTCCGGCGATGGAGCAACTTTTTTCCGCCATTTGTTTTTCTGTGCAAAGTCGTTCCACTCCGCCCGCGCAATTTTGAAAAGACGCTGGATCATATCGTCGCCGACAAAATCGGTACACTAATAGTGGTTCGGCTGGTGATGGAAATTCCGTTTTCCGGATAAGTGTGAACAGTATAAAAGGTGTTGCTGTCAAAGTTCAACGCCAAACCGGTGAAAGGTGGTGGTGTTTCGGGATGACCCGGCACGCTGGTGAACTTATGAGTCAACACGTTCGCCGTGGAAATCCCGCCCAAGGAATTTAAAAATTCGTCCATGGTGTTGTAAAGTCGCGCGACTTGTTCGATGTTGACTCGGTACACCAAGTCGCCGGAACGATATTCGCGGTCGTGGACGGTGTCGGATTGCAAGCATACTTTTTCCAATGCTTGCTCGGGCAATCTTTGGTCAAAGCAGGTGATGAATTCGGTGAGGCAACTTCGTCCGTGGCGGATGATTACGCGATGGCTTTTCCCGATGATGCTGGCTTCAAGCGCTACTTTGTTGTCGAGAACCCAACGCGCGCTTCGGAAAATTCGCACAGGGTAATCGGGTATTTTTTCATACAGGCTGAAATAAATTGGTTCCATCATAGTTTGAGGGTGGCCGCGTTTCGGTGCCGCGTTGTTGTTCGCTTCGGATAATGAAAGCCGCCGCCGTCAGCAAGTTCCTTCCACGGTGGGGATTGGGCCCAGGAGGACTCGAACCTCCGACCTACCGGTTATGAGCCGGGGGCTCTACCAACTGAGCTATAGGCCCGCAATCAGCTTTCGATAAAACTTTGTAATTTTTTGCTCCTGCTGGGGTGACGCAATTTGCGCAGAGCTTTTGCCTCAATTTGCCGAATGCGTTCGCGGGTGACTGCGAAATCTTGCCCGACTTCTTCCAGCGTGTGTTCGGAATCTAAGCCTATCCCGAAACGTTTGCGCAATACTTTTTCTTCTCGCGATGCCAGGGTGGAAAGAACTTTCAGCGTCTGTTCCTTCAAGTTTTTTTTGACCACCGAGTCGATGGGCGACAGGACTTTTTTGTCTTCGATGAAATCTCCCAAATGGCTGTTTTCTTCTTCGCCGATGGGCGTCTCCAGGGAGATAGGTTCTTTGGCGATTTTCAAAACCTTGCGGACTTTGTCCACGGGCAAACTCATCTTGGTGGCGATTTCATCTGGTATGGGTTCGCGACCGAGTTCTTGTACTAGATGTCGGGAAACCCGGATTAATTTGTTGATGGTTTCGATCATGTGCACGGGAATGCGGATGGTTCTGGCTTGGTCAGCAATGGCGCGGGTGATCGCTTGCCGAATCCACCAAGTGGCGTAGGTCGAAAACTTGTAGCCCCGCTGATATTCAAATTTATCCACCGCTTTCATGAGGCCGATATTTCCTTCCTGAATCAGGTCGAGGAACTGGAGCCCGCGACTGGTATATTTTTTGGCGATGCTGACCACAAGCCTGAGGTTGGCTTCCGCCAGTTCCCGCTTGGCGGTTTTTTCTTCGACCCGACCGCGGGCGATAGACCGCACGGTGGCGAGCAGACTGTCTTTGCCGGTCAGCGTTTCTTTTTCTATTTTTCTAATTTTTCGGTGTCCGACTTGCGCCTGCTTCATATGTTTGTCGTACTGGACGCGGGTGAGCACTTTCCCTTTTGGGAGTTTGACGCTTTTCTGTTTGGTCCAGTTTTTCGCCAGTTTTTTGACCCCGACCAAAGATATGCCCAGTTGTTTTTCGATGGCTTTTTCTGGTTTCCCCGCTTCGCGAAACGCGGTGGCGATCGCATAAATTTTCTCGATGATTCCGTCCATTTCATCGACGGTGAGATTCAAGTCGGCGATGCTACTTTCAACATTTTCTATCTGCTTGTAGAACTGGTCGGATATCTTCGCCTGCATTTTTTCGGACAACTTCCCGCCATCGAGTTTGGCTTGGAGTTTTTCGAACTTAGCGAATTCCGATTTCAATGTCCTAACTTTTCTCAGAAACTTTTTGGTTTCATCTTTTCTGGACTGCTCCTTGTCTTCCTCGGGCTCAGAACTGCGGATGATGTCGAAAATCAGGACGTCGCCTTTTTTAACTTTGCCCGCCATGTTGACGAGTTCGTGGGTCGTGACCGGACAACTGGCTACGGTTGCGAGCACTTTGTTTTGTCCGGCTTCAATCCTCTTGGCAATTTCCACTTCCCCCTTGCGAGTGAGCAAGGAGATGGTCCCCATCTCGCGTAGATAGAGCCGCACCGGGTCGTCGATGGAAACGGTACTGGATTTGGATGCCGGGGTTCCTTCGCCGGAGTTTTCGTCCTTCCCGTTCTCGTTTTTGGCGGCGACTATTTTTTCGCCTTTGGTGTTGGTGTCGACGATGTCTATTTCGTTCTCACTAAAAAGGTGCATGAGGTCGTCGATTTGCTCCGGGGTCACGACGTCGGGGGGCAGGGCGTCGTTGATTTCCCCGTAGGTCAAATAACCTTTTTCCTTGCCTTGTGCTATCAGTTGATTAATTTCGGATATGTGCGCTAGTCTTTCCATCGTTGCCATCTGGTTGAGTTCTCCTATATGCGAAGGGTTTGTGTTTGGGTTGAACTAGTGGATTAGGGCTGAATACATTTCGTTAAGTTGCGCTCCCAATTCCCGCGACCGCTCGACTTGTCCCGAGTTGACGGCGTTGAGGCGTTGTAACTTCATACTTTTGATTTCGGATTTAAGGCGAACGTCTTTAAATTTTCGGATGCATTCCTTGACGGTTCTTGCGGGCGTGTCAAATTCTAAAGGCTCCAATCCTAATCGGGATAAAATATTTTTGATGGACGGGTCTTCGGTTTCGTCGAGGAGTTGGTCTAATCGCAACGCCGCGCCCGCATTGAGTTTTTGCCGACAGGTTTGGGCGATGGTTCTCAAAGCGGGGTCCGAAAATTCTTCCGGTTCCAATTCCAGAAGAACGGCGCGCGCGGTTTCTTCATCGGAAAAAATCAACTGCACTAAATGTTTCTCCAGATTTAGAAGCGCGACGGAATCGTTTTCTGTTTCAGCCAACCGAGTTTGTCTTTGGGAAAAAGCTTTTTTCAATTCTTTCAAAAAAGCCAAATCGTCAATGCCGGTCGCGCTGGTAAACTTTTCCAACCAGATGGTTCGCTCCACGTTGTTTTTGATTTTTGCCAGCAACGGAAGAATCTGGTTCGCCATTTTAACTTTGTCCGCGGGAGTTTTGTCGGACGCTTCCTGCACCATCGCGTCAATGTAAGATTCGACGAAGGGTTTTGCGTTGCGGATTTTTTCCAGAAATTTTTCGTCGCCGTGTTCGTGAATGAACGAGTCCGGGTCGTGACCTTCGGGCAGGACTACGATTTTCACATTCAATCCATGTTCAAGCAGGACGTCAAATCCTTTATCGGCGGCGGACTTTCCCGCGGGGTCGGCGTCGAAAACTAGGATGGCGGTTTCCGCGTAGTTGCGCAACATCCCCGCCTGCTTGGCTGTCAACGCGGTTCCGCAGGTGGCGACTACGTTGTCGATTCCATGTTGTACCGCCCGCATTTGGTCGAAGTATCCTTCCACGAGGATGACC
Organism: Nitrospina sp. UBA6727; assembly: GCA_002454045.1. GTDB lineage: Bacteria > Nitrospinota > Nitrospinia > Nitrospinales > VA-1 > LS-NOB. Next base: position 152,984 of record DKID01000016.1, on the reverse strand, counting down.
TGATTTTCCTTGCGGATGGCGTGTTTCGCTTCGTCCATGCCGAAAAGCGTCGCGCCTTTTTGATAGAGAATTGTTTCGGGCGAGTTGAGATATTTGGGCTGGTCTTCCTCGGCGACGGTGCGGCCGCCAAAACCGACGACGCTTCCGTGGAGGTCCTTGATCGGAAAAATCACGCGACCGCGGAAACGGTCGTAAGTGTTGGAACTATTTTCCTTCTGGACGACCAGCCCCGACCGCACGAGCCGTTCCACGGGGATGGAACTTTTCCGCCGAACGTGATCGAGCAAACCTTGCCATGTCGGCGCCGACCAACCGACTCGGTAGCGGCGCAAAATCTCCGGTTCGAAGTGACGGTCGCGCAAATAATTTCTCGCCTTCAATCCGTCCTCCGGATGTTCCAGCAAGGAATGAAAATATCGCGCCGCCGCTTCGTTGATTTTTCGTAGGTCGTCGCGCTCTTCTTGCTTGGGGTCGGGACGATGGTTCGCGGCGTTTTTGGGCAGGGGAATGCCGGCGCGTTCGGCAAGATGCTTGACTGCGTCCACGAAGGAAATGCTCTGCGTTTCCATGATGAACTTGAAAGCGTTGCCGCCGACGCCGCAGCCGAAACAATGATAAATCCGTTTTTCCGAACTGACCGAAAAGGACGGGGTTTTTTCGGAATGAAAGGGGCAAAGTCCTTTGAAATTTCCGCCGACTTTTTTCAGGACGACATGCTCCGAAATTACCGCGACGATATCGGTGCGGTCGCGAATCTCATCGATGATGTTGGTGGGTATTGAAGTTTTCAAAGTAGTAACAAATCGTGTTGGCAGAACTCGCCGCAATGAAGAGCGATAGATTTTATAAGGGTAACGGGTTTTGTCCGCCGCCGTCATCGTCGCGCCGCTGGAGCGATGATGCACGCCGCGGTTTTAATTCAAATATTCCCCCGCCAAGTTTTTGATGAGGCCGTTGTCCGCTTTGCCTTTGAATTCGGGGACTAGGATTTTCATGATTTGCCCCAAGTCTTTCATCCCTTCGGCTTTGGTTTCCGCGACCACTTCTTGGATTCTTTTGCGCAAATCGTCTTCCGAAACTTGCTCCGGCAAATAGGCTTGCAGAATCGCGTGCTCCTGTTTTTCTTTTTCCATCAAATCCGTGCGTCCCCCTTGTTGGAAAAGGGCGGCCGCCTCTTTTCTTTTTTTAACTTCGCGGGAAACTAGGGACAGGATTTCATCGTCGTCAAGTTCTTTGCGAAGAAGGTGGATCTCCTGATTTTTGACGGCGGCAATCACGCTGCGGATGGTGTTGAGTCGGAGCGAATCTCTGGATTTAAGAGCCTCTTTCATATCTGCAAGAAGTTTGTCCTTCAAAGTCACGAACTTCCTCCGCCAAACAAAAGTGGAAATATAATGACCGACTCGGGTTTTGTCAATAGCCGCGGGAAAGATGACGGCGACGCGGCGCGCGGGGAGGGGATGACGGCGGCGACGGCGATTCTTTTCCCGCGTCAATAAATCAGGTATTCCTGCCGCACGGGCAGGAAGGACGCCGCTTCCTCCCGCCATGAATTTTCCAACGCTTCCAAAGAAAAATCCGCCGCGAAAATAGTTTCGCGCAAACTCGCGTTGCCGTATAGCAAGTCGATGGCGGGACGGTCGCTGACGAATTCGTAGGGCTCGGTTCTCCAGCGCAATTGGTCGGGATAAATTTCGGCGACGGCGCGGAGCAACGCCACGGTTGCGAGCAACGGTTTGAATCGGTCGCGGTCGGTGATGTGGAACTGCAGCCCCGCGCAAACTTCGCCGGCGTGTTTCTGAAACTGCGGCGTGAAATATTGCGGACGAAAATACACGCCTGGCAGGTGGCGGGAATCTTCCGCAAGCCGCGCGCGCAGTTTGTGTGGGTCGATGAACGGCGCGCCGATTTGTTCGAAGGGCAACGCGGTGCCGCGTCCTTCCGAAAGCAAGGTGCCCTCAATCAGGCACGTTCCCGGGTACGCGGTGGCGGTTGTCAGGGTCGGCATATTGGGCGACGGCGGCGTCCAAATCATCCCCGTTTGGTCGTGCCACATCTCGCGCTTCCAGCCGGTCACGGGGACGACTCGCAGGTCGCAATGGATACCGCCGTGCTCGTTGAACAGGCGGGCGAGTTCCCCCGCGGTCATGCCGTGGCGGTTGGGTAGGGGATATTGTCCCACGAAGGAACGCCAATTTTCGCCGACCAGATTGCCTTCCACCGCAACGCCGTTTATGGGATTGGGGCGGTCGCAAACCACCATCCGCGTGCCGGCTTGTTTGCAAGCGCGCATGCAGTTTGCCATCGTGTAGATGAAAGTGTAGTAGCGGGCGCCGATGTCCTGAATATCGAAAACGAGATTGTCGATGTTGCGCAACGCCGCCGGGTCGGGGACGAGCGAATTTTCGTTCCGCCCGTACAAACTTTTTATGCGCAAGCCGGACAGCGGGTCCACTTCGTTCGCGACGGGAACCATGTCCTGCGCCGTGCCGTGTAGTCCGTGCTCGGGGGCGAACAACGCTTGCAACGCGAAGGTGGGATGGGATTGAAAATGCGAGATGGAGTGTTTGCCGTCGTCCGCCAAACTGGTGTGGTTGACGATGAGCGCGACGGTTTTGCCGCGAAGATATTTTTCGGGTTGGGAAAGTAGATGGTTGATTCCAGCGACGGCGCGGTTCATCGGCGGGCAATGGTTTTTGTGGTGGCTTCGTGATTATCGGTTGCGATGATATTGGTAGCGTGGCGGGCTGTCAACCATCATCGTTGGTACAAAAAAAACCGGCGCCCCCGCGCGCGGCGAGGGAGCCGGTTTATGTTTTGGCGTACTTCGGCAGCGGGGAATTACATCATCCCGGGCATACCGCCCATGCCTCCCATACCGCCCATGCCTCCCCCCATGCCGCCGCCGCCGTGAGCGTGGTCTTCTTTTTCTTCCGGCAAGTCGGCGATCAGTGCTTCGGTGGTCAGAAGCAAGCCGGCGATGCTGGCGGCGTTTTGCAACGCGGTGCGCGCCACTTTGGCGGGGTCGATGATTCCTGCCTTAATCATGTCGGTGTACTTGTCGGTCTTGGCGTCGTACCCTTCGTTGCCTTTCATGCTTTTCACCTTTTCGCAAACCACGGTGCCCTCTTGGCCAGCGTTGATGGCGATTTGGCGCAACGGCTCTTCCAAGGCGCGGCGGATGATTTTTACTCCGACGAGAAAATCGTGGTCGCCTTTGATTTTATCCAGCACGCCTAGGCTGCGGATGTAAGCCACGCCGCCGCCGGGGACGACTCCCTCTTCGACCGCGGCGCGGGTAGCGTGAAGGGCATCCTCGACGCGGGCTTTCTTCTCCTTCATCTCTGTCTCGGTTGCGGCGCCGACTTTGATGATGGCCACGCCGCCAACCAGTTTGGCGAGTCGCTCTTGGAGTTTTTCCCGGTCGTAATCGGAAGTCGTCTCCTCAATCTGGTTGCGGATTTGTTTGACCCGCCCTTGAATGTCGGAGGCTTTTCCTTTGCCGTCGATGATGATGGTATTTTCTTTATCGATGGTGATGCGTTTCGCGCGTCCCAAGTCGCTCAAGTCCACGCTGTCGAGGGAGACGCCGATGTCTTCGGTGATTACTTTGCCGCCGGTCAGGATGGCGATATCGTTGAGCATGTCTTTGCGGCGGTCGCCAAATCCCGGTGCTTTGACGGCGGAGGCATTCAGCGTGCCGCGCAGTTTGTTGACGACGAGGGTGGCGAGGGCTTCGCCTTCGACGTCTTCGGAGAGGATGAGCAGGGGCTTGCCGCCTTTGGCGATTTTTTCCAGCAGTGGCAGAAGGTCTTTCATGTTGCTGATTTTTTTCTCGTGCAACAGGATGTAGGCGTCTTCCAGCACCGATTCCATCCGCTCGGAGTCGGTGACGAAATAGGGGGAAAGATAACCGCGGTCAAATTGCATTCCCTCCACGATTTCCAGGGAGGTGTCCATGCCCTTGGCTTCTTCCACGGTGATGACACCGTCCTTGCCCACTTTGTCCATCGCTTCGGAAATTATTTTGCCGATGGCTTTGTCGTGATTGGCGGAAATGGTTCCGACTTGGGAGATTTCCTTTTTGTCTTTGGTGGGTTTTGCCATCTTCTGGATTTCGGGGACGATGGCTTGAACGGCTTCTTCAATACCGCGCTTGATGTCCATCGGATTGGCGCCGGCGGTGACGTTTTTTATTCCTTCGCGGAAAATTGCCTGGGCGAGCACCGTGGCGGTGGTCGTGCCGTCGCCGGCGTTGTCGCTGGTTTTGCTGGCGACTTCGTTGAGCATCTGCGCGCCCATATTTTCAAACGCGTCTTGCAGTTCAATTTCTTTGGCCACCGTGACGCCATCTTTGGTGATGGTGGGGGAACCAAACTTTTTGTCGATCACCACGTTGCGTCCCTTCGGACCCAAGGTGATTTTTACGGTGTCTGCCAGTTGATTGATTCCGGACAGTACTTTGTGTCTAGCATTTTCGTCATACGAGATTTGTTTAGCCATGAAGAAGATTCTCCTTATTCTCTAGCAAGAGAGGTGAATGATTTTGTCGTTAATATAGTTGCGGTGGCGATTTACCCTACGATTGCCAACACGTCGTCTTCGCGCATCAGCAGGTATTCTCCCCCGTCAAACTTGATTTCCGTGCCGCCGTATTTGCTGTAAAGGATTTTGTCGCCCACCTTTACTTCCATCTTGACCGGCTTGCCGTTGTCGTCAACTTTCCCTTTGCCTACAGCCTTCACCCGCCCTTCGATGGGTTTTTCTTTGGCTGAGTCGGGGATGATGATTCCGCCTTTTCGAACTTCCTTTTCCAGAATGGGTTGAACTAGAATACGGTCATGCAATGGTCGGATTTTCATATGGACTCCTTGAAGTAATGTTACACTCAAATTAGATTTTGTTTGAAAGGACCAACGCGGTCTGGCATCAATCTGCTCGAAAAAAATCTTTAACTCATTAAAATTAAGAGCCTTATTCTCCTGCGCGGAGAAAGGCTCGGCTTAAGTTTTTGAGCTTTTGGCACTCTCTGTGTGTAAGTGCTGATAGTGTATAAAATCCTGATACCAAAAAGCAAGGTCTTTCCGAAAAAAAATCACCGCCAAAATATATGAGGGACGCCATGAAAAAAAAGTTTTCGCAGATTGAAACCTTCCCGAATCCGTTCCCGGGCAGGGATTACGCCGTCGAAATGGAGTGCCCGGAATTCACCTGTCTGTGTCCCAAAACTGGGCAACCGGATTTTGCCACTCTGCGCATCAGTTACGTTCCAAACAAATTGTGCGTGGAATTAAAATCATTGAAGGTTTATCTGACGTCGTACCGGAACGAAGGCGGGTTTCACGAAAAACTAACCAACATTATTTTGGATGATCTGGTATCCGCATGCCAGCCGCGGACGATGAAAATTGTCGGCGATTTTAATGTCCGCGGCGGAATCCACACCACGGTTACGGTGGAACACCAAGCCAAAAAATCCGCCACGCGCCGCCGCAGCGCGCAATGATGCATCACGGCGGGAAGCCGCTGGCGCGAAAGTGCGGGCGACGGTGACGATGGCCGCGACGGCGACGGCGTCGATGATGACGGCGGTGCGATGACGGTGGCGACGGCACGGGGGTATCTGTTCGCGCTGGCACATTCTGCTACAATGCCAACTTTTGGTGAGTTATGGAGCAACGGTTTATCGAGCATGGCGACAGGACGATATCGGATGTTCGCACGGGGTTGATGTGGCAGACGAGTTATGCCTATGTGGAGACGGGCAACAACATCAGTTGGTACGATGCCCAAAATTATATTCGCAAACTAAACCGGGAAAAATTGGCGAACTACGATGATTGGCGTCTTCCGGGACGGCTTGAAATTCAGAGCCTGTACGAAATTGCCAAGCCGTTCCAGTCTCGCGGCAAAACATTTATTCTCCATATCGACCCGGTTTTTGAATTCAGTTACGGCAGTTGTTTTTGGACCAGTAAGACTCGGCTGTCCGCCGCGCTGGGATTCGAGTTTGACATGGGAGATATTCATTGGTATCCCAAAGGGAGTTTGCAAGGAACCGTCCGGGCGGTGCGGAATAATTGGCGGCCGCGGTTGATGATTGACTCGGTCTGGGCAAAAGCAGTCACGGGTTCCTGATACAAATATGGACGAACAACAATTCAAAGTTGAGAAAGCCAAGGCTCGCAAACTGCGCCAATCGCGGTGGTGGAAGGAAAAAATCCAGGCGGGCATTTGTCATTATTGCGGCGGTCGGTTCACGGTGGCGGAACTGACGATGGACCATATCGTCCCCATTTCCCGCGGCGGAAAAAGCAAGCGCGGGAACTTGGTGCCGGCGTGTAAAAAATGCAACGTGAACAAAAAGTATTACACTCCGGCGGAGATTATTCTTCGCGAAAAACTAGGTCAGGAAATTCAATTTTGAATTTTGCCAAAAGCCTCCCTGAAATTTGCCGTTGGCGATGAGCAGCCTTCATAAGTAAACGCCCGCGACGAAATATTTTCCAATAAAAATTACAGAGCCTAAATTAATTCATGCAGATTCTTTTCGATACGGATTGCCTGATTCAAGCGTTGGAAAATCTAGCGGACTCGGCGGTGTTAAACCTGTATCGTCAAAAGCGTTGCAAAGGTTGGGTTGCGTCCACCGCCGTCGCCGCTATTTTGCAGGGGGCGGGGGATTCAAAGCGCGAGGGAGATTTGCAAACTCTCTTGCGAAGCCTCGCCGTTTTGACTCCCACCGCTCACGATATTGACCTGGCTCTTGGGCACGAACAACCGTTTGCGGTGGCGCTGGCGTCGCGCTTGATAAAGGTGAACGGATTGGACGCGGTGGTCACACTTTCCCCGGAAAAATTTTCAGGCTTGTCGGTGAGCGCTCTAACTCCCGCACAGTTGCAGGAGAAACTCGATGCCCCGCCGCCGGTCAACGAAGTTCGCTTGCTGGATATCACCGCTTCGTATCACCAAATATTGAACGCAGTAGAAAAGGAAATCGCGGCGACGATTCGCTCGGGACAATTTATTCTCGGCGCGAAAGTTTCCCAGATGGAAGAGCGGATGGCGTCTTATTGCCAGACGAAATACGCCGTCGGGGTTTCGTCCGGGACCGATGCGTTGCTGATGGCGTTGATGGCGTTGGAGGTTGGTCCCGGCGACGAAGTGATTACCACGCCGTACACTTTTTTTGCGACGGCGGGTTCCATCATTCGCGTCGGAGCCAAACCGGTTTTTGTGGACATCAACGACGTTACCTTCAACATCAAACCCGAACACGTTGAGCGTTGCATCACCCCGCAGACCAAAGCCATTATCCCGGTGCATCTTTACGGGCAATGTTCGGATATGGATGTCATCCTTCGACTAGCCGAAAAAAATAACTTGCGCGTGATTGAAGATTCTGCCCAAGCGATTGGTTCCGAGTACAAGGGCAAGTCGGCGGGGTCGATGGGGGACATGGGGTGCTTCTCATTTTTCCCGACAAAAAACCTGGGCGGTTTTGGCGACGGCGGATTGGTGACGACGAACTCGGAAGAGTTTTACAAACGGTTGCAGGCTCTCAGAGTACATGGCGCGACGCGGAAGTATTACCACAAAATTTCAGGAGGGAACTTTCGTCTGGATGCCATTCAGGCTGATGTGGTGAGCGCGAAGCTAAACTTTCTGGAAGATTGGACCGAGCAAAGAAGACAGAACGCGCAGACCTATAACCAACTTTTCAAAGACGCGGCGATGACTCCGTTCGTCCAACTTCCCCCCGAAGTTTTTCCCCGCCATGTTTACAATCAGTATGTCCTTCGCGTCGGAAACCGCCGGGATGAACTGAAAACTTTTCTCGAGGAAAACCGCATCGGGTGCGAAATCTATTATCCCATTCCGCTCCACCTGCAGGAATGTTTCAAATCTCTGGGCTACAAAAGTGGCGACTTTCCTGAATCGGAAAAAGCCGCGCAGGAAACCCTGGCGCTTCCTATCTCCCACGAGGTGGACCGAAGGCAGCAGGAATATGTCGTCGCAACGGTGCGGCGGTTTTTTCTGGGAGAGTGAATCCGCCGTTGCTTCATCGCCACGCCACTGTCGTTGCTTCACCGTCACGTCGCGCGATTTAGAACAGCGGCGGTCTATCCACCTCCGGCGGTTTTTCGCGGGGGACGTGCACCTGACTTTCGCAAACCATGACGATGTGGAATCCGAGTTTCGTTTTGATGGGTTCGGGAAGTTTGAATCTTTCCACACTCATCACGGTATTGATCAACTCCTCGTCCGTGATTTCTGGGGCAATCTCGATGTCCTTGTACACCCAGCCTATGGAACCGCCTAACGCTTTGCTTGTGCAAGCGCTGTATTTTTTCGCGAGTCGGATAAAAAGTTTTTCCACTTTTTCCCAGTCATGATAATGCTGATCGGGATCATCCGTTTCCAGTTGCGCTAGTTCGTTCTGGTAATCGACAAGAGTTTCCCAAATCATTTTTGCGGATTCCATGGAAGTCATGCGGATGCTTCTCACGCGGTGCTCCATCGGCTTGTCGGTGGAAAAAGTTTTTTTCTTCGGGACGAAAGCCTTTTTGATTTTTGGCTTGGGTTTGACGACGTCCCCGCGCTTCTCCTTTTGCGGCTGTCGCTCCTTCGCGGTTTTGTCCCGTTCATAGACGGTTTTTTCAGGTTTCTGTGGCGGCGTAGTTTCAGACATGATAATCAAAAAAAGTTTTTCGCAAGCGGATTGTATCCGCGCAGGCTAATTGAAACGGCATCATTTTTCAAGAAATATAGGCTCGAGGTATTGCAGGACGGAACCGTGAAAATTGCCGCCGATGATTTCGTCGGCGGATTCTTTTACTTCCGGCAAAGCATTTTCTACGGCGACGGCGTGGCCTGCGACCTGAAACATGTCGATGTCATTCAAGTTGTCCCCGAACACAACGATGCGCTCCTTGGGAATTTTTAGTTGCTGGGCAAGTACTTTTAACATATTTCCTTTGCTGGCTTCCCGGTGGAAAGACTGCAGCCAGTAACATCCCGTCGCGACCATATCTTCGGTAAAATATAAATTGAGATGGTCGGAATATTTTTCCCGCAGCGACTGGTAAACAGGCTCCAGACGGTCGTGTCGGTCGATCAACAAAAACCCGGAAATTTTTTCCTCCTCTTGAAATTCGAAACGTTTGACTTGGTTCAATCTCCCGTTATTTTCCAAACTTTTGATGTAAGCATGGGAACCGGGATTGGTGGCGCTATGATAATAAAGTTTGTGTTTCTCTTCGAACGTATAGATGAAAGGATTGATGCCGCGCGGCAAGGCTAACTCAAGCATAGTTTCTATAACTGTTTTTTCGATGGAGCGGGAATATTTTAGAATGTGGCCGCTGTCGAAATCGGTAAGATAAACGCCGTTGAATAAAATAACCGGCAAGTTCAAATTCAATCCGTTTAAGATTGGATGTACGGAATCGTAGTTCCGCGCGGTTGCGATGGTGAAACGCATCCCCAAGTTGATTAGCCGATTGAGGCGTCTTTCGAAATCTTGCGGGAACGAACCGTCGGGCAACAACAAAGTGCCGTCCAAATCAGAAACGTATAAAAAATCTTTATCCATAAACAGGCGCCGACATTCTCGCTGAGGAAACAGAACTCTTTACGCGGAGCCTGTTGGCAAGGAATCAATTCAGCAGTATACTGATAAAGGAAAGTATTTGTTTAATCCATTCGCAAAAAAGGAATGAGGCCAACGATGAACACAGATTTTTTCCGACACTTGCAATCCGCCGTCTTGGCGATGTTTCTGGTTTTTGGTTTTTGTTCCAACAGCGCGGCGTTCGATTTTTCCGAGTGGGACGCCATGGTTAAAAAATATGTCGCCCCGAAAACGTTGGAAGGCGTTCAACTCAACGCCGTCGATTATGTCGGCCTGAAGCAGGACCCCGCTTTCTCCCGCACCGTCGCCAAGATGGAATCCTACAGCCCGGCGAGTTTGGAATCGCGCGAAGCCACACTCTCCTTTTGGATCAACGTCTACAACATTCTCGCCGCCAAAATGATCACCGACCATTACCCGATAGAAAGTATCAAAGACGCCGGAAGTTTTCTCACCCCGGTTTGGGAACGAGTGGCGGGGACGGTGGGAAACAAAGAGCGCACCCTCGGCGATATCGAACACGAAATTCTCAGGAAGATGAACGAGCCGCGCATCCACATGGCAATCGTCTGCGCTTCCGTCAGTTGCCCCGACCTCCGCCGCGAAGCCTATTCCGCCGCGAAGTTGGATGAACAACTAGACGACCAGATGGAAAAGTTTTTGCGGTCCCGCGGAAAAGGCATGCAACTCGATGAACGAAAAAACAAAGTTAAACTCTCCGCCATCTTCAAATGGTTCGCGGAAGATTTTGAAAGCCGCGGCGGCGTTCTAAAATATATCAGCCAATATGCCACCGACGCGGAAAGAAAAGTGTTGAACAATCCCAACACCAAAATTTCCTACCTGCACTACAACTGGAAGATAAACCACTAGCGACCGCCGTCACCGTCACGCCGCCGCCGCGCCGCGTCATCGCGAATGACTCTGCAATTTTTTAGTCGGCGTGTTTGCGGAGGAATGTTGGGATGTCGAGGTTTAGTGCCGGGCTTCCTGAATCGGAATTTTCTTCCTTAATCGTGGACGCCAGGGATTTTAAATGTCTGAAAGACGTCGGCCCCGAATTGCTTTCGGAGATTGGCTCTCCGCCGACCACTTTTCTCAGGGCAGGTTTTTCTTTGTGCGTGACCACGTCGTCGGCATTTTCAAATCCGGTGGCGATGACGGTCACCCGCATCTCGCCTTCCATTTTTTTGTCAATCACCGCGCCGAAAATAATATGCGCATCTTCGTGGGCGTTTTCCTGAATCAACATGGAAGCTTCGTTGACTTCCGTGAGGGTGAGGTCATCGCCGCCGGTGATGTTGATCAAGATTCCTTTTGCGCCGTCCACCGTTGCTTCATCCAGCAAAGGACTGGAGACGGCTTTCTGCGCGGCTTCGACGGCGCGCGCGTCTCCGGTGGCAACGCCGCTGCCCATCAAGGCTTTGCCCATGCCGCCCATGATGCATTTGACATCGGCGAAGTCGAGGTTGATCAAGCCGGGCGTTACGACTAGGTCGGAGATGCTACAGACGGCTTGCTGCAAAACATCGTCCACCATTGCGAACGCGCTGGAGAGTAGAGTTTGCTTGCTGACATAACTAAGCAGTTTTTGGTTGGGGATGACGATCAAAGTATCAACTGCTTCTTTGATTTCCATGATGCCTTCCTCCGCCTGTTGCATTCGCTGTCTGCGTTCAAACGGAAAAGGTTTGGTGACGATGCCAACCGTCAACGCCCCCACTTCTTTGGAGATGCGCGCGATGATGGGCGCGGCGCCGGTGCCCGTCCCGCCGCCCATGCCGGCGGTGATGAAAGCCATGTCCGTTCCTTCCAGCATTTCGCGGAGGGCCGCTTCGCTTTCTTTGGCGGCGTCTCTTCCGATTTCCGGATTGGAACCGGCGCCGAGGCCGCGGGTTAGTTCGGCGCCGATTTGAATTTTCCCGGGGCATTCGGATTTTTCCAGCGCTTGCGCATCGGTGTTGGCGACGATAAACTCCACGCCGCGAATGTTGTTGCGGACCATGGAGTTGACGGCGTTGTTGCCTCCTCCTCCGACGCCGATGACTTTGATTGTTGCCGAGTAATCGTTTTCGTTATCGAACTCTATTAAATTCATTTTGCCCTCCGTGTTTTAAAAAAATTCGTCCGCCCAATCTTTCATCCGTGTAAAAATTTTATCGAACAAGTTTCTTCCTTGCAGTTCGCGGTTTCTTCCCGACTTAAATCTTTTGGCTCCGTATTGAATCAATCCCGTGCAGGTGGCATACCTGGGACTGTTCACCACGTCGGTCAATCCGCCAAGCCCGGCGGGGATTCCCACGCGCACGGGCGATTGAAAAACGTCCTCCGCCAATTCGGCCATGCCCTGCATGCTTGCCGCGCCGCCGGTCAGGACGATTCCCGAAGACATGATTTCTCGGTGACCCGACGCGGTGATTTCGTAGTTGAGTAGTTCAAACATTTCCCGCGTTCTGGCTTCGATGATTTCGCTGAGAATTTGGCGCGGGATGGTTCGCGGCTCTCGTCCGCCGACGCTTGGCGCCTCGATGTTTTCGCCTTCGGGAACCATGGGAGTGTAGGCGCATCCGTAGGAGTGTTTGATTTTTTCCGCTTCCGCATTTGGGGTGCGGAGTCCGATGGCGATGTCGTTCGTCATCTGCGCGCCGGCGATTGTCAACACCGCCGTATGTTTGATGGCGCCCTGATAAAAAATTGCCAGGTCGGAAGTTCCGCCGCCGATGTCGATTATCCCGACGCCTAGTTCTCTTTCATCTTGCGACAGGACGGACGCGCTGGAAGCGAGTTGCTCCAACACGATGTCCCGCACTCCCAAGCCGGCTTTGTTGATGCACTTGACGATATTTTGCGCGGAAGTTACGGCGGCGGTGACGATGTGAACTTTGGCTTCGAGCCGGACTCCCGCCATGCCCAGCGGAGTTTTGATTCCGTCCTGATTGTCGACGATGAACTCTTGCGGAAGAACGTGGATGACTTCTCGGTCAAGAGGGATGGCGATGGCTTTCGCCGCTTCGATGACGCGGTCGACATCCGCTTGCGTAATTTCTTTGCCTTTGATGGCGATGATGCCGTGACTGTTCATGCTGTGAATATGTCCGCCGGCGATGCCCACAAAAACAGAATCGATTTCGCATCCCGCCATCAGTTCGGCTTCTTCCACCGCGCTTTTTATAGACTCCACCGTGCTGTCTATGTTTATGACTACCCCTTTGCGCAAGCCTCGTGACGGGTATTGCCCGAGCCCGATGATGTTTATTTTTTCGTCCCCGACGACTTCGCTGATGATGCAACAGATTTTGGTTGTTCCGACATCCAAGCCGACGATGTAATTATTTTTTTTGCTCATGCGTCCGATTTCCTCCTAGTTGGTTGGTATCTCCGCGGATGGTAAGCGGGCGGCGATTCGGTCCCTGACTACGACTTGATCCTCGAACGACAAGTCGATCATTTGGATTTTGCTGGCGTCATATTCCAAAGTGTCGAGGACGATCATGAATTTTTTGAATCCTTCCGTTAACGTTTCCGTGGACATTTGAATTTGCAGATCGCGGTTGCGTGTGAAAAATATAATTCTCGAATGTCCTTTGCGTTCGACGGTGTCCAAAGGATTTTTTTCGAAAAAAGAAAGTTTATTGAAGGCACGCATTGTCTCGATGTTACGGACGACTTTTTCCTCGGAAAAGTTTTCGGACTTCGCGGGTTGTATGATCAGTGGCAAGTGGCGGTGTTCTGGTGTTGCTTCCGACAGGAGCACGCCGAAGCGGTCTATCAAAAACACCTTGTCGAATTTGACGCGGGCGTAAGGAACGCGCTCGGTCAATTCGATTTGAATCTTGCGCGGAAATTTTCTTTGAACAGACGCGGAAAAAATCCAAGGATGTTCCGCGAGCCTTGTGGACGCTGCGGACAAGTCATACGCAAAAAGATTTCCCCCGCGGACTTGCCCCAGCCACCGCGACAACTGGTTTTCTGATAGAGCGTGATTGCCGCGGAACGTGACGTCGGTGATTTGAAACCGGGGGTCGGAAGTCAGAAAACTATAACTTGCGTAGAATAAATAAACGACGACGCCCGCGAGAAAAAGTTTTGAGGTCAGTTCAAACAGCATCCTCGTCCACGAAACATCACGCCCCGGAATTCTTGAGGGCGCGCGCTTGTTGAGGTCGCCGCCGCGGCGTTGCTTTTTCTTTCTTTTGGAGCGCAGATCTTCCCACGCCACAGATGAACTTTTCTGATTTACGATTGCGAAATCCATAATTACTCGGTGTAATCGCGTTGCGCGGTTTTTAATATTTCGCAGACCAAATCGTCAAACTCCCAGCCCAGTTCCCGCGCCGCCATTGGTAGAAGGCTGGTGGGGGTCATCCCGGGAATGGTGTTCATCTCCAAGACTTGCGGTGTTCCTTCGCGGTCCAGAATGACATCCACGCGGGGGAAACCTCTTCCCCGCAACACTTGGAAGACTTGCTTTGCGGTTTGCCAACATCGATGCTTTTCGTTTTCGTCGATTTCCGCGGGGCAAATGTATTCCGTTTTTCCGGGAGTATATTTTGCTTCGTAATCATAGAAGCCGGACTTGGGGCGGATGTGAACGATGGGCATGGGTTCGGCCTCGTTCATTCCAATCGCCAGAAGTTTTCCTTCGATAAACTTTTCGACGAGGACTTCGTCCGAATAAACGAACGCGGTTTCCAACGCCGGTTCCCATTCGCTTTCATTTTCGACGATGGTTATTCCCAGGCTTGATCCCTGACAGGGCGGCTTGACGGCTACGGGAAGTTCCATCGTGCGGCGTATTTTTTCGTTCTGGTTTTTATGGAACACTTCATAATCGGCGGTGGGTATTCCGTGAAATTTGAAAATCTCTTTGGATTTTAATTTGTCGTAGGCAAGAGCACTGCTCACGACGCCTGACCCCGTGTAAGGAATTTTGAAATATTCGAGCAGACCTTGAATGCATCCGTCTTCCCCAAAAGTTCCGTGCAAGGCGATGTATGCCAAGTCGATTGGGTTCGACTGCAACGTTGCTCCGATTTGATGGTCAACTTGAATCGGCACGGCGTTCAATCCTTTCCTTTTGAGGGCATCGATGACCGAGTTTCCGGTGACGATTGAAATCTCCCGTTCAAGGGAGAGTCCGCCCATAAGTACTCCGATGGTTTTGTTTTCCAAGTTATCCAAAATCCTTGCCGCAAATTTCCTGTTAAGAAGGTCCGCCCCGGCTCTTGGCCAAAAGCGCTGGGAGAACAAGGGAAGGAGGGGACCCTTGTATACGGACCGATTTTATTTTTGTTCCTCCCGTTCATTCGCCTGCGGTGACAATTTCAGTTTGCAATGCAACGCCCGTTTTTTCCTTGACCTCTTTTTGGACGTGCTCGATTAAACGAGTTACGTCCGCCGCCGTTGCGCCGCCTTTGTTGACGATAAAGTTTGCGTGCTTGATTGAAATTCCGGCGTCGCCGACGGAAAATCCTTTGAGTCCCAGAGACTCGATCAGTCTTCCCGCCTTGTCGCCGTCGGGGTTTTTGAAAATGGAACCCGCGTTGGGAATTGTTAGCGGCTGCGTCTGCGACCGACGCGCGAGGTGGCGGTCTATCGCGTTCTGAATTTCTTGGCGGTTGCCTTCTTCCAATTCTAGTTCCGCCGCGATGATGATTCCGGTGTCGTTCGGAAAAATAGTTTTTCGATATTCAAACGAAAGATCGCCGCGGTTGAAAGTTTGGACTTCCCCGTCGAGAGTGACGCAGGTTACGCTGCGAATAACTTGGCCGATGTCGGCGCCTTCTGCCCCGGCGTTCATGATGACGGCGCCCCCTAACGACCCCGGGATGCCGACCAAATGTTCGACGCCGGTCAGGGAATAACGCGTCGCGTGTTTGGCGAGGTAGGACATTTTCACGCCCGCCTCCGCCGTCATCACCGCCCGCCGCCGTCCAGTCTCCTTGCGGAAAAACAGGGGACGCTTGATATTTCTGAATCGCTCCAAAGAGACGACGACGCCCCGTATTCCGCGGTCGCCGATAAGCAAATTGGTTCCCTCTCCCAAAATGAAAAGCGGCTGCGGTCCTTTGTTCCGCAAAATAGTTTGCAGGTCGCGGACGTCTTCGGGAAAAATTAATACATCCGCGGGACCTCCGATTTGGATGGAAGTGTAGGGCGCAAGAATTTCTTTTTTCAGGACGCTGCCTTTAATTTTGTGTAACCAAGGAAAAGAATGGCTCATAGTTTTACTCTGATGAATTTTTTGACCGAGAACAGTTTTGGGATATTCCATTCTGGTTTTGAGGTGAAATTTTTTCCCCGTTCCAGAATGTGCAATGTGAATCAACCGACGTTTCCAGGCTTCGTTAAGCATAGATGATGGCCCTTTCCTATTGACGACGACAACGCGGTCGGGTCAAGGTTTCCCGCCGCTAACACTGTGGCGGCGCCGACGATGCGCGGTGATTTTTCCGCGGCCGCCCGCAATGGCAATCCCGATAAAATGGAGCGGTTGCGTTTTCCTAAAAACATGACCGAACATAATTCCTTTGCGTTTTGCCAGCGTGACCGGATTTCGGGATTGCGCCTTCCAGCAAATCCATGCAGATCTGGCGAACTTTTTCCGTGGCGTCCCGGTTGCCTAATTGATAACTGTTTGCTTCCATTTCCTTCAGCCGCTGCGGATTTTTCATGGCGTTAAGAATGGATTGAGCGATGCGTGGTCCCGATAATTCGCGGTCGAGTACCAACTCGCCAGCATCGGCGGCGTCCAACACTTGGGCGTTTTTTTCCTGATGATTGTGCGCCGCGTGGGGATACGGAATTAAGACGGAAACTTTTCCGCACGCGGTTATTTCCGCCAGCGTCGTGGCGCCGGCGCGGCAAATCACCAAGGAGGCTTTGCGGTATTGCTCTGCCACGTCATCGATGAACGGCATGACGTCGTGGGAGAGACCGCTGTTTTTATATTTGCGTTGTACCGTTGCGAAATCGCTTTCGCCAGTTTGATGAGTGATGTGAATATTTTCTTTTTGGGGAGCAAGTGATTGCAACGCTTCCATCATGGCGACGTTGATGGAGTGCGCCCCCTGGCTACCTCCGAGGACCAGCACGCGGAAGGGTTGTCGCTGTCCTTCGGCGGATGTTTCCCGCGGCTGGCAGAATTCTTCGCGGATCATGTTTCCCGTCACGGTGACTTTGTGCCGGGGGAAAAACTTTGCGGATTCTTTGAATGAAACCGCCACCTTGTCCGCGATCTTTCCCAACCATTTGTTGGTGAGTCCGGGGATCGAGTTTTGCTCGTGGATGAGAATGGGAATCCGCAACACCCAAGCGGAGAGAACCAGAAGCCCCGATGCATACCCGCCTACGCCCACCACCAAATCGGGACGCTTCCTAATTAGGAAGCACATGGACTGGACGGTGCCCGCCGGCAACTTGACCCATGACATCCAGCGGCCAAGCCGTTTTTTACCGAGCAAACCTGCGGAGAGAATGGTCTTCAACTCGAATCCTTCGCGCGGAAGAACTTTTGCTTCGAGACCTTTTTCGGTTCCTACGAATGAAATTTTAATATCCATATCCTGCTTCTTGATTGCTTTCGCCAAAGCGATGCCTGGATAAAGGTGACCGCCTGTGCCGCCGCCGGCTATGACAATTCGTTTTCGCATTCAAATCATTGTCAACGTTTTGCCGCTTGCTCCGAAATGTTCAGCAGAACGCCGACCGAAAGCATGGTGATTAACATCGATGACCCGCCCATGCTGATGAAGGGCAAGGCCAATCCTTTGGTCGGAAGAAGTCCCACCGTCACGCCCATGTTGATGAAAGCTTGAAACCCGATTAAGAGAGTCAAGCCGATTGCCAAATGAGTTCCGAACGGGTCTTTGGCGCGGCGTGCGGCGACGAAACCTCGCCAGACCAATATTGAAAATAGGAGGATGATCGCCGTCGTTCCCAAAAATCCCAGTTCTTCCCCGATGACGGAAAAGATAAAATCCGTGTGCGCTTCGGGGAGATAGAAAAGTTTTTGGTGGCTGGCTCCCAATCCGGTTCCCCAATATCCTCCCCGACCAAACGCGTAAAAAGATTGGATGGCTTGAAACCCCGCGTTGGAAGGGTCTTGCCACGGGTCGAGGAACGCGGTAATCCTGCGGGTGCGGTATTCCGCACTCATGATCGCGGTCGCTATGAAAGGAATCAGCGCGAGCACGGAAAAAAACAAAAACCTTTTTCTTAAGCCGGCCACAAAAAGCATGGTGAAGGTGACCATGCAGATAATGATGGCGGTGCCAAAATCGGGTTGAAATAAAATCGGCACAAAAAAGAAACCGAGGACGATCAAGTTGGGCAGATAACCGTAGGCGAAACTTTTCAACTTGTCGGCTCTTTTGACCAGAGATTTGGCGATAAAAAGAACGAGGGCAAACTTCGCCAATTCCGAAGGCTGGAAAGAAAATCCATTCAAGGTCAACCATCTTCGCGCGCCGCCGACCTTTTTGCTGATTTCCGGAAACGTAACGGCGAGCAAAAGTAGAAAAGCCACTAGCATGATGAGGTAGGTGTGCTGGTGCAATTTGTGGTAGTCCATATTTTTGGCAACGAGCAAAACCACCGTTCCCAGAAGGCACCAGACGGTCTGGCGTTTGAGAAAGTAATAGGAGTCGTCGTATTTTTCCAACGCATACACGGCGCTTGCACTGAAAACCATGACGATGCCTACCAAAACCAAAACGGCTACGGTGATGCCCATCAACGAGTCCGAATATTTTTTCTTCGTCGCAACCAAAATTCATCGCCCTTCCAATTCTTTGACGATCGTTTTGAAACAATTTCCCCGGTCCTTGTAATCCTTAAACATGTCAAAACTTGCGCAGGCTGGCGCGAGGAGAACGACGTCGCCGTCTTCCGCTTTTGCCTTCGCCAAATGAACGGCTTCTTCCATGCTGTCGCTTTCTTCGTAACCGAAGGAGCCGTTTAGAATTCGCTTAAACTTGTCGCGCGTCTCGCCGATGAGAACCAAGTGTTTGACTTTTTTTTTCATCAGGCTCGTCAGCGGAGAAAAATCTGTTTCCTTATCTTTTCCGCCGGCGATGAGAATGATGGGGCGGTCAAAAGTGTTCAACGATTTTTGAACAGAGCCTATGTTGGTCGCCTTAGAATCGTTGACAAAGTCGATGCCGTCTATGGTGCGAACCCATTCCAGGCGATGCTCCAGCACCGCGAAGTTTTCTAAAGCCTGCAGAATCGCCGCGCGCGACACGTCGAGAAGCAAGGCGACGGCGATGGCGGGGAGGATGTTTTCCGTCTGCCACCGCATTCCTTTGGACAGCGATTGCAGCGACATCATTTCCCTTTCGTCGTTTTTAAGCCGCGCGATAATTTTGCTTCCGCGCAAAAATATTCCTTCATCAAGTTCGGCTTGAGTGCTGAATAAAACGCGCGCCGCCGCGCAGTTTTTTCCGAGGTCGCGGGTATTGGGATCATCATGGTTTAGTATCAAAAAATCATTTTGAGTTTGGCGGGAAAATATTTTTTCCTTCAGACCAACATAAGTTTTGAAATTTTTATGTCGGTCCATGTGGTCGGGACTGATATTTAGGATGACCGAAATTATCGGGTGAAGTCCCGACGTGGCTTCCATTTGAAAACTGGAAAGTTCGAGCACTCGGTAATCGGCGTTGCCTTGGTCCAATAAAGAAATGAAAGGAACGCCGAGGTTCCCCCCTGCCTGCGCGGTTTTCCCGCCGCCGCGGAGCATTTCCGCGACCAAACTAGTGCAGGTGGATTTGCCGTTGGTTCCGGAGACGGCGATGATCGGAACCGTGTTGAACCGATTTGCTAACTCAATTTCGCTGATGATTTCGGTTCCCGCCCGCTTCGCGTTTTCAAGGAACGACGAATGAATGTCCACGCCCGGACTT
Source organism: Nitrospina sp. UBA6727 (assembly GCA_002454045.1). Lineage (GTDB taxonomy): Bacteria > Nitrospinota > Nitrospinia > Nitrospinales > VA-1 > LS-NOB. The sequence goes on along the minus strand of DKID01000016.1, from coordinate 133,445 downwards.
AGCACAATCAACTCCGCGTCGGAAGACGGTTCAGGATTTTCGCAACGGGTTTTCACGTCGGCGCGCAACTGTTGCAAAGGTTCTAATAATTGCGCGCGCGGTTTGCTGTCCGTCACCGTGACGCGGGCTCCCTGTCGGGACAGAAAATTTGCGGCGGCGACGCCCGTCTTGCCAAGTCCGATTACGCACAGAATTTTATTTTTAAGTTCCATCGTTATCTAAGTTTCAAAGTGCTGAGACCGATCATTGCCAAAATCACCGCGACGATCCAAAACCGCACGATGACTTTGGGTTCCGACCAACCTGATTCTTCGAAGTGGTGATGAAGCGGCGCCATTCTGAAAAAACGTTTTCCGCCGGTGTATTTGAAAAAGCCGACTTGGATGATGACGGACAGCGCTTCGATTACGAAGACGCCGCCGACGAGAATCAACAAGAGTTCGTGTTTGACGATCACCGCGATGGTGCCCAACAATCCGCCCAGAGATAGCGACCCGACGTCCCCCATAAATATTTGCGCGGGATAAGAGTTGAACCAAAGGAACCCCAGGCTGGCGCCTAACACGGCGGAACTGGCGACCGCGATTTCCCCCGCATCTTTGATGTGTTGAATGCGAAGGTATTCCGCGAAATTAAAATGACCGCAGATATAAACGATGCCGGTGTAAGTCAGCGTGGCGATGATGATGGGGCCAATCGCCAACCCGTCTAATCCATCGGTGAGGTTGACGGCGTTGGAGGTTCCCGCGATTATGAAAACGATGAAAAGCAAATAGCCGGCTCCCATGTCAGGCTGAAACTCTTTGAAAAAAGGGACCGACAAACGCGTGGCATATTCTGCGCGCACCGGGTCGAAATACAGCAGGTAGATTCCAATCGCCAAGCTCAGCAAAACTTGCAGCGCAATTTTTTCTTTGGCGCTGATGCCGCCGCCTTTTTTTAATTTCAGGATGTCATCACGGAGCCCGATAGCCCCGAAGCCAAAGGCGGAAAGCAGGACAAGCCAAATGTAATGATTGCTCAAGTCCGCCCAGAGCAGAGTCGAGCATCCGAACGTTCCGAGAATAAGCAGTCCGCCCATCGTCGGCGTTCCGGACTTGGAGCTATGGTGTTGCGGACCGTCGCCGCGGATTTTTTCCCGTATCTGAAATTTTTGTAAAACGCGAATCGTCACGCCGCCGAGGATGAGACTTAATCCCAACGCCGTGACTCCCGCATACGCCGACCGGAAGGTGATGTACTTGAAGACGTTGAAGATTGAATAATCCACGCTGAGCGGATAAAACAAGTGATGCAACATTTTTAATTGCCCGCGATAAAAATTTGTAAAGTTTTTTCCATGGCTGCCCCCCGTGAACCTTTGAACATCACGCAGTCCCCGCTCCGCGCCTCGCGCACTAAAAACTCGGCGGCGGCATGATGGGTGGCGAGTTCGTGTACTTGGATTTTCCCCGCCGCAAAAGTTTGCGCGCTCTTCGCCGACAAGCCCGCCATCTTTCCCACCGTGACGAGAATATTCGTTTTGGAGCGGGCGATTTCTTCGCCCAAATTTTTATGCGCGGGGATGGACCGGCATCCCAACTCGAGCATGTCTCCGATGACGAAAATCCGCCGACCCTGAGTTTTAAAGTTGTCTAAAGTTTTCAAGGCTTCGGTCATCGAGCGAGGATTGGCGTTGTATGCGTCGTTGATGAGATCAATTCCGTTATGCCGAACTTGCTCATTGCGTTGCGCCATGCGTTGATAATTTTTCAGCCTGCCGACCATGGTCTCTTCCTGAATCCCCAGCGAATAACCAATCGCCATCGCGGCAAGCGCGTTATAAATGTTGCAGTAGCCAAGAGACGGGAGGCGGGCGGAAAAAGTTTTGTCGAAAAGTTTGACCGTGAATTGAAACCCCAAGTTGTCCGCGTTTTCTATTTCGCTTGCCCGCACATCTGCGTCGCGGTCGATGCCAAAGGTGACGGTCTTGGCGCGTAGCGACTGCGCCAGTTCCGCGACCAGCGGGTCGTCGGCGTTGACGATGGCCGTGCCTTTCTCCGTCAACGCATCAAACAACTCGCCCTTCGCGGACTGAACATTTTCGATGCTCTCCAATTGCGTCAGATGTCCTTCGGAAATATTAGTGATCACGCCGATATCCGGCTGCGCGATCTCCGCCAATCTTTTGATTTCGCCCATCGCGCTCATCCCCATTTCCAGCACCGCGACTTCATGAGAGAGGTCTCTTTGCAAAAGAGTCAGCGGCATGCCGATGTGATTGTTCAGGTTGCCTTGCGTCTTCAAAGTTTTGAACTTGGTTTGCAATATCGCGGCGGTCATTTCTTTGGTGGTTGACTTTCCGTTGGTGCCGGTAACGGCGACGACCTTGAGCGGAAACCGTTTTCTCTGGAAGCCCGCCAAATCCTGCAAAGATTGGAGCGTGTCCGAGACCTGAATCACAAACGGTTTGCCCGCCGATTGCCGCGCGGTTTTGTCCGGCAATTTTTTCGGGTCGGACAAAATAATCCCCCACGCCTCTTTATCAATCACGTCGGCGAGGAAGTCGTGCCCGTCAAAATGTTCGCCCTTAATGCAAACGAATAATTCTCCTTTCGCCGTCGTCTTGGAATTTATGGACACTCCGTGAAACGGACAATCGGGGTTTCCTTGCGCGAGCCGTCCCGCCGTAGCGTTGATGCAATCTTGCGCCGTGCCTTTCATCAGCGGCCTCGCTTTCTTAACGCGGCACGGGCGACCTCGCGGTCATCAAAGTGAATGGTTCGCGTCCCAATAATCTGATAATCCTCGTGACCTTTCCCCGCGATGAGAACCAAATCGTTTTTGTCGGCGCGGCGGATGGCGTGCTCAATGGCTTCTTTGCGATTGATGACGACGGCGTAGTCGTCCCCTTCTTTGGCGGATGACGGGACGCCTTGCAGAATGTCGCCGACGATTTGTTCCGCGTCCTCCGACCGGGGATTGTCGGAGGTGATGACGGAATAATCCGCGTTATTAAAAACGGCGCGCCCCATGGCTTTTCTTTTCCCCTTGTCCCGGTCGCCGCCGCAACCGAACACCACGATTAGTTTTCCTTCCGTAAAAGTTTTCGCCGCGGAGATTACGTTGGACAGCGCGTCGTCGGTGTGCGCGTAATCCACCAACACGGAAATCCCGCGGCTGTTTTCGATGCGTTCGAATCGGCCCGGGATAAGTTGTATTTGGCGCAACGCTTGCGGAATTTTTTCGAGGGGAACATCTTGAACCATCGCCCCCGCCACGGCGGAGAGGATGTTGTAGACGTTGTGCCGACCGAGCAGGGCGGAGTAAATTTTTTCAGTTCCGAACGGAGTCTTCAAAGCAAACTGGCAACCGGATTTTGTGAGCACAATATTTTCGGCTTTAAAGTCCGCGTCTTTTTCGATGCCCGTGGTGAACGAATCCGCTTTCAATTCGCGGAAAAATTCCTGCCCGACCGCGTCGTCGATATTAAAAATTCGGTGACGCACTCGGTTTTCCGTGAAAAGTTTTTTCTTGGCGTTTTTGTAATGCTCCATGTCGCCGTGAAAATCCAGATGGTCGCGGCTCAGGTTGGTGAAAATTCCCACCGCGAAACGCATGTCGTGGACGCGGCTTTGTTGCAGGGACTGGGAAGAGACTTCCAGAAAACAATTTTCAATTTCATCGCGCGCCATTTCATCCAGCACGCGGTTCAAATCCAAAGACTCGGGCGTGGTGAGCGGCGCCGGAAAAATTTTTTCGCCGTAGCGGTAATTGATGGTGCCGATAACGCCGGTCGAAATTCCCTCCGCCTTGAACAAAGTTTCGAGAATATAAGACGTGGTGGTTTTGCCGTTCGTCCCGGTGATTCCCGTTACGGCTAATCGGTTGGACGGATGGCGGTAAAAATTTGCGCTGACGGCGGCGAGCGCTTTCCGTGAATCTTCAACATGCAAAGCCGTAACATCGCGCGACGCCAAGTTGCGTTCGTCCAAGGAATCGAAAGGCGTCTGCGTGATAAACGCCGTTGCGCCTTGGGCAATCGCGTTTTTTATGAACGCCGCCCCGTCGAATTTTTCGCCGCGCAGAGCCACGAACAAACTGTCTGGCTCGGCTTCCCGCGAATCGCAAACGACTTTGCGAATTGTCCGGTTCACGGTTCCCCGAATATCGGTGGCGGACAAACCCGAGACTAAACGCGAAAGTTTTTGCTCCGTATCATCTGTCATATTTGGATAACCATTTTTCAAGATGCGATAGCCGACTTGTCAAAATTGTTGGTTCCATCAGGCGCGGTCGAGAATAAAAACACGTTCTTTGTTTGACGGAACGTTTAAATAGCGTAGCACTTTTTTTGCTATTTCCCGGAACACTGGCGCGGCGACAACGCTTCCCCAATGCGACCCGCGGGGATTGTCAATCATCACCAAAATCACGAGACGCGGGGAGTCCGCCGGGACGAAACCGATGAAGGACGAAATGAATTCCGTTTTGGAATAAGACCGCGTCGCCGCGTTATATTTTTGTGCCGTCCCGGTTTTCCCCGCCACTTCAAATCCTTCCAGCGCGGCTTTTTTGCCGGTGCCGGTTTTCACCACCGCCTTGAGAACTTCGACCAACTGGCGGCTAGTTTTTTCGGAAATGACCCGCCGAATTTTTTCCGGCTTGGAGCGTTCCAGCACCCGCCCGTTTTTAATCAGCGCGCGGGTGATATGCGGCACCATCAGACTTCCGCCGTTACTAATTGCCGCCAAGGCGTTGACCATTTGTATCGGCGTGACGGCGATCTCGTGACCAAAAGAAATGGAGGCGAGCGACATGGCGTCCCAGTTTTCCTGAGCCCGCAGTTGTCCCGCGGACTCGCCGGGCAGCGGCAAACCGGACTTTGCGCCGAACCCGAATTTTCGGATGTATTGGTAAAAAGATTTTTTGCCAACCTGCTGAGCAATTTTGACGGCGCCGATGTTGCTGGACTTGGCGATGATGTCGCGCATGTTCAGCCAGCCGAACTTATGGTCGGAAGCCTCCCCGATTCGGACTTTGCCGATTTTCAGTTCCCCGTTTTCGCAAAAGAAAATATCCTGTGGACTCGCCGCCCCCCCGTCCAGTGCCGCCGCCGCAACGATGGGTTTAAAAATTGAGCCGGGTTCGTAAGAGTTGGCGACGATATTATTTTTCCAAGTTTGCGGGGAGAATGCTCCGTAGTGGTTCGGGTTGAATTGAGGAACATTTGCCATCGCGTAAATTTCCCCGGTGTGCGGATTCATGACCACGGCCATCCCCGAGTCCGCCTTAAAACGCTCAACCTGTTTTTTCAAATGGTGCTCGGCGATGAACTGAATCACTTCGTCCAAGGTGAGAACTAAATCATAATTTCTGAGCCTGGAATTATGCAGTCCGTCGAGAGATTGAACATTTCTGCCGCGGGCATCGTGCGCCATGACTTGTCTGAAAGTGATGCCTTTGAGTTTGGATTGATAGGCGTGCTCGATGCCGGCGAGACCTTGATTGTCCATGCCGACGAAGCCCAGAACGCTCGCCGCAAGTTCTCGTTTCGGATAAAATCTTTTTTGCTCCGACACATATCCCACGCCCGGCAACTCCGCTTTTTTCAACTTGGCGACTTCATCGAGAGAGCATTTTCGTTTGATCCACACGAAATGTTTTTTGGAAGAAATCTTTTTGTATATTTTGTCACGATTTAGTTTCAGCGTCGCGGCAAGAACGCGGGCGGTGGATTTTCGGTCCAGTATTTCCGCGGGGTTCACGTACACCGATTCTACTTCGACGTTGCGCGCGAGTTCGTTCAAGTTGCGGTCGTAGATTACGCCGCGTCCGAAATGTGTTGTCACCGTGCTCCGATGCTGTTTTTCGGACCGCGCCATGAGAGCGTCGTGTTGCACGATTTGCAGAAAAGCGAGTCGGGCGATCAACGCCACTCCAAATAGGAAGAACAAAAACGCAACGAACTTTAGTCGGGCGTTGACGCCGTCCCGAAACGTTTTCGTGAACTGTGTACTTTGTTTTGCCATGACGCTTACTTGAGGAAAATGGTGACGACTCTATCTACATCCGGCTCCTTCATCTTCATCTCGTTTTTAGCGAGCAGGGAAACGCGGTGCAACGACCGCAAACTTTCGCGCTCCAGATTGAGCAGGTGATTTTCTCGCGACAGATGCCGATTTTTTTTCGCCAACTCCTGATACTCATAAGCCAGTTCGATTTTCTTGACGTGCGTCCAAACCAACGCCAACGCCCCGAGCATGAACAGGGTGGAGATTGCAACGGCCATCCAAAAATCTTTAGGGGAAACACGCACCCAACTTTGGAAAAGTCTGCGCGCGCCGTTAAGCATAAATTCTTTCCGCGACCCTTAACTTCGCGCTCGCTGATCTCGGGTTCCGTTGCGCCTCTTCGTCCGAAGGCACGATCGGTTTGCGAGTCAAAATTTTCAGAGTCGGCGTTCTCCCGCAAATGCACGTAGGCATTGTGGGCGGACAGGCACACCCTTTTTGTTCATCCCGAAAAAACGTTTTCACAATTCTGTCTTCCAAAGAATGAAACGAGATCACCACCAAGCGCGCGGCTGAATTGAGCAGACCGATTGCATCCCGCAAAGCGAGTTTCAGTTGCTCCAGTTCGTCGTTGACGGCTATCCGCAATGCTTGAAAAGTTCTCGTCGCGGGATGAATCCGCGCGCGACGGGGCGACGACGATGACGCCGCCGCGGTAGCCTTTGCCACTATCATGGCAAGTTGGCTAGTTGTGGTGATGGGACGCTGCGCCTGCTCTTTGCGGATTGCGCGGACGATGCGTTTTGCGTAACGCTCCTCGCCAAAATTTTTGATGACGGTCGTCAGTTCCGCGTCGGAAAGTTTTTTCAGAAGGTCGGCGGCGGAAGTTTTCTGGGAAGAATCCATCCGCATATCAAGCGGGCCATCGTGTTGAATGCTGAAGCCGCGCGCGGGCGTGTCTAGTTGCGGGGATGAGACGCCCAAGTCCATCAGCAGTCCGGCGATGCGGATGATTCCGTTTTGCGCCGCGAGGTTTTTGAGGTCGCCGAGGTTGCCGTGTGCCAGCGTCACTCGGTCGCGAAACGGGGACAGTCTTTCCCTGGCGCGCTCGATGGCGGCGCGGTCGCGGTCGATTGCGAAGACTCGGATTTCGGGGCTTGTATTTTTGAGGATGAACTCCGTGTGGCCTCCATCCCCGAGCGTGCCATCCACGATTACACCCTCCGTGTGAATATTCTGAACATTCAAGTGATGAAGCATTTCGTTTTTCATTACCGATTCGTGGTACGCCGACATGATATTTTCGGCTACTCCATGGATGGTTTGTGTCGAGGGAACGCCATGGCGTTCTATGCTTCTCCCAGTTTTTTTGGCCATTGCTCGGGAGACCAGACTTCAAAGGTTTTGGACATCCCGACCAAGATGGCTTCTTTGCTCAGTCCCGCGATTTCTCTTTGGTTGGCGGGGAGTAATATTTTTCCCGACTTCATTTCGCACTCCGTCGCCTTGGAATAAAACTCGCGCAACCGGTTGCGGTCGGCTTTGTCGAAAGCGTTTAAGTCGCTCAACTTCGCCTCGTTTTCCGACCACTCTCTCTGCGGGAAGACGACTAGGTAGCGGTCCATCACGCACACCACCAGTTGCGGGCCGAACTGTTCCAGCGTGTGGCGAAACTTCGCCGGCACGTTGAGACGCCCCTTGTCGTCCAAAGAAATGTTGTAGGTACCGAGAAAACTGTTCATCAACCCGCGTCCATCTCGTTCATAAACTTTGACATAAAATTACACTTTACGACATTTTCTTACAGAATCCTACCATAATCGGACATCCTGTCAACAGAAAAAAGGGGAAAACCACCGAAAATCTGTGCAGGGGAAATTGCCAACTTTGTCGCCGTCATCGCCGCCGTGCTCACCGTCATCGTCGCCGTCACCGCCGCCGCTTCACGGGATTTATTTTGACAAGGCCAAATTCCGGGTGCTACTATGCGGGGAAACTTGCGCAATGAATGAAACTTTTTTGTCCGCGGACGAGGCCGGTTATGAATCAGAAACGAGCAAAATTTTTGGTGGGCAGTTTGCTGATTGTTGGTGCCATCGGTTATTTGATAACCACGGGCATCAGCAGCACCTCGCAGTATTTTTTCACCGTGGATGAATTGATGGCGCAGAAAGTTTCCCTCGCCGGCGCGGGATTAAAAGTGAAGGGGAACGTGGTGGATGGTTCCATCCAAAGAGACCCCGACGATTATCTGAATGTAAATTTTTTAATCGCGGAGAAGGATGCTTCGCTGCGGGTGTCTTACCAAGGCGTGACGCCGGATATGTTCATCGACGGCGGCGAAGTGGTGGTCGAGGGAACTTTGCAGCGCAACGGAGTTTTCCGCGCCAACACTTTGTTGACCAGTTGTCCATCGAAATACGAAGCCGAAAAAGAGGCGGGGAAGATGCACCCGGGGAACTTTCCCGACGCTGGCAAATATCAGGAGCCGGGCCTCAACAAAGTGGAAGCCTTACCGAAAGCAACGATTCGTACAATAACCCAAAGCTAGTTTGGATTGTCGCGCCGTAGCGTCGCGGTTCGCGATGACAAACCCTTCGCGTCGTCGCGGGCGAAGCGTGGCGACGATCATCCGCAACCATGAACGATATCGGCGAGTTCACATTACTGCTGGCGTTGGCAACCGCCCTCTACGGTTGCGTTGCCTACATCATGTCGGCTCGCGGCAACCGCGGCGACCTTTATCTGAGCGCAGACAGGACGCCGTTCATCGTCTGGGTATGCGTCGTCATTTCTTCCCTGTGCCTGTGGAAAGCTTTTCTCACCGACGACTTCAGCCTGCAATACGTCTGGGCATATTCCAACCGCGAACTCGACACGTTTTATAAAGTTTCCTCATTTTGGGGCGGACAAAAAGGCTCCCTCCTTTTTTGGACTTTACTCCTCAGCACGTACATGCTTGTGGTTTATTTTCAGAACCGGAGAAAAAATCTTAAGGTCGTTCCCTACGCGATGGCAGTCATACTCGCCATCATCGTGTTCTTTCTTTTCCTCATCAACTTTTCGACCAACCCCTTCGAGCGCATCCCTTTGCCGCCTGAAGATGGGCGTGGCTTGAATCCACTTCTGCAAAATTATTGGATGGTGATTCACCCGCCAACTTTGTATTTAGGATACGTCGGTTTTACGGTTCCCTTCGCGTTCGCGGTGGCGGCTCTGGTCAGCAAAGATTTAGATGACGGCTGGATTCGCATGACCCGGAAGTGGACTTTGCTCTCCTGGTTTTTTCTCTGCATGGGCAATTTATTCGGAGCGTCGTGGGCTTACGTGGAGCTGGGCTGGGGCGGTTACTGGGCGTGGGACCCCGTCGAGAACGCCGCGTTCATGCCCTTGCTGGTCGCCACCGCCTACTTACATTCGGTGATGATCCAGGAAAAAAAAGACATGATGAAAGTTTGGAACATGACTTTGATTCTCCTAACTTTCGTGATGACAATTTTTGGGACGTTCATCACCCGCAGCGGCCTCATCCAATCGGTTCACACCTTCGACGAAGCAACGCTGGGATATTATTTCCTCGCGTTCCTGGCCGTGATCATCGTCGCCAGTGTCGGGTTGATTATCGCGCGGCTACCGCTGTTAAAAAGTGCGAACGAGTTGGACTCCCTTTTATCCCGGGAGAGCAGTTTTCTGTTTAACAATTTAGTTTTGTTGGGGATTGCGTTCGCGACTTTCTGGGGGACCATCTTCCCGATTATTTCCGAAGCCGTGCGCGGCGTGAAGATTACCGTCGGCCCGCCGTTCTATAACCAAGTCAACGTGCCCATTGGGCTTGCGCTGCTGGCGCTCATCGGCATTGGTCCCGTCATCGCTTGGCGCCGGGCAACATTTTCAAACCTGAAGAAGAACTTTTTCAAACCCGTCACCGCCGGCATCATCGCGGCAGTGGCGTTGTTCCCGGTTCTCCCGTTAGGAAGCAGAACCGAGATTTACACTTACATAACATTTGTGCTGTGCGTTTTTGTGTTGACCAGTATGTTCACCGAATTTTATAAAGGCACGGTTTCCAGAATGGGTTTGCATGACGAGTCCGCCGCCGCCGCGTTGGCAACGATGACTTGGCGCAACAAGCGGCGTTACGGCGGATACATTGTTCATGTCGGCGTGGTGTTGATTTTTGCCGGCATCGCCGGGTCGCAGGCTTATGGAATCCACACGGAAAAACATTTGCAACTTGGCGAATCTTTTGAAATCAGAGGATACACCATCACGTATGAAAAATTAATCGCGGTCGAAGCCACGAATGTCAAAACCCGCATCATCGCCCAACTTGCGGTGGAGCGCGATGAAAAACGATATTGGACGGCGCGTCCCGAAAAAGAATTTTACAAAGGGCAAAACCAGCCGGTCTCGGAAGTGGATGTCTTGTCAACTTGGAAAGAGGACTTGTATATGATCCTCGCCGATTTTCGGGAAGACGAGTCGGCAACGATAAAAGTGTACGTGAATCCGATGGTCAGTTGGATATGGACGGGCGGATGGATTATTGCTTTTGGAGCGATGATTTCCATGTGGCCAGACCGGTTGGAGCAACGCCGCCGCTTGGACAGAGTCCGCAAGCAGGAACGACTATTCCCTTCCCCCGCGCAAGAGTAACCGCATGCAAACTTTACCGAGGACGTTCATTCATCCGGGAATTTTCGGAGACACCTTTTTGCTGAAAATGTTTATGGGATTATCGACGCTGGTGTGGATTTCCGTAAGCCAAGTGTCTGCCGTCAGCGCCGGCTCTCTTTTGCAGGATGTCGAAAATGCGTTGATGTGCAAATGCGACGACAAGTGCGGAAAAGTTCTTATGAATTGCACCTGTTCCACCGCCGACAAAACCCGCGGCAAGTTTTCAAAAATGCTGGAGTCCGGTCTCACCGTAGAGCAAATTATAAAAACGCAGGTGGCGGAACATGGAGAAACCATATTGTCCGCTCCCACCAAATTCGGATTCAACCTGACAGCATGGCTGACGCCGTTTATCGCCTTAGTTGCCGGAGGCTTCGGGGTTCGCAAAGTTCTGCGCACTTGCGTGGGAAGAAAAGACGGCGGCGACTCCGCGGTAGCGCCGACGTCTGAACCCAAAGTCTCAGCAAAATATTCCAAACGCTTACAAGATGAATTAGACGGAATTGAGTTATAAGGATGGAGTTTGTCCACCTCTTAGAACTGATTCTGATCGTTGCGATTTTGCTGGCAGTGGGGATTCCGCTTTTTGGAAAACTGCAATTCAAAAAGTTAGTGGAAGAAGTGCCCCCCGACCGCGACGAATACAAACATCTTTTAGTGCGCAAAGAAGAGACGCTGATTTCCATTAAAGAACTGGAGTTTGATTTCAGCACGGACAAAATCTCTGAGCCCGACTACAAAGATCTCCGGCGCAGGCTCGAAGCCGAGGCGGCGGAAATCTTGGAGCATCTCGACCAACTGGAACAAGCACTCAAAAAAACTAATTCCGCGAAAACTCATTGAACTCGGCGTGATGATCCCGCAGGTTTTTGAGACCCATTGAGTATGACAGATAAACTCGACTCCGATTCCGCCATTGCAGTTCGCCGCTTGTGCAAAGAGTTTGGAGTGTTGAAAGCGGTGGACGGCATCAGTTTCGAATTGCAGCGCGGAGAATTTTTGTCGGTGTTCGGTCCGAATGGAGCGGGCAAGACCACTTTGATCAAAATTCTTGCCGGCTTGACTCGGCCTTCATCGGGAACGGCTTACGTCGCCGGCTATAAAGTGGACGAAGGCGGCGCCGACATGCGACGCGAAATCGGAGTCATCTCCCATTCACCCGCCTTGTATGCGGATTTAACTCCGATGGAAAACCTGGTTTTCTACGGCAAAATGTACGGACTGGAAAGCCCCCATGAATCCGCGTTGGCGAGCCTTGAAGACGTGGGCTTGGTGCCGCGCCGACACGACCGCGTGCGAACTTTTTCCCGCGGGATGGTGCAGAGGTTGTCCATCGCCCGGGCTATTTTGCACGACCCGTCCATATTATTTTTGGACGAACCGTTCACCGGCTTGGACGTCCACGCCGCCGCCGTGCTTAAGGAGCATCTTCAAAATTTGCACGATAAAAAAAGAACCATATTGATGACCACGCATGATGTTTCTTGCGGGCTGGAAATGTGCGACAAGGCGGCTTTGCTGGTGATGGGGCGGCTCACTTTTTTTCAAGATGTCAAAGAAGTGAACAAGGAAAATTTTGCGACGATGTATTTTGATGCGGTTCGCGATAACCCGTTCACCGCGGGCATTCGCCAACAAGGATAGCGGGCTGAATCCATGAACCTTTTTTTGAGTCAAGTCGCGGCGATTGCCTGGAAGGATTTCGTAACGGAACTCAAGTCGCGGGAACTTTTCGGTGCAATGTTTATCTTCGCGTTGCTGGTGATTTTGATATTTATTTTTTCAATAAACCTGAGCGTCGTGAAAGCCAGCGAAGTTGGTCCCGGGATTTTATGGGCGGCATTTTTATTTTCGGGAACCCTCGGGCTGAATCGTTCCTTCATGCTCGAACAAGAAAACGGATGTCTCATGGGATTGATGCTGGCGCCCGCGGACCGAACGGTCATCTACTTTGGGAAGTTGATTAGCAATTTTATTTTTTTATCCATTATGGAATTGTTCATTCTGCCGTTGTTCATGATTTTTTTTAATATCGATATCTTGGAGCATTTGCTCCCGCTTTTGTTCGTTATATTTTTGGGGACTTTAGGTTTCTGCGCGCTGGGAACTTTGCTGTCTTCGTTGGCGTCAAACCTCAAATACCGAGAAATCATGTTGCCCGTTTTACTCTATCCTTTGCTAGTGCCCATCGTCATCGCGGTGGTGCGAATGACTGGACAAGCCCTGAACGGCACGCCTCTCTCGGGGATGATGAACTGGATCGGTTTGACGGTTTCCTTTGACATCATTTATATTGGTGTCTCCATTATGACGATTGACCATATTCTGGAGGAGTAACGGAATGGATAATTTGGGATTTTTGTTCGCCGCCAATGTGGTTGTGTGGGGCGGCATCATTTATTATGTGTACACGATTCAGCGACGCAACCGCGCGCTCGAAAAAGATTTGGGATTGCTGAAAGAAACTCTGAACAAAGAAGGATGATGAATTTCGATGCGATGAAAAAAAATCAAGGGGAAAGCAATCTGCTGATTTGGTCGACCGCCGTTGCATTTTTTGCGGCGATGGTTGCGATCTTTATCTACGTCCCCACCGAACAGACCGAAGGCGTGGTTCAGCGAGTTATGTATTTCCATGTGCCTTCCGCGTGGCTTTCGTTCTTTGCGTTCTTCGTGGTTTTCATCTGCTCCATTTTATTCCTTTGGAAAAAAGAACGGGAGTGGGACATTTACGCCCACGCCTCGGCAGAAATCGGCGTGATTTTCTGTTCCCTAGTGTTGGTCACCGGGCCGCTCTGGGCTAGGCCGATTTGGGGAGCGTGGTGGGTGTGGGACGCGCGCCTCACCTCCACCTTGATACTCTGGATCATATACACGGTTTACCTCATGCTCCGAACGCAAAGTGACGCCGGTTCCATGCGCGCCCGTTATGCCGCGGTGCTCGGCATTGTCGGATTTCTGAATATTCCCTTCATCCATTTTTCCGTACTTTGGTGGCGGACATTTCATCCCCAGCCCAAGGTCATCACCAATGAAGGCATCGGCAAAGGAATGGACCCGACTATGCTGGCGACGCTGGGCGTATCCCTGTGCGCTTTCACCTTGCTTTATTTCCTGTTGATGGGAGTGCGGGTGCGGCAGGAAAAATTAAAAGATGAAGTTGACCAACTTACAAGGGAAAAACATTATTCGGTTTAAAGACGGACTGCTGGCACTGTTAATCATCGCGGCGCTGATTTTCTTTGCGCTCCGTTTTCAAAAAACCGGCCCGGGAAATCCGCAGCAAAAAATTAACTTCAATCAGTTTAAGCCGCAGGCAGGTTATCTAGCCCCTCGGTTCACTTTGAGAAATCTTGATGGCAATCTCGAAGGGCTTGACGACCACGTCGGGAAAGTAATCGTCGTTAATTTCTGGGCAACGTGGTGCGCTCCTTGCGTTAAGGAAATGCCGAGTTTCGAAACTCTGTACCGCCGCTTACGCGCACGAGGGTTGACCGTCCTCGCAGTCAGCCTCGATAAAAATGGTCCCGCTAAAGTTCAAAAGTTCGTGGACAAGTATAAATTATCCTTTCCAGTTTTACTGGATACCGAAAGGGTTGCCGAAAAACTTTACCCGTCTTCCACCATTCCATTCACCTACGTGATCGACAAGCAGGGCAGGGTTGTCGCCCGCATCGACGGCGCCAAGAACTGGGAATCTCCCGAAACGTTCCGGGCGGTGGAATATCTTTTGAAACAATAACCGGGATATAATTCGATGATAAATGAAGACAAAGCGCAGTCCGCCAACGAACGGTTTTACGAAGCCTTCAACAAAAGAGACATCGCGGCGATGCGGCAGGTTTGGGGAAGTGGTGAAAGCGTAACTTGCGTTCATCCCGGCTGGCCTCCTTTGAACGGGTTCGATTTGATTCTGGATAGTTGGCAACGTATTTTCAAAAATTCAGGAAACATGGAGATTCGGATTTCCGATGTGCGGGTCTTGGCTTCGGCAGACCTGGCATGGGTTTCCTCCACCGAAAAACTTTTTACCATCGCGGAAAGCGGGGTGTTGACCTCGCAGATTTTTGCCACCAACTTGTTTCACCTTGAGGGTGATGTTTGGAAGATGGTCGCGCATCACGCTTCGCTCGTCCCGGCAAAACGGGAACCGGAGGGTGTCTCAAAGAACTGAAGGTTGTCCGGGTAAAAAATAAGATGGCGTCAATGTTTTAAAAAGCACGCGACATGGTGACCGACGGCGACTTCTTTCAAGGCGGGTATTTCCCTTTCGCATCGTTCTTCCTTGACGGGACAGCGCCCGTGAAAAGCGCAACCTTTTGGAGGGTTCGCGGGATTGGGGACGTCTCCATGTAAAGGCGTTTTTTGTTTGGAGCGTTCCGAAGAATCCAGCCGCGGGATTGCGTTCAGCAAGGCGACGGTGTAAGGGTGCTGCGGCGAGTTATAAATTTGTTCGCGGTCGGCAATCTCAACGATTTTTCCGAGATACATCACCGCGACTTGGTCGCAGAAATATTCCACCACTCCCAAATCGTGCGAGATGAACAGGTAGGAGATGTCCAACTTTTCTTTCAAATCCAACAAAAGGTTGATGACTTGGGCTTGTATAGAAACGTCTAAAGCCGACACCGGTTCATCGGCCACGATTAACTTTGGGTTCAAAGCGATGGCGCGGGCAATGCCCACGCGCTGCAACTGGCCTCCGCTCAATTCGTGGGGATAGCGATTAAAATAATCCGCCGCCAATCCCACCTGCTCTAAAAGTTGAGTTGCTTTTTCGGCATTTTTTCTTTTGTTCTGGAAGCCGTGAATTTCAAAAGGTTCTTGGAGAATGTGGCCGATGCGTCTCCTCGGGTTGACGGAGGAATAGGGATCCTGGAATATAATCTGCATTTCTCTTCTAAGGTTTCTCATCTCCGCCTCTTTGAGATCAAACAAATTGATCCCGCAAAAGTTCGCCTGCCCCGAAGTTGGTTCAATCAAGCGGAGCAAGGTTCGTGCCGCAGTAGATTTGCCGCATCCGCTCTCCCCGACAATGCCCAGCGTTTCTCCTTTGTGAAGCGTGAAGGAAATTCCATCCACCGCGCGAACTGGTGCCGATGTGGTTTCGAGAAATTTCTTTTTCTGCGTGAAATGTTTTTTGAGGTCCCGAACCACCAGCAGTTTTTCCACGTTCATAACGACCCCAGTTCTAGGTGGCAACTAACTTGCCGTTGCGCTTCGACCTTGCGCAGTTGAGGATTTTGAGTTTTGCATGTTTCCATCGCCCAAGAGCAACGAGGATGAAACGGGCACCCCGACGGACGCTGGTCCAGGCTGGGCATGTTGCCTGATATTTCTTCCAACCTTGCGCCCGGTTTTTTTGCCGCACCCGATTTGGGAATGGAAGCAATGAGACTTTTTGTGTAGGGATGAAAAGGATTTTTTAGCAGAGCGTCGGTCGGTCCGGATTCGATGATTTCCCCTGCGTACATAACCAGCACCCTTTCGGCGGTTTCCGCGACTACTCCCATGTCGTGGGTGATGATGAGGATGGACATCCCGGTTTCTTTTTTCAAATTTCCCAACAGATTGATAATCTGCGCTTGCGTAAGAACATCGAGGGCGGTAGTGGGTTCGTCGGCGATGAGGACTTTGGGAGTGCAAGCCAGCGCCATGGCAATCAGGACGCGTTGCCGCATTCCCCCACTTAGTTGGTGGGGATAGTATCGCAGTTTTTCTTGCGGCGACGGAAGTTCCACGCGGCTCAATAGGTCGATTGATTTTTGCATAGCCTCTCGTCGGTCCATAGTTGTGTGGCGCAGAAGCGTTTCGGCAATCTGTTCTCCCACCGTCAAGACCGGATTGAGACAGGTCATAGGGTCCTGGAAAATCATGGAAATGGAGCGGCCGCGAAGATCTTGCAACGCTTTCGCGTGTAGAGATAAAAGATCCCGGCCGTCGAAAATAATTTTCCCGGATAAAATTTCCGCGGGAGGCTCGGGTAAAAGACGGAGAATGGAGAGGGCGGTGACGGTTTTGCCGCAACCGGATTCTCCCACCAGAGCCAGGGTTTCGCCTGGGTTCAGATGAAAACTGATGTCGTTGACGGCGACCAACTTTCCAGTAGGAGTGGAAAAAGCAACTGCCAAGTTTTGGATTTTCAGTTCCGGGGACGACATTTGTTTTTCCGTGACAAACAGGTTTTCAAAAAAAGGGAGGACGAACTTTCGCGGAGGATTTTATTGGAACCAGAGGATAGCAGCGGCGGCCGTTGACCGTTTTTCAAACGCGCAGGTTTCCTTGAAGTGCTACTGAGATTTTACAAGACACTCCTTTTCGAGTTCCTTGCTCACGATGTTGCCGCATTTTTTTGGGTCGCCCAGCACCGCGCCGTAGCAGAACGCTTGGCTATCTCGGTTCAGGATTAGGGTGCAGTAATACATGCTGTGGTCTTTATGTTTGTACCGACTTTCCGGGTTCGATATTGGGGTCAAGGCGAGACAAAGATTTCGCTGGTCTTCCTTGGAAAGTTTCCCCGTCGGTTTCGCCGCCGCCGAGAATAACCCCGTCCTCGACATTTCCGTCATCGGACCCGTTGCGTCAACGACGGTTACCGGCGCTACACCGGGTCGCCCCTTCCGAACTTCCTGGGTTATTTTTTCGCAATCTTCCGTGTCCGCAACATCCGCCGCCATGGAGAACGGAGTCTCAATAAAAAAAGCCAGCAAAACTACCGACCATCCCATGGCTTTGTTAATCGACATACCCATCCTCCTCCAAAACGAATTGCTCAATGGTGTTGAACATTAAAATAATTCGCACGCTGGTCGGAGGATACTCCATTTCGGCGAAAAAAACTATTTGAATATTTTCGGGCGCCTCTCAAATTCTCCCGCGAAAAATTTTGCGTTTATGTTAAGTTTTAATTGACGCTTAGAAAATTGGAGATGGTTTCATGCGTTCGTGGACAAAACGGGAAATAAGAAAATACCTCGGGCTTTTTCTGGTCGTGGTGGGACTGGCTTACACTTATCGCTCTCACGTTACCGGTTGTCCGCGTCATCTTATTTTTGCGGGGTGGGCGCTCGGGCCACCGCTTTGGTTCATTCTGGAATACGGCTTGCTGTTTGATGCCGCAAAGGAAGATTTAAAAATTTTTAGACATTACCAAAGTTTGTGCAAAAATCTTTGGCTGGGATTTTTGGCATACCTCGCGGCATTTTACTTTGGTCAATCCTGATAAAAAAGATTCATGCGGATTTTTAGTTGGAACGTTAATGGATTGCGCGCGGTGGTCAAAAAAGGATTTTTCGATTGGTTGAATTCTGAAGCCCCGGATGTTATGTGCTTGCAGGAAATCAAAGCGCGAACCGAAAGCCTCGCGGAATCTACGCAAAATCCAGACGGCTACCACGCGGTTTGGAATCCTGCTCAACGCAAAGGATACAGCGGCGTGGCTGTCTTCACGAAAAAGAAACCGCAGTCAGTTCATTTGGGAATGGGGATCAAACGATTCGATTTGGAAGGCCGCGTCATCAGAATTGAGTTTAAAGATTTTGACCTTTTGAATGTATATTTTCCCAACGGCACCAGCGGTCCGGAAAGACTGGGATACAAAATGGAATTTTATGACGCGTTTCTGGATCATTGCCAGCAGTTACGGGAAGACGGGAAAGAGCTGGTGATTACTGGAGATGTGAACACCGCCCATAAAGCCATCGACTTGAAAAATCCAAAAGCCAACGCGAAAAACTCGGGCTTCTTGCCGGAGGAGAGAGCTTGGGTCGATAAATTAATCTCGCATGGGTATGTGGATAGTTTCAGAAAGTTTCACCCGGAACCGGAGCAATATACATGGTGGAGTTACCGATTTAATGTGCGCGCCAAAAATATCGGCTGGCGCATCGATTATTTTTTTGTCACGGAAAATCTTATGGCGAAGGTCAAAGATTCTTTCATTCAACCCAATGTCATGGGCTCGGACCATTGTCCCATAGGCTTGGACATCAAAGCTAAATAGGAGGACTTTATGGAATTTGAACTCAACAAAAGTTACAGCGGATTCAGGTTGACCAAAAAGGAGGAGATTGCCGAAATTAAATCTCTCGGACTTTTTTTTGAACACGATGTTACCGGCTCTGAATTGCTGGTTCTTGAAAACGATGATGACAACAAAGTGTTCAGCGCCACGTTCAGGACTCCCCCTGAAAACAATACCGGGATAGCCCATATTCTTGAGCACAGCGTACTATGCGGCTCCAAAAATTTTCCCGTCAAGGAGCCGTTTGTGGAACTCATGAAAGGCAGTCTGCAGACCTTCCTCAACGCGATGACTTTTCCCGACAAGACCATGTATCCCGTCGCCAGCAGGAACCAGAAAGATTTTTTCAACCTTATGAATGTTTATCTGGACGCGGTTTTTCATCCCAACATTTCGGAGGAAACCTTCAAGCAGGAAGGTTGGCATTATGAACTGAACAGCCCGGCAGATAAAATTGTTTATAAAGGGGTAGTGTTGAACGAGATGAAAGGCGAGTTTTCCAGCCCGGAAAGTTTTATCAATCGCCAGTTGGCGCATTCCCTTTTCCCTTCCACTCCATACGGATATGAGTCGGGGGGAGACCCCGAATGCATTCCCGACCTGACCTACGCGGACTTCAAGGATTTCCACAAAAAACATTATCACCCCTCGAACAGCAGATTATTTTTGTACGGGGATGGAGACACTCAAAACTACCTTGAATTTTTGCAGGAAAAATATTTGCGGGATTTTGAACGCATGGACGTCAACACTTCCATTGCCCACCAGCGGTCCTTCCGAAAACCGAAAAGAAAAAGCCTGCCCTATCCGATTTCCAGCCATGAGTCGCTGGAGAAAAAAACTTATATCCTGGTCGGCTACAAACTGGACAAAGCCATCAACCATGAACATTGCCTCGGGTTCAGCATACTGAGCCACCTCCTGCTAGGGTCTTCCGCGTCTCCCTTAAGAAAGGCGCTCATCACCTCCGAACTGGGTAGCGAAGTCATCGGCGGCGGATTCGACGACAACCGCGCCGACACAATCTTTGCCGTGGGTTTGAAAGGAACGGAGCCCGAGCACGAAAGCAAAGTTCTCGCGCTCATAGATTCGACCTTCCGCGACTTGGCGGAAAATGGAATAGAGGAAGACATGGTTCGCTCCGCGGTCAATTCCATAGACTTCAAACTTCGGGAAGCAAATTTTGGCGGGTTCCCGAAAGGCATCGTTTATAACATCCAATCTTTGGGCTCATGGTTATACGACAAAAATCCTTTTACCCATCTCAGATTTGAGAAGGTAATGCGAAAAATAAAAAAACAAATGCGCGAAGGATATTTCGAAAATTTAATCCGCGACCACCTGATCGAAAATAATCATCGCAGCATTCTAGTCGCGGTTCCGAAGCCGGGCATGAGCAAGAAACTGGAAGCCCGGGAAAGAAAAATTTTGAAAGCGGTCAAAGAGAAATTACCTTCCGCCGAGATTGACAACTTGATTGCGGAAACTCAAAGACTACAGAAATTGCAACTGACCCCAGACTCCGCGGAGGCACTTTCCACGCTTCCATCGTTGGAAACTCAAGACGTCCCCAAAGAAATAGAAAAGTATCCCTTGGAAATAAAAAACCAAGGCGCCGCAAAAATCTTGTTCCACGATCTGTTCACCAACGACATCGCTTACGTCCAAGCAGGATTCAACACGCGCTCCGTGCCGGCTACGATGATTCCCTACATCTCGCTGCTGGGAACTTTGGTGCTGGGGATGGGCACCGGCAAGCGTAACTACACGGAAATTTCAAAGTTGATCGGCATTCATACCGGCGGAATTCGCGCGTCTCATTTTTCCTCGGCGACAGTTCAAGATCGTCATCAAGTCCTCTCTTATCTTTTTTTCGATGGAAAAGCGTTGATGGAAAAAGTGGACAGCCTGTTTGATATTTTTGATGAACTGCTCGGCGACTTCAGTTTTGATGATCATAAACGATTGGTTGAAATCATCCGCAGCGCCAAAGCCGACATGGAAGATTCGATTGTCCCCCACGGAAATCATTACGTGCTGTCGCGGCTACAGTCCTACCAGTCGCGGCTCGGACAGTTTGATGAACTTACGGATGGAATCACCTATTACCGATTTTTGGAACAGTTGCTGGCGCGCGTGGAGAAAGACGCGGGCGAAGTTGCAGACCAGTTCCGGCAGGTCGCGGCGCGAGTGTTCACCCGGCAGAATGTCTTCTTCGACATCACCGCGCCGCAAAAGGATTATCGCAAGATAGAAAAAAGAATCGTCGCAACAAACGGCATCCTTTCCGACAAGGACTGGAATGTTGAAGAATGGAATCTGCAAGCGGTGCCGCTGAACGAAGGATTTTTGACGGCGAGCAGCGTGCAACACGTCGGCAAAGGCGCCAATCTGTATGACTTGGATTTCAAATATTCCGGACAGTTTGAGGTGCTCAAAGGTCTGCTTAGAACCGGGTTTTTATGGGACAAGGTACGCGTGCACGGCGGCGCGTATGGCAGCAGCGATTCATTCGATTTTTTCACCGGCGATTATAGTCTGCTCTCTTACCGCGACCCCAACCTCGTCGAAACTTTAGCGGTCTATGATGAGATTGCCGACTTCCTGCATCACTTAGAATTGTCCTCGGACGAACTGACCAAAATCATCATCGGCTGCGTCGGCAAAATGGACCCGCCGTTAACTCCCGACCTCAAAGGCAAGGTGTCCATGATCGATCATCTCACCGGACGCACCCACGAAATGAAACAGAAACTGCGCGAAGAATTATTATCCACCCGCCTCGGCGACTTAAAAAACTACGCCCCCTTGTTTGAAAAAATCAGAGACGGCGGCCACGTCTGCGCCTTGGGGAATGAAGACAAACTCAAAAAATCCAAGTCCGTCTTCGGCGAACTAGTCAAAGTATTCCACTGACCGATAGCACCACGGCGACGACGGTGATGACGGCGGCGGTGTGACGATGGCGGCGATGGTAACGACGACGGCGTTCTTCCCGTCGCGCAAACTTTCACGCAAACCGTCGCGTTGCGAAAGACTTTCGCGCGTTAGAGGTGTACTTGTTGCTGGAACAGTTGCGCGTATTCCGAGTCGGTGGCGATGAGCGAATCGTGGTCTCCCGTCTCAACCAGTTCCCCGTTTTTCATGACCAAAACTCGGTCGGCTCCTTCCAAAGTTGACAAGCGATGCGCGATGATCAAAGTCGTGCGTCCTTTCATCAACATGTTCAGAGCCTGCTTGATATGGTTTTCGGTTTCCGTGTCCACCGAGGAAGTAGCTTCGTCCAACACCAGCACCGGCGGGTTTTTCAGGAAAGTCCGGGCGATGGCGATGCGGTGTTTTTCCCCGCCCGAAAGTTTAATCCCCCGCTCGCCGACCCGAGCGTCGTATCCGTCTGGCAAGTTTTTTATGAACGAATCGGCGCGCGCCGAGGTCGCCGCCGAGATGACTTGGTCGCGGTCGGCTTCGATATTTCCGTAAAGAATATTTTCGGCGATGGTGCCGTTAAACAAGAAGGGGTCTTGCGCGACCAAACCGATTTGTTCGCGGAGGTAAGAAAGTTTCAGATTTTTTATTCGGTGACCGTCGATGAGAATGGTGCCTGACTCGACGTCATAAAATCGCATCAGCAGTTTGACCAACGTGGATTTGCCGCTGCCGGTGTGCCCGACGATGGCGATCTTTTCGCCGGCGGCGATTGTGAAGTCAACTCCCGCGATGGCGGGTTTGCCCGCGGTGTAGGAAAAATCCACGCGGTCAAATTGAATGGCGCCGCGGACGTTGGTGGAAGGGAGCACCGCGTCGGGGGCATCTTGCACATCGGGCACGGTGTCGATAATTTCGAACAGGCGCTCTCCGGAAGCCAACGCGTGTTGGAGCATGTGATTGACGGAATGCAGTTGGTTGATCGGCGTGTAAAATAAAGCCAGGTAGCCGACGAAGGCGATCAAGGAGCCGACGGTGATGTCGCCAGCCTGCACCAATCCTGCGCCATACAGGAGGATCATGACTGTGCCGAGGGAGCCGAGGAACATCATCGACGGCGAGTAGAGTGCCCACAACCTCATGACTTCCAAAGTTCCGTTGCAATAATCCCGGCTACGTTTTTCAAATTGTTTGACTTCGTGTAACTGGCGATTGAAGGAAAGTGTTTCGCGAATTCCGGAGATGGAGTCCTGCAACTTAGCGTTCATTGTCGCCGCTCGTTTTCGCACAACGTGATATTGGTCGTGCGCCCTGGAGGTGTAGAGCCACGCGCCATAAATCAGAAACGGGATGGGGAGCAACGCCGCTATCGCCAGTTTCCAGTGCATATAAAAAAGTATGACGGAGATGCCGACCAGCGTGAGGACCGCGGTCACGACTTGTTCCACGCCATCGATGAACACGCGTTCGACATAGTTCACGTCGTCGTTGGCGCGGGACATCAACTCGCCGGTGGAGCGGTTTTCAAAGTAACTCATGGATAAGTTTTGCAGTGCCCGATAAACATCCGACCGCAAATCGAACACCACGTTCTGCTCGACTTTGTTGTTGACCATGATGCGCTGATGGTTGGTGAAGTTTCGCGCGAGATAGATGCCGGCCAAACCCGCGATGGGGCTGTATATCCACAACGAGTCTTTGCTTTCCACTAGACTGTCGACGATTATTTTAATCAGCCACGGCGGGACCAAATCAAGAAGGGTGGTGGAGATGGCGAGGGACAAAGTCACCGCTACTCTTTTTTTGTAGGGCTTTAGATAACTCAGTACTCGTAAAAGGGATTTCATCTTCGTCGGCGAAAGTTGGTGAACGGCTATGGTGTAAGATTATAATAGCAACTCTGTAATGCCAAACAATTTTTGAATAAAGTCGCGACGACGGCGATGACGCGGCCGCAAAAATAAAATTCAACTTTGGTGGCGCGCATGGAATACAGGAATCTGGGCAGCAGCGATCTTAAAGTCTCGGTAATCGGTTACGGTGCTTGGGGAATAGGCGGCGCCCCGTTCTGGAAAAATGAAGGCGATGGAAATTCGCTGGACTCAATCAAAAAGGCGTATGACACGGGAATTAATTTTTTCGACACCGCGCCGGTTTATGGCTTTGGTCATTCCGAAGAACTGATCGGAAAAGCCATCAAACCATTTCGGGATAAATTGATCCTCGCCACAAAATGCGGACTGCGGTGGGATAAAAAATCATTAGCCTCAATCCGCAAAGACGCCAGCAGAAATTCTATTTTAGAAGAAGTCGATCAAAGTTTGAGGCGACTGGATACGGACGTGATCGATCTTTACCAAGTCCACTGGCCCGACGCGGCGACGGAGCAGCAAGAGACGATGGAAACTCTGTTGGAGATTCAGGAGCGAGGCAAGATCCGTCATATCGGCGTCAGCAATTACTCGGCGGAACAGATGCGAGAGTGTCTCAAGTTTGGGAAAATTATTTCGCTACAACCAAAGTTCAATTTGTTAGCGCGGGATATTCAGAAAGACACGGTTCCCGTTTGCGTGAAGAACGACATCGGAATCATCGCGTATAGTCCGCTGAGTTCGGGAGTTTTAACCGGCAAGTACGACAAGAGTACGAAGTTCACGGACTGGAGGAGCAAGGGAATCATCGGCACTTTTTCCGGCGAAGGATTTGCGCGGAACATTGAAAAGGTGAACCGATTAAAAAACATCGCGGACGAAGAGGGCAAGACCTGCGCCCAGACCGCGATCAACTGGGTGTTGAGGCAGGAGGGAATCACGACCGCTTTGGTGGGCGTGAAAAATCCGCGGCAGGTGGAAGAAAACCGCAAAGCCATTGGCTGGGAACCGTCCCCCGAACATCGCGAAAAGATAGAAGAAATTTTCGCGCCCGTTTAATTTTTCCTTCGACTTCATCGCCGAAGAATTTCCGCACGACTTTGCGCCGACTTAATTTTTCTTTACGCGCGCAGTCGCGGATGAGTTCGCCGCTTATTTTTTCGCGAAGCGTTATCCGCCAAGATAATCCGCGTATAACCGAATGATTGCGTTGCCGTAAAATAATGTGACCAAGGTGCCCGCCGCGAGAAATGGTCCGAACGGGATTAGGCGGTTGCTTGATTTTTTTTGCGCCGCGATTTGAAATACGCCGACGACGGCGCCCGCGAAAGTTGCGAGAAAAATAATCAGCAATACTTTTTGCCAGCCCAATAAAGCCCCCGCCGCCGCGATGTATTTGATGTCCCCGCCGCCGACCCCGCCATCACTGAGCACGGCGAGCAAATAAAATAATCCGCACCCCGCGAAAAATCCGAGCAGGGAGTTTGCGTACCCAATCGTATAAGTTCCCGCCGCAAGCCCGAAGACAATGCCCGGCAACGTGATCGCATCGGGAATGATTTGGCGCGCAATATCGACGACGGTGACGATGACCAGCGCCGACGCCACCACGGCGTAAACTATGAAATCGAACGACAGTCCGAACTCGAAAAATCCCGCCAGCAAAAGGACGGCGGTCACTGTTTCGACAACCGGAAAAACTGAAGCAGCGCGCGTGGCGCAGTCGCGGATTTTTTCGCCACGGACGACGGCAATGTCATTCCGCGGATGAACCGAGTACGTCGGGCGATGTGGTTCGGGAACCGCCGCGGATTTTTTCGGGAGCAAACTGTGGATGTACGTGTTGACGAAACTGCCGACCGCTAGTCCGAAAAAAAATACAGTCCCGGCTAAAACCGGGGCGGGAATTGTTTGGATCAACGCCATCCTCGGTCAGTCCTGGTCAGGGGATGCGGGATTTTCGTGCTGCGGTTTTCCGGCGGAAACTCTCAGCGTCTCGCGGATAATGTCGGCGGCGAATCCTCTCCTTTGAAGGTATTGGGCTAACCGCCGCGCTTTTTTTTCAGGCTCTAGTCCGCGCAGAGATGCTAGTTTTTTGCTGGCGCAATCTTGGGCGAGGTCGCGTTCGGGATGAGAATTGTAGAGGCTATTCAAGGTTGCTTCGATGATGTGATTGGCGATTCCTTTTGCGGAAAGTTCATGGCGCACGCGCGCTCTGCCAAATTTTTTTCCTTCAATCCGCTGCCGTCCCCATTCCGTCGCGAAGCGTCGGTCGTTGATGTAATTCAGTTTTGCAAAGTTCCGAATGGTCTTTTGAATGACGGCGGCGGCATGCCCCTTGCCCTCTAGATACGCGGCGAGTTCCCTCTCGCTGCGTTCGCGGTATGCGAGGTATCTCAACGCCTGGGATTTGGCGGTGCTAAGTGCTTCACGGTCGTGCATCAGATTTTGTTTCCGATTCAGGAATTTTTTTCAGCCTTTTTTTCCTTCGCCGTAGATTCTTCCGCGTTGTTCTCCGGTTCTTTTTTGGACGCGGTCAAGCCCAGGATTTC
The DNA here is from genome assembly GCA_002454045.1 of Nitrospina sp. UBA6727. GTDB lineage: Bacteria > Nitrospinota > Nitrospinia > Nitrospinales > VA-1 > LS-NOB. The sequence continues at coordinate 107,404 of DKID01000016.1, read as the reverse complement.
CCGCAAACGTTTTTCAATTTCCGCGGATATCTTCGGGTTCTCCATCAGAAACTTTTTTGAATTTTCGCGGCCTTGACCAATCCGCTCTTCCTTGTAAGAGAACCATGTTCCGCTTTTGGCGATGATGTTGTGCGTCACGCCGAGGTCAAGCAGGTCGCCGATTTTGGAGATTCCTTTTCCATAGATGATGTCGAACTCAACTTGGCGGAAGGGCGGGGCTACTTTGTTTTTCACCACCTTGACCCGAGTGCGGTTGCCGACGATGCTTTCCCCGTCTTTTAATGCCGCGATGCGGCGGATGTCCATGCGGATGGAAGAATAAAATTTAAGCGCGTTTCCGCCGGTCGTTGTCTCGGGGTTTCCAAACACCACTCCGATTTTCATGCGTATCTGGTTGATGAATATCAGGCAGGTTTGGGATTTGTTGACCATCCCCGCCAACTTGCGCATGGCTTGCGACATCAAGCGGGCTTGCAGTCCCATGTGGGAATCGCCCATGTCTCCGTCCAGTTCCGACTTGGGAACGAGGGCGGCGACGGAGTCGATCACGATGACGTCTACCGCGCCGCTGCGGACGAGCACTTCCGCGATCTCCAGCGCTTGCTCTCCTGTGTCCGGTTGCGAAAGTAGCAGGTCGTCCAAATTGATGCCGAGGTTGCTGGCGTATTCTGGATCCAAAGCGTGTTCCGCGTCGATGAACGCCGCGATGCCTCCCACCTTTTGTGCTTCCGCGATGATGTGGAGGGTCAGGCTAGTTTTTCCCGAAGCTTCGGGGCCGTAGATTTCAATGATGCGGCCTCTCGGAACTCCGCCTACGCCTAACGCATGGTCGAGAGAAATGGAGCCGGTGGAAATGGTGCTGATTCCTTTCAAACTTGCGGCTTGCCCCAGTTTCATTATGGAGCCTTTGCCGAATTGTTTTTCAATTTGGGTGAATGCCAGTTCCAACGCTTTTTCTCTGTCGTCCGAGCCCATCATGCCTCCTTGTTGATTGCGGTTTGCGGTGGGGGTTTTGCGTTTCAATACGAATTCTTTCAGCACGATATACGCTGCGCCGTCAGGAGTCAACCGAGTTTGGGAATGACGCGCCCATCATTTTCGGGACGGCGCGCCTGCGTCAAGCCCGCGTCGCGTCCGCGATTGGTTCCTCGCCGCCGTCAAAGATTTTTCGCGCAACGAAATCCGAAACTATTGTTTTTTACCTCCGGCGTGAAAAAACTTCGGTTGAAAGTCGGCGCGCTCAATCCGCAGCCGTAGGAAAGACAGTCGAACCACGACCCGCCTTTCAACACTCTTTTGTCCGCGCCGTATTCCGCGCGCATGACGGGATTTCCCGGGTGCGGCAAATAATAACTGTCGACCCATTCCCACACATTCCCCGACATATCGTAGAGACCGTAGGGACTGCGGCCTTCGGGATAGGAGCCGACGGGCTCGGTGCCGACGGAATATTTGTAAGGGTTGTTGGATTTGTCCAGCGACCATTCATTCCCCCACGGGTAGATGAGGCCTGCTTCGCCGCGCGCCGCTTTTTCCCATTCCTTTTCGTTGGGCAGACGTTTGCCGACCCACGCGCAATATTCATTCGCATCAAACCAACTGACATAAACGACCGGATGGTTTTCTTCGCCCCGCGGAATATTTCCTTCCAGCCAGTGATAAGGCGCGGTTTTCTCGGCGGTGTTTATAAACTTTTTGTAGTCCGCGTTGGTAACTTCATTCAAGTCGATGTAGAAGGCGCCCGTCAACGACATATGCTCCGGCGCTTCATCATCCCAACGTTCGTTCGACCCCATGACAAATTCCCCGGCGGGAACTTTCGCCATGGAATTCGTCGTCGGCGATGGCGACGCGACGGCGGCGGTGTCGATGATGACGGGCGCGCGCGCGGGGGCGACGAACTCCGCGGACACCGTGGTCGCTGCGACCTCCCCGACGTGGCAGGCTTTGCACTCGGCTTGCGCAAACTTATTTTTCTTCGCCGTCAAGATGTGTTCCGCTTGGTGGCAGGTGGTCCGACATTCTTTTCGGAACGCGCCTAATTTTTCAAAAGCAACGGAAGCGAACGGGTCGCAAAAATTCCACGCCACGATGACGGCGAAAAAATAAATGCGCGCGCGCTTGGAATTGACTCTCATGCCCCAATGTTTATAGGATGATTTGATGCGAGTCAAAAAAAACTATTGCTGGATAAGAATGATGACACGGAGTTTTCGCGATGAACGACGACGCTTGGAGATTGATCAAAGATAGTCCGATGGACGGCGAGTTGAACATGGCGATAGACCGAGCCATCCTCACCGCTTGCGACAGAGGGCAATCTCCCGCCACCTTGCGGTTGTACGGTTGGCGGCGGCCGACGCTCTCCATCGGCTATTCCCAAAATAAATTGCGCGACATCGACACGGCGCAGTGCGAACGAAAAAACATTCCCATCGTTCGGCGGTTCACCGGCGGACGCGCGCTATTGCATCAGCACGAACTCGCTTACAGCCTCGTCGCTCCCGTCCCTCACTCGATGTTTCCCGGCAACTTGACCGGGGCTTTTTGCGCGGTATCGAACGCGGTGATTTTTTCTCTGCAAAAAGTTGGCGTCGCCAAACCCGAAATGTCCGGCAAGGACAAAAGGTCGCGCGGCAACGGCAAACATTCCCCGGCTTGTTTTTCGACAGCCAATCATTTGGAAATTACGGTGCGCGGAAAAAAACTAGCCGGCGGCGCGCAACGCCGATTACACGGGGCTTTCTTGCAACATGGTTCAATCTTGTTGGACGGTGACCCGGAATTGTCCCACAGCCTGCTTCGTTATCCGTCAAAATCGGAGCAAGCCCAAGGGTTAAAATCTTTGACTTTCGGTACGCTGACTTTGAAAAAAATATTGTCAACGAAACCGGAATGGGAAGAAGTGGCGCGTTGTTTTGCGGAAGGATTCCAAAAAATATTTCCCGGACATTGGCGGCGCGGAACTATAAACTCATCGGAAAAAAAATTGGCGAAGGAATACTTGGCGGAAAACGATTGCAGCCGATGACCGCACAAAGGTTGCGGTGTTGCGCCGCCGCGGTTAAAAAAACTGGTTTTATTTCGTCGCGTTCCCTCTTACAATAACGAAACCATCACGCGAACGAAACAGAATCCCGCCAACTTTTTCCGCATAGCATCGTCGCCTATGAAAGATTGCAAGCCGATGGAGCACAAGCGCCGCCGCAATCTTCGTCTGACAAATTTTTTTTTGTGGCGCGCATTGCTGGCAATTATATTTCTTAACGGCTGCGGCGGCGGGGCTCCTCAGCCTTATATCGCGGACAATCCCGCCAGCCAGCGTTTTCGCGACGCAACCGAAAAAGTTTTCCCCGAACAAAGTTCCTCCCCGCGACAAGCTATTTTTTTCCGCGCGGACCAAGATGCGTTGCCCGACTTGATCGTCTTGAACGAAGCGGAGCCCGGCAAGCCGCAGTTGCAGGTCTTTATCAACCACGGCGGAAAAAGTTTTCGGCAGAAAGATCCGGGGCGATGGATCGAGGAATTGAAAACGCCGATCCTTTCTTTCACCGCGGCGGATCTGAATCGCGATGGCGGCGATGATTTAATTTTGGTGACGGAAGACTCGGGCGCGGTGTCCACGCAAATTTTTTTCAACAATCGCAAAGGTTATTTTTACGCCAAGGATAAAGCAAATTCCTACCCACTTCGGCGCGGGATGGACAAGGTGATTGCCGTCGATTTGGATCAGGATGGCGACCGCGACCTTTTTTATTTTGGGCGAATGGTTGCGGACGCGACGGGAAAATCCTCCGGCCATCAAACCCGCGTGCTGGTCAACAGTGGCGCGGGAAAATTGGAAGACTTGACGGATTTACTTTTGCCCCGCCTTCCCGCGGGAATACGCGACGCCTCTTTCGCCGACTATGACGGCGACGGCGTGGTGGATATTTTTTTGGTTTACGGCGCGGGACAAAATCGACTGCTGATGAACAACGGCGTGGGAAAGTTTGTCGACCGCACCGCGTCCCGTCTCCCCCGCATCATCGACGATAGCGAGCATGCCGACTGGGCTGACTTTGATCAGGACGGCGACAACGACCTGCTGATTGTCAACCGCGCGATCGACGAACGCTACCGCGCTTATCCCGATGAAACCGCATACTTTCTTGAAAACACCGGCGGCGCGCATTTTAAAAAACGGTCGCACGAAATACTCCCGCGCCTTCCCGCTTACAAGGCGTACCTCTTGGACGCAAACGCCGACACCAACGCGGACGCTTTGATCCTGACATTGAAGGGAGTTTATTATTTGCAGGGCAAGGGGCAGTGGGATTTCACCGACGAAACTCGCCGCCGTCTTCCGCGCTCTCGATTTTTTCGGGCGATGGCTTTTGCCGACATCGACCGGGATAGACTGCTGGACATCTTCGCCTTGTCGCCGACGCCGGGCAGAAGCAGAGTTTGGCTAAACCGTTTCGATTGAGGACGACGTTATGTCAGAGTTTAAAAAAATAACTTTTCTCAAAGTGCTCACGACCATCGCCTGGGCAGACGGGGAAGTTTCGCAATCCGAGTTCAATATCCTCAAATCATTTTTCAGAAAATTTAATTTAGAAAAGCACGAGATGGACGAGTTGAAGCCTTATCTTTTCTCCCCCGTCACAAAAAAAGAAAAGGACGAATTGTATCGCCAGATGATTGCGGAATTATCTTCCCCGCGGGAGAAGCAAGAGATCATGGATGCGTTGGAGGCGATGGTCGCGGCGCACAAAAGAATGAAGAGCGATGAACGAGAACTCGTCGACCAGTTTTCCGCGTGGCTGGAAAAATCTTCGCACACAAAAAGATCTTTCGGGCGGATGAGAAATTTTTTACAGCGAACTATTTTCAAACATGCGCGCGACCCCGACCCCGACATGGAAAAATATTTCAAACGCCGCGTGCTGAAAAAAATTGAATTGCAAAGCACGCATTCCAAAATCTCCACCGACTTACCCGAAGAGCAACTTTATTTCATCTGCCTCGTCGGCACGTTGATGGCAACGGTCGCCCACGCGGACGACCACTTTGACCGCGCGGAAAAAAAAGCCTTGCAGCGTTGCTTGAGCGAGCAGTTTTCCTTAAAAGAAAAAGAGCAGGCATTGTTGTTCGAAGTGGTGGAGGAGCAAGCGCGCCAGGGTTTTGACTTTTACGAAGTGGTCGCCGAATTGAATCGCGTCTCCTCTTACAACGACCGCGTCCATTTGATGGAGTGCCTCTTCGAGGTTGCCATCGCGGACGGCGAGATGGCCCACGAAGAAGTGGAAGAAATCAGGCGGATTACCAAAGCCCTGCGCATTCCTCACAAAACTTTCATCGAACACAAAGTCCGCGCGCTAAATAAAATCCGGTGACAGTGACGGCGGCGGCGATGGTGACGCGACGGTGATAATGGCGGCGGGCTAGAAGGGGATGGCGCCGCGGGCTAGTTCCATCAGGAAGGAAGGGAACAGTCCGATGCCGACGACGACCGCGCAACTTACGGTAATCACGGCTCCCATGCCTTTGTGGATTACTGGTTGCGGGATGGTTTCGTCTTCGTGGAAATACATCATGACGATCACGCGGAGATAAAAATAAATGGAGATGATGCTGGCGATGACCGCCAAAACGGTTATGAGAATGTATCCTTTTTTGACCGCCGCGTAGAAGACGAATAGTTTCCCGAAGAAACCTGCGGTGGGCGGAAACCCGGCTAGTGAAACCATGAACAGGCTCATGGCGACGGCGAGCAGGGGATTATTTTTTGCTAGCCCTTTGAATCGGTAGATGGAGTTGCCTTCCTTCCCGTCGCCTTCCATGACGAAAACTACCGCGAACGCTCCGACGTTCATAAACAGATACACCGCGAGGTAAAATAAAATGCTCGCCATTCCTTCTTGGGTGTTGGTGACGATGCCGATTAGTAAATATCCCGCGTGCGCAATGCCGGAGTAGGCGAGCATCCGTTTGAGGTCGTCTTGAAAAATGGCGGCGGTGTTCCCGACGAGCATCGTCAGCACCGACGCGCTGAAGAGAATCGGCATCCAAATGTTTTCTAATTCCGGCAGGGCGATGAAAAAAATGCGGGCGACCACTGCGAACGCGGCGGCTTTGGTCGCCACCGACATGAACCCGGTGATGGGCGTCGGCGCGCCTTGATAGACATCCGGCGTCCACGAATGAAATGGCACTAGAGAAATTTTGAACGCGAAGCCGCAAAACATCAGCCCCATCCCGACATAGACCAGCGTGTTTTTTGTGTAAGGATTTTCGTGCAGGAGTTGCCCGATCGTCCTGATTTCGGTCGCGCCGCTGCCGGCGTAAATCAGCGCCATTCCGTAAACTAATATGGCGGAGGAAAACGCGCCGGTCAGCAAGTATTTGACGGTGGACTCTTGCGACGCCAGAGTTTCCCAACTTAATTTCGTGTCGCTGTGCGGTCCCTCTTTGCCGGTTCCGTGTTTGGCGGAAAAGCCGCAGAGAATGTAGAGGGCGATGGAAAATAGTTCCAGCGAAATGAACGCGGTGATTAGGTTTCCAGACTTCGCTAGAAACATCATGCCGACGAGCGCCATCAGCAAAAGCGTGAAGTATTCCGCTTTGTTTTCGTGATGCTCTTGCGGATAACGCGCCGTGCCGAAAATCGCGAACAACGACATCAGCAGAAATATCAAGTTGAAGGTCAACGAAAATCGGTCGTAAATCAACGCGCCGCTGAATATGCTCGGGTCGTTTCCGTTGGCAACGGTCGGGGCTTTTCCCCACAGGGTCAAGGTGAGCAGGAACGCCGCGGCGATGCCGACCAGCGAAACTCTCGACAAAATGGGCAGCGTGTTCATCCCCTTCTTGAGTCCGGCCAAAAGGATGAAGAGGGCGGTCGCCGTGATGATGAGTTCCGGCGCGATTGCCAGCCAATTCATATCGTCAAAATTGATTACGGTTTCCATCGCGAGGGGGATTTATGTTACGGGCTGTTCTATACCATCGCCGCGTTTTTTGCAACCTTCATCATCTCCCAAAAAATGTGTTGACAAATTTTTCCGCGTGGTGCAGAAATAAAACGGCGATGGGCGCGGATTTGTTTCCCAAATATTTGCGCGCCGAAATTTTCGCCGGTAACTTTCGCCAGTAATTTTCGTCAGCAAAAAGGGAGGTTGAAAAATGAAATCCCCGCAGTCGCCCAGTTATTTGTATGGCGCAATTTTAACCGCGGCGTGCTCGCTGATTCTAATTTCCAACTCGCTGGCGGCGGAAAACTCGCGCGCGGTGGATGAAGAATTGAACGCGCTCACCGATATGACGCGGGTCAACCCGGCGACCCGCAAATCGGAGTTGGGCTCGCTACGTCCCGAAACGGCGTTGCAACGTTCGCGGACGGTTTCGGTAATCACCAAGCAAGACTTCGCCCGTTATAACTTTCAGACCATCGGCGAAGCGTTGCGCACTTTGGCGGGGATGGATGTATGGCGCACTCATTTTAAGAAGGGGCAACCCACGTCGCGCGGCTCGCTGCAACCTCATTATCCCAACGATGTGTTGATGATGATCGATGACGTCCCGACGTGGAACGCGGTGGCCGGCGGCGGACTAAAACTCAATCGCGTCAACATCCACGACGTCGAACGCGTGGAAGTGTTGAAGGGACCGGCGGGAGCCCTTTACGGCAACCACGCTTACTCCGCGGTGATCAACATCGTCTTGCGCGACCCCGCGAAGGAAGGCGGGCAGGCGCATGTCGGAGTCGGCGACGGTGAAAAATATTTCGGCGGCGCGAATTACGCGATGAAGTCGGCGGCGTGCGGCGGCGTCGATATTTACGCGTCAACAAACCATTCCAGCGAGGACGGCGAAAAAGTTTTTTTCACCGGCGAGAAGAGCGGTGACCCTCCCGCAGGGAAAGTCTACCGCCCTAAAGAGTTTGAAGACGGCGGCAATTATTTATTGCGCCTCAAAAATGAAAACCACCGCGTCCTGTTCAACGCGTTTCGGTCGGTGGAAAATAACCTCGGCAACGCTCCCCACCCTACTCAGCAAATCGGCGAAGATTTAATTGCGACAGGTTATTTGGGGGATTACCGCTACCGCAGAAATACGAGCGCGACGGCGCAGTTTGAAATGGGCGCGACTTTTGATTGGAGTTCGCTCGAATTATTCAGCGGTCCCCCGGGCAATGTTTCCATATCCAAAGGCTACCGCCACCGACTTTACGCCCGCAAAACCGCCAGTTTGAACGACCGCGTCCATTACCGAATACAAGCCGACTACGATCTCAAAAAGGCTGGTAAGTTCGAAGACACTAAGATTGATGAAAGCAAGCGCGAAGCAGCCCAAAAGATTGCCGGCGAAGGAAATGAAATATGTAACGATGACAATACCGTCATAGCAGATGTAATACCGTTTGCAACCTTCCCTTGCGGTGACAATGTTGCTGGCCGTCATATCGCCGAATATTCGTTGATGGGACAGTTGGAACACACGCGGGAAAAATGGAAGACCACCGCCGCCGCGCGGGTTTCCTACAACGACATAACGGGCACGGAGTTCGCGCCGCACTTGGCGGCGGTTTATTCCATCGACGAAAACAACAGCGTCCGACTCAGTTACGACGAAGCGTATCGGACGCCCAGCATACTCGAACTCTACATCACCGCCGGCGTGTTGCATGGCAACGAAGACCTCGACGCGCAAAAAACTCGCACGGTGGAATTGGGATACACCACTTCCGACGGGCCCTTCTTCGCGCAACTTTCCGGGTGGTGGGCATCCTTCGACGACCGTATTTTTCGCGACCGATTTTCCAATTCTCCAAACACCTACTTAAACGCCGACACGTACAACGCCACCGGCGTAGAGATGGAATTGAGTTACACCGACCCGAAAAAGTTCAACCTATTCTTCAACGCCAACTATTATCACGGGACGGACGGGGACAACCCCGGCAGCGGTTCGTATAACGCCCTCTACGTTCCCAGCGTAGCACTCACCACCGGCGTGTCTAAAGATTTATGCCTGTGGACTCTTTCCGCAGTGCTGAATTATGTCGGCGCGATGACCGGATTGGAAGGCGTTAGCAAAGACGAAGAGGGGACTGAAGTAGATATTGATCCCACCGCCGTGCTCGACCTGAGCCTCGCCCGCAAGCAACGATTGTCCGGCGTCCCCGTGTTGCATCGGTTCGCGGTAAAAAATGTAACGGACGAGGAAACCTTTTTGCCCGAGTTCGCCCGCAACAGCATCGCCACCGTCCCGTGGAAAAACGACCGCCGCGTCGTCTACGACTTCACCGTCAATTTCCGCTGAACAACTCGCCGCCCGTCATTCCCCGCGCCCCCGTCACCATCACCACCGTGACCGTCGTTGCGCCGCAATTTTTCGAAAGAACTTGCGCGGCGGATTTTTTCCCGTCAAGATAACCTTTTCTAAATCACGGTCGCGGAGAAGTTTATGGAACTCAACGAGGCGCGGGCTTACCTCAATTATCTGCTCACTCTCGGTCTCCGGCGCGAAGAGGCGTTCGGTCCCATGGCGCTTGATTTTATCCGCGGCGCGGATTTCGACGCGGTTGGATTTTTGCCCGAGGAACAATTCAGTCTCATCATGGCGACCATTCATGCGCTTGCCGAAGAGCCGAAACGTTACACCCTGAAGTTGGAGATGCTAAATCGCGCGCGGGGACTGGTCGACAAGACCACCTACAATGACCCGTCGCTGACACAGCAAATTGAACGGGATATTAAAAAGACCGCCGCCGAAGTCAATCTGTACAGCGAAGCGATGCGGTCTGCGAAAACCGATGGTCAGAAAAAACAACGTTTGGTGGTGCAGACCGACGCGCCAGAATATTTTCTCGACATCGCCCAGAAACGCGCGTCCGCTTATTATCAGAACAAGTTCGGCTTGAGCAAGGAAGAAAAAACGGCGCAACATTTTGGCGGCAGCCGCAGAAAATTCGAGCCGGACAATCTCAACGTGCACCGCGAATATCCGGGCGCGTGCGGTCCGTTTATGAATGCGCGCAGCAACGCTTTTCATCTGATGATGCCTTTCGACATCAAGATCAGCAAGAAGCCCGACGACCCGTTGGACGGGGGACTTCGCGCCTACTACTCAAAAATGGGTTACTCATTTCCGCTTGGATTTGAAATGGGAAAAATTTGTAGTTACGACGGCGGCGAGATTTTAGACATAGCGCTGGATGACCCGCACCTGTTGTTCCTGTCGGTGTCGCGGGTCAAGGAAAAAAAGTTTCGCGCCGCGGCTTATCCGGGCACGCCAGAAGTTGCGGCGGAATATGCTTACCCGCGCGCGGTGCTGGAACGCACTGGGACTCTGGGACCTTACGTGCAGATGGTTGCGAATTTCAAAATATGGTTTGATGCCAGCCAAGTATCGATTCTCATTCAGGGTGCGCCGGACCTTTACGAGTACGGATTGCAAGGAGGTTCCGGCTTGATGGTGCGGAGTCACGCCGCCGATAAGATTCCCGCCTACGTTGAAAACACTTCGCAACCTTGGCAGGAAGGGATGAGTTTCAATTTCGTCAACATCCACCTGACGCTGAGCCCCGGGACCGACGCCGCGTTTGTCCCTTACAACACGCCGCTCTTCACGGTTTATCCCGTGTTGCCCGTGCAGAATTTCAAGTGGATGGATGTGAGCGAGGCGTAGGAAGTTTTCCGTCAATCACGTTGCGCCGTCACCGTCACCGCCGCCACCTGAAAAAATGTTACGCCGTCGCCGTCTGACAAGCGGGAAAAACAAAAACCCCTTTTCCCAAATGGGAAAAAGGGTTTTATTATTTTCAGTCCACACGCAAATGGAAAACCAAACAATTTACGCCAGCAAGTTTTCCTCGATGATTTTTTTAATTTCCGCTTTTGATTTTACCCCCACAATTTGCTGAACCACTTCCCCCTTCTTGATGAAAAGCAGGGTGGGGATACCGCGGATGCCGTAGGTGGTTGCGGTGCTGGGGTTGTCGTCCACATTCAACTTCCCGACCAGAATTTTATCCCCAAAATCCCCAGCAAGTTCTTCAACGGTGGGCGAAAGCATTTTGCAGGGCTGGCACCATTCTGCCCAGAAATCCAGCACAACCGGCTTGTCAGATTTTAGAACCGTTTGCTCAAACTCCGCGTCGGAAATCGTAACCACTTTGCCTGACATAAACAACTCCTTAAAATAGAAAGAGACAATCCCTCTCGCGTCGCCCCCTTGGAAAAATTTTACGCATTCCAATTCGTTTGCAAAAACCGCCTGCAACAAAAAAACTTTTTCAGGCGAAACAAAAATGACGACCGCAATCGCGAACGGTTTTTGATGCTATCATACTCCCTCACACTCGGCAAGTTTTTTGCCGCGCACTTTTGTCTTGGGAAAAATCAACCAAGCCTTGAACGCAACGGCTTAGGACGGGAGGTTTGACGATGACGGACGTTATCAATTTTTTTGCGTATGGAGAATTGATCAACCTGGATTGCTTCAAAAAGGCGGGCTTGGAATGTGTATCAAAATCCTCGGTGACCCTCTCGGCATGGCGACTGGTCTTTAATAAAATCCCCATTGACGCCGGGGGATTAGCAGGACTCGGGATGCCGAACATCGAGCCAACCCCGGATCATTCCGGGATGATGCACGGCGAACTTTATGTGATGGACGAAAAATTTGTTCCTAAACTCGACGAGATATTTGGCCACCCCGATGAATACCAACGCAAGGTCATGCGCTTCAACCGCCACGATTTCATCATGGTGAACGGACTGACTTACATCGCCCGTCCCGATAAAATTGCGAGCGGACTCAAACCTAGTAAGGCCACGATGCAAATTTTCAGGAGGACGAAACCTCTTTTCCCCATGCTGTATTTTTCGCGGATGATGAACACCCGCACCTGCGATTAAGTTGCGGAAGGACGCGCCCATGCACGCATTCACGGCGTTGGTGAGAAAGCCGGGGCCAAAGTTTTCTCAAGCCTTGTCGGAGCATCCGCAAAAAAATAGCATCCACCTCGCCACCGCTTTGCGGCAACACGAACGCTACGTCGCGGCGCTGAAGGAAGCCGGCGGCGAAGTGGTGCGCCTGCCTCCTCAAGACCATTTGCCCGACGCAACATTTGTGGAAGACACCGCCGTTGTGCTGGACGACAAAATCCTGCTCTGCCCGATGAAAAAATCTTCGCGGCGGGAGGAAGTGCAATCGATTGCCCCCGCGCTGAAAATGTATCGGCGTTGCGTGACGCTGGATTCCCCCGCAACTCTTGACGGCGGCGACGTGATGAACACTCCCGACACAATTTTCGTCGGCATTTCAAAACGCACAAACCTCGCCGCCGCCGCAGCGCTCTCCAAACTCACATCGAAAAAAATAATTCCCGTCGCCGTGACGAAAGGACTGCACCTCAAAAGCGCGGCAACTTTTCTTGCCGACAACTTTTTAATCATAGACCCCGCGCGGATTGATGTTGCAAACTTGCGGCATTTCGACTGCATTGAAGTGGCCGCCAGCGAATCCTATTCCGCCAACTGTCTCGTCCTCGGGAACGCGGTTCTGATGCCCGCCGGATTCCCAAACGTCGGCGAAAAAATTCGTGCCCGCGGATTCAAAACCGTTGAATTGGAAATGAGCGAATTCGAAAAAGCCGACGGCAGCGTGACTTGCTTAAGCCTAATCCTCTGACCGCGCCGCGACGACGGGGGGTTGACGATGGCGGCACGCGACGGTCACGGCGGTGATGGTGACGACGGCGCGCGGGGTTGCTTGTATCACGGCGCCATCTGTTTTAAACTCGCCGGATGCGAATCTTTTTTTTTATATTTGGATGCGCCTTTTTTTTTGTTGCGGAGGTGCAATCGGTCGAAGCCGCTGGCGGTAGTTATTCCGACCTGACTCTTCCGCGAGTTATGTATCGCGGCGGCAACGATAACCCGCGACCGGAAGCTTTGCGAAGCCTGCTCGCTGAGGTTGCGCGCAGAACGTCTGTTGAAGTCAACCGCGAACCGATCGCGATGAACATTTCGGACCCGGAAGTATTTCGGTATCCCTTCCTCTATATGGGGGGCGACGCGGCGTTTGATTCGTTCCCCGCAGATGACCTGAAAATTTTGCGGCGATATTTAAACTACGGCGGATTTCTTTTTATCGATGACAATTCTGGCCGCGTCGATTCTGCATTTTCCGCCGCGGTGCGTGGAATGATATCCACGTTGTTCCCGCAAAATCCGCTTGGAAAAATTTCGCGCGAGCATTCTATTTTCCGTTCTTTTTATTTGCTCAACGCCGTGTCGGGACGAACCATCGTCAAGTCTTATCTGGAAGGAATATCCATTAAAGGGAGAACCGTTTTGGTGGTCAGCTCCAACGACCACGGCGGCGCTTGGTCGCGGAACAAACTGGGGCATTGGAATTACGATGTGCTCGCGGGAGGATACAGGCAGCGGCAACTCGCCATCCGCATGGGCGTCAACATCATCATGTACGCGCTGACGCTGGACTACAAAAAGGACATGGTGCATTTGCCGATTATCCTCGAACGTATGCGCAGGTACAATCCCAGATGAATTTGCTGGCGAAATTGCTGGGGGTTCCTTCCGAAGAATACAACCACTGGCAACTGCATTGGTTGTCCGAAGACACGGCGGTGATTTTAACCACGCTCGGCATCGTGGTTCCCGCGGCGCTTTGGTTTTTCTGGACCAGCCTGAATCGGGTGAGCACTCGGGCAAGAAAACTTCTTCTCTTCGCGCTCCGGCTGGGCGCGTTCACCCTTTTGTTGCTGGTGTTGTTAAAGCCCGAACTGGAATTTCAGAAAAGCCAATCCCTCAGAAATTCCATCGCGGTTTTGCTCGACAACAGCGAAAGCCTTTCCATAAAAATAAAAACCATCGCCGACGAATCTTCGCGGATTGACCTGATCAAAAACGCCGTCGATGCCAACGTTGCCTACTTCGAAAGTTTGGAAAAAGATTTCAACGTTGATTATTATTTTTTCTCCGACGACATCGAAAAGGTCGCGGCGGGCACGGTGAAAAATACATACCGCGCTCATCGTCCCTACACCGATTTCACTCGCGTCTTCGACGCGTTGGTCGAGCGGTACCCGGCGCAATCGTTGCGAGGAGTGTTCCTGTTTTCGGATGGCGCGGATTTGACTCAAGAGGTCGGCGAGATTTCCAGAAACATGACGGCGACGCTCAAAGAACTGGGCAGCCCGGTTCATACCTTGCAAGCCGGGAGCAACGTGGGATTTAAAGACTTGGCGATTGAAGCCGTCTCGGCGGCGGATTTTGGATTTGTGCAGCAGCCCGCGCGAATTTCCCTCACCGTGTTTGCGTCGTCCATGGGAAACCGCAACGTCCCGCTGGTTTTGAAAGAGGGCGACCGCATTCTAGTTTCGAAGATCATCGAAGTGCGGGAAGACACGAAACGGTTTGAAACGGAGTTGGAGTTCACGCCTGAAAACGCGGGCAAAAGGATTTACACCATCAGCCTGCCCAAGTTTGCGGGCGAAGTCATTCACATCAACAACGAAAAAGAACTTGAGATAAATGTGGTGCGCGACCGCATCCGTGTTCTGCACCTCAACGGTCGCCCGTCGTGGGACTCCCGGTATCTCCGCGAAGTTCTCGCCCACAACCCGAAGGTGGACCTGCTGTCGTTTTTCATTCTCAGAAACTTAGGGGATGACGTGCAGGCTCCGGTTTCAGAACTTAGTTTGATTCCCTTTCCCTCCAACCTTTTGTTTGACGATTATTTGAGTTCGTTTGACCTGACGATTTTTCAGAACTTCAAATACGATCCGTTTATCGACAAAAAATATTTGGGCAACATCCGAAAATATGTCGAGAACGGCGGCGCGTTTTTGATGATCGGCGGCGAACTTTCATTTCAGGGCGGCGGCTATTCGCGCACCGCGATTGAAGAAATCTTACCGGTGAGTTTCAGGGATAACCCGCGGCCGTTGGTGGACACGGCGTTCCAACCTGTCCTGAACGAAGAATTTTCCCGGCATCCCATCCTGCGTTTAGAGAAAGACGCGGAACTCAATCAGGGTGCGTGGCGGTCGCTCCCGCCTCTCCAAGGCATCAACATCGGATTGTTCCCGGACAAGAGCGCGCAAGTTTTGGTTCAGCACATCGCCGAAAAAAAATCCGCAATTCCCATTTTGGTTACGGGAAATTTTGGCGACGGACGGACGGCTCTGCTGGCTACTGATTCCGTGTGGAACTGGAATTTCAGAAACGTCGGCGGCGGCGGAAGCGGCAGATATTTCCAACGATTTTGGAATAACGTCATCGACTGGTTAATCGCCGAACCGGAAACGCGGCGGCTTCAATTGGAGTCGGACAAAGAGCGATACCGGGCAGGCGAAGAGGTCTTGATAAAATTCAAATTGTTGCGGCGGAATTATCAACCGGCGGTCAACGCGACGGCGCAACTGATTTTGAAACCGCTCAAAAAAAAATCCGCCGTGAAAACGGAATTGAAAACCGACGAGCAGGGCGGCGGCGTCTTCCCGTTTCTTCCCGCCGCGGAAGGATTTTATACCGCCACGGTTGCGGCTGATTTGGACGGCGAATCCTTGACGGAGGAAATTATGTTCTCCGTGTTACAGGACACGGCGGAATTTGAAAAGCCGTTGGTCAACGAAACTTTGCTGAAAAAAATTTCCGAAATCACCGGCGGCAAATATCATTTCCTCAACGGGGAGGACGACCTTAGCGCGTATCGGTTCGCCAATCCGAATGTGCAAATCAAAAGTCGTAGTTGGTCGTTTTCGCTTTGGGATAACTGGTGGGTCTATGGCATGGTGGTGGGTCTTTTGGTGGCGGACTGGTATCTGCGGCGAAAATCTGGCTTGAGTTAATTCGCGCCGCTTTATTTTTTTCTGACCGAGTTGACGACGGCGGGATGTCGCGGCGCAACGGCGGTGACCGCGACGCGACGGCGACGCCTTAACTAAAACTTCATTGTTAAGCGCGGCGTTATCTTGTAAAATTAATTTTTGGAAAGCCGCCGTTTACTTTCAGCAACGTCCCTCAAAAAATTTTAACGAATGACGAAACCGATTAAAAAAAGCGGAATGAATGTTCGCCAATGGGTGCGCGACCGCATACTTTTTCTGGCGATGGGAATATTCGTGGTGGGTGCCACCGGCTACATCACCGCCGGAAGTTTTTTTGACGAATCCAGCATCTGGTTTTATCCCGTCCGCGAATTCGCGCTGTTGATTTCGTTGATCGGCGTGATATCGCTGGGCTACGAAGTTTTCCTGAGAGAATTAACTTTCAACGAATACAAAGATGCGCTGGAAGAAATTGTCAACCCCGATGCGGTTCGCCTGGGCATTCAGGGCATTTATAAAAACCGCTCCGAACTCGCGCAGGCAACTTCTTTTGAAACGTTATTCGAAAATGTTAAGGAAGAAATTTTCATCGGCGGCTCTTCCTTGTTGTCCATCTCGACCGCAAGCCGCGAACTGATTAAGGAAAAAGTATTAGGCGGAATCAAAATCCGGTTACTGCTGATGGACCCCAACTCGCCGGTGGTGGAATTGATCACCCGGCAAGGCGGCGGCAAGCACACGTTTCTGAACGAGATAAAAACTTCGCTGCTTTTGTTGCAGAAACTGCACGACGAAATTCAGCAGGAGAATTCGCCCGAAAACAAAGGGCGACTCATCGTGCACAGTTACGCCTCCATTCCCTCCCACTCTTTCATATCGATTGACCCGGGGCGTTCGTCCGGCGTGATCGTCGCCGACATTGGTCCCTATCTCGGCCGCAGTACTCCGCGACCAAGTATGTTGGTGGTCAACAAAAAGAAAGGCATGTTTGACTATTGGAAAAATATGAATGAAGTGATGTGGGAGGCAAGTTATCCCGTGGCTTTGGAAGAGGCCGACCCCACTTTTCCCAACACCAAAACGTTGGTGCTAGCCAGCGGACATGAAACCGAATATTACGACGCGGAATCGAAAACGTGGGCGAAGGCTTCCATTTGTCAGATGGGAAGTGGTTGGCGCGGTATCAAAGGCAGTCAGTGGGTGTGGGTCCGCGAAACCGTTTTGCCAGAAGAAGCCAAAACGGGAAGCCAGCATAAGTTCCGCATCAAGTTTAATCTTCCCATTAACAGTCCCACCGCCATCCGCCGCGCCGAAATTCTGCTTCGCTCGGATGACACCTGCCGCGTCTCGGTGAACGCCGTCAGTCTCCAGCAGGAGTACGGCGGCGCGGAATATTCGGACCCGTTTTTGATTGGCATCGACCCGCATGTTCAAGACGGGGAAAACACCATCGGCTTTGAACTCATCAGTTACGCCCAGCCCGACGCCAAAGGAACCGACGAAAATTCCGCAGGCTTAATCTACCGCCTGCACATCGAATATTCCTGACGCGTCTTTCCCCGCCGCCGTCACCGCGCCGTTGCGCCGTCATCGCCGCGGCATTCCTCTGTTGACAGGGTGGGGTGGATTGCTATAATCGTGGCCTCAGCGACTATCTCGCCGATGGCCCATGTGTGCTACCATGTATCATTGCAACGCGAAAGGGGACTGCCGGGGGACGGTTGCGGCGCGCAACTTTTCTCCGCTTGCCGGTAGTTTTTCATCTTCCTTCCTGCGTTAGGCGGAGTCTTAAAATGGCTGACTACTTTTACATTTCGTTGTTCGCGGTCGTCGCCGTCGTCGTGGTCGGCGCCTTGTTGGCGTTGTCCACCGTGCTGGGTCCGCGCAACCCAAGTCCGCAAAAATTGCTTCCTTATGAGTGCGGCATCATCCCGACCGAAGAGGCGAAGGGGCGCTATCCAGTGCGGTTCGCGACCATCGCCATGCTCTTCATCATCTTCGATGTGGAAGTGGTATTTCTGTATCCGTGGGCCGTGGCTTTGGAAGAACTCCAGTTATTCGGATTGGTGGAGATGGCGGTTTTCATCCTCATCCTTGCGATTGCGTACATCTATATTTGGGGACGGGGAGGGTTAGAATGGGATTAATCGAAGATGCCGCCGAAAGACTTGGCGACGAAGTCAGCAACCTTAAACTGAATGTTAAAGACGCCGTCGAGGCGATGCAGTACGAATATTCTGGGGCATTGTATGACGCGGTGTTGACGACCAAGTTGGGCAAGGTTGTCGGCTGGGCGCAGAAAAATGCTTTGTGGCCCGCGACGTTTGGGCTCGCCTGCTGCGCCATCGAGATGATGGCGATGGCGAACTCTCGCTGGGACGCCGCACGTTTCGGCGCGGAAGTTTTTCGCGCGTCTCCGCGTCAAGCAGATTTGATGATCGTGTCGGGGCGGGTCTCGCAGAAAATGGCGCCGATCCTGAAACAGATTTACGACCAAATGCCCGAGCCGAAGTGGGTGATGTCCATGGGCGCGTGCGCTTCCTGCGGCGGGATTTTTAATAATTACTCCATCGTCCAAGGAGTGGACCGCGTGGTGCCGGTGGATGTTTACGTCCCCGGATGCCCCCCCGGTCCCGAAGCGTTGCTTTACGGTTTGATCAAACTTCAAGAGAAAATCATGGCGGAGGCGGGGACCGACAAAGCCAAAAAGAGGGTGGCATGACGGGTGAGGAAATCATCGCGAAAGTGAAGTCCAGCCTCCCCGATGCCATACAAGATACCGCCCTCCCGCACGGCGACGCGGTGGTTTTCGTGGCGCCCGACTGCCTGCAAAAGTTGGCGGCTTTTCTCAAAGATGACCCGTCGCTGAAGTTCGATTACCTGTCCGACGTGAGCGGGGTGGATTACCTCATCGAAGAACGCGAGCCCCGCTTTGAAGCGGTATATCTGCTTTACTCCATCGACCATTCCCATTCCATTCGCGTTCGCGTCGGCATAGACGAAGAAAACCCTTCCGTCCCCACCGTGTCGGAAATTTGGAAAGGCGCGTTGTATCCCGAGCAAGAACTGTTCGACATGTTCGGATTTCACATCGCAGGGCATCCCAAAATGGAGCGCCTGATTATGCCGAAAGAGTGGGTGGGTCACCCGCTCCGAAAAGATTATCCCCTCACCACGGAGCCGATTACCTTTTCGTATAACCGCGACTTCAAAAGTGAATTAGTCAAATCGAAATCTCCAAATCAGGAGTGACGGATGAGCGTGACGGAACAAGGATTGCTGGAGCGCGACAAAGACACCATGACCTTGAACATGGGACCCCAGCACCCGAGCACGCACGGCGTTTTCCGCGTCATCTTGGAGATGGACGGCGAAGTGGTGAAAACCGCCGAACCGGAAATCGGCTACCTGCATACCGGCATCGAAAAAAATTCCGAAAACAAAAGATACCTTCACGTCATCCCGATGACCGACCGACTCGACTATCTCAATCCGCCGGGCAACAACTTAGCTTTTTGTTTAGCGACGGAAAAACTTCTCGGCGTAGAAATCCCGCCGCGGGCGCAAGCCTTGCGGGTCATCATGTGCGAACTGGCGCGGATTGCCAGCCACCTGGTTTGGTTGGGGACGCACGCCCTCGACATCGGCGCGATGACGGTCTTTCTGTATTGCTGGCGCGAGCGGGAAATGATTCTCGACCTCAACGAAGAAATTTCCGGCGTGCGCATGATGACCAGTTACATCCGCGTCGGTGGCGTGGCGAAAGACGCGACCCGTCGCTGGCTCGACGGCATCTGCGACTTCATCGATTATTTCCCCGCCAAAGTGGACGAGTATGGAGCGTTGCTGACGAAGAATCCGATTTGGATGGACCGCACGCAAGGCATCGGCGTCTTCTCCAAAGAAGAAGCGATCAACTGGAGTTTGAGCGGGCCGGCGCTCCGAGCCTCCGGAGTGAATTGGGACATCCGCAAATCTCGGCCATACAGCGGTTACGAAAAATACGATTTCGAAGTTCCCATTCACGACGGCGGAGATATTTATGACCGCTACCGCGTTCGCGTTGAAGAAATGCGCCAGAGTCTAGAGATCATCGACCAAGCCGTCCGCGACTTGCCGGCGGGGGATTACAAAACGCCAGACAACAAAGTCTCTTTACCGCCGCGGGAAACTTTGCACACGAGCATGGAAGCGTTGATCCACCATTTCAAATTAGTGTCCGAGGGAATCAGCGTCCCGAAAGGCGAAACCTATGTTCCCATCGAAGGACCGCGCGGCGAAGTGGGATTTTATATCGTCAGCGACGGCACCAATGTTCCCTACCGCGTCAAGCTTCGCGCCCCGTCCTTCATGGCGATTCCCGGCATGTGCCAGATGATGACGGGCTGTTATATCGCCGACGTAGTGGGCATCATCGGCAGCATCGATATCGTGATGGGGGAAGTCGACCGCTAGTCGCCGCCGCAACGAGAAAACTTTTTGCGCTGGGGAAAAATCTTGCGCCGGAAATTTCTGCGGCGAGAAAACTTTTACGGCGGAAATTTTTACGGCGGGGAGAAAATTTTTACAGCGGGGAATTTCTGCGGCGAGAAAAATTTTTGCGGGGGGAAATTTGCAAATGTCAGGGTTCACATTTTCCGACGAGCAGGAAAAAGAAATCACGCGCATCGTCGCCAAGTATCCATTCAAAAAGTCGGCGATGTTGCCGTTGCTGACTTTGGTGCAACGCGCCGAGCGCGAAGTTTCCCCCGCGGCGATGGTGGCGATCAGCAAAAAGTTGGATTGCTCGCCCGCTTACGTGCAGTCGGTCATGTCGTTTTACACAATGTATCACGCCGAAAAAGTGGGGAAGTATATGATCCTGTTCTGCATCAACATCAGTTGCCAGTTGAACGGTTGCGACAAACTACTGGAATACACGGCGGGAAAACTTGGCATCACGGTGGGGGAGACGACGCCGGACGGGAAGTTCACCCTGCATCGGGAAGAATGTTTGGCGGCTTGCACGGAAGCACCGATGATGCGGGTCAACGATATTTATTACGGCGCGTTGACCGAGCAACGCATCGACGATGTTCTCAATTCTTTGGATTGACCGATGACGCAGATTCTTTTCAAAAACATAAACACGGCAGACCTTCACACGATGAAGGTTTACGAAGCGCAAGGCGGCTACCGTTCCCTGAAAAAAGCCTTCGCCATGCAACCGGAAGAAATCGTCGCGGCGGTCAAGACTTCCGGCCTGCGCGGGCGCGGCGGCGCCGGTTTCCCGACGGGACTAAAATGGAGTTTCCTCGCCAAAGATGTGTTCCCCCGTTACCTCTGTTGCAACGCCGACGAGTCGGAACCGGGAACCTGCAAAGACCGCGAACTCCTGCTGAAAAATCCGCACCTGTTGATTGAAGGGATGATCCTTTGCGCCTACGCTTGTCGGATTGAAACCGGATACATTTATTTGCGCGGCGAGTTCCACGACCTGAGCGTCATCATGGAGCAAGCCATAGCAGACGCTTACGCCAAAGGATATCTCGGCGAAAATATTTTCGGCGGCGGATTCAATTTCGATCTTCACACGCACCTCGGCGCCGGCGCTTATATTTGCGGCGAGGAGTCGGCGCTCCTCAATTCTTTGGAAGGCGAGCGCGGAGAGCCGCGGATGAAACCGCCTTTCCCCGCCGTTGAAGGTTTGTATGCGCAACCGACCATCGTCAACAATGTCGAAACCTTGTGCGTGGTTCCTTACATCGTCAACGAAGGCGCCGAAAAATATGCGTCCATCGGAACCAAAAAAAGCGCAGGCACCAAACTGGTCAGCGTTTCTGGGCACGTGAAAAAACCCGCGAACTACGAAGTGGTACTCGGCACGCCGGTGCGGGAAATTATTTACGACCTCGCCGGCGGAATCCGCGACGACAACAAACTGAAAGCGTTCATCCCCGGCGGCTCATCGGTGCCCATGCTCCCCGCCGATCAGGTTGACGTCCTTTACGATTACGAATCGTTAGCCGCCGCTGGGACGATGCTGGGTTCCGGCGCGATGATTGTCATCGACGACAGCGTCAACATCGTCGAAACCACGTTGCGGTTGATCAGTTTTTATATGCGCGAGTCTTGCGGAAAATGTACGCCCTGCCGCGAAGGTACCCGATGGCTTTACCAAATTGTCGAGCAGATTATGCAGAACGCGGGGCAACTGGAACACATCGAAAAGATGGAAGACATTTGCGACACCATGGCGACGAACACGTTTTGTCCGCTCGCCGACGCTTGCGTGTCCCCCGTCGTGAGCAGCATCAAGTATTTCCGCGCCGACTACGAAAAATATTTTACGAACGTATCGACAAGTTTAGCTTGAGGAAATTATGTCCGACGATGAAGTAACTTTGACGATTGATGGAAAATCGGTGACGGTTCCCAAAGGCACCAAGGTGGTGGACGCGGCGCGGCGGGTCAACGTGGACATCCCCATCTTCTGCTATCACGAGAAGATCGGCCCGCTGGGTTGTTGCAGAATGTGCTTGGTCGAAGTCGAAAAAATTCCGAAACTGATGACCGCTTGCACGCTGGATGCGACGGCGGACATGGTCGTCAAAACCACCACCGACAAAGTGGAAAAAGCGCAGCGCGGAGTTTTGGAACTCACCTTGCTCAACCATCCCCTCGACTGTCCCGTCTGCGACAAAGGCGGCGAATGTCCTTTGCAGGACAACACGTTCAAGCACGGTCCCCCCGACACCCGCATGGAATTTCATCGGCACAACGATACCAAAGCGGCGCCGCTTAGTCCGGTCATCACCATCGACCGCGAACGTTGCATCGCCTGTCAACGGTGCACCGCTTACAGCGAACGGATTGAGCAAGACAGCGCGCTGGTCATGCTGAACCGCGGTTTTCATAACGCCGTCGGCACCTTCAACGGCGAACCTTACGACACCCGCTTCTCCGGAAACGTCATCGACATTTGTCCCGTCGGCGCGTTGACGAACACGGACTTCCGATTCAAAGCCAGGACTTGGGACTTGACCAACACGGCAACGCTTTGCGCCCATTGCGGGTGCAACTGCAACATCACG
This sequence comes from Nitrospina sp. UBA6727, assembly GCA_002454045.1. Classification (GTDB taxonomy): domain Bacteria; phylum Nitrospinota; class Nitrospinia; order Nitrospinales; family VA-1; genus LS-NOB. The sequence goes on along the minus strand of DKID01000016.1, from coordinate 84,484 downwards.
ATGGCGACCCGTCTCAACGAACTCATGCGCATCGAGGCGCGCCCCAACGACGCAGTGGACGACGGCTGGATTTGCGACAAGGCGCGGTGGGGACATCACTTTGTGCATAGCAAAAATAAAATTTCCGCGCCGCGGGAAAATAATTCGCTGCGGGAAAATAACGCGGCGGGCGCGAAGACGGTTTCCCTTCCGACATTCCCCGATAATTGCACCACCGAAAATGCGGCGCGCAAAATTGCGGAAGCATTCAAAAAAATCGTCGCCGAACACGGCGCGCAAAGCATCGGGTTCATCGGCTCTCCCTACGGCACCAACGAGGAAAATTATCTTTACCAAAAATTATTCCGCCACGGCTTCGGCTCCAACAACATAGACCACAAACCGTATCACGACACCCCCGGCCTTCCCGTCAACCATTACGGATTCGAGCAAATTGAAACCTCCAACGTGGTGTTGTTGATTGCCAGCGACCCGACGGAAGAATTACCCATCCTCGACCTTCGCATTAAAAAAGCGGTGACCACGCGCGCAACGCGGTTGGTAATTTTGAACGACCAAAAAATCGCGCTCGACCGCTACTCCTCGCAGTCGGCGCAATACAAAGTGGGCTACGACGCTGCGGCGATCGACGCCGTGACCGCCAATCTCGCGCGGGAACTGGGGGAATCGGTTCCCGTCGATGACGCCAACGCAACCGGAATTTCTGCGCAAGACATAAAGTCTTTGGTCGAGACGGTGCGCACCAGCATGAAAATTTGCGTGGTGTACAATCCATCCGCCCTTTCCAAAGCAGCGGTTGCGGGAGTCAAACGCTTGCTGAAAATGATCGCGAAAATTCCGACCATAGAATGCGGCGCCATGCCCGCGGCGCCGATGACCAACGCAGTGGGCGCGATGGATATGGGATTGCTTCCCGATTTTTATCCGGGCGGCGTGGCGATGTCAGAGCAAGAGGAAATAAAAAAACAATGGGGAGAAAACGCGCCGACCGCAATCGGCTTGTCCGCGTTGGAGATGATCGCCCGCGCCAAAACGGGGCAACTGAAAGCTCTGCTGGTGCACCGCGCGAATCCGGTTTTGGATTTTCCCGGCGGGTCGCAGGTCGCGGACGCTTTGCGGAAACTCGATCTTTTCGTCGCGCACGACATGCTAGAAACCGAGACGACCAAACTGGCGCATCTCGTCCTGCCTTCCAACGGTCCGGGTTACGACGAAGGAACCACCACCAACATTGGCGGCAGAGTGCAAGCGAGAAAAAAAGCGTTGGCAACCACGCGCGCGCCGGACTGGAAAATTATCAGCCTGATGCTCAACGCGTTGGGGGATGAAACCGACTACCGCAAAGTTTCGGACGTGACCGAAGAAATCGCCCGCCGAGTTCCGGGCTATCAAGGAATCAGCAAAAAGTCGGTGAGCAAAACCGGGTGCGACCGCGACCGCGTAGTTTCTGCCGATGAACCAGTTTCTGATACGCCGATTCAGGCGACGAAGAAAGACGGCGGCCTCCGACTTCGCGTCGCGACACTTCTGTTTGCGCACGACAAAATTCTGGACGCTTCCTCAAAACTGGCGCATCACTTCCAGCCTTCCACCGCGCACTTGAATGAAGAGGACGCGCAAAGGCTCGGTGTCCGCGACGGCGACGCGATTGTGCTTTCCGCCGCCAGCGTCAACGTGGAAGCCGTCGCCAAGGTTGACAACCGTTGTCAATCCGGCGGCGTCGTGGTGCCTCGAGTTTCGGACGAGCAAGGCGCAAACGGCTTGATCGATGCCGACGGCGGCGCGGCGTGGGTGAAGGTCAGCAAAGTTTAGCGTTGGGTTTTTCGCGCAACGGTAATTTGCGCAACGATAAAATTTTTTTGGAGTGACCACGGTTTGGAATGGCAACTGAAACGTTAAATCAAATCTGGAAATTTACCGTTCTGTTCCTGAGCGAAAACGTTCCGCTAATCGTGGGAAGCGTGAAGGCCGTGGTCATCGCGGTGGCGATCATGGCAACGGTTCCCATGTTGGTCTGGTTGGAACGGCGCTTGATGGGTCGCTTCCAAGTTCGTCTTGGGCCAAACCGAGTCGGGCCGCTGGGTTTAGCGCAACCGCTTGCCGACACGGTGAAGTTGTTGTTCAAGGAATCCATCATTCAGAGTTCGGCGGACAAATTTTTATTTCACCTTGCGCCGGCGATTGTCGTGTTCACGGCGATTGTCGGGTTTGCGGTCATCCCTTTCGGCGCGCCGTTTGAGGCGTTCGGTCAGAGCATCGAGATGTGGGGAGCCAACGTGAACAGCGGAATTTTATTTGTGTTCGCGATTTCGGGGATGGGCATTTACGGAATGGTGCTCGCCGGGCTAGCGTCCAATAATAAATATTCGCTGATGGGCGGGTTGCGTGCCTCCGCCCAGATGATCAGTTATGAATTGACGTTGGGACTTTCGGCGCTGAGCATCATCGTGCTCACCGGTTCCCTGAACCTTACGGACATGGTCAAAGCCCAGGAAACGGTGCCGTTCATTCTCATTCAACCGCTGGCGTTTTTTCTATTTTATATTGCCGGCGTTGCGGAGACCAACCGCGCCCCTTTTGATCTGCCCGAAGCGGAGCAGGAACTGGTCGCCGGTTTTCACACGGAATATACGGGCATGAAGTTTGCCATGTTTTTCATGGGGGAGTACATCAACATGGTGACCATGAGCGCTTTGGTGACACTTTTATTTCTCGGCGGATGGAACGCTTACGGCGTGCCCGTTTGGCCAATCGTAGCGTTCGCCCTCAAAGTTGGTTTTCTGTTGTGCGTGTTCATCTGGCTGAGGTCAACGTTTCCCCGTATTCGTTACGACCGATTGATGACGTTCGGCTGGAAAGTTTTGTTGCCGCTATGCTTCTTAAATCTTTTGATCACCAGCGCGTTGAAAGTGATCTAATTTTCCGACGGGACAAGCCATCATGCTACGAACAACTATTCACGGATTGAAAAATCTTTTGATTGGAATGGGCGTCACGTTCCGCAACATGTTGCGAACGCCGATCACCATACAGTATCCCGAAGTCAAGCGCACCATGCCCGAGCGTTACCGCGGCCGACATTTTCTAAACCGCGACGAAGACGGATTGGAACAATGCGTGGGATGCTCGTTGTGTTCCATCAACTGTCCGGTCGGGTGCATTCACGTTGTGTCGGCGGAGAACGACCCGGCGAATCCGGTTTCCAAAGGCGAGCGATACGCCGAGGTTTATGAGATCAACCTTTTGCGTTGCATCTACTGCGGATATTGCGAAGAGGCTTGCCCGGTGGACGCCATCGTCCTGCGCGAACATTATGAATTAGCAGATTATGACCGCGACAATTACATCATGGAGAAAGAGGATCTTTTGGTTTATCCGCAACCGAATCAGTTTCGCGTCAACATTTTAGGCAATACGAAACGGATCGAGCCGGCGTGACCGCGACGCAAACCTTCGCCGCGCAACTCGCCGCCCGCCGCGCCGCTGCGGTCATTACCTGCGAGCGCGACATCGACAACGCGCCGCCGCCCGCCGCGGTCGTTCTTTTTTTGGAGTGAGTTTGTTTTGGAAATCGCTACGGTATTTGATTTTGCGCACGACACGGTAATCTTTGTGGTGGGAGTGACGGCCGTCCTCGCCAGTCTGGGAGTCATCTTATGTTCCTCGCCGATTTACTGCGCCTTGTATTTAATCAGCCACATGATTTGCCTAGCCCTGTTGTTTCTTCTTTACAACGCAGAGTTTCTCGCAGTCGTCCAGATCATCGTTTACGCCGGAGCAGTGATGATTTTGTTCTTGTTCATCATCGCGCTACTCGGCGGAAAAAAAGAAGCGCCGGAAAACTCGTTCCACCGCGCCGCCGCTTTCGCCTTCGTCTTCGTCATGCTGGGCGAATTATATTTGTTGGCAACAGTGGGACCGACCCAGCAAGTTCGCGGCGAAATTCCCGCCGAGTTATTTGGAACAGCCAAAGCCATCGGCATCGAATTATTTTCGAAACATCTCGTGGTGTTCGAGTTGGCTTCCGTCTTGTTGCTAGTCGCGGCGGTGGGCGTGATGTGTCTGGCGAAATTTTCTTTTACGCTGATAAAAAAACGGGCGAGGTAATTATGGGACAAGAGTTTGTTTTGCTAATCAGCGCTTCCATTTTCTGCATCGGGACGGCGGGGTTTATCATCCGCAAGAATCCTCTCATCATGTTTATGTCCATTGAGTTGATGCTCAATTCGGTGAACTTTCTTTTGGTCGCTTATTCCCGTTTCCTCAATTCGCTGGACGGCCAGATTTTCGCCCTGTTCATCATGACCGTCGCGGCGGCGGAAGTGGTGGTCGGGCTGGCGATTATCCTGACTATCTTCCGCACTCGTCACGATATGGACGTGGATCATATCGATACATTGAAAGGATAATCTTTTGTTTGTAAGCAGCTGGCTCGTGCTTTTGTTTCCTCTTCTCGGGTTTGTTGGGCTGAGTTGGTACGGCAACCGGATTTCCAAAAGTTTCGTCGGACTCGCGGGGTGCGGAACCATCGCGGCATCTTTTTTCGCGACGCTGGTGACGTTGAGCGAACTTTTATTTTTGCCGGCGGCGGAAAGGGTGGGGCACGTTCAGACCCTTTACCAGTGGGCGGCGGCGGGGTCGTTCAAGTTAGACCTAGCAATTTTGGTTGATCCACTTTCGGTGTTCATGTTCATGATTGTGACCGGCGTTGGATTTGTAATCCACGTTTACTCGGTTGGCTACATGCGCGATGATCCGGAATACTCGCGATTTTTTGCTTACCTAAACTTATTTATTTTCGCGATGTTGATGTTGGTCGCGGCGGCGGATTTCTTCTTCCTAATTGTCGGTTGGGCGTTGGTCGGCTTAGCGTCTTATTTACTGATTGGATTCTGGCGGGAAAAAACCAGCGCCGTACTTGCCGCGCGCAAAGCCTTCGTCATGAACGTAATCGGCGATGTGGGAATGGTCATCGCCGCGCTGGTTATTTTCGAGACGTTCGGAACATTGAATTTTGTCGACGTGTTCGCGTCCGCCCCGGACAAGTTTCGTCCCAACGACGACGCCGCACTTTTGATCACCCTGTTGCTGCTGGTCGGAGCATTCGCAAAGTCGGCGCAACTTCCCCTGCACACTTGGTTGCCCGATGCGATGGAAGGCCCGACCCCCGTTAGCGCGTTGATTCACGCCGCGACGATGGTCACGGCGGGAGTTTATTTAGTGGCGCGCTGCCACGTCCTGTACGAGTTGGCGCCTTACACGATGTACTTCATCGCCGGCGTGGGAATCATCACGGCGGTCTTCGCCGGGTCGATGGCGATGGTGCAATACGACATCAAGCGCGTCATCGCCTATTCCACCATGAGCCAACTCGGGTATATGTTTTTGGCGATGGGCATCGGCGTTTATAGTTTGGGAATGTTTCACTTGATGACGCACGCATTTTTTAAGGCGCTACTATTTTTAGCGGCGGGGAGCGTCATCCATTCGCTCGACGGCGAACAAGACTTGCGGAAGATGGGCGGCTTGCAAAAAGTTATGCCGTTGACCCACGCAACTTTTTTAATCGGCGCGTTGGCGTTGGCGGGATTTCCTTTGACCAGCGGTTATTTTAGTAAAGAGGCGATCATCCTAAGTTCTTACTACGCGGAGATGGGGAATGTTTTTTTCTGGACGGTCGCGGTACTGACGGCGGGCATGACGGCGTTTTACATCTTCCGAGTTTATTTTTTCGTTTTTGCCGGCAGCCCGCGAAGTTCATCGCCGCACCCGCACGAGTCTCCCGCGATTATGGTTATCCCCTTGCTGGTTCTGGCCACGCTGGCTTTGCTGGGCGGCGCGTTGGGACCGTGGGTCGAAAGTTTTTTGGCGCCGGTGTTCGGCAACGTCGCCGACCATCCTCAAGATAGCGCGTTGGAAACCATCGCGTTGGTAGCGGGCATCGGGGGAATCGCGACGGCGGGCGTGTTGTATATGGTGGGCGAAAGCCGCTTGGCATTTTTTAAAGAATTGCTGGCTCCGATTTACGACGTCCTCTTCCACAAATTTTATGTGGATGAGATTTATGATTATTTAATCGTGCGCCCGACAAAAGCCATCGCCACTTTTTTAGAGCAGAAAGCCGAACGCGACGGGATAGATTTTGCCGTTGACCGCGTCGGCATGCAAGTGAAAGCAGTGAGCCACGGCATCAGCCTTTGGCAATCGGGGAAAGTGCGCGCCTATGCTTTGAATATGATCGTCGGCGTCGTGACGATTCTGTTGTTCGTCGTGTTCATGTAACCGGAAATTTTTTATGCTGTCCCTCATAATTTTCATCCCCCTCGCCGCCGCGTTCGGACTCCTCATCGTCGCCAAGGAAAATGTCGTCACGACCAAGATAGTCGCGGCGGGCGCGGCGGGCGCTAGTCTTGCGCTATCTTTATGGTTACTGTTTTCGTTTGACCCCGCCAATCCCGGCATGCAGTTTGTCCAAATATTTCACTGGGTGCCCGCCCTGCACATCAATTATCTAGTGGGGGTGGACGGGATTAGTTTGTGGATGGTCGTGCTGACCACGTTTCTGGGACTCATCGCGATTTTGTTTTCCTTCCACCAGACGGAACGGCTCCGGAACTTCGTGGCTTTGATGCTGGCGTTGGAGGCGGGGACGCTTGGCGTGTTTCTCGCGCTCGACACCATTTTGTTTTATGTGTTTTGGGAATTGATGTTGGTGCCGACTTATTTCCTCATCGGTATCTGGGGGGAGGGCCGCCGAGTTTACGCCACGGTGAAATTCGTGATCTACACTTTGGTGGGAAGTTTGTTGATGCTGGTCGCGATTATTTCTCTGACCATGGTGCACTACGGCGCCACCCACGAAGTAACATTTGATTTGCGCGTGCTGATGCTCACTCACATTGACCCGTCCATGCAAATGTGGATGTTCTTATTTTTTTTCCTGGCTTTTGCGATTAAGGTTCCGATTTTCCCGCTTCATAGTTGGCTGCCCCATGCTTACATGGCTTGTCCCATTCCCGCTTTAATTTTATTGACGGGAGCCATGTCGAAAACCGGCGCTTACGGTTTTCTGCGTTTTTGTCTGCCCTTGTTTCCCGCCGCGGTGGAAAGTTTCGCCGCCGTCATCGGATTGATGGCCGCCGCCGGGATGGTTTACGGAGCCTGGATTGCTATCGCGCAAAAAGATTTGAAAGCCTTGGTGGCTTATTCCAGCATCAGCCATTTGGGATTTATCATGCTCGGCATCTTCGCCCACAACGGTACGGGAATTGAAGGCAGCGTGTTGCAAATGATCAACCACGGCATCATCGCGTCGGCGTTGTTTTTAATCGTCGCATTCATCGAGGCGCGGATGGGAACCCGCAACCTAGACGAACTTCGCGGTTTGAGTAACGCCATGCCCGTTTTGTACGGAACTTTTATGCTGGTCATGTTGGCTGCGCTGGGGCTTCCGGGACTAAACGGTTTCGTCGGGGAGTTTCTAATTTTGATGGGAGTTTGGACGTCCAACATTTTTTCTGGGTTGTCGGGCATTCTAGTTTTGATGGGCGGATTGTCGATCGTCTTCGCTTCCATTTACATGCTGTATATGTTCCAAGGTTCGATGCAGGAAAAATCCAGCAACCTGCCTGACGGGTTGACCGATATTCATCAACGCGAGTTCAGACTTATTTTTCCCGCCTGCCTGCTCATCGTGTTGATCGGACTTTATCCCAAACCTTTCATCGACCGGATTGCCCCCGCGGTCGAATCATTACTCCATCTGGAAAAAACGGTCAACCTTCACACCGAGGAAAAAAGCCATTAGGCGCGCGACCGATGAGCAATGGTTTTTTATTTTTGGCGACGACACTCTCGGCGTGACGAGTTTTTGCTAATCCCCGCCCGCGGAAGTGAAGCAACTTTGACATGAGATTCGGCGAGAATATTGTTGACGGTATTTTTCTGGAACGACCGAACCGCTATCTGGCGCGCGTCGAAGTCGGCGAAGCAAGGAAGAAAGTTTTGGCGCATGTTCCCGACCCGGGGCGTTTGCCTGGATTGATGTTGCCCGGGAGAAAAGCGCGGCTGGTCTATCAACCATCGGAAAAACGCAAGACGGACTACACGCTTGTTTTGGTGCGGCACGGTTCAATATGGGTTTCCGTTTTTCCGGCGTTCGCCAATTCCTTAATCCGGGAAGCGTTGATGAAACGGACGCTTCCATTTTTGCAAGGCTATTCCGAATTTGCCAGCGAGACGACGGTGACGAACAGCCGTTTCGATTTCAGGTTGGGGTCGCCGAAAAATCCCACTTACGTGGAAGTAAAATCGGTGAGCCTAGTTGAAGAAGGGCTCGGCAAGTTTCCCGATGCGCCGACAAAACGGGGAGTCAAGCATGTCAAGGAGCTGACCGAAGTTTGCGCGCAGGGTTGGCGGGCGGCGGTGGTGTTCGTTTCGCAAAGGTCTGACACGCGATTCATCACTTGCAATGACGACGTTGATCCCGCTTTTGGAAAATGGTTGCGCAAGGCGCGCGATGCAGGGGTGAAACTTTATGGTATGAATTGCAAAGTTACGCCGACTGCGATTTCTCTAGACAAAGAAGTTGAGGTGATATTGCCTGCCTCGTAATGTGGAGCGTTGAGGATGACTTTAAAATCAAGTGGATTGAAACGAGTGAAACATAAATCAAGTTTGCGGCGCAAGACAAGTTCGCGTGGCGGGACAAGTTTGCGGAGCGGGAATAGAAAACCCGGGAGCACTCCAAAGTTTTCAGGAAAGAAGGGCGCGACTCTTTGGGATCAAGCTTCCCGTTGGTATGACTCACTGGTCGGCGGCCAAGGTACAGATTTCCAAAAAGACATCATCATGCCCGGCGCGTTCCGATTGTTGCAAGTGAAGAAGAAAGACCGCGTCCTGGATTTGGCTTGCGGTCAGGGCGTGCTCTCCCGCTACTGCGCGAAAAAGGGCGTCCATGTTGAAGGGCTAGACTCCTCGTCGGAACTGGTGCAACACGCGCGGTCGCGGTCGGGCCCTTCCATTCGCTATCATGTCGGAGATGCTGGCGACGCCGAAAATTTTGCCGCCGGCCGCTTCGATGGTATCGCCTGTTTGATGGCGATACAAAACATCGAAAAAATCGACCGAGTTTTTACAAGCGCGCGCCGATGGTTGAAGACGGGAAAATATTTTGTGGTGGTGATGACGCATCCGTGTTTCCGAATTCCCCGCCAATCTCACTGGGGATGGGATGACGAAAAAAAAATTGAGTATCGGCGGATGGATCACTACATGACCGAGACCACCATTCCGATTTTGACCCCGCCGTTTGCAGATTCAAAATCGTTCACGCTTACGTTTCACCGTTCGTTGCAAACTTATGTTGCGGCGTTGGTGCAGGCGGGATTTTGCATAGATGCGATGGAGGAGTGGGTGTCGAACAAAAACAGCCTGCCGGGCAAACGCGCCAAGGCGGAAAACAGGGCGCGAAAAGAAATCCCGCTGTTTCTAGCTTTGAAGGCGCGGGCAACATCGAATAGATGAAAACGATATTTTCTTATCAAGTAAAAAATTTTTATGCCCAGTTATACCTATGAGTTGCCTGAACAAGGAAGACTTTTATCTCTCATCCGCGAGAACCTGAACAAAGTCGGGGGAGAGTGGAAGGAGATAGCGGACCTCATGTTGGAGGGCCATGTGGAGTACAAACCTCTGCGGACAAATCCCATGCGGTCGGGCAGTCAGTTTGTGTATCAGCGGGCGAAAGTCAACCTGACGATTTATTTTCCGGAGAACATTTTTGAACACCTTCTCAACTGGTTGGATTCTGAAAAGTTGGAACTGTTTAAGGCCATCGTGCAATCTTCTTTGCCCGAGCGTTCCGGTTACGACATCCACGCATTCAAGATTCTCGGAATCATAGATGACGCGCACTAGCCGCGGTCGCGCTAATCCATGTTGAAGGGGATGTCGTCTGCGATGGATTTCCTGATGCCCACCATCCACTGTTGATAGAAGGTGGAGTTGTGCAAGGTGAGAAGACGCATGGCAAGGATTTCGTCCGCCATGATTAGGTGCCTGAGATAGGCTTTGGAAAAATTCTTGCAGGTGTAACAGGAACAGTCGGGGGCGATGGGGTCGGGGTCGGATTGGTATCGCGAATTTTTGATATTAATTTTTCCGCCCTTTACAAACAGGGTTCCGTTTCTGGCGTTGCGGGTGGGCATGACGCAATCGAACATGTCAACTCCCATGGCACTGCATTGCAAAAGGTCTTCGGGAGTTCCCACTCCCATCAGGTAGCGAGGCTTGCTCGTCGGCAAAATGTTCGCGGTGTATCCGGTGATGTCATACATCAAACTTTTTTCCTCGCCCACGCTTAACCCTCCGATTGCGTAACCGGGGAAATCGATTCCCGTAATTTGCTCCGCGCTTTTTTTGCGAAGGTCGAGATGCATCCCGCCTTGGACAATTCCGAACAAAGCCTGCGTGTCGGAACGCAACGCTTCCTTGCAACGCCGCGCCCAAAGCGTGGTCAGTCGCAAGGATGTTTCTGTTTGGCGCGGATCGGAAGGATGCGGAGTGGGTTCGTCGAAAGCCATGATGATGTCCGCGCCCAACGCCTGCTGGATTTCCATGGAACGCTCTGGGGAAATGAAATGGGATGAGCCGTCGATGTGGGATTGAAAGGTGACGCCTTCTTCCGTAACTTTGGCAAACTTTTTGAGACTGAAAACTTGATAGCCGCCGCTGTCGGTGAGGATGGGACGGGACCAGTTCATAAATTTGTGGAGACCGCCTAAGGAACAAATCAAGTCGTGGCCGGGGCGGAGATAGAGATGGTAAGTGTTGCCGAGGATGATCTGCACGCCGAAAGATTTTAGGTCTTCCGGAGTCAACGCTTTCACGGTTGCCTGCGTTCCCACGGGCATGAAGCAGGGGGTGTCTATCCGCCCGCGGGGTGTGGTCAAAATTCCTAAGCGGGCGGAAGAGTGGCGATGCGTTTTGACAATTTCGAAATGAATCGCGTTCTTCAATGAACAATGAGCATGAAAGATTGCAACGGATGAGAGTGTTTCCGGGGAGCAGACCCCGTCATGGTCGCGACGGCGACAACAGTTTTTCCAGTATAGCTTTTTGAACGTGAAGCCGATTCTCCGCTTGGTCGAAAACAATCGAACGCTTGCTATCCAGAACCTCCGCGGTGATTTCCATTTCACGGTGCGCGGGAAGGCAGTGCATGACCATGACATCTTTTTTCGCGGCGTCGACGAGTTTCTGATTTATCTGATAAGGAAGGAGATGCTTTTTTTTAATCGCCGCATCTTTTTCATCCCCCATACTTATCCAGACGTCGGTGTAAATGATGTCCGCTTTTTTGACGGCGTCGAACGGGTCGTCAACAATTTCCACTTTTGCATTTTTATCCAAGTTTGAATCGGCGGCGGGACGGCAACTTTCGGGGCAGGCGATCACCAGATGCATTCCCATTAACGACGCGCCCATCATCCACGAGTACGCGACATTGTTTCCGTCCCCTACGTACGCCACTTTCACGCCTTCGATACGACCGAGTTTTTCCTTGATAGTAAAAATGTCGGCAAGAATTTGCAGAGGATGATTGCGGTCGGTGAGCCCGTTGATCACAGGTATCGTCGCGTGTTCGGCGAGGGCGATGACTTCGTCGTGATCGTAGGTCCTGATCAAAATCCCGTGCAAGTATCGGGAAAGTACGCGCGCTGAATCCTTGATGGTTTCGCCGCGGTTCAGTTGCAATTGGTCGCCGGTTAAAAACAGCGCATGACCGCCGAGTTCAAACATGCCCGCTTCAAATGATATGCGCGTTCTCGTTGAATGTTTGTTGAAAATCATCCCCAGCGTCTTACCTTTTAAGGGTAGATGCTGGATTCCTTTGCGGCGTTCTTCTTTCAATGTCGCAGACCTTTCGAACAGGGCATGAATTTCTTCGCGGCTAAAGTCGTTGACAGTTAAAAGATCTCGTTTCATTTTCGGTGTCTTGTTAAAACTCAAAAGGTTGCTAGTTATCGTTCAGTTTAGCGAGACTGTCGGACAGCACGGAAACCAAACCGTCAATGTCTTTTCGGGAAATGATGAGCGGCGGAATAAATCGCAACACGTTCCGCTGGATGCAGTTGATCAAAAACCCGCGGTTCATGCAGTCGATAACTATTTCGTGCCCCGGCTGGTTTAGTTCCAAAGCGAGGAACATTCCCGCGCCGCGAACTTCTTTGACGACGGGATTTTCCCGGGCAATTTCTTTCAGCCGTTTCAAAAAATAGATTCCGGTTGCGTTGACTTTGCGTAAAAAATTTTTCCCGGTAATCACTTTCAGAGTAGCCAAAGCGGCGGAGCAGGCAAGGGGATTGCCGCCAAAGGTCGCGGCGTGAGTTCCCGCAACAAAAGATTTCATGACCTGGTTCGTGCCGGCCATGGCTCCTATCGCGATGCCTCCCCCCAAGGCTTTCGCCATGGTCATAATGTCTGGCTTCGTATCATAGAGTTCGTAGGCGAAAAGTTTTCCCGTGCGACCAAAGCCCGATTGCACTTCATCGAAAATCAGGAGCGCGCCATTTTTCTGGCAGAGTTTTTTTAGTCCGCGGATGTAGGACGGTGCGGCGATGTTCACCCCTCCTTCCCCTTGAATCGGCTCCACCAGCACCGCGCAGGTCTTCCGGGTTATTGCTTTCCGCGCTGCTTGCAAATCATCGAAGGGAATATATTTGAAGCGTGGAAGTAGCGGCTCGAATCCAACGTGAAACTTTTTTTGTGCCGTTGCCGAAAGCGCGCCGAGGGTGCGACCGTGAAACGAGTTGCACATGGTGATGATGTCGGTTTTCTCAGATTGCCCGCGGTCGAAAAAATATTTGCGGGTGAGTTTAATCGCTGACTCAATGGCTTCCGTCCCGCTGTTGCAGAAAAATATTTTGTCGGCAAAACTCAAGGACGTCAGTTTTTCCGCTAACCGAGATTGTGATTCAATATGGTATAAATTGGAAACGTGGATTAGTTTTTCCGCCTGTTTTTTTATGGCCGCCACGACCGATGGATGGCAATGCCCGAGGTTGTTAACGGCAAGGCCGCTGACAAAATCAACATACGGCTTCCCCGACTTGTCCCAGACCTTGCAACCTCTTCCCCTTGTGACGACAATCGGATAACGGTCGTAAGTTCCGGCGACATGCTCTTCCGTAAGTTGGATGATGTTTTGGTTCATCGGTTTTCGTGGGAGTAAATGGAGCGGGGACTGTAGCATAAAAAATTTTAAAAAAATATAACGACGGTCGTCGGCGTTATGTTGACAGCGAGGAATTATGTTCCCACAGGTTTCGCCATCAAAAGGAAAACTTGCCGATAAAGTTTCGCGGGGATTCAGAAAAATACTGGACTTTGTATTTCCGCAAAACTGTATTTCCTGTGACGGAAAAATCACGGCGGCGGACCGTTGCCTCTGCGCTCCTTGTCGAGAGGACATCGGGTTTATCCGACAACCGTATTGTTTTCAGTGCGGGGTGCCTGCGGACTTGTCTTATGATTATCCGCACGAGGAATTTTTGTGCGGGGATTGCAGGCAAAACTCTTTTCGATTTGACCGCGCCCGGTCTCTGGGATTTTTCGACACGGTTTTGCGGACGATGATTCACGCGTTCAAATACCGCAAGCAGATGGGAGTGCTTTCAGAAATAAACTTTTTGCTGGAAAAATATTTTTCGGAGCACCCCGACTTTTGCCAAGGGTTCACCGTCTCGCCGGTGCCGCTGCATTTTAACAGGATGAAGGAGCGGGGATTTGATCAGGCTTTCCTCATCGCCCGACAAGCCGCGCGGATTTTGAAACTTCCGCTTGAAGGGGGATTGTTGAAGCGGGTCAAAGCGACGCGGCCGCAGGTGAACATAACCCGCAAGGAAAGAGCGCGTAATGTTAAAGGAGCGTTTGAGGTCAGTCGTCCCGAATTGGTTGCGGGGAAAAATATTTTGCTGGTGGACGATGTGTTCACGACCGGGGCAACGGTTAATGAGGCGACCAAAGTTTTGAAGAAGGAAGGTGTCGGGGAAGTTCATGTGTTCACTGTAGGGCGAGTGGTTTTAGGAAAAGGGACGGGTCTTTAATCGTCACCGCCGTCATCGCGCCGCCGCGTCACCGTCGTCACCACCGTCGTTGCGAAAAGTTTTGCGGTGACGAAAAGTTTTGTTGCGGTCGAAATGTTTTGTCCTGCCTGAAAAAAATTTAGTGCGGTGTTACGAGGTACCAGCAACCGATGCTCGCCGCGTAACCTAGCGCGATGACGGGCGCCCATTTCAAATGGGGCATGAACGAATAATGTTCCCGGTCAACTCCCATCACCGCGACGCCCGCCGCGGAACCTACGGAAAGCAGACTGCCTCCTACCCCGGCGGTCAGGGTGATTAGCAACCATTGGTCGAGTCCCATCGCTGGGTTCATCTTGATCACCGCGTACATAACGGGGATGTTGTCGACGATGGCGGAAAGGACGCCGACGATTATGTTGGAGATTGTGGGGCCGAGGGTTCCGTACATGTTTTCGCTGACTAGCGCGAGGTAGCCGATGTATTGTAGTGCGCCGACGGCGGTGAGTACGCCGAAGAAAAAAAGCAGGGTGTCGAACTCCACTCGTTCTACTTTGGAGAAAATGTCAAATCGCTGATGGTTGCTGCGTTCGCCGGGCACTCCTTTTTCTTCGTAGTATTTTTGTTCGCCCCAACGTTTTAGATAATATCCTTCCATCATCAACAATCCGAGTCCGAACATCATTCCCATGAACGGGGGAAGGTGAAGGAATTGATGAAAAGATACTGCGGTGGCGACTGTAAAAACGCCGAGTCCGATGATGACCTTGGCGCCGGGTTTGAATGCCACTTTGTCTTCTCCCATTTCGGGGTATTCGTCGGGAACGAAGAAATACATGATGGTCGCCGGAATGATCCAGTTGACGATGGAAGGTAGCAGCAGGTAGGAAAACTCCACGGTCTGAACTTTCCCGGCAGTCCAGATCATCAAGGTGGTGATGTCGCCGAAGGGACTCCATACTCCGCCGGCGTTGGCGGCGACGATGATGTTGACGAACGCGGGGACGATGAAACGTCCGTTGCCGTTGCTGACTGCGAGGGCTACGGTGGACATCAACAAGGCGCTGGTGAGGTTGTCAGCGAGAGGTGAAAGCAGAAACGTGATGGCTCCCGTCGCCCAAAATAATTTTCTAAATCCCAGCCCTTTTTTGAGCAACCATGCCCGCAACACTTTGAAGACGTTTCTTTCGTCGAGAGTGTTGATGTAGGTCATCGCGACGAGGAGGAAGAAAAACAGTTCGCTGATTTCGACGACCAATTCTTTGACGTAGCCGCGCGCATTCCCGCCGCCGTGTTGGACTTCATAAATGCCGATGAGTGCCCACATAAAACAACCGATCAAAACGACCGGTTTGGATTTTCGCATGTGGATATTCTCTTCAAAGATGACCAAGATGTAGGCGAGGCAAAAACAGATCAGCGACGCATAACCGACCCAGGCAACTGTTAGACTGTGCATTGTTTGATCCTATGAGAAGAGGGGCGAAAAGTTTTCCCGCGCGGGGCGTTCATAGTAAATCAACATTTTGTAAAACACAAGCGCTTGCCAACTTCGTGTAAATGCCGAGTAAAATTTTTCCGTCAGCGAATTATAAGTTAACGATTTCTGGGATGAGGGAAGGCGCACAATAAAGTTGACGGTGGAAGGATATGTGCTAAAATTTCCGAACGGTGGCGCGCAAATTATATTTTCAATAACGATTGTTGATTGATTTTGTCGAACAGGTTGTCCGCATCTCGGTACCTTTCTGAAGGTAAAAAAATAATCGACGCGGCGGTGCTGAGTCTCTTGCCGCAACAGGATGCCTACCCCGATGTCATCCACAAAGCGATGCATTATAGTCTCCGCGCAGGGGGGAAAAGGTTGCGTCCCGTCTTGGTCATCGCGGCGGCGGAGGCAGTGGGGGGAGACCGAAAAGCGGTGTTGCCGTTTGCGGTGGCCGCCGAGTTGATTCACACATACACCTTGATTCACGATGACCTCCCGGCCTTAGATAACGACGACCTGCGGCGAGGGAAACCCGCGAACCATAAAGTTTTCGGCGAAGCAGTTGCCATTTTGACGGGGGATGCTTTGCTGACTCAGGCTTTCATCCTGATGACGCAGTCCGCGGGGATGAAGCCCGTCCCGCCCGCGCGCCTTCTTGACGCCGCCCACGAAATGGCGACGGCGCTGGGGTCCGCAGGAATGATTGGCGGTCAGGTGGTTGACCTGGAATCGGAAGGCAAACCGATCGACGCGGAAACTCTGGAGTATATTCACGTTCACAAAACGGGGTTTCTGATTCAAGCCTGCATCCGTTGCGGCGGCATCCTTAGTCAGGCTACTCCCCGCCAGTTGAGTGCATTGTCCCGGTTCGGCGCTCACGTTGGGCTCGCCTTTCAAATTGTTGATGACATCCTCGACATCACGGGCAATGAAAAAAAAATAGGGAAGGACATGGGCGGCGACTTGACCAAAGATAAGGCGACCTACCCGTCCCTTTACGGATTGGAAGAGTCGCGCCGCAAAGCCGAAAGTCTGGTCGAAGAAAGCGTGGCGTGTCTGCAAGAATTTGACGGTCGGGCAGACCCTCTCCGCGACATTGCCCGGTTCTTTGTGCGACGAACATTTTAGCGCGACGAACATTTTGCCACGGCGAACATTTTAATTAGGAACCGTCCGACATGAGCAATCTATTAAATCGCATAGACAGTCCTCGCGATTTGAAAAAACTTTCAGCGAAAGACTTGCCGCTCCTCGCTCAAGAAATCCGCGACACTCTTCTGGCAACCATTTCCGAAACCGGCGGGCATCTGTCCTCCAACCTCGGCGTGGTGGAATTGACCTTGGCGATGCATTATGTCTTCGACAGTCCGAAAGATAAATTTGTTTGGGATGTCGGCCACCAATCTTACGTCCACAAATTGTTGACGGGACGGCGCGACCGATTTAACACGCTTCGCCAGCAAGGCGGGTTATGCGGTTTCACCAAGCGGGAAGAGAGCGAGCACGACCACTGGAACTGCGGTCACGGCGGCACTTCCATTTCCGCCGCGTTGGCTTTTGCCAAAGCGCGGGATCTAAAGAATGAAGACAACGATGTGGTCGCGGTCATCGGCGATGGTTCGCTGACCGCGGGAATGGCTTTCGAAGGACTCAATCACACCGGGCATATTCAGAACGATATGATCGTCGTGCTCAACGACAACGAAATGTCCATCTCCGCGAACATCGGCGGAATGTCCGCGCACCTCAGCAAAATTATGACCGGGCAAGTGATGCTGAAAATCAAGCGGGAGGTCGACCAACTTTTGTTAGCGGTTCCCGGTATCGGCAAAGAAATTTCGCGGTACGCGCACAAGTTGGACGAAGCGATAAAAGGAATATTCATCCCCGGGCGTTTGTTCGAAGACCTGGGCTTTCGTTATGTGGGACCGATAGACGGCCACGACGTTGCGGCGTTAATCGAAACGTTCGTCGCCGCGAAAAGTCTTAAAGGCCCAACGTTGATGCACGTCATCACCCGCAAGGGAAAAGGTTACGAGCAAGCGGAAGAGAAGGCAGACGTCTGGCACGGCGCCAAGCCTTTTGATATTTCCACGGGAATATTTCACAAGAAGAAAGCCAACCCGACCTACACCAACGTGTTCGCCGACGCCTTGATTGAACTGGCGAAGGACGACGACAAGATCGTCGGTATCACCGCGGCGATGCCCGACGGAACGGGAATCAATAAATTTGCAAAAGAGTTTCCCGACCGCACCTTTGATGTCGGCATGGCGGAACAACATGGCGTCGCCTTCGCGGGCGCGCTCTCGATAGAAGGCTTCCGCCCGGTTGCGGCCATCTACTCCACCTTTTTGCAAAGGGCGTATGACCAAGTTGTTCACGACATCTGTCTGATGAACTTGTCGGTGACGTTCGCCATGGACCGGGCGGGGATAGTCGGCGAAGACGGCGCGACGCATCAAGGTTTGTACGACATCGCGTTTCTCCGCACTTTGCCGAACATGGTGGTGATGGCTCCCAAAGATGAAAACGAATTACGGCGCATGTTGAAGACGGCGATTTATCATCAAGGCCCCGCCGCCCTGCGCTATCCCAGAGGTTCCGGGCTGGGCGTGTCGCTCGACTCTAAAATAACGGCGATTGAAATCGGCAAAGGCGAAGTGATTCGCGACGGGTCGGAGATTGCCATTTTCGCGTACGGGCACACGGTCGATTGGGCGCGGCAAGTGGCGGACAAGTTTGAGAAAGACGACGTCAGCGTCGCCGTTATCAATGCGCGGTTTGCGAAACCGGTGGACAAAGAATTGATCACCAAGTACGCCCAGCGAGCACGGTGCCTGATTACCACGGAGGAGCATTCCCTCAAAGGCGGATTCGGGTCCGCGGTTCTGGAAGCCTTGCAAGAAGAGCAGGTGACGAATGTGCCGGTAAAATGTATTGGCGTCGGCGATATTATTTTGGAGCACGGGGCCGCCGACGCGCAACGCAAAAAACTTAAGTTGGACCCGGACGGCATGTTTGAAACCATCGCGAAGTTTTATAAAACGTTGGCGGAAACTGCGGCGGAAAAAACAGTTTCCGATAACGAAAAAAAATCGCTGACGGGCGATGAAAAAAAGTCCCGTTTCGTCCGCGGTAAAAAGTCATCCCCTTCCGGAAATGGCAACAAGGCGGAAATCAAAATGAGGCAACCTTTGAATGGCTAGAACTGCCGAAGTCAAGCGCTCCACCACCGAGACCAAAATTGAAGTCCATTTGAATTTGGACGGCACCGGCGTTCAGAACATTCAGACCCCCGTCCCATTTTTGGACCACATGTTGTCGCAGTTAGCACGGCACGGTTATTTTGACTTGACGGTCAAAGCCGAAGGCGATACTCGCATCGACTCTCATCACACGGTGGAAGACGTCGGCATAGCCGTGGGGCAAGCGTTTCATAAAGCGTTAGGAGATAAAAAAGGTATCCGCCGATTTGCAGAAGCCAGCGCGCCCTTGAACGAAGCCTTGGCGCAGTGCGTCGTCGACATCAGCGGTCGCGCGTTTTTCGTGTTCAATCTAAAACTTCCCAAAGCCAAACTTGGCGAGTTCGATGTCGAATTGGTGCCGGAATTTTTCCAAGCCTTTTCCGCCAACAGCAAAATGACCCTGCACTTCAATTCGCCGTACTGGAATAATCTTCACCACATCACGGAAGCGCTGTTCAAATCTTTCGCCCGCGCTTTAGATTCCGCCTGCACACTGGACCCGCGTCGCAAAGAAGTTCCTTCCACCAAAGGAGTTCTTTAGTTGATCGCCATCATCGATTACGGGATGGGCAACCTCCGCTCCGTGCAAAAAGGTTTTGAGGCCGTCGGCGCCGCGGCGACGGTTACCAGCGACGCGCAGAAAATCCTGTCGGCAAAATCCGTGGTGCTCCCCGGCGTTGGCGCTTTCAAAGAATGCATGGCGAATCTGGAGAAACTGAATCTCATCGACACGGTGCGTCAGTCGGTAAAAAGCGGCAAGCCCTTTCTTGGCATTTGTCTCGGACTGCAACTTTTGTTTAGTCAAGCCGAAGAGTTTGGTCGCGTCGATGGACTGGGCATCCTCCCCGGCAAGGTGGTGGGATTCAAAGAGGTTCGCGCCAAGTCCGACTCCGGGGAGCCGTTAAAAATTCCGCACATGGGATGGAACCGCGTGCGCGCGACTTCACGCAACTCGTTGTTTGATGCGGTGGCCGACGAGTCCTATTTTTATTTTGTACATTCCTATTACATCGTCCCCGACGACCCGGCAATCGTCGCCACCACCACCCGTTATGGAATTGATTTCGCCTCTGGAATCCATCGGGAAAATATCCACGCCTTCCAGTTTCATCCAGAGAAAAGTCAGCGTCAGGGTCTCACCGTGCTGAAAAATTTTTCCCGCCTCAACCACTAGCGAAAAAAAATAAAGCGGCGACTAATCGCCACCGCCACCGTTCCCGCATCATTGCGCCGTTACGCCGTCACCGTCACGCCGCCGCGGTTAGTGGTGACGCCGACCTGTTATGACTCCGGTGGGGACGGCTTCGATGCGGAAGTGGCGGATGTCGGAAATCCCGGCGCCTTCAAGCCAATTGATTTTTTCTTTGATGGGATGCGCCCGCCCGCCTTCGCTCAGCATGGCGATGTTGAGATTGAACAGCGTGTCCTCGAAGGGGCTGGTTTGGTTTTCGTCGGTGCAGAAACCGTGGACGATAATTCGCCCGCCCGGCTTCACGGCTTTCGCCGCTTTGCTGACCAACGCCCTGCCCATTTCCGCGTCATACATGTGTAGGATGTTTGCCATCAGGACGAGGTCGTATCGGCTGTCGCCCAAATCATCGGTATGAAAATCGCCCGGCCGGGTATCAACTTGACCTTGCAATCCGTATGCCTCGATGTAATTTTTCGCGACGCTCAAAACCGACGCGATGTCGAACACGGTGGCTTTCAGATGGCGGTGCAGTTTGCACCACTCCAGCGCGTAGGTCCCCGGCCCGCCGCCAACATCCAGCATGGTCTTTGCTTCTCCGATAGGAATTTCGCGGGCGATTAGCCAAGTGGCTTTGCGTGCTTTGTCGTGCATGGCGTTGGTGAACGTCTTCATTTTGTGCGGGTCGCTGCCGAGCATTTCCATAACACTTTTGATGAGCACGCCGGATTTTATGAAGGGGGAAAGTTGTCCCCAAACCGGATAGAACTCGGCGGCGAGTTGAATCCACTGCTGAAGAGAGCGGCTCCCGCCTGATGTAAGATAGTCGTGCGCGGATTCTGGCAAGTGGTAGGTTTGGTTTTTCTTGGTGATGATTTCCATCGCGACGAGTGAGTTGAGCAGGCGCTCGGTGGCTTCGCGGTGCAAGTTCAAGGTTTCCGCGATTTGCTTTGCCGTGGCTGGCTGTTTAATCTGGTCGAATAATTTTAACTCGTTAGCAGTCATGACTACACACGCCGGTCGATAACCGTGCAGTATTTTTCCGATGACTTCGTCCATTTCCATCGCGTGCGTCTCCTGTTTAGCGGTTGCGGGATTTCATGGCGCGGTCGATTTCGCGTTCGGATTCGTGTTTCTTGAGCGCGGCGCGTTTGTCGTAAAGTTTTTTTGCTTTGGCGACGCCGAGATCAACTTTCGCCTTCCCGTTCCTAAAAAAAACTTTCAGCGGAACTAAAGTGCAGCCTTTTTCTCGAGTTTTGCCGATGAGTTTGTTGATTTCTTTTTTATGCAAAAGCAGTTTGCGCTTGCGCATGGGGTGATGGTTGAACTGCGTGGCCGGAGCGTAAGGGTCGATATGAAAATGGTTCAGCCACGCTTCTTCTCCATCGATGGTGGCGTAACTGTCGACCAAGTTGGCTTTGCCGTCGCGCAGGGATTTAACTTCCGTCCCCTTCAACACGAGTCCCGCCTCCAGAGTGTCCGAGATGGAATAGTTATGCCGCGCCTTTTTATTTTGGCAGATAATTTGAATGTCGCTCACGACGAATCACCGCGGACAAAGTGGGCAGGCGATTGCGAGATACATCCCGCCGCAACCTGATGCCCGCAAACTTTTTGCAAGGTGACGGCGACCATGCTGTTTTTCAATGAATCGCAACCTTCCACGATGACCGGAATATAGTTGCCGGTATGACCCTTGAGCCATCCCGACTTCGCGTCCCGTTGATTTTCTAACAGCGCGGTTTCTTGCTGCTTCAAAAAACTTTCGCGAAACTTAATGGATTTCTGATTAGCCAGTTGCGTTAGGTTTTGGTTTCTTTGTTTCTTTATGTTCCCGGGGACATCGTCTTTAATTTGGTGCGCCTCGGTTCCCCGCCGCGGTGAGTACGAAAACACATGCAGATAGGAGAACGGTAACTGTTCTATCAGCGCGCGGGTGTTTGCAAATTTTTCTTCGGTTTCGCCGGGAAAGCCAACGATAACGTCGGCGCCGAGTCCCAGCCTGGGAATGGCGGTGACGGCGCGTTGAACAACTTCAAAATATTGGCGGCGGTTATAATTTCTGCGCATGGCTTTTAGGATTGCATCGTCGCCGCTTTGCAAAGGAATATGAAGATGCGAACAAAGTTTTTCGGTTTCCGCAATGAGTTGTATCAGGTCGCTATCAATTTCCATTGGATTGATCGAACTCAACCGAACGCGGAAATCTCCCGGAAGTTCAACGATGTCGCGAACTAGGGATGAAAAAGTTTCGTTGCGTTCCATTCCCCATGTCCCCATGTTGATGCCCGTGAGGGTGATCTCCTTAAATCCAGAAGCGACGGCTTGTTTGATGTTGCGGATAATATTTTCTCGTGTGTCGCTGAGCGATTTACCGCGCGCTTTGACGACGGTGCAAAAGGAACATTTTTCATCGCAACCGGTTTGAACTTTGATGAAGGCTTTGGTCATGCCCTGAAAATTTCGTACCGGGATAGTTCGGAACAGACGGTCTTTATGTATGTCGGACATGACGACCTCGACGGCGGCACTTTTCCTCCACGGACGGTCGCGGCTTGCCAGTTTTTTCCTTATGATGTCGGCGACTTTCAACTTGTCAGCATTGCCCAAGACGATGTCGAGGCCATCGATTTGCGAGGCTTCATCTGGATTAAGTTGCGCGTAACATCCGGTGAACACGACTAGAGCATCGGGGTTGAGCGCCAGAGATTTTTTAACCGCGAGACGGGAGTTGGTGTCGCTACGCTGGGTCACCGTGCAGGTGTTGATGACATAGGCGGCGGCTTTTTCTCTACTGCCGACGATGGAAAAACCTTCTCGCTCAAGCAAGGTTTGCATCTCCGCGGTGTCGTGCTGATTGGTTCGGCATCCCAATGTAATGCAGGCGACTTTCATAGATTATGGAACGCGTCAAAAAGTTTTTGGACAACTTCCGCTTCATCCTAGACCATGCGGCGGAGTGGAATCAACTTGTAATTGCGCGGCTTAAAACGCCGCGAAGTCCGAACTTGACCGCGTGGGATGAGTCTGCTATTATCGCCGCATCCTAGCCACTTACGACCTTGGGGATGGTGTCGCAGTTGTCAAACCCATGGTGTTGATGAATCCGTCGTTTATGCAAAAAACCAAAAAACAAGTCACCACTTTTTTGGAAAAATGGCTGGACAAATCCATCCGGCAATATGTCGGCGCGATGGACAAAACCAACAACGGGCATCTGCACGAGTTGATTATCGGGGGCATCGAAAAACCGCTGGTTGAAATTGTTTTGAAGGAAACCGGCGGCAACCAGACCAAAGCCGCGAATATTCTAGGAATCAACCGCAACACGTTACGAAAAAAAATCGTCGAATATAAAATCAAAGGTATCTCGAAAAAATAAATGGTCGCCATGAGCCGCCCTCCGCCAACCTTATCCTGGCCGGGATTTTCTTAGATGAAAGCCATAATCCTTGCCGCAGATGAGGGTGTCCACCTCAGTCCTTTCTCGGAAACTCGGCACGTCTCCATGGTTGGAGTTGCGGGGCGGACGATGTTGGACAATACTTTTGGCTTGCTGAAAAGTGCCGGCATCAATGACATTTTCATGGTGGTCGGACATAAGAAGGAAAAGTTAATCGAACGGCTCCAGCAACAAGACCACGACGGATTGAACCTGCACTACGTGGAGCAGAAACGCAAACTGGGCATCGGGCACGCGGTGTTGCAGGCTAAAAATAAAATATCCCCCGGCGAGTATTTTCTGCTTTTGTATGGCGACACCCTGACCGCGGAAAATATTTTCAGCAAAGTTCAGCAATCTTTTCATGCCTTCAAATGTCCAGTTGCCTCGATTTGTCTGCCGCCGTCCAACCAGATGTTTGGGAATGTTTTCCTCAATGCGCGGATGGAAATCACGAAAATCATCGAAAAACCAAAAAGAAATAATCTCGGAAATTATGTCCTGTCGGGCGTGTTTATATTGCCCGCCTCTTTTTTCGAACTACTGGAATCTTCGGGAAACTCAATGGAGAAGGCGTTGAAGAAAGTGGTGGCGGGAGATGGACTGCGTGCTTCCATGTGGGAAAACGAGTGGCTGGATGTAGTTTATCCTTGGGAAATTTTAACCGTGAACAAAATGGTCATGGACTCGTGGCAGGAATCTTCCATCACCCAAACCGCAACGCTGGAAGCGAATGTAACCTTGCAAGGAATTGTGCGCATCGCCGCGGGGGCGACTATCAAAGCCGGCGCAGTGTTGGAGGGACCGTGTTGCATCGGGGAGGGGAGTTATATCGGCAACAATTCTCTTATCAGGAGTTACACCTCGGTTGGAAAAAACTGTTCGGTGGGGAGCGGCGTGGAATTAAAAAACTGCGTGGTGATGGACAACTCCCAAATCGGTCGGCTTTCTTTTGTCGGCGACAGCGTGTTGGGCGAGAACGTGGACGTGGGGGCAGGGTGCATGACCGTGAACCGGGCGATGGACCGGGAACCAATTTCCGTGAAAAATGGGAAGCGACCCATCGCCACGGGGATGAAAAAACTCGGGGCTTTTCTTGGTGACGGAGTTGTTGTCGGAGCCGGCAACACACTTCAGCCTGGCATAGTCATCGCGCCGGGAAAAACTTTCCCCGCGTGCTACTCCGTAACACAAAAATAACAGGTCGAAACGAATATGTGCGGAATCAGCGGCGTCGTCGGATTAAAAAGCATATCCAATCTTCTTTTCGAAGGAGTCAGAAATCTGGAATACAGAGGCTATGATTCCTGCGGCGTTGCCTTGATGAACAAAACCCGCCTCATCATCAAAAAAGATGTCGGCGGTGTGGAAGAGTTTTATCGCAAACACAATATCCTCCAACTGAAAAGCAAGATAGGAATCGCCCATACCCGTTGGGCGACGCACGGAAAAGTAACGCAGAATAATACACACCCTTTCACTTCCCGCGACGGAAATTTTGCGTTGGTACACAATGGGATTATTTCCAATTACCGTCCCTTGAAAGACCAGTTGCAAAAGGAAGGTTTCAAGTTTTTTTCCGAAACCGATACCGAAATTCTCGCGCACCTTCTGGAAAAATTTTTTAAGCGTAGCCAGAATGTTGAGCAAGCTTTTGTGAAAATGCTGAGCCTCATTGAAGGAACCTTTGCGTTGGCGTTTATTTCCTCCCACCTTCCCGAACAGATTTTCTGCGCCAAAAGAGAATCACCCCTGATGCTGGGAATTGGCGACGAGATTAAATTCGTTGGTTCCGATTTCAACGCCTTCATCGACCACACCAAAAACGCCGTGATTCTGGACGACGGAGAATACGCCATTTTGTCCCGCGACACTTATGTCGTGAAAAATATTTTGAGTAAGGAGGAAGTTACGAAACCCATAACCAAAATTGAGTGGGACAGCGAGACTTCCAAAAAAGAGGGCTATCCTCATTACATGCTCAAGGAAATTTACGAGCAACCGCAAACAATTTCCAATGCGTTGGACATGGAAACATCAGAACTCGATGAGATTGTTGATTGGTTCGCAAAATCCCGGAACACTTATTTTCTCGGCGTGGGGACCAGTTTCTATGTCGCGAAATATGCCAAATATATTTTTTCACGGTTGGCGCAAGAATTTTTTCCGTCAATCAGTTCCGACGAGTTCATGGTGTTGGCGAATGTGAAGAAACAGTCCCTGGTTTTTGCCATCTCACAATCCGGTGAGACTTTTGATACTTTGTCGGCGTTGAAGCATGTGAAGTCCAGGGGCGCCCGGACAGTGGCGATCGTCAACGTCATGGGCTCTTCCATCGCTCGGTTGGTTGACAAAGTGGTTCTCCAAAGATCGGGACCAGAAATCTGCGTGATTAGTACCAAGACGGCGTTATCGCAAATGGTGATACTCACTTTGTTGGCGATGAAATTCGCCTTGAAGAAAAAGATAATCACGCGCAAAACTTATAACTTACATCTGCGGGCGTTGCGCGATCTTCCCGCGATCATCCAGGGAATTTTGAACGAGCGCTCCGGCTTCATTCATCGTCTCGCCAGCAGGTATTCCGGGAACCGCAACTGGCTTTATTTAGGGCGGGGAGTTTATTATCCCATTGCGTTGGAGACAGCTTTGAAAATGAAAGAGGTCGCTTATATTCACGCGGAAGGAATGTCCAGCGGATTTTTAAAACACGGAACACTGGCTATGATTGACGACGATGTTTTTTCCATCGTGTTTGTTCCGCCGCCTGAAGACAAAGTACTTTATGAAGCCACGCTACATAGCATAGAAGAAATTCGTGCCCGGTCGGGTTTTGTTTTAGGAATCCATTTCACTCCGCCGCGGAAAAACCAGGATTTATACAGCGAAGAACTTATCCTGCCCAGCATGCCTCCCTTGACGGCGCCCCTTATCCATTTGGTCACCGGCCAGTTGTTCGCATATTTCACTGCCACCTCCCTGAAGTGTGATATCGACAAACCCCGGTCGCTCGCAAAATCCGTCACCGTCGCCTGAAGAATTTCCACAATGTCATTGCCAAGTTTTGAGACGGCTTGTTACATTAAACCTTTCCCGTTTTTTACTCTGACGAAATTTATTTATGTCTGAAAGAACCGCTATAGCCTTAACGATTGCCGGGTCGGATTCCGGTGGCGGTGCCGGCATTCAAGCCGACCTAAAAACATTTTCCGCCCTCGGTGTGTTCGGGAAAACAGTGATCACCTCCATTACATCCCAGAATACCGCGGGAGTCCAGGCGGTGGACGATTTGCCAGCCGACGTCGTGGAAAGCCAACTCAAATCAATTCTTGAAGATGATAACCGCCCGACGGTGAAAACGGGTATGTTAGGCAACGAACAAATTGTCGCGCGAGTCGCCGCTCTGCTTAAACGTTATCGAGTTAAAAAACTGGTTGTTGATCCCGTTATTTTTTCCACCTCCGGCAAAAAGTTGCTTACCCCATCCGGGGTTGAGACGATGAAGAAAAACCTGTTTCCGTTAGCGCATCTCGTGACACCAAATATCAAGGAAGCAGAAATTTTGTCCGGAATAAAAATTCGTCGGCCCGCGGACAGGAAGCGCGCCGCCCGCAACATCCTTAAAACCGGAGTGCAGGCGGTGGTGCTGACGGGAGGACACTTGCGAGGAAAACCTGAGGATTTATTTTTGGACGACACGGTGATGGAGATTTTGAGTTCAGACCGGCTGTCGAAATTAAACCCTCATGGAACCGGCTGCGTTTTTTCATCGGCGATTACTGCCGGCTTGGCTTTAGGCTTGCGGACTTTGCCGGCGGTAAAAATGGCGAAGGAGTTTATCGGCGCGGCAATTCTTGGGCAAGTGATTTCAGGACGCGGCAGGGCGAGCGTTGAGCCATTGTCCGCGCTCCATCGGGGAAGGGAGCAAGCGCAGTCGATAAAGGAAATGAAACGCGCGATTCAGATATTCCGCGAAGAAAGAATCGGGCGATTGATTCCCGAGGTGCAAACCAACATCGGCCTGGCGCTACGCAACGCAAAAAGTCATCGGGATGTTCTCGCCATTCCTGGGCGCATCGTCAAAAATGGGGAAGACATTTTCACCGGCGCCGAGCCTGAGTTTGGCGGTTCCCGTCATGTCGCCAATATTATTTTGACGGTCATGCGCCGTGACCCACAAAAACGCGCCGTCATGAACATCAAATATACGGACGAGTTGCTGAGTGTATGCCGACGCCTCCGGTTCAAGATTGCTTCCTTCGACAGGGCGGATGAGCCAGGGAATATAAGGGCGCGGGAGGGGTCGTCTCTGGAATGGGGAACCGCGAAAGCGCTTGCGGACTACGGGTCGGTGCCGGACGTTATTTATGATTTAGGTGGGATGCGCAAGGAGGAGATGATTCGGGTTATTGCTGAAGACATCGAATCGTTGGTAAATAAAATCACGGCAATTCATCGGCTGTATAAGAAGACGATGTAGCCGAAGTTTATATCAAGTTTTCGTCGATCACAATTTCTGCCCGGGTCTTCAAGTTTTCCACCCACTCTTGAAACATTTGCGTACTTTTTTCCCGCTTGAGTCGTTGGATAATTTTTTGGACCTGCTCTTCGTCGGGTTCCCCCGCCGCTTCTTTTTCCACCAACTTAAACAGGTAGAAACGGTTTTTCACTTTCGCGGCGGAAGTATCTCCCACATTCATCACGAAAGTTTTTTCCTTAATTTCTTTGATGTTCCCGATTCCTGGAATGGAGTCCGCCCTGCTGAAGAACGGAGTATGCTGGACGCTCAAGTCCAGTCCCTGAATAATTTTTTCCAAGTCCTTTTCCTGCGAAAGTTTTTGTTCCAGTTCCTTAAACTTCAACGACGCATGTTCGTGGTTGGTCTGTTCGGTCAGCGCCGTCGCGACGGTTTTTTTGACTTCTTCCAACTCTGGAATATAGGCTTGTTTATTGTCCGTGACTTTTAGGATGAAAGACGCTTCGGGGGTATGTATCGGCTGGCTGACTTTGTTTTCTTCCATGCTGAAAGCTGTGGTGTAGAATTGTGGCTGGTTGCCGACTTCCGCAAGGTCGCGCTTTTCTTTGGAGAAAAAATCGGTGACGATTATCTGAACTTGATTCTTCTCGGCGGCTGATTTCAAGTTGCCGTCTTTCTCTGCTTCCTGATAAATATGTTTCGCGGTTCTTCTGACCCTTTGTCGCGCCTTGATCTCCTTCAAAGATTGAATGACTTCTTCACGGACTGCGTCCAGTGGTTTAATGTGCGCTTCGTCTCGGCCTTCCAATCTGATGATGTGGTAGCCGAAGGGAGTTAAAACGGGCTCGCTGATTTCATCGACTTCCAACTTGTCGAGAGCGGTCTCGAAGGCGGGGGTCATGGTTCCTTTGGGAAACTTTCCCAGACTGCCGCCCTTGGCTCCCGAGCCGGGGTCATCGGAATGTTTTTTTGCAATTTCCTCGAAGTCAGCACCCGCTTTAATTTTTTCCTGAAGTTCTGCGGCGCGGACTTTTGCTTTATCCTCGGCTTGTTTCTGTTTTTCTTCGGGAGAAGCATCCCCCTTAATTTCTGATGATTTTATATGGATGAGTATATGACTTGCGCGGTAACTTTTTTCAACGCGAAAATCGGCGACCTTGGTTTGGTAATAGTCCTCGATATCTTCATCCCGTGGTTCGATTTGCGCGAGATAGTTTTTGGCTGCTAATTTTACATATTCAACTTTGACTTGCGACGGTATCTCAAACTGTTTTTTGTTGGCTTGAAAAAAATCGTTGAGTTCCTGATCGGTAAAACTTTTTTCGCTTGGGAAGTGGTCGCTGTTAAACCGCACGTAGTCTAGTTTGGCTTTTTCTTCTTCGTTGGTGAAGACTTCACGGATTTCACTTTGTGAAACTTTGGAACCGGCGCGAAACAGTTTCTCCAACTTGTCTAAAGTTAGAGCTTGCCGTCGGTCGTCTTCAAAATCGCGGGGAGAAATTCGTTGCGACTGAAGGTAGCGATCGTAGTACTCCTTGCTGAACTTTTCATCGTTTTGGAATGCCGGTAAACTTCTGATATGGGAAACCAGTTCCGCGTCGCTGATTTTCAAATTTTGTTTCCCGGCTTCCAGCAGCAACAATTTTTTTTGGACCAGAGCTTCAATGGCCTGGGTTTTCAAGTTGAATTTTTTGATCATCTCGTTCGTGAACTGGTTCCTGAATCGTTGCCGATAAGAATTCACCAGATTATTGAAAACGCGTTCATATTCCCGCTGGTAGATTTTTTCCCCTTCCACAGTTGCCACGGTCTCGCCGCTGAAGCCCGTGGCGCCACCCATTCCCCATGAATAGAAAATGGTTCCCACGAAAGCGATGATGATCATCCACAGGATGGTTTTGATCAACCATGAATCCGCCTGTTCTCGAATTGCGCTCAACATAGATATTTCTCTTGGTTCCGGTTGAAAGAAGGCGTTCATATTATAAAATGCGCAAACGAATCGCAAGCCATTATGATGAGTGCGACGAAGCTTGTGCGGCGCGATGACGGTGACGGCGCGTCTGCTTTTTCGTGGCGGTGTGGTTTTGCCGCGGCGGGATGACGGTTGCGTGCCGGGATTTATCTTGCATCGCAAGCGTCCTTTTTGGTATAAGTGTGCGCCGCGGAGGAATGAATAGTCCGGTAATCTTTTTGAAATCCACACATGGGGTGATAGGTGTTTAATCGTTTATGGAGTTTGTTCGCCGATGATTTGGCGATTGATTTGGGGACGGCGAATACTCTGGTGTATGTGGACGGTCAGGGAATTGTTCTGCGCGAACCCTCGGTGGTGGCGGTGAACACTAGCACCAACGAAGTGCAGGCCGTCGGCGAACAAGCCAGACAAATGCTGGGTCGCTCACCCGATACCATCAATGCGATTCGTCCGATGAGGGATGGCGTGATCGCCAATTTTGAACTTACGGAAAGAATGATCAACCATTTTATCCGCAAGGCTCATGATAATCGCAGGACATTGGTGCGGCCGCGGGTTGTCGTTGCTGTTCCTTCTGGAATTACCCCGGTGGAAAAACAGGCGGTAAGAGATTCCGTAGAAGCGGCTGGTGCACGCAAGGTGTTTTTGATTGAGGAACCGATGGCGGCCGCCATTGGAGTAGATCTCCCCGTACAGGAACCTGTTGGAAATATGATCGTCGATATCGGCGGCGGGACGACGGAGGTGGCGATTATTTCCTTGTCCGGAGTTGTATTCAGCAAATCAATTCGCGTCGCCGGAGATGAAATGAACGAAGCCATCGCTAACTATGTCAAGAAGAAATATAATCTTTTGATCGGTGAGCGGACTGCCGAAGAAGTGAAAACTCAAATTGGCTCTGCCTATCCCATGGGAGAAGAGATGACCGCGGAAGTCAGGGGTAGAGACATGGTTGCGGGGGTTCCTAAAACCATATCCATCTCGGGCACAGAAGTCCGGGAAGCTATGGCCGAAATCTTTGCAGTCATCATCGAAGCAGTGAAGACTACTTTGGAACTTACACCTCCCGAACTTGCGGCGGATATTGTGGGCAGGGGCGTGGTGGTGACCGGCGGCGGTTCGCTGATTAGAGGATTTGATACTCTATTAAAAAAAGAAAGTGGTCTGCCCGTAACCATTGCCGTTGATCCTCTTTCCGCAGTTGCTTTGGGTGGAGGGAAAGCATTGGGCGATCCTGAACTGCTGGAGAAGATTGTTTTCTGACATGTCGCGAAGGAGATTCACAAGCAGAAAAAATATTATTTTTCTTTCCACCGCTTTGCTGGCTTCCTTGGTCATGATGACCTTAAGCGTCAAACAGGAAAAAGGCATCCATTTTTTGGATTCTATAGCGGGCACCGTTTTTTCCCCATTCCAGAATTTTTTTACCCAAACCATCCAGTCTGCTTCCGACGGCATCAATCATTATTTTTCCCTCGCCGATGTCGCTCGGGAAAATGACCGACTGCAGTTTGAAGTGCAGCGGCTCATCAGCGAAAAAAGCAAACTCGTTGAGCGTCTCGCCAGAAGAAAACGCCTCTCCAAACTCATGGCTTACGAAGATGACTTGCGGCGCGAAACCGTGTCGGCCTCCGTCATCGGCAGGGACGCCACTCAATGGTCGAAGATGGTGGTTATCGACAAGGGAACGCGGGACGGAATACGGAACTACCTTGCCGTGGTCACCGCTTCTGGAGTAATCGGGAAGATAATTCACGCCGGCCCCAGCACCTCTAAAGTTCTTTTGATCATTGATAGTCGCAGCGCGGTGGATGCTTTGTTTCAGGGAAGCCGCGTGTCGGGAGTTGTTGTGGGAGTGGGCGGGGACGAGTGTGAATTAAAGTTTGTTCCCAATACCGCAAATGTCAAGGTGGGAGACTACGTGCTTTCCTCGGGGCTGGGTGGAGTTTTCCCAAAAGGTTTAATCATCGGGAAAGTGTCACAGGTTTCCGTGAAGAAACAAAGTTTGTTTCAAGACGTTACTTTGGTTCCCAGTTCAGATTTGTCGAGACTGGAAGAAGTTCTAGTTCTGCTGTCTTAGGTTTGTTTATGTATTATTTTGTGCAGGCGCTCATTGTGGTTTTTTTGCTTTCCGCTCAGACCACTTGGCTGAAACTTTTTTCCTTCAACGGTGTTACCCCGGATCTGGCGCTGATTTGGGTGGTGTATTGCGCAGTCCGATATTCATGGATGGGCGGCGCCGGACCCGGGCTTGCCATCGGAATTACCCAGGACAGTCTTTCGGGGGGATTGCTGGGGGTGAACACATTTTCGAAAACGCTGATTGGTTATTTTTTTTCCACCCTCAAGAATAAACTTTTTATTGAAGGCGTGATTCCCATGGGGATATTCCTCGCGCTTGCCTCGATTTTCGATGGCCTGGTATTTTATTTTTCCACGATGACTATCTTGAAAGGGGAAGTCGCCCCCAGTTTTTTGTATCAGATGTTGCCCGTTTACAGTGTTTACAATGTATTAATCGCTCCCGTTATGTTCATGACATTGGATAAAATTAACGGCTGGTTAAAATTACATACCCAACCTTAATGCGAAGATAATTGATGAGCCTACCTCGTTGCACAACGGAGACTGGTGAAGCCGTTAAAGGAAAGATATGGATTCTCGCTAGCCTTGTCGTGGTTTCTTTCCTATGCCTGTGGATACGTATTTGGTATTTGCAGGTTTTGGAGTGGCAACACCTGACGGGATTGGCAGAGGACAACTATGTGCAAATAGTGCCCCTGCCCGCAAACCGGGGGATGATCCAGGATCGGAACGGTGAGACTTTAGTCAGCATTCGTCCCGTTTTCAATTTATATTTAATCCCTGAAGACGCCACGGTTCTGGGTTCTTCTCTGGACAAACTCGCCCAAAGAATTTCCTTGGACCGGGAAAAATTGCAAAAGAAAATAGCCGAAACTAGATCCTTCAAGAAAGTTTTAATCAAGGGCGACATCTCTCGGGAAGAAGTGGCTTTCATAGAAGAGAACAGCATGAGTTTTCCCGGAATACGAATCTGGGCCGAGCCCGTGAGAAATTATGTGTTCGACAGTTTAGCGTCACACACGTTGGGCTATCTAGGTGAGATCTCCAAGGCAAGGTTGAAAAGCCGCAAAGACCCAACTTACAGGCAAGGGGATTTCATTGGCATAAGCGGTCTGGAAAATGTGTATGAATCTTTTTTGCGCGGCGAGAAAGGTTACAAGGAAGTCGAGGTGGATGTTTCCGGCAGGGAGCTTAAAACATTACGCAAACTACCGCCAAAAAGCGGGAGCAGTTTGGTTCTCACTCTGGATGTAAAGATACAAGAGGAAGTGGAAAAGTTAATGGCCGGAGCGGCGGGGCAGGATATGAATGGTTCCGTCGTGGTGGTCAAGGTGCAGACGGGAGAGGTCATCGCCATCATCAGCAAACCATCATTTGATCCCAACAAATTCGCGGTGGGAATTTCTTCCTTAGACTGGAAGGCTCTGGTGAATGGCGACGGGAGCCCGATGGAAAACAAATCTATTCACGGTCAATACCCGCCCGGTTCCACCTATAAAATCGTGACAGCACTCGCAGGTCTTGAAGAGGGAGTGATTAAACCGGATACATCCATCTTTTGTCCCGGGTATTTTAATTTGGGAGCGGGGCGGTATCGGTGCTGGAAAAAATCCGGACACGGTTTTATGAATTTGCATGACGCGCTGGTGCAATCTTGCGACGTTTATTTTTATACGATTGGACACCGGTTAGGCATCAACACGATTGCAAAGTATGCAAAAAATCTTGGGCTGGGCAGGGCCACTCGTCTGGGTTTGGGACACGAGAGTAAGGGAGTGATTCCCACCACGCAGTGGAAATTATTGCACAAGAAAGAACCGTGGCATTTGGGTGAAACGATTTCTGCATCCATTGGCCAAGGTTTTAATCTGGTGACCCCAATGCAGCAGGCGATTTTAATGACCGCCGTGGCGAATGGCGGCGTGTTGCTGAAGCCCTATTTAGTGAAGCGTATCGAAGGACCCGACGGGCAAATACAGCAAGAGTTTTTCCCAGAAATAATCGGTCAATTCGGGGTGGCCCCCGATCATTTGGAGCAAGTTCAAAACGCCTTGCGCGATGTGGTGAATAGCGCGCAAGGAACCGGGAAAGAATCCCGCCTGAAAAATATTATCGTGTCGGGAAAAACCGGAACCGCCCAGGTTGTGCGAATGGAATCCGATGAGGAATTAAAGAAGCAAGAAGTCGTGCCCGTCAAGCACCGGGATCACGCATGGTTCATGGCTTTCGCGCCTTACGAACAACCTGTAATCGCCGTGGCTATTATCGTCGAACACGGCGGTCACGGCGGGACGACCGCGGGACCTATCGCCAGAAAAATCTTCAAGAAATACTTTGACCTCTACCCGCCGTTGCCTTCTGCCCAAACATTATAATCATTAGTTCGTTATAAAATAATCCCCAGATCTTTTTCCCGCAGACATTTAATTCTGTCCCGGAGTTCGGCGGCTTTTTCAAACTCCAAATCTTTAGCGGCAGAACGCATTTCCTTTTCCAGTTCCGCGATCAATTCCGGCGGCGGTTTGCCCGATTCATATTCCGCCTCTTCTTCCATCACCGTGTAAGAAAATTCTGCCGTGTATCCCATGGAGTCTCCAACAGATTTTTGTATTGAGCTGGGCGTTATCTGATTTTCCCGATTGTAAGCGAGTTGGATTTCTCTTCTGCGGGTCATTTCATCGATGGCGGCTTTCATGGATTGAGTTACCGTGTCGGCGTAAAAAATAACTTTCCCCGCAATGTTTCTCGCCGCCCTTCCCGAAGTTTGAATTAGAGAAGTCGTGGACCTGAGGAAACCTTCCTTGTCTGCGTCGAGAATCGCCACCAAAGAAACCTCGGGAATATCAAGTCCTTCGCGCAACAAATTTATACCTATCAACGCGTCGAATTCGCCTAGCCGAAGTTCGCGGATAATCTGAGTTCGCTCCAGAGTTACGATGTCGGAATGAAGGTACTTGACCCTCAGTCCCAGTTCGGAAAAGTGCTCCGACAAATCTTCCGAAAATCTTTTCGTCAGCGTGGTAATCAAACACCGCTGATTTTTTTCTGCGCGGCAACGGATTTGGTTGTATAGATCGTCCACTTGGTTGGTCACGGGTTTGACCTCAATCTCCGGGTCCACCAATCCCGTTGGTCTCGCAATCAGTTCCACCACATGGTCTGCGGACTTTTCCAGTTCATAAGAACTGGGCGTGGCGGAAACGTAAATGGTGTCGTGGGTGTGCCGCACGAATTCCTCAAACTTTAGAGGACGATTATCAAACGCCGAGGTCAGGCGGAAACCGTGTCGGACCAAACTCTCTTTGCGGGATCGGTCGCCTTTGTACATACCTTGCAGTTGCGGCAGGGTGACGTGACTCTCGTCAATAATGAAGAGCGAATCTTTGGGAAAATAATCCAGCAAAGTTGGCGGCGGCTCGCCCGGCTTCCGGGACATAAGATGGCGCGAATAATTTTCTATGCCCTGGCAATAACCGACTTCCTTCATCATCTCCAAATCAAACAAAGTTCTCTGATCAATTCTTTGCGCCTCGACAAGGAGGTTTTGACTTTCAAAATAGGCGACCCGTTCCATCAGTTCCTCCCTGATATTTTTCATCGCCCTTTCCAAAGTCTCTTGCGGCGTTACATAATGGCTGGCGGGATAAATGGCGATGCGGTCTAATTGCCGAATCGGTTGGAGCGTGATGGGATCGAAGGCGGAAATCTTGTCAACTTGATTGCCGAAGAATTCAACCCGCAGCGCTTCGTTCCTTTCATAAACCGGCAGAATTTCTAGCACGTCCCCTCGCACTCGGAAGGTGCCGCGGCGGAAATCCACATCGTTTCTTTTGTATTGAATCTCCACCAGTTTCTGCAGAGCTTGGTCCCTTTCCAAAGTCATGCCGCTTTCTAAAAAAAGAAGCATGCCGTGATAAGCCTCCGGCGAACCCAAACCGTAGATGCAAGAAACGCTGGCGACGATGATGACATCCCGCCTTTCAAACAGGGCATGGGTGGCCGAATGCCGCATCTTGTCTATCTCATCGTTGATGGAGGCATCCTTCTCAATGTAGGTATCGGTTTGCGCAAGATAGGCTTCGGGCTGATAATAATCGTAATAGCTGACGAAATATCCCACCGCGTTGTTCGGAAAGAACGCCTTGAATTCGTTGTAAAGTTGCGCCGCAAGAGTTTTGTTATGCGCGATTACCAAGGTCGGTTTTTGCACCCGCTCTATGACGTTGGCGGCGGCAAAAGTTTTCCCGGATCCCGTCACTCCGAGCAGAGTCTGAGAACTCGGGCCGGAAGCAAGACCCCGCACCAGTTTTTCTATCGCCTGAGGTTGATCTCCCGCAGGCTTATAATCGGCGTGAAGTTTAAAAAGTTTCATGGGAAGTTGCGCGGAAAAAATCGGTAACGATTCAATACTAAACTTATAAAGTTTGTGCTAAATTGTGGAACTCGTAGCCGTCTTCCTCATTTTAACTCAATTAATTTTTTGCCGCTTGTTTTCGCGGGCGCGTTCCATGAAAGGACATTGTGGAAAAGCAAGACGATATTGTCAAAACCGTTCACCTCGGCGACACGGCGGTAACCTTGTTGGGCACAGCCCACGTCTCCCGTTCGAGTGTGGAGATGGTCGAGGAATATATTCAGCACAAAGACTACGATTGTATCGCCGTGGAGTTGTGCGCCCCGCGCTTGGAAAATCTCACCGACCAGGAGCAGTGGAAGAATCATGACATCTACCAGATATTCCGTAAAAAAAAAGCGGGACTCCTGCTCATCAACCTTGCTTTGACCGCCTATCAAAAACGTTTGGCTAATCGACTCGGAGTCGAGCCGGGCCGGGAAATGCTCCGCGCCGTTGAGTTGGCGCGCGAAAAAAATATCCGCCTGGAAGTCATCGACCGCGACATATCGACCACTCTGCATCGGTTGGTCACAGAGGTTTCGCTCTGGCAAAAATTTAAAATTGTCGGCGGACTGATAGCCGGAATATTTGTCGGGGAAGATGTTAGCGAGAAACAGATCGAAGACCTCAAGCGCGGAGATTTATTGCATTCGGTGGTGAGTGAGTTCGGCGAGGAGTTGCCAGAGATTAAGAAGGTTCTGATTGATGAGCGGGACCAGTATATGGTCGGGCGGTTGGCGCAAATAACGCAGGCGCAGGAGTCCCCGAAAAAAATTCTAGCGTTGGTCGGCGCCGGACATTTGGTCGGCATGCTCCCGATGATGGCGTCCCCTCCCGCCGCAGACCATCTGAAAAAGTTAAACAAAAAACCGCCGCCGAGTCGCGTCGGCTATTTTATAGGTTGGGGCGTCTGCGCGTTTATCATGACGATGTTTGTGGTCGGGTTCCGTCATTCCTCCGAACTCGGCGAGCAGTTGGTTTTGACTTGGGTTTTATTCAACGGCGGTTTTTGCGCGCTGGGAACTTTGATCGCCTTGGGACATCCCGCCTCAATCGTCGCCAGTTTTTTCGCCGCGCCGTTGACATCGCTGAACCCCACTATCGGCGCGGGAATGGTCGTGGGCTTGGTGGAATCGTATATGCGTAAACCCAAAGTGAGCGACTTCGAAACTTTGCGCGAAGATATTGCCATCTATTCCATGTGGTGGAAAAACCGCGTCGCCCGATTATTCTTAGTCTTCCTCTTATCCAGTTTAGGTTCCATCCTAGGTACCTACACCGCCGGCGCTTTCATCGTCAGTCAGATTGTCGGTTGAATCATGAACACTCCGAAAATTGTGGTCACCCCTCACGCCTTTTGCAAATCACGATCACTAAAAACCGAATTGCTGGGACACTTTCCCAACGCCGTCTTCAATGAAAAAGACCGATACCTTGCGGGAAACGAATTGGCCGACTTCCTTACAGACGCGGACGCCGCCGTGGTCGGTAGAGACCGCATCGATGCAGACTTAATCTGCTCTCTGCCTAAACTGAAAGTGATTTCAAAATACGGAGTCGGACTCGACAACTTCGATCAAGAAGCGTTGCGGTCCGCCGGCATCGAACTCAAGGTGACATCGGGAACCAACCGCAGGTCCGTGGCCGAACTAACTTTAGGCTTTATGATAGGATTTTGTCACAACATGTACTCGGGCGCAGAAAAATTAAAGCGGGGAATTTGGCGTCGCGAAGGTGGACAAGAACTCACCAGAAAATTCGTAGGGATCATCGGCTGCGGCAATGTGGGGCAGGATTTGGTTCGGTTGCTGCAACCGTTGCAATGTGAAATCGGCGTACACGATATTGAAGACCGCGGCGAATTTTGTCGCGAATTCGGCGCCGTGGAAATGGCGTTTGATGAAATCGTCGCCGCGGCGGATATTCTAACTTTGCATGTTCCGTTGACCGAAAAAACGGCGAACCTTATCGACAAACTCGCGCTGGAAAAAATGAAGTCATCGGCGTTCCTCATCAACACCAGCAGAGGACGAGTGGTCAATCAGCGCGACCTGCATCAAGCGTTGGTGGCGGGAGAAATCGCCGCGGCGGGATTGGATGTGTTTTGGGATGAGCCTCCCACCGATACAAAATTTCTACAACTTCCCAACTTGATGGTCACTCCGCATATCGGCGGCAATGCTCGCGAAGCGGTGGACGCGATGGGCAAAGCCGCTATTCAAAATCTCGTAGATTATTTTTCTTAGTCGCCGATGAATCAGGAAGCGAAAGATTATAAACCGGAAGATTGGCAGCGTCATTACGAAGAGAATGATATCAGATGGGACCTCGGTCAGGTGGCGCCGCCGTTCGTCAAATTGTGGGAGGACGGAAAACTGCCGTTGGGCAAAGTGCTGATTCCCGGATGCGGAAGAGGGCACGAAGCCGTGTTCCTCGCGGAGAAAGAGTTTGATGTCACCGCCGTTGATTTTGCCGACGGCGCCGTTTCGTATTTAAAAAATATTCTGCAAGAACGAAATCTAGCGGCGCGAGTTTTGCGCCGTGATTTTTTCAGTCTGGATGATTCCCACAATGAGGTTTATGATTTGATGATCGAGCAAACATTTTTCTGCGCCATCTCTCCCCGGCAAAGACAAGATTACGTCGCGAAGGTTGCGCGAATATTAAAGCCGGGCGGAATGTTGGCGGGCTTGTTTTATCACACGGGCGAGGAGGGAGGTCCTCCCTACAACACCACCCGCGAGGATATTGAAACGCATTTTTCAAAAAGTTTTCAAATTTTGGAACTCGATAAAACACTGTTGTCCGCAGAAAAGAGGAAGGATAAAGAATGGTTGGGCATTTTGAAAAAAATATAGCAAACTATTTTCAGAAACTCTTCGCCGACAAACAAATCCAATGAATCGAATTAAACAAGTGGATTGCATCCGCGGATTGTTGCTCGTGATTATGACGCTCGATCATTTGCAATACATGCCGTTCAAACGCTTGTCCGAATACACGCTGAACTGGACCTATCAAACGTTTGGGTTTGTCGCGGCGGTCGAAGGGTTCGTGTTCGTGTCGGGACTAATTTTTGGTTTGGTGTACACGCCGAAGTTTTTGCACGACCGGGCGGGATTCAATCAACTCGTGTGGCGGCGCATCCGGTTGATTTATTTTTTTCACGTCGGCACGTTCGTCGTGCTCGCGGCGCTGTTCGCGTGGCCATGGTTTGCGCGCGCATGGACGCATGAGTGGGACAACATTGCGTTGTTGCAGACGCAACCGTGGTGGACCTTGCTGAAGGGCGCGGCGTTTTTATATTTGCCAAGTTATCAAGATATTTTGCCGATGTATTTGTGGTTTCTGGTGTTGTCGCCGTGGGTGTTGCGGTTGATTGACGCCGGCAAGTTGAAGTGGGTCGCCGCCGCGTCGGTCGCGCTGTATCTGATCGGACAGCTACATCCACAGTTGCTCTTGGCGCAGAAGGTTGCGGCGCGCGGATTTTATCTCGGTTGGTTTGAATGGTTGAGTTGGCAGTTGTTATTTTTTGTCGGCGTGCTGTTCGGTTATTACCGCGCACGCAATCCTGACTTTGTGGTGCCGGTGAAAACCGCATGGGTGGTGGTCGCGATTGCGGTGGCGTTGCCGTTGTTGTGGTATCGACATCAATTTAGTCTGCCGAGCGCGCCGTTGCCGTTTGATAATTTATGGCGCGACACCAACCTCGGCGTCATGCGGTTGGTGAATATGACGGCGTTGGCGTATCTTTTATATTGCCTGTGCCAAGTGCGCGCAAACTGGTTCACGTGGCGTTGGTTGCGCAAGTTGGGAGAGCAACCGTTGCTGGTATTTTCATTCCACGTCGTACTTTGTTACGCGCTCAATCCTTTGCGTGGATGGCTCGGTGGCCTGACGTTGTGGGCCGAGTCCGCGCTGTTGATTGTCGCCACGGCAAGTTTGTGGTTGCCGGTGATGGTGCGGGATTTTTATCGGCGGCGTTTTTAATAACAGTTGAATGAGGTTCGGTCGCGTTTACGCTTCCAACAATATAAAACTTATGCGGACGTTAAAAAAAATTCACACGGGAATATTCCGGGACGGCGGCGCGGGGGCCTTCGCGCAACGGCGATTTCGTGAGCGAAGAAAAAAATTGATGATGAAGGAAGGGCGTCTCGTGGCGATTGCCGGGGTGCCTTATGGACCCGGGGGAAAGACGACGTGGGCTTACGCTCATTGTCCCACTTACCAGGAACCCGCCATCATGTATTTGACGGGCGTCAACCAAAATAACGTCATCTTGTTGTTGGATCCGAATTCAAAAATATCTGATGAAATTTTATTTGTGGATGACAGGGATCGGTTGATGGAGTTTTGGGATGGCGTCCGTTTTGGTGTCGGGGACGAACAGAGTTTGCGGGAAGTGCAATCGGTTACGGGCATCCGTGATGTTCGCAGTGTTCGAGAATTTAAGGACGTCTTGAAGGAACGGTTGTTCAAACAAAAGAAAAAAAACTTGGGAACGCTATGGCTGGAGGGAACGCGAAGAGGCAAGACTTGCGCCATCACAACGGATCACAATTACGATTTCAAAAAGAAACTTGCGGGTTGGTTGCGGTCGTGGAACGCTCCGCCCTTAAAAAATATTATGAAGAACCATTTTGAACTGCGTCTGCCGCTGGACAAATATGATGTGGCCAACGCCAGGAAAGCTCAAGAAATAACCGGCAACGGATTTAAGGTTATGCTCAAAAAATTTAGGAACTTTAAAAACGAATGCCAGGTTCAAGGATTTCTGGAAGGTCAAATGCTGATGCAGTCACCTTATGGTCTGAGTTATCCTTCCATCGTTGCTTCCGGGGCGAACGCGAATATTCTTCATTACATAAAAAACGATGACGATTTTTCTAAAGACGAAATGATGTTGATTGATTTTGGCGTTCGCTGGATGACCATGCACGCCGACATCACCCGGACTTTCCCCGTGTCGGGGCGGTTCAATCCCATGCAGAAAATACTCTACGAAATTGTTTTGAAAGCCCAAGTTGCGGTGGAGAAAAAGGCGCGGGCGGGAGTGATGATCGACGCGCTAAATAAAGTGTGCTGGGATAAGATCAGTCATGGTCTTGCGCATAACTTCGTGGCGGTCGGAGGAAAATTCAAACTGCAGTATGAGGGAAGGCCGCACGGGGTGAGCCACTTGATGGGCGAGCAGGAACATGACGGCGACCCTTTCCGCAATTACTCCCGGCAACCCATGAAGTCGGGTTGGATGATCAGCAATGAACCCGGATTGTATGGCGAGTTCCGCCTTCGTCTGAACGGAAAAACTTACGACGAAAAGATCGGTATTCGCATTGAGGACAATCTTGTCATAACATCAGATGGGTGCATGAATCTTTCCGACAAGATTCCTAAAACCATAAAGCAGATTGAGAAGTTGATGGCGAGCCGGCAAGCGGATTAAATTTCCTTCAACGCGGAAAGTACTTCCTCGATGTGGTTTTTTACTTTGACCTTGGGAAAAATTTTTCGGATCGTGCCGGTCTTGTCGATGATGAAAGTGGTGCGAACAATGCCCATGAAGGTTTTCCCGCAGAATTTCTTTTCCCGCCAGACCTTGTACTTCTGCACCACTTTTTTATCCGTGTCGGCGATGAGGGTGAAGGGAAGATTATATTTTTCTATAAATTTTTGGTGTCTTTCTGGCGAGTCAATGCTCACACCGACAATGGCGGTGTCCTGAAACTTTTTGTGTTGGTCGCGGAAGCCGCAGGCTTGCACGGTGCAACCTGGGGTCATGTCTTTAGGATAAAAATAAAGTACGAGGTTCTTCTTGCCTTTAAAAGAGCAGAGCTCGACTTTTCCCCCGTCCTGATCAATCGCCGTAAAGTCCGGCGCTTTATTCCCTTCTTTCAACGTAGTCATCGGTGGCTAGTTGGTTTGAGCAAGTAGTTGCTCAATTTTTTCGTTTAAGCTCTGTAGGTTTTCCAAAACTTTTTCTTTGGGTCTTTGGTCTGCCTCTATATTGAAGATCACCCTCGCATCCCCCATCAGGTTTAATATTAAATTGTAAAGTCTCGGGGTGGGGATTTTCCCTTCCTCGCAAAGGGTTTCAAAGAAAAAAACTAAGCGTTGAAGTTTGCTGTCAATCTGCAGTCCCAATATTGAATTGTCTTTTAGATTAGAAGATTTTTCCAGATACCCCCAAATTCCGCCTTTGTCCTGAATGACTCCTTGGCTCTTTTGTAAATCTTTTAGTCCTTCTTTACATATGTCGGCGGCGTAAGTTTTTGGAGTTTGAATTAATAACGAACCCATGAAAAAAATTATAAGAACGAAAAATTTCCTCTGCTCCTTGAGTGAACATCGATCTTTAATCATCTATGGACTCCCCGCGGCTTAGGTTCAATGGGGTCGTTACAAGTCAACATAAAGAACTAGTATTTCCGCGCATTAAACAGGAACAAAAATTTAATGTCAAATGTTACTTCACGCTTGGGCGAGGCTACAATATTATCGGTCTGTAAGTGAGGCTCGCCAAAAAATATTCGGACTATTGAATTAAATTTCTAAAAGATTTGAGGCCTCTTAATTTTTCAAATGCAGGGTCTGCGGCGATTATTTTTTTCGCGCCGGGGTTCAGTCTTAAAACGGTTTCAAGATTTTTGATGCCGTCCCCAAAATCTCCGTTCATCACATAAGAACGAGCCAGCAATAATCGGTGGGCGATGATATGTTCGTGGTCGGGGTGAATGATGAACAATCTTTCTAGAATAGAAATGGCGCGGTTGTATTTTTCTTTTTTGTAGTTGGCGGTGGCGGTGTTAAGTAGTGCAGTAAGGTTGGCGGGGTCTATTCTCAGCACCACGGAATAGATTCCCATTGCCCGCTGATACATTCCAAAGTGTGCAAAAATTTCCCCTTTTCTGTTCAACGCCTCGATGGGATTGATGAACAAAATATTTGGGTCCAAAGGTTGCCGTTCAGTCGCCGTAATTTTTTCGGGGAATTCGTCGAGAGAGACTTTGGCGATTCCATTGGGGTCGCCCAGTTTCGCGGCTTCTTCATAGAGTTCCCTGGCTTTATTCAGATGGCCACGAAGAACTTCTATATCTCCCCATTCTTGGTATCCTCGGCTCTTGAGTTTTTCATCGTCCTTGGCAAATTCAATAAACTGCTTGACGGATTTTTCCGCCTTGTCCAACCGTAAAAACATGCTGTGAATTCCGACAAGAATCTCTTGGACTTTTAGATCATCAGGACTCAGTCGGGCTGCCGTCTCCGCCTCGATGATGGATAAACCAAATTGTTTAGATTGGTAAAGGGATTGAGATCGGCTCAAATGATACTTCCCCGGGACAACTTTCGCGGGCAGTTTGTCTGTGGCATTTTTATAGATATATTCCCGTAGCAGTTCGGCGGAATTTGCTTTAGGTTGATTTCGATGATTGTCTAGAATGTGGTTGATATATATTTCCGCTTGCTCCCTATTATTCCTGGTGGCGTGAAGGTAAGCAAGCTGATAAGCCGCGTCAGCATTGCCTTTGTCGAGTGCAAACGATTTTTTAAAAGATTTTTCGGCCTCATCATTCCGGTTCAGATAGTTAAAAACCATTCCCTGTTCATAAGTGTATTTGG
Organism: Nitrospina sp. UBA6727; assembly: GCA_002454045.1. Lineage (GTDB taxonomy): Bacteria > Nitrospinota > Nitrospinia > Nitrospinales > VA-1 > LS-NOB. The sequence continues at coordinate 40,470 of DKID01000016.1, read as the reverse complement.
AATTTTTCGGGTCCAACTTGATGCTTTCCGCCAACTCCTTGCTGGCTTCTTGTGCTTTGCCTCGGGCTATTAATGTCAAGGCAAATTCATAATGTGCTATGGGATTATTCGGATGTTGTTCCGCGGCGATGATGCAAGCTTTTTCTGAAATCAAACCGTTGCCAAGTTTCCGATGGATTTGACAGAAAGCAAAATGGAGGGCGGGATGCTGGCGTTCCTTTTTGAATCCAATCTGCAAAACATCCAGTGCTTTTTTGGGGTCGTCTTTTTCATTTAGAATAATCGCTTTTAAAATTTCAGGGGTAGCTTCTTCAGGTTGGTTGAAAATTTTCGCGTCGAGAATTGCAATGGCTTTGTCGAATTGTTTTTGCGAAACCAAATCCCGAACCTTCTGGTAGTCCGGATCATTTTTTTCATCGGAGAGGGAAATATCCCAGTGCGCAATATCTGGCGAAGGGTAGGTTGCGTTCGCGGCGCTTGATAAAACTGTCGCGAAATATAAAGTGATTAGTAAAATCGAGTTTTTCATGGAAACCATTTTTCTATTTCAGCCCGAACAAAATTGCTGCGTCACTTTATGTTGACCCGCACCGCCCGCGTGGCTTTTCGGGATCGCGATTTTTTGTCGCTGTTGAATACCGCGCCGGTATTGAAAATCACGCCGAACGCGTTGTAGCGTCCGTTCCCCTCGCTAGACCATAAGGAGCCGGCCCCGTTTTTTGCGAATATAGGGTCTGTGTGAATTTTCATTTCACTTCCCACTTGGGAACTGTTTGTCTTTTCCGGTTCGTAAAGGGTTTGCAATTCTTTCTTGGTGGGCAATTGCCAATCGCTGTGTTGGGCAAATCCTGCATCATTAAGTTGCCGCACATAATCGTGAACTTCATACCAGTTGAGCCAGTGACCGGAATGAAGATAGGAATCTTTTTTCATCCACATCAGCTCGGTCTTGGTGTCGGTGATTGTGCCATCGTCATTATCCTGATAGCGTTTGTCGCGGGATTGAACGGGAACCGCATCAAGACTCGAACTTAGAATTCCCGTTAAAAGAAACGCGGCTATTAAGCAAACGGATATTGCAGTCACGGTTTTGATTGGCGGCGAGATTAGTTTTACCATCACCCTATTTTTTCCTTAAGTAATTTGTTGACCATGCCCGGATTGGTTTTCCCTTTGCTTGCTTTCATGACCTGACCTACCAGAAAACCGAGGACTTTTTCTTTGCCTCCCTTGAACTCTTCAACCTGACGGGGATTGGCTTGTATCACTTCGTCCACTATTTTTTCTATGGCAGAACTATCGGTAATTTGCTTCAGCCCTTTTTCTTCAACGATGCTGCTTGCGGATTTTTGCGTGCGGTACATTTCTTCAAGGACTCCTTTGGCGATGCTGCCGCTTATCGTTCCCGACTCGATCAGCTTAAGCATATCTACCAACGCGGAAGGAGAAACCGGGCAGTCTGCGATGTCCCCGCCATCTTTTTTCAATTCCCGCAAGAGGTCGCCCATCATCCAGTTGCTGATGGTTTTGGGATGAGGGAATAAGGCAACGCATTGCTCGAAGTAATCCGCGAGCGATTTTGAGGAAGTTAAAATCCCGGTGTCGTATTCGGGGATTCCATAATTTTTGATGAAACGCTCGCGTTTTTGTTCGGGAAGTTCGGGAACGGTTTTGCGTATTTTTTCCACCCACGCCTTATCGATTTTTATGGGAACCAAGTCCGGGTCAGGAAAATAGCGGTAATCGTGCGCCTCCTCTTTGCTCCGCATGGAAAATGTTTCGCCGCGGTCTGCGTCATAAAGGCGCGTCTCTTGTTTTATAGCATCACCGCCGTCCAAAAGCGCGGTCTGTCGGGCGACCTCATACTCGATGGCTTTCTGGATGAATTTGAAGGAATTAAGATTTTTCAATTCTGTCCGCGTGCCAAACTCTTTTTGTCCAACGGGACGGACGGAGACATTCGCGTCGCAACGCAGGCTTCCTTCCTCCATGTTGCAATCGCTGACTTCGGTGTATTCCAAAATGGATTTCAACTCGACCAAGTAGGCGCGGGCTTCTTCGGCAGAACGTAAGTCAGGCTCGCTAACCACTTCGCACAGCGGGACGCCGGTTCGATTAAAGTCGACATAGCTCTTGCCCGGACTTCCCAAGTTTTCCCCGTGGATCAACTTTCCCGCATCCTCCTCCATGTGAATGCGGGTCAATCTGATTCTTTTTTTGGCGCCGTTAATATTGATATTGATATACCCGTTCGTTCCTAAAGGAAATTCGAATTGGGAGATTTGGTAACCCTTGGGCAAGTCGGGATAAAAATAATTTTTCCTCGCGAAACGATTCATCGGTTCAACCGTGCAATGGGTCGCCAGACAGGCCTTCATGGATAATTCGAGAAAACGCTTATTCAAAACGGGAAGAACTCCCGGCATTCCCAAACAAATCGGACAGGTATTTTCATTCGGACGCGCGCCAAATTCTGCGGGGCAGGAACAAAAAATTTTCGTTTTGGTTTTGATTTGGACGTGAACTTCCAGCCCAATGACAGTCTCGTACTTCATCGCGGGAACCTGTATCTTTTCGTTTGTTGTCCGGCAAGAACTACGTCGGAGTTTGCGGAGGTTTTTCAACTCGCCTTGATTTTAATCATCCGACGGCACTCCCGTCAAGCACCGTCCCGCGCGACCGTTGCGTTTGCGAGTTTCATTTCATTTCCCAATGATTAAAAAATGGAGCAAAGGTATGTATAATAAATCTTGATAATATTTTACCAGCACGGTCCAAGTCCTGTCACCTTTGCGAATTAAATCAGGACGAATGCTTTCCATCATCGGCGGGAATCAATCGTGAAATATACGTATTATGCTTTTGGAGCTTTCATAGGATTTATCTGCGGGACGGGCATCAACCTTATTTTTTACTGGCTCGACCAGTCTGGGGTGAAGTTCGCCGGTTTCTTGATTCGTAACTTTGGTGTCCTTGGGGAATACCTTCTCGAGTTGATCAATGCCTTGCCAATCATCGGCGCGGCGCTGGGAATCATTCTGATAAAACTCCTCTTCGGCCGGGAACTGACTGAAAGAAGCGATTGAGTACTGGATATGCGGGCGAAGTTTTGTTGGCTCTGCAACGGAATGAAAATGGTAAAAGTCACGCGGCGGTTTCGTAAAAACCGTTGGAACCGGCAAGAGGAATTAGTGATAGAATGGAAATCAAAACACTTGTCACTTGGAATCAAGCATGAGCGAAAAATTCAACGAGAATATTCTGCAAGCTTTGGAAGGCTCCCATGAGGCGGTGAAGATATGCAAGCAAGCCATGATCGATGCCAACGATGAAAGTTGCCGCGCGATGTATTCCGCGATCCAAAAGGATTGTGAAAAACACATTGAAATGTTGAAAGGAGAAATAGAGCTTCACAAAGTCCAAAAGAAGTGGGATGGCTAAATGCGTATTTTAATCGTGGAGGATGAAAAAAAAGTTTCCGGCTTCATCAAGAAAGGTCTTGAAGAAGAAACATACGCCGTGGACGTCGCCATCGATGGAGAAGAGGGGTTGCTGTTCGGGGAGCAGAATCAGTACGACCTGATTATTCTCGACCTCATGCTACCTAAAATTGACGGACTGGAAGTTTTGTCAACGCTGCGAGACCGTAAGGTTGAAACCCCCATCCTCCTCCTCACCGCCAAAGATTCCGTGAAAGACAAAGTGGCGGGACTCAACAAAGGCGCCGACGACTACCTGACCAAGCCTTTCGCTTTTTCGGAACTGCTAGCCAGAATCCACGTCCTGCTTCGCAGAGGGAAGGTCGAAGTCATGACGATACTGAAGATTGCCGACTTGACCATGGATTTGGTCAGCCACAAAGTGAAACGCGAAGACCATGAAATTGAACTCACCGGAAAAGAATACAGCCTGCTCGAATATTTCCTGCGGAACCGAGAAAAAGTGCTGACGAGAACGATGATCGCCGAACATGTCTGGGATTATAATTTCGACACCTTCACCAACGTGATCGATGTTTACGTCAACCACTTGAGAAAAAAAATCGATAAAAATTATTCCCCAAAACTTTTGCACACCCTCCGGGGCGTTGGATACGTCATGAAAGAATAGTCATGGCTTTCAAATCCATTCGAGCCAGATTGACCGCCTGGTACGTCACGTTGCTGGGCATCATCCTCATCCTGTTCAGCGTCTTCCTCAACTATTTCCTTTCCAAACGTCTTTACGAAAGCGTCGACAACTCTCTCACCGTTTCGGCCACCGTCGTCACCACCTCGGTGGTGATGAAATTTAACCGTCTGTCGTTGCCCGGGCTCGACCGATTTTTCGAGCGGTTCACCGGCGCCGGCAATCTCAACAAGTTCTACAGAATTTACGACGGCTCCGGCAACGTCGGGTCTCGGTCCAAAAATATCGACGCCTCCAAGTTCCCGTTATCCCAAGCCGCTTACGCCAACGCTCTCAAAGGATTAAAATCCTACGAAACATTTATCGTGGACGGCAAGCATCCGATTCGCGTTGTCACCATGCCTATTTTGCGGGAAAAGGAATTGGTCAATTTGGTGCAAGTGGGAACTTCATTGGAAGCGGTGCAAGAAACTCTGCGGAACCTGCGGATCCTCCTGTTCACCGCCGTCCCTTCCGTGCTCGCTCTCGTCGCATTGTTCGTGCGGTTCATGGCACGCCGCGCCCTGAAACCTATATCCAAAATCATCCAGACCGCCCGCGATATCGGGCAGGGACAAGAGTTGAACCAGCGCATCCCCGTGTTTAAAATTCAGGACGAACTAGGTCAACTGGCTTTGACTTTCAACGAAATGATGAACCGGTTGGAAAACTCATTCGCCCAGATGCGGCAGTTCAGCAGCGACGCTTCGCATGAATTGAGAACTCCGCTGACGGTTTTGAAAGGGCAGAACGAATTGGTGTTGAGCAAACCGCGCGACCCGAAAGAGTATCAGGAAGTGATCGCCAGCAATCTCGAAGAAATTAACTACATGTCCAAAGTGCTAGAAGACTTGTTCATCCTCTCCACGTCCGACGAAAACCAGATTCACCTGAACTGCAAGCCGATGGAACTTCGAGACCTAGTGGAAGAAGTGTGCAAACACGCCGAAGTGTTGGCCGGCGACAAAAACATTCGCATCATCATCGCGTTTCTCAAGTCGGTGAAAATCAACGGCGACGAAGTACGGCTGCGGCAAATGGTCTGGAACATTTTACACAACGGCATCAAATACACGCCGCCGGGAGGCGAGTTAAAAGTTTCACTGCAGGACGAAGGAAAGTTCGCGCTGTTATCGATACAAGATACCGGCATCGGCATACCAGAAAAAAACCTGCCCGCAATTTTCGACCGATTCTACCGCGTCGATAAATCCCGGTGCCGCGCCGAAGGCGGTAGCGGTTTAGGACTCAGCATCTGCAAACACATCGCCGAAGCCCACAAAGGTAAAATAGAAGTCGAAAGCAAACTAGACATCGGCACCCGTTTCAAAATCCGCATCCCCCGCCTCTAGCCCCGCGCCCGTCATTCCTGCGGAAGCAGGAATCCAGCGAAACATGCGCGGCGTCAGCCGTGTCCCGTTGCGCAGGACGGATGACTGGATTCCAACTTTCGTTGGAATGACGGCGACGGCGGGCGTTGCGTCGTCACTGTCGCCGCGAACGCCGATACCAGCGTCATCATCGCGCCGCGGCGGCGGGTCAAAAAAATATGGAGGGGTGTGTCGCGGATTGCACCAACGTTGGCTCGAGCAGGATGCGCACGCGGCCGTCGTAAAGACGGTTGAGGTCGCGGGAATTTTTGTACCCGCGCAGGAGGACGGCGATGTCTTTTTCCACTTTCCTTTTATAACTGGTTTCCTTTTCGCCGCGGATTAACTTGTCGCCTTGCACCTGAATTTTTTGGGTGGTGATGGTGACGGGCGCGTCAAAGTCAATGGTTTCGGTGTTGAAGTACAAATCATATTTGATGGCGTGCTCCGTCATCACTTCAAAAATATTATGACCTTTGCGCGCGGCGAACAGCGTGGCGACTTTGCCGTCCCGTTTAACCGGCTGCGGATTTTCCGGCCCGGGCAGTTCCAGCAACGCGAGGTTTCGCCCCTGAACTAGCCGCGCCCAGTGAATCGCTCCGAGATGATTGCCTTCGCGGGTCATGCGGATGACGGCGGGATTTCGCCGCCGCTTCTGCTTGCGAATCCATTCCGCCATGGCGGGCACTTCCGACTCGGGCAGGAAATGTCCCGCGTGCGCTTGCCCCCGTTCCCCGTGCTCTCGGTAGGTGACGGGATATTTCATGTCAAAAAGAATTTTGTGAATCCGCCGACTAAGTTGGATGGGAAAAAATGGATCGTGCGCGCCGTGGATTATATAAATCGGCGTGTTGCGAAGGTTCACGAGAAAATGCATGTACCGCGGCGTGATGCTACCGGCGATGGGAATCAAACCGGCGAAGCGGTCGGGATAAAACATGCCGATCATGTACGTGCCGATGGCGCCGTTGGACAACCCGGCGAGAAAAATTCGGTCCGAATCCAGATTGTATCGCGCGCGAAGTTGGTCGATGAGACTGAGCACCATTTTCTCGGCGTGCCGCGTCCACCACGCCGCCATCGGATAAGTTGGGCATAGCACCGCAAACTCTTTGTTCAAGCGCTCGACCCAGGCGGGAATCGTGTTTGCCCCGTTGCCGCCTAGTCCATGAAGGACAACGATGAGCGGGATTTTTTCATCCGCCCGCGACGACGGTGACGGTGATGACGGCGACGGCTCTGGAAGAAACAAAGCGTAGGGATAATTTTCCCCGTTGTGTTTGTGCTGCAAATTTTTTTGCAGACCGACGAAGCCCGCCGCCTTTTTCCCCCGCGCGCGGAGAATGGATTTGATGGTTTCGTTTGAGACGCGAATCGATTTCAAACGCGCCAACACTTGGTTTTCCACCGCGGGATTTTGAGTGGAAAGAAACGTGTTCACTTCGGATGCAACGTCTATAATCTTTCGCGTCGCGCCAGACTCTTGCATCGTGCGCGTTGTGCTGGACTTTTGCGTCGTGGAGCACGACACGGCGAGCAGGAAAACCAAAAAAATTTTCGGAGCGGTCATGACTCGCACGGTATCGGATTTCCAAATTTTTGTAAAGGTTGCGGGATTACTCCCGGCGGCGAACTTTATTGGAATTTTCCATCGCCGTGCGGTAATATTCCCGGTCGTCGCGTTGAGAACATCGTCCGCATCGGCAAGCGGGGCAAGCTCTTTATTGATTGCAAATTTTTCCGCTTGAGGCCAACTTCCATTGATCGCTGAAAATCTCGCTGAAGTCCGGGAACGAATTTCTCAAGCCGCCAAAAAGTCGGGGAGAAATTCCGATAGCGTTCGCCTGATTGCCGTTTCCAAACAGGTGGGTGTGGATCAAATTGAGGAGGCTCGGATTGCCGGGGCGATGACGTTCGGGGAAAATAAAATTCAGGAAGCGATTCCCAAAGTCGAGCAGATGGCGGCGGAAGGAATTGCCTGGCATTTCATCGGTCACTTACAAAAGAACAAAGTCAAGTTTCTCGATGGACGTTTCGACTTGATTCATTCGGTGGACAGTTTGGAACTGGCGGAAAAAATTGCGCAGCAGTGCCGGGCGGAAAACCGAGTGCAGTCGGTTTTGTTGCAAGTCAATGTTGCAGGCGAGGCTGCAAAATTCGGGATGGCGCCGGGCGAATTGGAAAAACAGATGATTGCTTTTTCCCGTTTGCGGGGGATTCGCATCGAAGGGCTGATGACCATTCCGCCGTATCATCCCGACCCGGAAAATTCCCGCCAGCATTTTTCACGGTTGCGGGAATTTCGCGACCGATGCGAAAAACAGAATCGGCATTCCCTCCGCGAACTTTCCATGGGCATGACCAACGATTTTGAGATTGCGGTCGAAGAGGGCGCGACGCTGGTTCGCGTCGGCACCGCGATTTTTGGTTCCCGTTCAAAAGCCGATGGCAACGCAAATAGAAAAACTTTTTTAGTCCCGGCGAATTAGTTGTTCAAGGAGATTATCATCGTGCTGAAAAATAAAAAACTCGGATTCATCGGCGGCGGCAACATGGCGGAAGCCATGATCCACGGTCTGCTTTCCGCCTCGTTCATCGCGGCGAAAAATATTTTTGTCGCGGAACCATTGGCGGCAAAGAGAAAAACTTTGCGCGCAAAATACAAAATCGTCGTCAGCGCCGACAACCGTGAAGTGGTGAAGAAATGCGACGTCCTCGTTCTCGCGGTCAAGCCGCAGATTTTGCGCGAGGTGCTGGTTGACATTCGGTTGTCGATGAATCGCGCCCCTCTAGTTATCTCCGTCGCCGCGGGAGTTCCCATCGCCATCATCGATAGAGCCTTGCGCAACAATAAAAATAGCAAGTTCAGCGTGGTGCGTACCATGCCCAACACTCCAGCGCTAGTTCAGGAAGGAGTGACGGCCATCGCTGCCGGTAAATATGTCAGCGTAACGGATATGAAAATCGCCCACTGTATTTTTGAAGCGGTGGGGCGCACCGTCGCCGTTGACGAAGACCAGTTGGACGCCGTGACGGGTTTGAGCGGCAGCGGCCCGGCTTATATTTTCACGCTGATCGAAGCCCTCTCCGATGCGGGAGTGAAAATGGGACTCGCGCGCGAAGCGGCAAATACCTTGACCATTCAGACGGTGCTGGGCTCCGCGAAGTTGGCGCGGGATAGCGGGAAACATCCCGGCGAACTCAAAGCCATGGTCACCTCCCCCGCGGGGACTACCATTTTCGGACTACACGCTCTGGAAGCAGGAAGTTTGCGCGCCACTTTGATGAACGCGGTGGAAGAAGCCACCCTGCGTTCCCGCGAGTTAGGCCGCATCGCCTGCGACGAAGACTCCGCGTTGTAAACTTTTTCGCGGCGAAAATTTTCGCGCGCAAGATATTTTTATCGACCTCTAATTTTTTTGCAAACAAGTTATGCGCCTCAATTCACAAACGAATCTGGTCGCCCTCGATTCTTCCTATCAGGAATTGGAGGACGAATTCACGGAGTTGATAGGTTTGCAAAATCTCGACCGCGTCGTCGCCAAAAATCCAAGCAGGGTTGAAAAGTTTGAATCGGAATTGGCGGCGTCTTTGTCGGAAGCGTTCGGCGATGAGTCGGGGCGTCCTCAAGCCCACCTATTTTTGCAAAGAATTTTATACCGCATAAATCGGCTGAAGTTGTTCTGGTATGACAAGTTGGAAAATTACGCCAACGAAGATTCCCGCTTCCTATTTTCCCTGCGTTTGAAAATTGAAAATGTCTGGCAAGATTGGGAAGAACGCAACCGCGTTCCGCGCGATTCCGGTGATCCCCAGCGGGTAAGCGACGCTCTCCGCGTTCGCGTGGAGGAAGACCTGCGCCCCGAATCTTCGCCGGACGAATTATTCATCCGCAACGAAATTTCCGCAGCCGGGTATCGGCGATTGCTAGCCATCGCTTCCTTGGACGGACTGGTGGAAGCCAGCCAACTTTCCCGCATGTTGGGCGGAGTCGGAAACAAAGTGCAGACAACGCTGACCCGAATTTTGTGGGAGGAGTATGGCGGCGGAAAGTTGTCGCGCAAACATTCCACCCACTTCGCAACCATGCTGGAGGAATGCGGTTTAGATGCCACGCCGGAAGTTTATTTCGACCTCGCGCCGTGGGAAGTGCTGGCGAATATCAACCACAGTTTTTTTCTTTCCGAGCGCAAGAAATATTTTTTGCGTTACGTCGGCGGTTTGCTATACACGGAAGTTTCCGTGCCCGCTGCTTTCCAAAACGCCAAGATGGCCGGCGAGCGATTGGCGATGGGCGGCGATGGCGTTGGCTATTGGGCGCTTCATATTCGAGAAGACATCCGCCACGGCCGATGGATGCTGGACGACGTCGCCCTTCCCTTGATCGAAATGTACCCGGACCAATCTTGGGACGCGGTCAAAGGATACGACCAGCAAAAGTTTATCAGTTCGCGTTCTACCGCGGCGGCCGTGGAGTCTATTCGCCAGATGGAACTTTCCTAAAATATATTTCCGCCAGCAAACCATCCGCGGTCATCAACACCGCCGCGCAAGTTCCACCGTCATCACGCCGCGCAAGTTCCACCGTCATCGCAAACACCGCGCCACTTCGCGCCGGCGATGACGCGACACACCCGCCATTATTCCGTGTTTGACACGGAATCCAGTTAGACATGCGGCGCGTCAGCCGCTGAGTTTTTCACTGGATTCCTGCTTCCGCAGG
>DKID01000016.1:0-30186 GCA_002454045.1 Nitrospina sp. UBA6727 | reverse complement strand
GGCGCGATGACGACGGTGACGTGATGACGATGCGATGACGACGGCGGGCGGGTGATTGATTTTATCTTTGCGGATTGTGCGCCGCGGCTATTTATTTTTTCGCGCCTGGACTTCCGTGGCGTGAGCCTTCGCCCGTTTCAACATGGCGGCTTTTTCCTCGGCGGTGAAATCTTTTTGCGGCGACGGTGACGGAGATGATGACGCCGATGACGACGGCGGAGTCGCCGCGCCGCCGCTCGCGGGTTCGGCAGCGGCGGGAGGAGATTCGGCAGATGTCGCGGGCGGGACGTGGACTGCTCCCGCCGCCGATTCGGTTGGCGCGGGTTCGCCGTGACCGTCAGCAGACGGCGCGGACTCGCCGTGACTTTCAGCGGACGGCGTGGCTTCTTCCCGAACGGCCGGAGTTTCGTTTTCGCTCGGCGGCGACGTTGCGATATTTTTTTCGTCCGCCAGTTTTTCTGACTCTTTCTTTTCCCGTTTGCGTTCCTGAATTTTCATGGCGCGGAGGAACGAGTCTTCGTTGTTCGCCATCGCGGATTTTGAACCGCCGTCCACGCGCACGTTGACATTGAAATGAAAATCTCTGCTGCGTCTCTCGCTCATTGCAATTTTCTCTTCACGATTTAAATCTGCACCCGCCGCGCATCTTATAAAAAACTTTTTGGAAGTTCATATTTATTTTTGAATGAAGTATCGCGGGGACGGCAATTTATAATTCAGCAAAACTTTTCGGCGTCGGTGAATTTTTTGCCCAGCGCTTTGGCGACTTCCGCGTGGGTCACCGTCCCGAGGCAAACGTTGAGTCCAGCGCGCAACGCCGGGTCTTCCCGCAACGCTTTCCGATAACCTTTTTCGGCGAGCGTCAGGGCGTAGGGGAGGGTGGCGTTGGTCAGGGCGAAGGTTGACGTTCGCGCCAACGCTCCCGGCATGTTGGCTACGCAATAATGAATCACTCCGTCAACTTCGAAAATGGGATCGCTATGCGTCGTCGGGTGCGAAGTTTCGAAGACGCCGCCTTGGTCAATTCCGACATCAATCACGACGGCACCTTTCTGCATCTGGCTCAGCATGGCGCGGGTGATGAGGCGCGGAGCCTTTGCGCCGGGGATGAGCACGGCGCCGATGACCAAGTCTGCGGTGCGCAGCGATTCCAATAAATTGAATTGGTTCGACATTAGAGTTTTGAGTTGGCTGCCGTGAATGTCGTCGAGATGGCGAAGGCGCGGCAAGTTGATGTCGAGCAAAGTAACTTGTGCGCCGGTGCCGATCGCCATTTTTGCGGCGTTGGCGCCGACGATACCGCCGCCGATGATCACCACGTGGCCGGGGTCGACGCCGGGCACGCCGCCGAGAAGAATGCCGCGGCCGCCGTTTTCCCGTTCCAAATATTTCGCGCCTTCGTGCACGGCCATCCGTCCCGCCACCTCGCTCATCGGGATAAGAAGAGGCAGGGAGCGGTCTGCGCATTGCACGGTTTCGTAAGCGATGCCCACGACATTTTGATCGAGCAAAGCCTGCGCCAATTCGGGAGACGGGGCTAGATGGAGATAGGTGTAAAGAATTTGTCCTTCGCGGAACAAGCCGTATTCTTGCGGCTGCGGTTCCTTGACTTTCACGATCATTTCCGCCGCGGCAAATATTTCTTGGCGAGAAACAATTGCGGCTCCCTGTTCCAAATAATTTTGATTGGTGAGACCGCTACCTGCGCCGGCGGAATCTTCCAGCAAAACTTTGTGGCCACGGGTAACCAGTTCGCGGACACCGGCGGGCGTCATCGACACCCGATACTCATCGGCTTTAATTTCTTTGGGAACTCCGACGATCATTTCGTCACTCTCTTTCGTTGCACTTTTTTGTTGCACCGTCTCTTCGCCGTCCCCGTCCTGCTTTCACGGCGTGACGACGAGGAGGGAGCACGCCACGACATTATAAATGAAAACCGCGCGGGCGTTTGATTTTTTCAACGTGTTCCTTTAGAGTACGCGAAACTTCGGCGCGCAGTCATCGTTCAGTTTATAGGAGCCATTCTCCGTTGCAAGAGGTCGTAAAAATAAAGTCCAATCGAACCATCCTGGCGAGTTTGTCCGCGGATAAAAAACTTTTGGACTTGGAGGATAAAAATATCGGGGCGGAAGAAATGAGTCTGCTTCACGACGCCAAAGACTTGTCGTCGGTGGAACAACTTTTCCTCAGTCAGAATCAACTTTGCGGCGAGGCGATAGAAATTCTCGCCGCGGTCAAAAGTTTTACAAGGCTCACTTCGCTTTACCTCAACCACAATATCATCGACGACGAAGCAGCAAAAATTTTGGCGAACGCCGAGTTGTTGAAAAATCTAAAATGTCTGATGCTGGAAGCCAACAACATTGGGCCGCGTGGCGCCGAAGCGCTGGCCAATTCGCCCAACCTGCAAAACTTGGAAACGCTGTTCCTCGACTCGAATCCCATTGGGCCAGAAGGCGCGCGGGCGGTGTCCCATTCGCAACAACTGCCTCGCTTGCGGGCGCTCCATCTTGATAGCGCCGAGGTCGGCGATGCTGGAACCATGGCGATTGCGGAAAGTCCGCAACTGACCGGTCTGCAAAAATTGTATTTATGCTCCAACAAAATGGGGGATGCGGGGGCCGTCGCGCTGGCGAAATCTGCAAGCCTGCGGAACTTGAATGTTCTCAGCATCTGGCGCAATGAGATTCGGGACGAAGGCGGGAAAGCCATCGCGGCGTCGCAAACTTTGGCAAATTTGGAACGACTCTATATGAGTCTAAACTTGATAGAACGTCCCGTGCGCAAGATCATCCGCGGGTCAAAACTGGCGCAACGTTTAACCACTTTGGTGATGGACTAACCGTGAGCGACACGAAACAAAATTACAAGTTCACCTACAGCCGATTCTTCAACGTGTTTTTTCATGTTGGAGTAATCTTCAATGTCGTCCTGGTAATTTGGTTGATTCTAGTATTCACCGAAGTTATTTAGCCGCCGCCGCCGAAACCGTCTAGCGAATGGCGAGGTACCATTTGGTCAAGATGCGCGGCGGGAATCCCAGCCCGAACAAAACCGCGATAAGAAAATTCCGCGCGGTGGTGAAAAATATTCCTTCACGAAGCCAGCGTCGCGGCGAAGTGTGCGCCTCTTCCTTCAAAAGAATGACGCCGCCTTTTTTTTTCAGGCGACGGTAGAAGTCGAGGTCCTCGCAAATGGGAAGGGGAGAGAATCCGTTCAGGTCGCGGAAAATTTTTTTGCGGACGAAGAATCCTTGGTCGCCGTAGGCGAGACCAAAATATTTTGCGCGGATGTTCGCCAGCAACGCGATTAGTTTGAGCGACTGTCTGCCGGATTCTATGCGCAACGTGAAGGCGCCGCCGACCCATTGCGGATTTGCCATGCACTCAATAATTTTCCGATAGCCTTCCGGTTCGATCCGACTGTCGGCGTGTAAAAAAAGTAAGACGTCGCCCGTGGCTTCGTCGGCGCCGGCGTTCATTTGCACGGCGCGTCCCGCGCAACCGGTGATGACTTGGTGACTGAACTTGCCGGCGATGTTGCGGGTGTCGTCGCTACTTCCTCCGTCGCTGATGATTAACTCGTGGGGAGAAAGCCGTTGCATTTGCGTCAGAGTATTTTCCAGAATCAACTCTTCGTTAAGGGTGGGGACGATGATCGATACCTTCAAGCCGGTTTATCTCCGCAAGCGAAAGGAGTGCCTTCGCGTTCGTGAAAGTTTCAGCGTTGGTCGGGTCGCAACTCACGCGCGCGAAGTTAATCACAAAACCTGCGCAATTTCAAACCGCACAACATCGGCGGCGAAATAAACGCAGCGTGGTGACGGCGGCGGTGACGATGACGGCGACGGCGGCAAGTTTTCATCCTTCGTTGTCATCTTGGTGAAAGATGATATACAATGCTGAAATTACCGACGCGCAGTTTTCAAGATGGCTCTCCGCCTGACGAGAGAAGGTGAACATGCTAGCCCATTTTATCGACTCCAGATCATTTCAATGCGGGTATTTTACCGACCGCAAATCTCTGTTTGAAGAGTATCTGCTGGAGGATGTTTCCGAAGTGGAGTTTGAATATTTACTGGCTCACGGTATGCGCCATTTCGGGGATTATTTTTTTCGTCCCCGTTGTCAAGACTGTTATCAATGCGTTCCCATCCGTGTGCGGACTGATGAATTCAAACCAACTCGGAATCAAAAACGGGCTTTGAGTTCCTGCAAAGATGTCGAGGTCAGGGTCGATGAACCCCGATACACGGAGGAGAAGTTTCAACTTTACCTTGCTCACAAGGAAAGATTTTTTCCGTTGCAGGACGACGTGGAAGACAAGCAAAACTTCCGGCTGTCGTTTTACATCAACACGCCGTTCGGAATTGAGTTTGAATATTATCTCGACGGGAAACTTCTCGGCGTCGCGTTGGCGGACAAAACGTTCCAGTCTTTTTCCGCCGTCTACACTTTCTATCAAGTTGCCGACAACAAAATGAGCGTGGGAACTTTCAGCGTGTTGAAGCAAATGGAGTACGCGTTGCGGCATCGGATTAAATATTTTTACCTCGGTTATTACATCGCGGAAAATTCTTCCCTGGCTTACAAAGCAAGATTCAGACCCAACGAAGTTTATCTGGACGGAGAATGGCATCCCTTCCGAAACGCCGCCGGCGACTTCCTCATTCCCCATGACAAGTTGCAGTGGAAGAACTCCGACCATCTCATCCAAGCCGCGTCCTATGCGGAACTTCACGACGGTGACGACGACGCGACGGTGACGCCACGGTGACGACGGCGACGCGGCGGGAATTGAGTTGAATCGCGGCGGTGCGTTCCATATAATTGCGGCTGACTACACCATCGAAAACGCGTCTCCATTTTTCGGGAACCATGCGCAAGAAAAAATCCAGAAGGAAATCATCGATAGGTAGAAAGCGACTTTCATCCATCGCGTTGGGTATTTTGGTCGGCGTGATTGTGGCGGGCGTTTATGTCGCGGTCAAGCCGCAGGTACAAGTTCAGCCCGTGGCACCGGCGACCGGATTCTTGATTGAAACCCGCCCCGTTATGTCCGACGAAATTTTTGTAGGGAGAGTTGCGCGGGCATATCGAATTGCCGCCGAGATTCCGAAGGTAATCGACAGTCTATTTTGTTACTGCTACTGCAAAAAGAATCACCAGCATAAAACCCTGTTGACCTGCTACACTAGCAGGCACGGCTCCAAATGCGACATTTGCCTGGGAGAAGTTTTTTACGCGTATGAGTTGTACAACCAGGGAAAAACTTTAGACGAGATTGTAATCGCGGTGGACAAAAAGTTTTATCGGCCGTATCGAAGGGCTTGAAAATAATTATGGAAAACGCAGCCGAAAAAAAACCCGTCAGCATTTACATCCCTTACACCTTTTTGGTGGCGGCGTTGTTGTCGGCGTTTGTGATGTCGCTCAACAAGCAGGAGTTAAAACCCTTTGAGACCGAATATCCGGCAGAGGCGTTTTTGTCGCCGCAGTTTGAACTCCCTTCGCTCGCCGGCGGAATAGTGAAGCTTTCCGACTATCGCGGCAAAGTGGTGTTCATCAATTTTTGGGCGACGTGGTGTGGAACTTGCGAAGTGGAAATGCCTTCAATGGAAAAGTTGTACCGCAAGTATAAAGACTTCGGCTTCGAGATGCTGACGATAAGCGTGGATAAAGATCAAAGTTTGATTGCGCCGTTCATGAAAAAATTTGACCTGACGTTCCCGGTGTTGCTCGACCCCAAAAGCGAAACCGCGAAAAAAGTTTATAAGACCACGGGCGTTCCCGAAACCTTCATCGTCAATCGAGAAGGCCTCATCGTCCACAAAGCGATTGGTCCCCGCGACTGGGCTAACGAAGAAACTCTGGAAGCTTTTTCACAGATGGTGGTCGGGAGTTGATCATGAACACTGCGCGTTTTTTATCGACGAGCTTTTTGGCGCTCTTCCTATTTTGTCCCGCCGCGGAAGTTTTTGCCGCCAGCGAAAGTCACCAGCATAAGGAAGAGAACGCGGAAGAACTGACGCCGCCGGCGATGGACTCGATGTACTCCGTCAAAGCGAATGAACCGCTTGCGGAATCTTTCCGCGATGACTTTGACGATGTGTTTTCCCCCACCGACTTGTTCACCGCAGATGAATTGGCGTCGCCCGCGTCGTCCGCGGCGAAAGTTGATATGGAAATGGCGGAAGGTCGCGGCGAACATGCGGGACACCAAGAACCGCAAGTTGAACTTTCCGACCATGAACGGGTGTCATCGTCGAGCAAAGGATTCGGCATCGCGGTCGGCATCACTCTGTTTGCCGGCGTAGTTTTTGCTGGCCTTACATTCCTCCGACTGGGAGAATGATGGCTTTATGGCTAACGGAATTTCAAAAGTTTTGCAAGACCGCTTGGGCTTGCGCCTGCTTGAGTATGGCATTCCCGAACATGCCAACTCCATAAAATATTCTCTGGGAGGAATGGCGCTTTCGGCTTTCACAATCCTGCTACTCAGTGGAGTTTTGTTGGCGCAGTTTTTTGTGCCCGACCCAGAACGCGCCAACCAAAGCCTGCATTATCTGGTCGATCAAGTTTATCTAGGTTGGTACTTGCGCGGCATTCATTTCTGGGCGGCGGAAGTTTTGACCGTGACCATGACCCTGCACGTCATCCGAGTTTTTTTTACCGCGTCCTATAAAAATCCCCGCGAAATAAATTGGCTAGTAGGAATCGGCTTGATGTTGCTGATGATGACCTTGCTGTTCACCGGCACCGTGGTGAAGTGGGACCAGCAAGCCTACGAAGCCCTGGCGCATTTTCTCTGGGTGGCGGAAAAAATGGGGGTCTTCGGCTTGCCGCTGACCGAAGCGTTCGCGCAAGGAGTTCCGCTGCTGAACCGCATTTACATGGCGCACATATCTTTGCTACCGATCGTCACCTTGTTGATGGTGGGCTTGCATCTGTTCTACGTGAAGTACCACAAGTTGTCATCCCCTCCCGAAGCAACGGCAAAAAGTAAGGACATGCCTTTCACTCGACACATGGCTTATCTCCGAAGATCGGGGGCCGGAGTCTTCCTGCTAATCTGCCTGCTAGCGCTCACCATCGCGCCGCCGCTGGGAGACAAACCCGTGTTGGGTTTGGAAGTGACGAAACCACCGTGGCAGTTCGCTTGGGTGTACGCTTTGGAAAACCTGTGGGTGCCGTTCCTAATTATCGCGCCGCCGTTGATCGTCCTGTTCATGGTCGCCGTTCCCTTAGTCGATCAAAACGAGGAACGATACTGGCGGAAGCGGCCCCTGGCGATGGCGGTTCTCATCGGCTTCACCTTGCTTTTCGTGGGCCTCATCATCTGGGGAAAAGTAACGATGATGACCCACTCCATGTAGCCGTCAAGCGGCGGGACGGCGGTCGATAATTTTTCTCGCCGGTCATCATCGCCACCGCGACGACACCGCCGTCACTGGCCGCGGTGACCGTCATCATCAACGTTACCTTTTTATGGAGTTGCGAAAATGGTAGAAAAAATTGCTCTGACGCAACAGGAATTGGAAGACAAATTGCAAGAGATGGCGCCGCAATGGAAACCCGGCAAGAACGAAAAAGGCGTGGCGTTCATCGCAAGAGTTCATCACGCCGCAGAGTTTATGGCGGGAATAAATTTTGTCGGCAAGATTGCGCAAGCGGCGGAAGACAGTAACCATCATCCCGACATTATCATCAACTACAAACGCGTCACCATCCGCTACTGGACGCACACGGCAAAAGGCGTCACCCTCGCCGACGTGCAAATGGCGCAGAAGATAGACCCGCTGTTCTGACCGTCCTACTTTGTTTCCTTCATCAAAATATCGTCGAGCGTTTGTCGGCTTCGCGTTTGCACGCAACGGTCGCCGTCGACAATCACTTCGGGAATGAGGGGCTGGGAATTGTAGTTCGATGACATAGCGTGAGCGTATGCGCCCGCCCCGCCGATGACGACGCAGTCTCCCGGTTTCGGCATGGGCAATCGGCGCGCTACCGGTTCTTCATTCTTTTGCGTCAACACGTCGCCCGACTCGCAAATCGGCCCGGCAACGATGAGGTCTTGTTCCGGCCCAAGTTCATCGCCGATGAACCAGATGGGGTGGAACGAACCGTAAGCCATCGGGCGGAGCAGGTGACAGAAGCCGACGTTGGTCAGCACATAGTCGATGCGTTTTCCTTCGTCGTCGAAAGTATGGTTGAGCGAGCGCACTTCTCCGAGCAAAGTTCCGCAGCCCGCCACGAACCTTCGCCCCGGTTCAATTCCGCAAGCGATGTCCCGCCCGAAATGTTTCTTGAGAATTTTCGCCCGCGTATCGATGACGGCTTTGTAACCGGAGATGTCTTCCTGCGGTTGGTCGGGGTCATACTGGTACGGTAGCCCGCCGCCGAAGTTCACGGTTTCCACATCCTCAAACTGTTTGGCGAACTCCACCAGTTTCCCGGTGATGCGTTCGAGGTGTTCTATGTTTCCGCCAGAGCCAATATGCAGATGTACTCCCGAAACGGTCAGCCCGTACTTCCGCACAAGATGTTTGACTGCGTCCAAGTTTTGGTGCCAGATTCCGTGTTTGCTGTAGGCCCCGCCCGTGTTGGTTTTTTTTGAATGCCCCGCGCCTTCGCCGGGATTGATGCGTATCGAGATTTTCGCGGAGCCGACATCGGTCGCTTTCAGCGCCGCGCCGTATTCTTCCACCATCCCCAAAGTGCCGCAGTTGCAATAGATATTATTTGCGAGACAAAACTTTACGTCGTCGTCATTGAAAAACACATCGCTGGTGAAGCAGATGTCGTCGGCTTTGAATCCAGCACGCAGGGCGCGTTGCACTTCAAATATACTGACCGCGTCAATTTTCACGCCGCGGTTGAGCATCTCTTTAAGAATGTGGACGTTCGAGTTTGCCTTCATGGCATATCGGGTAACCGGCGCCAACTGCTTAATCTCGCTTATTGAACGGCGGAGGATTTCCATGCTGTATACATAAACGGGCGTGCCAAATTTTTTGGCGATGTCCCGCATTTTTACATTTTCAATTTTCATGGAACCTTCCCATCGCAGATTGGGCGCGCAAACAATTTCGGTTTTATAACACAGATTGGCGGAGTCAAGAACGCCTTTGTTTTCGATTGACATTTTTTCGCGACGGAGTAATTTGATGCACTCGTTTGCGAATATTTTCTGCAGACAAAAAGGGCACCACGATGGCGAAATGGACCATTGACGAAGCGCGGGAGCATTACAACATCCGCGGATGGGGCGCGGGATATTTTGACATCAACGCCAAGGGAAATATCGTCGTGCGCCCCGACTTGGCACGCGCGCACCATATCGACCTCAAGGAATTGGTGGACGATATTCAGTCGCAGGGATATTCTCTGCCGATGCTGATTCGGTTCTCGGATATTCTCAAAACCAGCATCGCCAACCTCGCCAACTCATTTCAAAACTCCATTGAAGAATACGGTTTCGAAGGCCAATACCACGGCGTTTATCCCATCAAGGTCAACCAGCAAAGACAGGTGGTGGAAGAGATTGTAAAATTCGGGCAACCTTTCAACATCGGATTAGAAGCAGGCTCCAAGCCGGAACTGCACGCGATGCTCGCCATACTTGACAATCCCGAAGCTCTGCTGATTTGCAACGGTTATAAAGATGAAGCCTTCGTCCGCTTGGCGTTGATGAGTCAGAAGTTAGGCAAGAAGGTGTTCATCGTTGTGGAAAAACTCGACGAACTATCGTTGATCGAAAAAGTTGCCAGGGAGTTAGGAGTGCAACCCAACATCGGGCTCCGCATCAAGTTGGTCAGCGCGGGGCAGGGGCGGTGGTCTTCCTCGGCGGGGGAATATTCTAAGTTTGGATTGAACACGATGGAGCTGATGGAATCTTTGAAAATCGCCGCGAGCAAAAATATTCTCCACTGCGTCAAGTTGATTCATTTTCATTTAGGCAGCCAGATCACCAACATCCGCAGAATCAAAAACAGTTTGAAAGAAGCGGGGCGGTTCTATTCCGAGTTGATGAAGTTCGGATGCAACATCCAGTACGTCGATGTCGGCGGCGGACTAGGCGTCGACTACGACGGGTCGCGGTCCACCTTCGCTTCCAGCAAAAATTATTCCGTGCAAGAATATGCCAACGATGTGGTTTATCACTTGCTGGAAATTTGCCAAGCGGAAAACTTGCCGCACCCGAACATCATCTCCGAGTCGGGACGGGCGATGACCGCGCATCATTCCATTCTCATCGTCAACGTGCTGGACGTGACCGGCTTCCCGCAATGGAGCGACGAAATTAAAATTGCCGATGACGCCCCCGAAGTGGTGAAAGAAATTTTCGACGTGCTCGCCTCAACCTCCAACAAAAACCTGATTGAGTCGTGGCACGACACCGTGCATCTGCGGGAAGGAGCGCAGAGCCAATTTTTGCTTGGCTTGATTTCTCTGAACGACCGCGCGCTGGTCGAACGCATTCACTGGGGGATTTGCCATAAAGTTGAAAAGCTAAGCGCCCGACTAAAATTTTTGCCCGACGACATCCAATCCCTTAAAACTAAACTCGCCGATAAATATTTCTGCAATTTTTCCGTGTTTCAATCCGTGCCCGACTCTTGGGCAATCGACCAAGTGTTCCCCATCGTCCCCCTGTCCCGCCTGCACGAAGAGCCCGACCGCGACGCAACGCTCGAAGACATTACCTGCGATTCGGATGGAAGAATAGACAACTTCATCGGCACCCACCGCGGAACCGAAAACACATTGCGGGTGCATTCTCTCAAGCCGGGAGAAAATTATTCCCTCTGCATTTTTCTCACCGGCGCCTATCAAGAAATTCTTGGCGACCTGCACAACCTGTTCGGCGACACCAACACGGTTCACGTTTCACTCAAAGAAGATGGGTCGCTGAACTACGAGCAGATTATTGAAGGCGAAGACGTGGCGGATGTTCTCGACTACGTGCAGTTCAGCGCCGACGAACTTGCGGGACGCATCGACGGTTTCCTAATCGGATGCGTGCAACGCGGCGTAGTCACGCAACGCGAAGCCGATGATTTTCTCAATCTCTACAAGGATGGATTAAACGGATATACCTATCTAGTGAAACCGGCAGCATCCCGCCAAACTTAATCGCCACCTTCGCCGTCATCATCGCCATCGTCACGCGCCGCCGTTGTTTTCCAGCCACCCGCCGCCGACTATGCAGTCGTCCTGATAAAAAACGGCGGACTGACCGGGGGCGATGGAAAGTTGCGGGCGGTCAAACTTAATCGTTGCCCGCGCGCCGTCACGCGGCGTCACCGTTGCGGCGGCGCCTTCGTGTCGGTAACGAATTTGTACAACGGCGCGGAACGGCGCGGAAAATTCCAAGCCCCACTTCACTTGATTCACCGCGCAATCGGGTTGCGCCAGTTCGTGCCGCGGGCCAACGGTGATGCGGTTGCGCGCCGGGTCAATATGCGTTACGAAATGCGGCACTTTGAGTCCGCCAAGATTGAGCCCCTTCCTTTGCCCGATGGTGAAAGCCGCGTAGCCCGGATGCGCGCCCAGCACCTTGCCGGCGGAGTCGACGATTTCCCCCGCCTTCATTCCGCGACCGTTTAATTGTTTGGCGATGAACCGCGGATAGTCGTTGTCGGGAATGAAACAGATTTCGTGCGACTCGGCTTTGTCGGCGACGTTCAATCCCAGTTGCCGGGCGCGTTCGCGCACTTCCTTTTTGTCCATGTCGCCGAGCGGAAATTCCAGCCGCGACAATTGTTCTTGCGATAAGTTGAACAGAAAATAACTTTGGTCTTTCCATCGGTCCCGACCGCGGCGGACTAGCAATCGTCCCGAAGAATGTTTGACGATGGCGGCGTAATGTCCGGTGGCGATGCGTTGCACGCCGAACGCTTCGGACTTGCGGATGAGTTCTTCGAATTTCAGTTTTTGGTTGCACATCGTGCAAGGGATGGGCGTTCTCGCCTGCATGTACTCCGCGACAAAATAGTCCACCACATTTTCCTTAAACTTTTTTTCCATGTTCAAGATGTAATGGGGGATGCCGACCCGCTCCGCCACTCGTCGGGCGTCGGCCATGTCATCGAGAGAACAGCAGGTGCCGAACCGATTATCCGAGTTGGAATAATTCCATAGTTGTAGAGAAATCCCGATGGCCGCGAACCCGCGTTCCTTCATGATTCCCGCGGCGACGGAGCTGTCCACTCCGCCGCTCATGGCTACAACAATTTTTTCTTTCTTCGCAGTGACGGTCATATTTCAAAGGGAGTCTTCAAACTTAAAAAATGCAAGGCAGCAATCGCCGAACCGACGATCTTTATACCGCCGAAGTTTATCATAGTTTTTTAGCAGCACCGTTTTGTGAAAATGTTCGACCACCACCACGGCGTCCCGATGCAGTATTCCCGACGCCGCAAGTTTTCGCAACGTCGGCTCATATAAATTTTCGCTGAACGGCGGGTCGATGTAAACCATATCGAAACGAAGCCCGCGGTTTTTGAGCGTTTGCAAACTCGCTTGCGCCGATGATTGCAACAAATCCCAGCGCGCGGATTCTTCATCGTTCATCATTTTGCACTTCGCCAGATTTTGCAAGAGGACGCGGCGGGATTTTGCGTTGGGCTCGACAAACACCACCGTCGCCGCGCCGCGGCTCAAGGCTTCGACGCCGATGCTCCCGCTGCCGGCGAACAAGTCGAGAAAAGTTTTTCCCTCCAGTCCCGGGCCGACTTGGTTGAAAAAAGATTCCTTAATTTGGTCGAGGGTGGGGCGGATGTTTGCCGCGCCCGGACTGACCAAGCGGGTTC
This sequence comes from Nitrospina sp. UBA6727, assembly GCA_002454045.1. Lineage (GTDB taxonomy): Bacteria > Nitrospinota > Nitrospinia > Nitrospinales > VA-1 > LS-NOB. Next base: position 17,369 of record DKID01000016.1, on the reverse strand, counting down.
CGCGGGCGGTGCCGGAAATTACGCGCATGGGTGTGGCTCCTTCCACGAACCGTGTTGGCGATGAGCGAAGATTCGTCGCGCCGCGGAAAACGGTTGCCAAAAGCAACGGGCCATCGCCGACTATCGGCGGCGGTTTTCCGCAAACGACCTTGACACTTTTCGCATCGGTAATTATTATAAACTGAAATTTTCAAGGAACTAGCGTTCGGGTATCGTCTAATGGTAGGACGTCAGATTCTGGTTCTGAATGTCGAGGTTCAAGTCCTTGTACCCGAGCCAGTTCCTTAACCTTCGCGCCTGAAAAAGTACGAGTTGCGAAAGAATACCGCGGCTTCGTGATTGGAGACTATGAACATTTATCGGAATCCGTTTGTCCTTGCGTTGTGGGCTCCGCTTTACCAGTTGGTGGCGACCATCGCCATCACTAACGAATTTTTGATGGCGGCGATGTTCATCATGTTCACCTTGGGACTCCTCGGCGCTTACGTCACCGACTTCCCGCTTTTGCCGACGCTGTATATGAATGAAGTGGCGCACAAAACCGCGGTCTCGTCGTTGATGGGAATGTTCTTAGGCTTCATTTTATTTTTGGCTTTTGGTGCCGGGGGAAATGAAGGCTCCGATGGCGGCGTCATTTCTGCGGGAAACCAATTCATGCTCACATGGGGAATACTATCTTTGCCCGCGTATCCGTTGATGACGTTTCTAATTTTCGGCGTGAACAAACGCGACTTAGAAGCGGAAGATATAATCCGCAAAGAGAAAAAGAAAAACCGCGCCGGTCCGCCCATCACGAAAAAAAACGGCTTTTGATTTTTGCAAACGCAACGCAACCGTGCACGACGCCGCCGCGATAACGACGTGCGATGACAATCTGCCAACGATAATTTTTTTGCGAACGAAAGCATCCGCAAACCACCCGCCGTTTTACGCGGCCCCATCGTCTAGCGGTTAGGACGCCGGCCTCTCACGCCGGAAACAGGGGTTCGATTCCCCTTGGGGCTATATACTCCGCGCCACCCGCCGCGGAAACGCGACGGCGACTTCGTCATCGCGGACGCGGCGGCTCGGCAATCCGATTCGTTTCAAACATCGGGATTCTGAAATAAATTTTCCCGGTCGCTTTGACTGGGCGGGAGTTTGTTGAAATGTTTGTAAGCCAGCGGCGTGGCTACTCGACCGCGCGGCGTGCGCTGGATGAATCCGGCTTGGATAAGATACGGTTCCAGCACATCTTCGATAGTGTCCTTTTCTTCGCTGATGGTCGCCGCCAAACTTTCGATGCCTACCGGCCCGCCGGAATATTTTTCTATCATCGCCAACAAAAGTTTGTGATCCATTTTGTCGAGCCCTCTGCCGTCCACCTCCATCATCGCGAGGGCATCGGCGGCGACCTTGCGGGTGATGACGCCGTCGGCTTTCACTTGGGCGTAGTCGCGCACGCGTCGTAAAAGTCGGTTGGCGATTCTTGGTGTGCCGCGCGACCGGCAGGCAATTTCCTCGGCACCGTCGGGGACGATGGCGATTTCAAGAATGTTGGCGGAACGGGTGAGGATGGTTTCCAGTTCTTTCTCGCTGTAATAGTCGAGCCGATGCACCACGCCGAATCGGTCGCGCAAAGGGGAGGTGAGGAGTCCCGCTCGCGTCGTGGCTCCCACGAGGGTGAAGGGCGGCAGTTCCAGTTTGATGGAGCGGGCGCTTGGTCCCTGGCCGATCATGATGTCGAGTTTGTAATCTTCCATCGCCGCGTAAAGAATTTCTTCGATGACGTTGGAGAGCCGATGGATTTCGTCGATGAAAAGCATATCGCCTTTTTTCAAGTTGGTGAGCAATGCCGCAAGGTCGCCGGTTTTTTCGATGACCGGACCCGCCGTGCTTTTGATATGCACGCCCATCTCGGTGGCGATGATGTGCGCCAACGTGGTTTTGCCGAGGCCCGGCGGACCGTAAAACAGAACGTGGTCGAGGGACTCCCCCCGCAGTTGCGCGGCGGCGATGAAGATGTTCAAGTTTTCCTTGATCTTCTCTTGCCCGACATATTCCGCCAGTTGGCTGGGCCTGAGGCTGTTGTCGTATTGAACTTCTTCGTTATCCAATTCCGAATTTGTGAGCCTGTTTTCTTCCATAGTTTTTGTTTGATTGATGCGGCTACAAAATATTCAAACTTTCTTTGATGAGGTCTTCGAGACTGGCGTCCTTGCCGTTGCGGTTGTAAATCGTTTGCAACGCTTTTTCCGCCGCTGGTTTTTTGTAGCCGAGGTTGACGAGCGCGGAAAGTGCGTCGCCGTAGAAACCTTCCGCCGCCGCGGATTCGGGTTGGTGTTTCACGTCCAACGCCAAGTCCGCCAGTTTGTCTTTCATTTCCAGAGTCAGGCGTTCGGCGGTTTTCTTCCCGACACCGGGGATGGTGCTCAGCCTTGCGGTGTCATTGTTCATCACGGCGCGAAGTAAATCCGCGGGGGACATGCCGGACAAGATGCCGAGCGCCAGCCGCGGTCCGACTTTGTTGATGGTGATGAGTTTTTGGAAAATCATTTGCTCGTCTTTCGTCAGGAAGCCGAAGAGTTTTAGTTCGTCCTTCCGCACGCGAGTATGCACCCGCAGCGAAACCGTCTGCCCCGTCGCCGGCAGGGCGTAATAGGTCGACAGCGGTGTGAAGATTTGATAGCCGACACCGTTGACATCGACGATGGTGTGTTCCGGCGACTTGTAAATCAGTTGTCCTTTGAGGTGGGCGATCACGTTTTAATTATCTCCGCGCGAGTTTAATTTTCTGTTGCAGTCCGGAATGATGAATGTGACAGATGGCGGCGGCGAGCGCGTCGGAGGCATCAAACGGTTCGGGTTTTTCTTTAAGGTTGAGCAAGGCGGCGACCATATTGCACACTTGGTTTTTGTCGGCGCGTCCGTAACCGACTACCGATTGTTTGATTTCGAGCGGACTATATTCCGCAAGTTCAATGCCGCAGTTGACGGCGGCGAGCAGAGTAACGCCGCGGGTTTGCCCGAGTTTGATTACCGTTTTCACGTTGACGGCGTAGAATAAATTTTCCACCGCGACGACGTCGGGACGAAATTTTTTCATGGCGAACATCAGTTCGTCGTAAATGCGTTTGAGTCGTTCGGGGAAGGAATGTTTAGGCGTATTGCGCACGCTGCTCCAGTGTATCGCGCGCAAATCATTTTCGATTTCTTCGACGATGCCGAATCCGGTGCAACGGCTCCCGGGGTCAATTCCCATGACGCGCATTTTTTTCTCAGCCTTGGTGAGCGGATGAAACATTCAAATCGCCGTCGCCGCTTGCGGGTCGGAACTCCGCGCTAGTGGTTTTCGAGGATTGCGGCCATGACATCATCGGCGATGTCGAAATTGCAATAAGCCTTTTGGATGTCGTCGTGGTCTTCCAGAATATCCATCAACTTGAGTAGCGCCTTGCCTTTTTTTTCGTCCAACGAAACGGTGTTTTGCGGAACGCGGGTGACCTCCGCCGTGTCCATCGGTATGCCCGCCCCTTCGATGGCTTTGCGCACTTCCTCAAAATTTTCAACGGTGGTGGTGACTTCGTAGTGACCGTCAACGGTTTGCAAATCGTCGGCGCCGGCGTCGGTGGCCAACTCCATCAAGTCGTCTTCGCTGCTAGTTTCTTTCGTGACGGTGATGATTCCTTTTTTTTCGAACATCCACCCGACGCAACCGTTTTCCCCGAGGTTGCCGCCGGCTTTACCGAAGGCGGTGCGAATTTCGCTGACGGTGCGGTTTTTGTTGTCGGTCATCGCTTCCAAAAAAATTGCCGCGCCGCCGGGACCGTATCCTTCGTACGTGGTCTCTTCGTAGTGCACGCCCGCCAACTCGCCGGTACCTTTTTTGATGGCGCGGGTGATGTTGTCCGCCGGCATGTTGTTGCTCTTGGCGTTCATGATGGCGGTTCGAAGGCGCGGGTTGCCGTCCGGGTCGCCGCCGCCGAGCCGCGCCGCGACGCTAATTTCTTTGATGATGCGGGTGAAAATTTTTCCGCGCTTGGCATCGGTCGCGCCTTTTTTATGTTTTATACTCGACCACTTGGAATGACCCGACATATTTGTTCCCCGCGCAAAACGCAAAAAAAATATTAACTCCGAATAATTTAACATAATATAGGCGCATCTCTCAACTTCGTATAAATCCGTGACAACGAAAACGACGGTGGAAATAAAAATTTCCGGGGAAGCAATCCAGGCGCAACGCGGCGAAACCATCCTCCACGCTCTTTGGGCGGCGGGAATGGCGGAGCGCGTCAAAGCCGGTTGCGACGGCGGAGTCTGCGGTGCCTGCACCGTCACCTTGCGTTATTCCGATGGCCGCGCGGCGGGGACGGAACTGGCTTGCATGAAATCGGTGGAGGACGGGATGGAAGTTTTTCCGTGCGCCGTCGAAGAGGACGCTGCGGTCGCCCCGGTGGTCAACCCGCAACTCCCCGCGTTGCAAGCGGCGTTCCCCACTCTCGACCGCTGCACGAAATGCGGAAGTTGCACCGCCGCTTGCCCGATGTCGATCCCGGTGATGGATTCGGTTTTGCGTATGCAAGCCGGCGAACTCGCCGCCGTGGCGGAAGATTTCACCACCTGCATCCATTGCGGACTTTGCAGATTCGTGTGCGAAGACAAAGTCAAGCCGCACAATATGGGACTTTGGGTGCGGCGTTCTTTGGGCATGAGTCGGAATTTCGTCGCCGCAAAAACGCAAGACGCCGCCGAACAAGAATGGCAATATCTTCTCGCGGACGACCGCGAACTAAGACTGCAACGCGCCCGTCACTTTCGCCAATCGGGAGGGATTGCGCCGTGATGGAATGGGCGGCGGAATCTTTGCAAAAGGTCGCCGCGTCGCGTCGCGCCCGGCTCGGTCAACCCGCGCCGCAACCCGATTCGGTTCAGTCGGCGGCGCTTCTCAAAAAGTATCATCCCGATTACCTGGGCCGCGAACGCGAGGTGGAAGTGGGCGCGAACGCTGGCGAACAAAAATTTCCGTTGGAACTCGCGCAACTTTTGGAAGGCGACAGTCCGATTGACGCGGATTATGTTCCGCATCCTGAAATCGAAACCGACGTGTTGATTATCGGCGGCGGCGGGGCGGGCGCGGCGGCGGCGTTGACGCTGGACGGCTCGGGCTTGTCCGTTCATCTCGCCACCAAACTCAGGCTCGGCGATTCCAACACGGTGATGGCAGAGGGCGGCATCCAGTCTGCGCTTGGCGACGACGACTCGCCGCGGCGACATTTCGCGGATGCCATGGTCGGCGGTCACGGCGACAACGACCCGGACTTGTTGCGCATTCTTTGCGAGCAAGGTCCCGAAAGCATTCGCTGGCTTAGTCAACTCGGCTGCTTGTTCGATCAGAATGAAGACGGACGGTTTCGTTTGCGCGGCGGCGGCGGAACTTCGGTGCCGCGCGTTTTGGCTTGCCGCGATTACACCGGCCTGGAAATTATGCGCGTGTTGAAAGACGCGGTGCGCTTGTCCGCCGCGCAAATACTGGAGGAACACGTGGCGATGGAATTGGTTGACGACGGCAAAGGTCAGACGACGGGCGCCGTTCTGTTCGACCGGAATGCGGGAAGAATGGTTTGCGTTTCGGCGCGCGCGGTAATTTTGGCGACCGGCGGGAGCGGACAAATTCGCCTGCAAGGGTTCCCGACCAGCAACCATGTTGGGGCGACCGGCGACGGTTTGGTGCTGGCTTACCGCCAAGGGTGTCGCCTCGTTCACCTCGACAGTTATCAGTATCATCCTTCCGGAGTTTGTTATCCGCAAGCCTTGGTCGGGCAGTTGGTGACCGAGGCAATCCGCTCGATGGGGGCGCAAGTGGTCAACGCGGCGGGCGCGCATTTTATCGACGCGATGGTGTACCGCGATGTGTTGACCGCCGCCGTCATCAAAGAAACCGCGCAGGGAAGAGGCGTGAAAACTCCGCACGGCAAAGTGGGAGTGTGGCTCGACACCCCGATGGTCGATTTGAAAAACGGGGCGGGGACGTTGTCGCGCCGCTTCCCGGGATTGACCCATCGGTTTGGGCGTTATGACATTGACCCGGCGCGGCAGCCGATTTTGATTTATCCCACCTTGCATTATCAGAACGGCGGCGTGCGCGTGGATTCGGAATGTCGGACGGACGTTGTCGGGCTGTGGGCATGCGGCGAAGTGACCGGCGGGTTGCACGGCAAAAACCGTCTTATGGGAAACTCGTTGCTGGACATCACCGTGTTCGGGCGGCGGTCGGCGCAATCGGTACTCCGCAACATTCCGAAACGGGGAGCCGTGACGCTCAACCGCTTGCGGCAGTTTCGTTCGCAACAAAAAAAAATAAAGAGCGCGACGGTGTCGCCGATATTTTTCCCGGCGGCTTCGGGGATGAAACTAAATCCCGCGCCAGTGCAAGAGCAGCGGGCAAGCGAAACCGCCGCCGATGTCGCCGACACCGATACCGACACCGACGCCGATGACCGCGAGCCTCCTAATCCTTTTAACTTTTAACGGTGCGCACGATGGATTCTTTTTTTTCCGCAGACGGATTCGAGGTTCTCTTTTTATTGGCGGTGATTGTCACCGCGATGTTTTTCCGACAACGGCGGCAACACGCATTAGCCCGCGACCCGAAAGTTGTGAAGGCGCAACTGGAACGGTTGGGCGCGGACTATACCGTCCTAACCAACGTGGTGGTTTCCGCCGAGTTGGGGATGAACGATGTGAGTTACGTGGTGGTCTCGCCCGGCGGCGTGTTTGTTCTCACCGTCAAGACGGAAGCGGGAAAAGTGTTCGGCAAAGAGGGCGACCGCGAGTGGCAAGTTAAGTCGGGCAAGCAGCGGGACATTTTGTACAACCCGTTATGGGAAAACCGCAAGCACGTCAACGCGCTGGAAAAATTGACGGGGCCGGCATGGTTCATCCCCGTGGTGGTGTTCACCCGCGCGTCGTTGCAGGGAGAATTTGGAGCGACGGTAATCCGGATGAAGGAATTGCTTCCCTACATAAAGCAACACAAAACGCCCCGCCTGTCCCCCGACAAGCAAGGTGAAATATCGCAAAAGTTGCGCAGCACCTCCAGGCAAAGGTAGGCCGAGCGCGGCGATGAAATGAAAGGATGAGCGATGAACAGAAAAAGCAATTCGTGTTACAGCCGAAGAGGTGAACCGCTTACGGTGTATGACTCGGATTTTCAGGCGCAGGAAGGCGCGGATTATGCGAACCGTGCATACGATAATAATTTGGCTCCATACAAATGTGAGAAGTGCGGGTTGTGGCATTTATCCCCTCAAGATAGACAAACCCCGAGTACGACTTGTCCCATTTGCATGGACGGCAACGGGTACCACAAAGCTCTTTATCGTTCAAAAGCCGCCGCCGAAAAGAGAGTTGCAATCTTGCGGAAAGAAGAGGGTGTCCGTCTGGGTATTTATAGATGCCCGTATCATGACGGATGGCATCTAACAAAAAAATAAGTGCGGAACATGACGAGGAATTTCAGAGGATGTTAGCACCGTCAGGAGATAAAATGGGTACGAAAAAAATTCTGGTAACGCTGGTGGGGTTGGGATTTTTTGTTGTGTTGACGGGGTCATCGGCGGCGGTGTCGAAAGAACGCTTGTTCCCGTCGTCCACTTACAAACCGCCGTGCGATATTTCTAAAACGACGGTCTGCACTATTGAAATTTGGTTGGCGCATAAACATAAAAAACGGAAGCGGGAACTTCGCGATTTTCTAAAATCCAAATCCATCAAAGTGTTGAACCATACCATCCAGTTTTGGCGACGGCGCGGCGGACACCCGCCGACAAACATCGCCATTGGCAGTGCTGTCAGTGCGGAAGACGCGCGCATGGTGATTGACTTCGCGCTAAAATATAATGACCGGATAAACCTGCTGGTGTTGCGTCCGCTCAACCCGCCTAACTACGTGGCAATCGCAACTTCGGCGTGGGACGAGTTATCGCAAATTCCCATCACGCCGGAAGATCTTAAGCGGTTGCGCGACCCTAAACTTACGACCGACGAGTTCCACTCTCTCTACTATAATCTTACCGACGAGGGGAATGTCGCGAGCAGATTCTATTAGCCCGCCGCCAAAGGCAACGACGCACTCCGCGTCATCGGCGGTCGCGTAAGTTTCGCCGTCGTTCCGTTGCCATCGCCACCATCACCGTCGCCGCCGGTTTCGCCGCGCCGTTGTCGTCGTCGGTTACGTCGCGCCGAGTTTGACAAACGCGGTGGGATTTGATAAAAGCCAAACTTTTCAATTTCAAATTTTACTTTTCGGAAATACACCTATGCTTGACTTAGCGTTTGCCATGACTTCGCCGCCGGGTGGAGCCGATTCTGGCGAAGGGAGTTTGCTTTCGTTGTTGCCGCCGATGATCATGATGTTCGTGATCTTCTACTTTGTTCTCATTCGTCCGCAAAAGAAAAAGCAGGAAGAAACGCGCAAGATGATTAGCGAATTGAAAGAAGGCGATGCCGTCGTGACCTTGAGCGGCATTCACGGAACCGTCAAGAAACTGAAAGAAGATACGGTCATGCTGCAGATTGCCGACAACGTCCGCATCAAAATTAATCGCTCTTCCATCGGTAGCAACAAAGTTTAAGTCCAAGATATGAATTCTCATAATGTATAGGGAACTCAAGTGGAAAATTCCCGTGATACTCGCCGTGGTGTTGGGCTCGGTATGGTTGGCATATCCATTGAAGGAAAAAATTTCCCTGGGACTTGACCTGCAGGGGGGGATGCACCTTTTGCTTGAGGTCAAAGTCGAGAAGGCGGTGGAGGCAAGTTTGGAAAGGTTGGCGGACGATATCAAAAGAGATGTCGCCAACGAAGATTTGGAGTTAGACCGAATCAAAACTCTTCACGATGAGCGGCGCGTAAATATTCGCATGGTGGATAAATTAGATCTTCCGCCGGTGAAAAAAATTCTGGACGGCTATCCCTTTTTCAGCCTGGCTAGTGAAGATGCCGACGGACTTGGGCTGGTCTATCAACTGAGCGCAGACCAGGTCGAACGCATTGAACAAAACGCGGTGAGCCAAGGATTGGAAACGATTCGCAACCGGGTTGACCAGTTTGGAGTGTCCGAGCCGACCATTCAGTCGCAGGGGGAGCGGCGGATTTTGGTGCAGTTGCCCGGCATCAAAGATCCGGAACGGGCGATAAACTTAATCGGAAAAACCGCCCGCCTCGAATTCAAACTATTGGACGAAGAACACAGTTTGGAACAGGCACTCGCGGGGAAAGTTCCCGACGGCTCCGAAATTTTGTATCAGCGGATAGTGAATAAAGAAAGCGGCGAAGTTACCAAAGAATCCTTCCTCGTTAAAAAACGCACGGTCTTGACCGGCGAAACTTTGACCGCCGCGGAAGTTCGCTTTGACCCCGATTTCAACGAGCCCTACGTCGCTTTGAGTTTCAACAGCGTCGGCGCCATGATTTTCCAGCAAGTAACCCGCGAGAATATCAAGAAACGTTTAGCCATTGTTTTGGACGGCAACGTACATTCGGCGCCGGTCATCCAGGACGAAATCCCCGGCGGGCGCGCGCAAATCACCGGCCGCTTCACCTCCGAGGAAGCACGAGACTTGGCGATTATTCTCAGAGCGGGCGCACTTCCCGCGCCGGTGGTGATTCTCGAAAACAGGACGGTAGGACCTTCCTTGGGGAAGGACTCCATCGCCAAAGGAATCACCTCCATTATTTACGGCAGCATTCTCGTCGTAGTGTTCATCGTCATTTATTACAAATGGTCCGGCGTCATCGCGGTGACGGCGTTGTTCCTCAACATCGTTCTCCTCGCCGGAGCACTCGCCTATTTTGGCGCAGCCTTAACCTTGCCGGGAATCGCGGGAATCATCCTCACAGTCGGCATGGCCATCGACGCCAACGTGTTAGTGTTCGAGAGAATCCGCGAAGAAGTAAGGATTGGCAAAACGGTGCGAGCCGCGATTGACGCGGGGTTTGCCAAAGCCTTTCGCACCATCGTCGACGCGAACATCACCACCTTCATCGCCGCGGTGGTATTGTTCCAGTTTGGCACAGGTCCCATCAAAGGGTTCGCCATCACGTTGTGCATCGGCATCGCCGCCAGCATGTTCACCGCCGTCTTTGTGAGCCGCACGATTTTTGACGCAACCATGAACCGCAGAAAACTGGACAAGTTGAGCATCTAAAATTATGAAGATCATCGACACCGAAACTAATTTCGACTTCATGGGAAAAATCAAAATGACCCTGGCCATTTCCGGATTGGTCATCCTCATCGGCTTGGGGTCCATCGCCTTGTCGGGAGGATTAAAATTCGGCATCGATTTTTCCGGCGGGACGCTGGTTCAAATGCAATTCAAAACGCCGCCCGACATCGAAGTAATCCGCGACGGGCTGAAGACCATCGCGCTTGGTGAAAGCACGATTCAGGAGTTCGGGTCGAAACGGGACATCCTCATCCGCGTCCAACGCTCCGAAGAAAAACTGGAGGCGGTGGGTTCCAAAGTTCGCAACAGTCTCGGCGAAAAGTTTAACAAGGAGGACATCACCATCGAGCGCGTCGAAATGGTGGGGCCAAAAGTGGGACGGGACTTGCGGGAAAAAGCCATGCTCTCCATTTTGTACGCCATCATCGGCATTGTGATTTATATTTCGTGGCGGTTCGAGTTGCAGTACGCCATCGCCGCGATCATCGCCTTGATTCACGATGTGCTGGTTACCATCGGCGCGTTTTCGATTTTCGATAAAGAGTTCACCTTGGTGATTGTCGCCGCGTTTTTAGCCATCATCGGTTATTCCCTGAACGACACCATCGTCGTCTTCGACCGCATCCGAGAAAACCTCCGCCGCCAAGGAAAAAACACGCTTGCCCAAACTATCAACGCCAGCATCAACCAGACCTTGAGCCGGACGCTCCTAACTTCCGGGACAACATTGATGGTCGTCGTCGCCTTGTTTTTCTTCGGCGGCGAAATCATCCACGACTTTTCTTTCGCCCTGCTGATAGGCGTTCTGGTTGGAACCTACTCGTCCATTTTTATCGCCAGCGTGTTCCTGGTTTACTGGGACTCGCGGCGGTGAACGGCAGACCATGACAACTTCCCCCAAGCATCAACTTCAGCAACTGATCGAACTACAGAACTTGGACGATGAAATCGCGGACCGCAGAAAGTCCCTCGCCGAAATTCCTCTGCAAGTTGACGGTCGGCGCGCGGAACTGGAAGAGAGGAAGAAAATTCTCACAAGCGCGGAAGAAGAATTAAGCGCGTTGCAAAAAAAACGCCGCGGCATTGAATCGGAAGTACAAAAAGAAAACGACCATATGAAGAAAGCCAAGGTGAAACTGCCGGCGATAAAAACCAACAAAGAGTACACGGCGATTCTTTCCGAAGTAGCAGCCGCTAAAGAAAAAGTTTCCCGATTGGAAGACGAAGAACTGGCGATTATGGAGACGCTCGAAGAAAAGGAAAAGGAGTTTCCGCGCATCAAAAAAATATACGAGGAAGAGGACGTCGGTTTCCGCGAATACAAAAACAAAAAGGATGCCGAGTTGGACAGGATAAAACAGGAGTTGAGTGCGCGGCTTGCCGACCGCGAAAATATCAGCGGTCAACTCGCCGCCGCGATTATGCAACGCTACGAAAAAGTTGCAGGTTCCCGCGAAGGCAAGGCGGTGGTTTCGTTGCGGGGAAATATTTGCCAAGGGTGCTTCCGCCAGATTTTGCCGCAGATGGTGATAGATGTTAAAGTCGGCGCATCCATCCAGCAATGCTCAAACTGCATACGATTTTTATATTGGGATGACCAGTCGGCGAGCGATGAAAAATCAAACATGGAGGACGTATCCATTTCCAAAGAAACATGACGGAGAAGTTCCGGCAGCCGCGATGCCGAAGTAAACCGGGTGGCCGCTGTTTCGGCTTTATGGCCGGGAGAGAGGAAAGTCCGGGCTCCACAGGGCAGGATACTCCGTAACGCAGAGTGAGGGCGACCTTAAGGAAAGTGCCACAGAAAATACACAGCCTACCCGGCGCTCGTGTCGGCGGCAAAGGTGAAAAGGCGAGGTAAGAGCTCACCAGTACCGCTGGCGACAGCGGTAGCTTGGTAAACCCTATCCGGAGCAAGATCAAATAGGAAAGTGCTTGAGGGCGGCCCGCCCGAAACTTTCGGGTTGATTGCTCGAGCCTGCTGGCAACAGTAGGCCTAGATTGATGGTCACCGCTTCATGTCTCATGAAGTACAAAACCCGGCTTATGGTTTACTTCGGCTGTCGGCTTCCCCACCAATCGCGCGACCCGCGGCGAATTTTTTTTTGACGCTTCCCGCGACGGCGCGACAAATTTTTCGCCGCCTCCGCGCTTGAAAAAAGTTATTGTCGCTCGACCCAAGCAGCGAGTTTTTCGCGGAAGATTTTCGCGTTGTGTCGCGCGTCAACGGGGAAGTCGGAATAAAAAAATATCTTCTTTATGGAACGGGTGTGCGGATGCGCCGCCGCAAGTTCCAGCAATTCCGCGACGAAAGTTTCCCGACTTTTCATCGCGCCGCCGTCTTTATTTTCCGGCTCGATGATTATGACGGCTTGCCGATTATTCCCCGCGCGCCTGCCCACCAGCGCGGAACGCTTGACGGCGGGGTGCCGATTGAAAACGGCTTCGCACGGAATAGTGAACAAAGTTTTCGCGCCGCCGCCGATGACGACGCGCTGATTTTTTCTGCCGCAAAACCAAAGTCGGTTTTGTTCATCCCATTTGCCGACGTCTCCCATCCGGTGCCAAAAAGTTTCGCCGTCGGAAATTTTCGCCAGCCGCGTGAAATCGTCGCGGCCAAAATAATTTTTCGTAACCCACGCCGCCTTCACGATAATTTCTCCCGTTTGACCTTTTGGAATTTCCAACGCCGCGTCCCATTTCAAAATCGGTTCGTCGGAAATTTTGATGATTTTTATTTCCGCGCCGGGCACCGCTTTGCCCACGCAAATTCCTTCCCCTCGCTCCGACCGCGACCAAGTGTCATCCACGATTTCCCGCCTCTCGATGGAAGTGACGGGCAGTGCTTCCGTCGCGCCGTAAGGAGTTATGATTTTGCAATCGGGTTCCAAAATAAATTCAAAACGTTTGAGCAAAGTTCCAGCGACGGGCGCGCCGGCAATCAAAATGCGCCGCAGGGAAGGGAGCGTTATCTTTTTTTTCTGACAATGGCGGCTGACGGTTTCCCAAAGTGCCGGCGAACCAAAACTGCTGGTTATGCGGTGCTGCTGGATGGCGCGGATAATATTTTCGGGGTTCACTTTCGCGGGACGGGCGAAGTCCATGTCCGGGATCACGCTGGTCATTCCCATCGCCGCGCCGAACAAACCGAACAGCGGGAAGGTGGGCAAATCTTTTTCTGCGGGAAGAATGCCGAAGTGCTCCCGCAAAACTCGAATTTGCTGACCGAACATTCCGTGCGTGTAGAGAACGCCTTTCGCCGCGCCGGTGCTGCCGCTGGTGAATAAAACCGCCGCCGCTTGTTCTGCCGTGACGCCGCCGTCGCCGTTGCCACCGCCGTCACCGTCGCGTTTCACTTGCTCCAAAGTTGGTCCTCGCCAAAACCATTTTTTGCCGACGGTCACCGAAACTTTAATCGACTTGAACGCCGCCGGCATCACAGTTTTCACGGCGTGCGCCAAGGGGACGGCGACGAGTCCGCTGGGTTCGGACTGCCGGATGCAGTGCAAAATATTTTTTCCGCCAAGCCCCGGGTCAATCAAAACGGGAACCGCGCCGGCTTTGAATAATCCGAATGCCAGCGTTACAAAATCCACGCCGTAAGGAACCATCACGACTACTCGGTCGCCGTTGCGCACGCCGTGATGGAGCAGTCCTGACGCGACCAAACTGCTGTCTTCGTCCAATTGCTTGAAGGTGATTTGTGTTCCGCTGCGGACTTCGATGATCGCGAGTTGGCGCGGCATTTCTTTTGCCCAACGCGCCAGGCAGGTGGTGATGTGGTCGGGCGTCATGGCGAACTAATATAAATTGAGCGCCGCCTTGACTAAGGGCAGAGTCACTTTTTTTTTCTGGAGATAAGATTTTTGGTTGATGGAGGCGACGGCGTTTTGGATGGAAATAAAATCCCGCGAAATGCGCGACAACAAAAAATGAATGATCGGCTCCGGCATCGCCAGGTTAATATCTTTCGCAATTTTCAATATGATTTTGGCGGTGGTGGAATCGTCAATCGGTTTAATCTCCGCGACCATCCCCCACTGAAACCGGGAAGTCAGGTAGCTTTCCATCGCGGAGTTTTTGGTCGGCGGGACGGCCGCGGTGAACGCGAGTTTCCCGCCTTTTTCCGTCATCCGATTGTAGATGTGGTACAGATTTTCTTGTGCCGCCGGCGAGGTGGTTAGACTTTCCACGTTGTCCATAAGAAAAAAGTCGGCGTCCAAAAGTTGCTGCAAGGTTCGTTGAGTTTCGGCGGATAAGTCGCCGCCTATTTTGTCGACGAAGTCGCGCCCTTGAACGCAGACCGCGCGCAATCCTCGCTCCGCCGCGCGATTGCCGATGGACAGGAGCAGGTGAGTTTTCCCCAAATTTTTTTCGCCGAAAAGATACAGGGCTTGGTAGGGAACCGAATTTTCGGAGCAGAATTCCTGCGCCGTTTCAAAAGCAATGTGCGACCCTGCGGAAACGACGAAGTTGGAAAAATTATATTCTGGATGGGAAGGAAAGTTTAGCAGTAACTGTTGCCCGGGTTTGTCGCTCATGAGTCCGCGGGTCAGCTTGGCCCCGCATGAATTTCTATGTAGGTTTTCCCTATCGCGGAATGTATCACCAGCGTGCAAACCCAGCCTTCTTTTTCGTAATTCAAAATTATGCTTTTATGCTCGGTGGCGCTGACCATGCTCCAACCTTTGTTGACCATTTCGTTCTGGTAAAATTTGACGACCTCGCTCAGCGGGCTCCACCCAGAATAAAAAATCCGACCGACTTTGATGTTCCCGTTCCCCGACTCATACACGAAAGACTTGGACTGGTCGCGCTCAAATCCGCCGGGGAAGGGGATGTCCATGAAGGGATAGACGAATTTGACCGGCGGCGGTGTCGGCGGAGTTTCGAATGCCGTCTCATCCCATGCGCAACCCGCCGCGAACAACCAAACTCCGAACCACGAAAATAGAAATATACGAGCAACCATTTTATATGCCTCCTGCTAAATAGACCACCAACCTGCTAAATAGATTACCAATAAGCCCGCCAGCATCAGTAAAAATCCGAGCACCCGCAAAGTTCCCGTATGCATTTCCTGAACTCTTTTCGCGAAGTGTTTCATCAGCCTCGGAAAGCAGAAACAAGGAATCCCTTCGAACACCATCATCAAACCCACGGCGGCAAGGAATAATTTCACAACTTAGCCAATTCGTAAAATAGAAAACGGTGCAACCGCGGCGATTATCTTTTATCTCGCAACGCTAGTCAATCCCAAAAAAGAAACGCACGCATCGCGCGGCGGCGTAACGACGGCAACGGTGACGACGGCGATGATGCAATCCCGTCGGGCGAATGATTTTGCTGTTGTAAATAACGCGACGAACATTATATAATCGCCGCCGTCATTTCCATGTTGCCGTTTTTTGTGGACCCGGATTTTCGTTTGAAACTCCTTTTCCGAAAAGGTGTTTTCGTTCGTCAAAATTGAGGATTAAAAATATGCCTAGCCATTCCGCCCACCGCGCCTGTAAAACCGCGCTAGTTTTTGTGTTTCTTTTTCTTTGCGGACTCGTCGTTTCCCCGGCGCCCCTCCTGGCGTTGAGCAGTTATACCCAGCCACTCTCGAGCAACCTGTTCGTTGAAATCGCGAAGCAACAAAACCCCGCCGTCGTCAACGTCAGCACCAAAGCCAA
This sequence comes from Nitrospina sp. UBA6727, assembly GCA_002454045.1. Lineage (GTDB taxonomy): Bacteria > Nitrospinota > Nitrospinia > Nitrospinales > VA-1 > LS-NOB. Next base: position 1,479 of record DKID01000016.1, on the reverse strand, counting down.
GGCGGAAATCATGCCGCGGAATTTTCGCCCGCCGCGCCGCGGACCCGGACAGCGGCGGCCGCCTGACCCGTTCCGTGATTTTTACGACCGCTTCTTCGGCGGCGAGCGTCCCAACCAAAAACCAAAAAACGGTATGGGTTCCGGATTCATCATCGACAAGCAAGGTCACATCCTGACCAACTATCATGTCATCGAAGACGCCGACGAAATCGTGGTGACTCTCGACGACGACGGCGCCGAAAAAGAATACTCCGCCACCTTGGTGGGCTCCGACCCGAAAACCGACATCGCCCTAATCAAAATTAATCGCGACGCCGGCGACGACAAAGACTTCCCGTTTCTGAAACTCGGCAGTTCCGAAAATTTGGAAGTCGGCGAATGGGTCGTCGCCATCGGCAATCCCTTCGGTCTCAGCCACACCGTCACCGTCGGCGTAGTGAGCGCGTTAGGCCGCAGCATCGGCGCCGGTCCCTACGATGAATTTATTCAGACCGACGCCTCGATCAACCCGGGCAACAGCGGCGGTCCGCTCATCAATATCGAAGGACAAGTCATCGGCATCAACACCGCCATCATCTCAGGCAACACCGGCGGCAACGTCGGCATCGGCTTCGCCATCCCCATCGACATCGTCGCGGGAATCTTGGGCGACCTGAAAGAAAAAGGCACGGTCACCCGCGGCTGGCTCGGAGTCATGATCCAAAAAATCACCCCCGAGTTGGCGAAGTCGTTTGGACTAGCCCGTAGCGAAGGCGCCCTCGTCGGCGATGTGATGCCCGACGGTCCCGCCGCCAAAGGCGGAATACAACGCGGCGACGTCATCATCCGATTTGACGGCAAGCAAGTTCGCGACATGGAAGACCTCCCGAAAATCGTCGCCGCGACGAGTCCGAACTCCATCGTCGATGTTGACGTAATCCGCGACGGCGCGCAAATGACATTCAGCGTCAGCATAGAATTGTTGCGCGACGCACAAGAAACCGTCGTCGCCGCAAAAGCCAATCCGCTCGGCCTCAACGTTCAGGACATCACCGAAGAATTGGCACGCAACCTGAAATTAGAAAGCACCGACGGCGTGCTAGTTTCCGACGTAACAGCCGGCAACGCCGCCGCAGAAGCGGGCATCCGCAGAGGCGACGTCATCTCAGAAATGAACCGCTCCATCGTCAGAAACACGCGAGACTACCAGAACCTGCTCGCCTCCGTGAGCAAAGGCTCGTCCGTCCTGTTCCTAATCCGGCGCGGAGGAAACACCATATACATCGCCGTCAAAGTCGAATGAAGCCAGCGCGGAGACGGAAGACTAACGGATTGCAACTTTCGCAGGAACGACGACGTGGCAGGGAAATCGCCGGCGCGTCGATGATGACGGCGATGATTGTACGGGAACTCCTCCCCCTTATCCGGCGGGAAATTATTTTTACCGCGACCGCCAGCGGCGAAACCATTTCGCCGTCGTCCACCCCCCCCCCCCCCCCC
>DKID01000002.1 GCA_002454045.1 Nitrospina sp. UBA6727 | reverse complement strand
GCACTCGGCAGGATACCCTATTTTGCGCGCCGCCGTTGCGCTTGGTGGTGGTGTTAACTTGGTTCTCCGAACATTTCTATTTGGCTGGTGTCGGGTTTTTTGTCGGTGATGGGGACGGGATAGTTGCCGTCGAAACATGCGGAGCAGAATTTTTTCTCGCCATTTTTCAACACTTCCATCATCTTTTCGAGGCTGAGGTAATGCAAGGAATCTGCCGACAGGTATCGGCGCGTTTCTTCAAGGTTGTGTGTGTGGGCGATTAACTTTTCTTCGTTGGGTGTGTCCACGCCGTAAAAACAGGAGTGCCGGATGGGCGGCGATGCGATGCGCAGGTGAACTTCTTTGGCGCCTGCATCGCGTAGCATTTTTACGATTTTGCGGCAGGTGGTGCCGCGGACGATGGAGTCGTCGATGACGGCGATGCGTTGCCCGGCGATTATTTTTTTTATCGCGTTCAGTTTGAGTTTCACGCCGAAGTCTCGAATTTGCGATTGCGGTTCGATAAAAGTTCTGCCGACGTAATGGTTGCGGATGAGCCCCATTTCAAAGGGGATGCCGCTCTCTTCCGCGAAGCCCATCGCCGAGACTACGCCTGAGTCGGGGACGGGGACGACGAGGTCGGCGTCGGCGGGGATTTCTTGAGCCATGGCGCGTCCCATATCTTTGCGTGCGGTGTACACGTATTCTCCGAACAGGAAACTGTCGGGGCGCGCGAAATAAATATATTCAAACACGCAGTTTTTCGTTGCAACTTTTTTGAAGGGGAAAAATGATTGGACGCCTTGGTCGTTGATGAGGATTATTTCGCCGGGTTCAACTTCGCGGATGAACTCCGCTTCGATAAGGTCCATGACGCAGGTTTCCGAAGCGACGATGTAGGCGCCGTCAAGTTTTCCCAAACAAAGGGGGCGAAACCCGTATGGGTCGCGCGCGGCGAGTAGTTCCGTCTTCGTCATCAGGACTAATGAGTAGGCGCCGCTGACTTGCCGCAATGCTTCGGCGGCGCGGTCCACGAAAGTTTCCGCTTTTGCTTGCGCCATCAAATGTACGATGACTTCGCTGTCGTTGGTGGATTGGAAGATTGCGCCCTTGCCGGCTAATTCTTCGCGAATGGTTTGCGCGTTCACGAGGTTGCCGTTATGCGCCAAGGCTAGCGACCCGGCGGCGTAGTTAATCATGCAAGGTTGCGCGTTGATGAGTTCGTTTTTCCCGGCGGTGGAATAGCGGTTGTGGCCGATTGCTAAGGGTCCCAACAGCTTCAGAAGTCGGGCGGGATCAAAGACGTCGGCGACCAAGCCCATGCCGACTTCGAGGCGCATTTCGGCGTGGTTACTGGCGGCGATGCCAGCGCTTTCTTGCCCGCGATGTTGTAATGCGTAGAGTCCGAGATAAACTAGATTGGCGGCTTCGGGGTGGTCATAAACTCCGACGACGCCGCATTCTTCATGTAATTTGTCTAGCATAATTTCCCAGAGAGGTTGCCCACAGTTTTTTCAAAACGCTAATTTTTTGTTTGATGACTTCCTTCTCGTTGACCGTCACGGTGAAATGTGTGCCGCCTACTTTTCCAATCAGCGAAAAGTTCGCCGAAAATGCCGCCGCCATGTTTGCGATTTCGTCGGCGCGTTCTTCGGGGAACGAAATAATAATCCGCGACTGAGTTTCTCCGAACAACAGCGTATCATTTCTTAGCGTGGATTCCAACGCGAGTGTGGCGCCGAAAGTTTTCCCGCCGTATGAAAAGCAAGATTCCGCCACCGCCACCGCCAAGCCGCCTTCGGAACAATCGTGAGCGGAAGCGATGAGTTCTTTGCGGATTAGTTCGCCGCAAAAACTTTGCACTTGTTTTTCGCGCGCTCGGTCTAAGACGGGCGGCTTGCCTTCGCCGCGGTCAAACATAATTTTCAAGTACTCGGTTCCGCCGAGTTCTTCCATCGTAAAACCGATGAGGGCAATTTGGTCGCCGGATTTTTTGAATCCCTGCGTCATGACCCGCTTCTGATTTTCGATTATGCCGACGACGGCGACCGTCGGGGTCGGATAGATTGCGTCCCCCTTCGTTTCATTATAGAGGCTGACGTTGCCGCTAACCACCGGGATACCAAAAAATCGGCAGGCATCGGCCATCCCTTCCACCGCCTGTTCGAATTGCCACATGATTTCCGGTTTTTCGGGGTTGCCGAAATTCAGGCAATTGGTTAAGCCAATCGGTTGCGCGCCGGAGCATACCACGTTCCGACAGGCTTCGGCGACGGCAATCGCCGCGCCTTCGTAGGGGTCGAGATAGCAGTAACGGCTGTTGCAATCTACCGAAATCGCCACGGCTTTTTGCGTATCTTTTATGCGCAAGACGGCGGCGTCCGAGCCGGGCAAAACCAGCGTGTTCAGGCGCACCGCGTGGTCGTATTGTTCGAAGACCCATTCTTTGCTGGCGATGTTGGGGCAAGCCAAAAGTTTTTTCAACGCCGTGTCGCCGCGGGAAAAGTCGGGGAGTTCGTGCAAATTTATGTGCGCGACTTGGTCGAGATATTCGGGGCGTTTCGTTTCCCGCCGCAATTCCAGTGCGCCATCGACAACCGCCGAGACCGGCAGGTTCACAACTTCCCGACCGTCAAACTGAATGCGCACGCAAGGTTCCGCAATCACCTCGCCGATGATTGCTGCGTTCAGTCCCCACTTATCGAGTATGGCGGCGGCTTCATTTTCGTGCCCCGGTTCAATCACGAACAACATGCGCTCTTGGGATTCCGAAAGCAAAATGTCGTAGGCGACCATGCCGTCTTCTCGCAGCGGAACTTTCGCCAAGTCCATGCGCACTCCGGTGCCGGCGCGGTGCGCCATTTCAAATGCCGATGAAGTGAGCCCTGCGGCGCCCATATCTTGCACGCCCGCCACCCAGTCAAACGCGAACAATTCCAGGCAGGCTTCGATCAAAAGTTTTTCGGTGAACGGGTCGCCGACTTGCACGGTGGGACGCTTGCCTTCCGTGGTTTCATCAAACTCGGCGGAGGCGAGGAGGCTGGCGCCGTGAATGCCGTCGCGGCCGGTTTTGGAACCGACGTAAAGAATTTGGTTGCCGACTCCGCCAGTGCCGGCGCGGAAAATTCGGTCTGACTTGACCAGTCCCAAGCAAAACGCGTTGACCAAAATATTGCCGTTGTAACAGGAATCAAAATAAATTTCCCCGCCGACGGTGGGAACGCCGGCGCAGTTTCCATAACTGGCGATACCATCGACGACGCCGTTGAGCAGGAAGCGGGTGCGGCGTTCTTCCAAATCTCCGAACCGTAATGAGTTCATCAACGCAATCGGTCGCGCGCCCATCGTGAAGATGTCGCGCATGATGCCGCCGACGCCGGTGGCGGCGCCTTGGCGGGGCTCGATGAAGGAGGGATGATTGTGGCTTTCAATTTTGAACGCGACGGCGATGCCGTCCCCGATGTCAATGACGCCGGCGTTTTCTCCCGGACCTTGCAGGACTTTTGGACTTGTGACGGGAAGTTTTTTCAGATGCGCGCGGGAACTTTTATAACTGCAATGTTCGCTCCACATGACGGAAAAAATACCCAACTCCGTCAGGTTTGGCGCGCGGTTGAGCAGGTCGCGGATGCGCCGAAACTCTGCCGCGGTCAAACCGTGTTGCGCGACTATCGCAGGTGTTATCTCGGCGCCGGGCTGAATTTTTTTGGAATTATCCACGGCGGCGGGAGTTTGCAATCAGCGAGCGAAAAATAATTTGGCCATCGGTTCGCGACCAAAGCGGGTCGGCGCAACGTTCCGGGTGCGGCATCATTCCCATCACATTTTTTTGTGCGTTGGTTATCCCCGCCACCGCGCCGACCGAGCCGTTGGGATTTGACTCCGCGGAAATATTCCCGCCGTCGTCACAATATCGGAAGACAATTTGCCCGTTGCTTTCAAGTCGGCGCAACGAACGCGGGTCGATGTAATAACTTCCTTGATGGTGGGCGATGGGTATTTCCAAAACATTTTTTTCGCCGCCGTCGCGGGTGAAGACGGTGTCCGAATTTTCGACACGGACGAACACATTTTTGCAGATGAATTTCCCGGACTGGTTTTGCATCAACACGCCGGGCAGCAAGCCGCATTCCAATAGAATTTGGAACCCGTTGCAAATTCCCAGCACCGTGCCGCCGTTTTCCGCGAAGTGGATGATGGAGTTCATCACCGGCGAGAAGCGGGCGATGGCACCGGCGCGAAGGTAATCTCCGTAAGAGAATCCGCCGGGCAAAATCACGAGGTCGAAGGATCCCAAGTCGGCTTCCTCTTTGTGCCACAGCCAGTGGGTTTCCTGGTTGAGGACGTGGTGAAGAATGTGGTAGCAGTCGTGGTCGCAATTGGACCCGGGGAATACAACAACGCCGCACTTCATTTTAGTCAGTGGGAACAAGTGTGAAACGGAAGGACTCGATCACCGTATTCGCCAGGAGTTGTTTGCACATTTCCCGGACTCTTATTTCGGCTTCCTCCTTCGATGCAGAATCAAGTTTGATTTCCAAATATTTGCCGATGGTGACGCCCCGCACTTCATCGTATCCCAAGTCGTTCAACGCGTGATGCACGGTTTTTCCTTGCGGGTCGAGGACTCCCTCCCTCAATGTGACATGTATTCGGGCAAGCATCCCGCCAACTTTACCACAGAACCCCGCGCAATTCAGGACGCTTTTTATAGCGCGCGCGACGGCGGCGACACGGGAAAAAGTCGCGCGCAAAAGACCAAACTTTGACCGACCTAAACAGTTATGATAAACAACATCGGGCGCGCGTGACAAAAAAATCGGCGGCGGATTGGCGGCGGAAAAGTTGCCGACGGCGAAAAGTTATTGACGGCGGAAAGTTATGGAAAATAAATGGAGCGATGCGGACGCCAAGGCGGCAATCAAAAAATACAACGACGTCGCCGAAGACATCGCGCTTCGTGTTTACACTTCGCGATTGATCGGCGCCGACCCCGCGCTTGTTCTCCACGGCGGCGGCAACACGTCGGTCAAGTTGCGCGCCCGCAACAAGGTGAACGAAGAGGTGGACGTACTTTATGTTAAGGGCAGCGGCTGGGACCTGGATACGCTGCAACCGCGGGGTCTTCCCGGCGTCTTGCTAAACCATTTGCGGAAACTGCGCAGACTTGACCGATTGAGCGATGAAGAAATGGTCAACGAACAACGCACGCATTTGCTCGACGCATCCTCCCCCAACCCGTCCGTGGAGACGTTGCTGCACGCATTCTTGCCGCACAAGTTTGTCGACCATTCGCACGCCGACGCCAGTTTGATTATCGCCAACCAGCCCGACGCGGAGAAAGTCTGCCGGGAAATTTATGGCGACCGCATCGGCGTCGTCGCTTACATCATGCCCGGTTTCGCGCTTGCCAAAGCCGCCGCCGCGGCGTACGAAAAAAATCCGCAGGTGGAAGGACTGCTGCTGATCAACCACGGACTCTTCACTTTCGGCGGCACCGCGAAAGAAAGTTACGACCGACATATTCGCGCCGTAACTCTCGCGGAAGAATACATCGGAAAAAAACCGCTCCACACTCTCACGCCGCGGGAAATTCCCGCCATCAACGCCGGGGAGGAAACTCTGTTGTGCGCGTTGGCGCCCGTGTTGCGCGGACTTTACCGCGAACACTCCGGCGAGGATTGGGTTCTGCATCACCGCGCCGACGTCGCGGCGAAGGAGTTTGCGTCTAGTAAAGAGTGCGGGACTTGGTCGCAAATCGGCACCGCCACTCCCGACCATGTGATTCGCACGAAACAAAAACCGCTGCTTTTGGATTTGCAACAATGGCGCGACGCAGACAAACTGCGGGCGGAAACTTCCCGCGCGTTGCAAACTTATTGCGACAGTTATCATCAGTATTTCACGGCCAACAATTCCGCCAAAGGGACGGACAAAACCGAGTTGGACCGATTGCCCCGCGTTGTTCTGGTGGCCGGATTGGGATTGGTGACGGTCGGCAAAACCGTTGAGGAGATGCGCATCGCCGCCGATATTTACCAGCATAGTATCGGCATCATCCACAAATCTTTTTCGCTGGGAAGTTACGCGCCGTTAAGTTCCGGCGACTTGTTCGACATGGAATACTGGTCTCTCGAGCAAGCCAAGTTGGGCAAGAGCAACGCCGCGGTCTTGCAAGGCAAGGTCGTTTATATCACCGGCGCCGCATCTGGAATTGGTCTTGCCACCGCCAAGTTGTTTGCCGAACGCGGCGCGAATCTTTTTCTCGCCGACACGACGGCGGAAAATTTGAACGAAGCTGCCGCGGCAATACGCAAAAACGCCGCGGTCGGCGTCGTCGCGCAGACGTTGGACGTGACCGATGAATCGGCTACGCGGCGCTCGTTCGAACGACTGGTGCAGGTTTTTGGCGGCGTCGACATCCTAATCTCCAATGCCGGCAACGCCAAGCAGGGCGCGGTGGGAGAGGTGAGCATGAAAGAATTACGCGCTAGTTTTGAGTTGAATTTTTTCGCGCATCAGACATTGGCTTCCGCGGCTCTGAAAATATTTCTCGCGCAAAAAACTGGCGGGGTTTTGTTGTTCAACGCATCCAAAGCGGCGTTCAATCCGGGGAAAAATTTTGGTCCCTACGCGCTCCCCAAGGCGGCGGTCGTGGCGCTCACCAAACAGTACGCGCTGGATTACGGTTCCCGTGGCATCCGCGCCAACGCCATCAACGCCGACCGCGTTCGCACTTCGCTGTTTTCGGAGGAAGACTTAAAAGCAAGAGCCGCGGCGCGCGGACTTACTCCCGATGATTATTACCGGGACAACCTTTTGCAGCGGGAAGTTTATGACACCGATGTGGCGCAAGGATTCCTCGCCCTCGCGCTGGCAGAAAAAACGACGGGGAGCGTCCTCACTATTGACGGCGGAAATATCGCCGCCAGTCCCCGCTAACCACTCGGCGCGCGTGATGATAAAATCGCCGCGTGGTATTATTGCAGATGAACATTTTTCAAGCAGGAAACCTGATGAATAATTCAAAAAAGATCGCAGTTGTTTTCGTTTTAGCAATTTGTTTGTGGGCGTTTTTCCATTTTGACCTCAGTCAATATCTGTCTCTTGAATACCTGAAAGAACAGCAGGTTCATTTTTTGGCGTTCTACAAAGAAAATGCTTTGTTGGCCATCGGCGCCTACACCACAGTTTATATCGTGTCGGCAGTCCTCTCCCTCCCCGGCGCCGCCTTGCTTACTTTGCTGGCAGGCGCTCTGTTCGGACTTGTCACGGGTACGATTCTGGTTTCATTCGCGAGCACTATCGGAGCCACCTTGGCTTTTCTCGTTTCACGGTTATTGCTTCGAGATTTTGTTCAAAGCAAATTCGGTCAGCACTTGAAATCGTTTAACGAAGGCATCGAAAAGGACGGCGCTTTTTATTTGTTCACGCTCCGCTTGATTCCTGCAATTCCTTTCTTCGTAATCAATTTGGTTATGGGACTGACTCCGATGAAGACGATGCAGTTCTTTTTTGTGAGTCAGGTGGGCATGCTTGCGGGAACTATTGTCTTCGTAAATGCCGGAACGCAACTGGCGCAAATTGAATCTTTGGGCGGAATCTTGTCGGCGGAAATTATTTTCTCTTTCGTTTTGCTGGGCATATTCCCGCTGTTGGCAAAAAAAATGGTGGCGGTTTATAAAGGAAGAATGGCGTTGCAAAAATTCACGAAACCAAAATCGTTTGATTACAACATGGTGGTCATCGGCGCGGGGTCGGCGGGGCTTGTCACCAGTTACATCGGCGCCGCGACCAAAGGGAAAGTGGCTTTAATCGAAAAACATAAAATGGGCGGCGATTGCTTGAACACTGGATGCGTCCCCAGCAAAGCCTTGATTCGTTCCGCAAAGTTTATGGCGGATGTGAAGAAATGCAAAAGCCTGGGATTTAAAAACGCCCGCGTTGAGTTTGACTTTGCGGATGTGATGGAGCGAGTGCAGCGTGTCGTCAAAACCGTGGAACCACACGATTCGATAGAGCGATACACTTCGCTCGGGGTGGAATGCCACACGGGAGAAGCCGTGATCAAATCCCCTTACGAGGTTGAAGTCAACGGGGATATACTCACCACGAAAAATATTATTATCGGCACCGGCGCCCGTCCCGCTATTCCACCGATTGAAGGTATCGAAGAAGTTGATTACCTGACTTCCGATACGGTTTGGGATATTCGCAAGCAACCCGAAAAGTTGCTTGTGTTAGGCGGGGGACCCATCGGGTCTGAACTGGCGCAGGCTTTCGCCCGGCTTGGCTGCGAGGTGACTCAGGTTCAGCGTAACAAACGGTTGCTTCCCAAAGAGGACCCTGAGATATCGCAAATGGTTTTGGAAAGTTTTCAGAATGACGGCATCAATGTGTTGTTAGGACACACGCCGAAAAAATTCTTCAAACGCGGCGGCAAAGATTTTTTGGAGTGCGAGCATAACGAAGGTTTGGTTGAAGTACCTTTCGACGCTCTCTTGATTGCGTTGGGAAGAAAAGCGAACACGACCGGATTTGGTCTGGAGGAGATTGGCGTTGAGTTAAGTTCGCGGGGAACGATCCAGGTGGATGAATATATGCGGACGAACATCCCGAACATGTACGCCTGCGGCGACGTCGTCGGCCCCTATCAATTTACGCACACGGCGGCGCACCAAGCTTGGTACTGCGCGGTCAATTCAATGCTAAATCCTTTTTATGGTTTCAAGGTGGATTACAGCACGGTGCCGTGGTCAACCTTCACCGACCCGGAAGTGGCACGGTCTGGTTTGAACGAGACGGAAGCCAAGGCGCAAGGGATTCCCTATGAAGTAACCACCTACGGTATTGACGACTTAGACCGCGCCATTGCTGACGAAGCGGCTTATGGGATGGTGAAAGTTTTGACCGTGCCCGGCAAAGATAAAATTTTAGGAGTTACCATCGCCGGGCTTCACGCGGGAGATATTATTTCCGAATATGTCGCCGCGATGAAAAATGGGTTTGGCATGAATAAAATTTTAGGCACCATTCATATCTATCCCACCTTGGCGGAGGCAAATAAATTCGCCGCCGGGAATTGGAAAAAAAATCATGTCACGGAGAAAACCCTGGCTTGGGGCGAAAGAATCAATCGCTGGAGAAGAAACTATTTTTAAGATTTCAGAAAAACGAAAATCTGCGGCGGCCATCAGCATCGGAAAATATCTCTTGCCACTCATCTTTATTTTTTTAAGCGCGACTCTTCCAGAAAAATATTCCACGCTCATCGCCGCCACCGCCGCCGTCACCACCGCCGTCGCCGAAAAATTAAATCCGCCCGCGACGAAATCCCACCGCGACATGGTGTTCATCCCCGCCGGAAAATTTTCGATGGGGTCGGATGCCAATCAAGGGTACTTAATATGTGCGAAGTACAACAAAACTTGCCACGAAAAATGGTTCAACGACGAGCAACCCGTCCACACGGTAAAACTCCGCGGGTTTTACATCGACATCCACGAAGTAACGCAAGAAAAATTTCAACGCGTCATGGGGGAATCCCCCGCCAAGCATAAAACTGCCCACCGCCCCGTAGAGAACGTGACCTGGTTCGAAGCCCGCGAATACTGCGAGCGCGTGAAAAAACGGTTGCCCACCGAAGCGGAGTGGGAACGGGCGGCGAGAGGCGGCAACGATTTTGTCTTTTCGTGGGGGGACGAGGCGGGCTCGGGCAAAGTCAATTTTTGTGACAGGCATTGCGACAAAAGTTGGCGGATGAAAAACTTCGACGACGGGTTCACCCACACCGCCCCCGTCGGCAGTTTCCCTCCCAACGAATACGGTTTGTTCGATATGTCGGGGAACGTTTACGAGTGGGTGATGGACTGGCACGGTGAAAATTATTACCGGCGGTCTCCCGCAGAAAATCCCGCGGGTCCCGAATCCGGCAGCAAAAAAGTGATGCGCGGCGGCTCGTGGATAAATTACGCGACGGGCGTCCGCCCCGCCGACCGCACGGCTTCTAAGCCAAACGCCCGCATGGATTTCGTCGGGTTTCGTTGCGCGCAGTAAGTTTCCATTGATGACGGCGCGATGACGACGACGCGATGACGGCGGCGGCGAATTTTATTTGTCCACGGCGACGCGGCATAATTTTCGCCGCAATCAAAACGCGCCGGGCAAATTTTTTGGCGGCGGGCGCGGCGGGTTATTCCCACTCAATGGTGCTGGGCGGTTTCGAACTGATGTCATAGACCACCCGGTTAATCCCGTGTACTTCATTGATGATGCGGTTCGAAAGTTTTCCCAAAAGGTCGTGAGGCAGCGGCGCCCAGTCGGCGGTCATGCCGTCGGAACTCGTAACGGCGCGGACGGCTATCACGTTTTCGTAGGTGCGGGCATCGCCCATAACCCCCACGGTTTTTATCGGCAGCAGGACTGCGAACGATTGCCATAAATCGTTATACAACCGCGCGGCTTTTATTTCTTCGAGAATAATTTTGTCGGCGGCGCGAAGGATGGCGAGGCGTTCCAGTGTTACGCCTCCCAGAATGCGGATGGCTAAGCCGGGACCCGGGAACGGTTGGCGGTTGATGATTTCATTCGTGATGCCTAACTCGCGTCCTAGTGCGCGGACTTCATCCTTGAATAGTTCGCGCAGTGGTTCGAGAAGTTTTAACTGCATCTTTTTTGGTAGGCCGCCAACGTTGTGATGCGACTTGATTTTCGCGGATGGACCGCCTTTGACGGAGACCGACTCGATGACGTCTGGATATAAAGTGCCTTGGGCGAGGAAGGTGAAACTGCCGCGCTGTTTCGCTTCTTCCTCGAAAACTTTGATGAAAGTGTTGCCGATGAGTTTTCTTTTTTGCTCCGGGTCCGTGACGCCTGCAAGTTTTTTTAGAAATTTTTCGGAAGCATCGATGACATCGAAGTTGATGTTGAAGTTGTCGCGAAACGTGTTTTCCACCCGGGCTTTTTCGCCGTCGCGCAAAAGTCCATTGTCGATGAACAGGCAATGCAAGTTGCGGCCGATGGCTTTGTGAATCAGCACCGCCGCGACTGAAGAATCCACCCCGCCGCTCAACCCGCAAATCACTTGCGAGTTTCCTACTTTGTCTTTGATGTCGCCGACCATGTGGTCAACCAGAGAATCTATTTTCCAGTTCTTGGTGCACTGGCAGATTTCAAACAGGAAGTTGTGAAGGATTTTTTTGCCCGCCGCCGTGTGGACTACTTCCGGATGGAATTGCAAACCGTAAATCCGCGCCGCGGAATTTTCGATGGCGGCCAGCGGCGAGTTGTCGGTGAAGGCGACGCCTTTGAATCCGTTTGGCAATTTTGATATGCGGTCGCCGTGACTCATCCACACGGTGGAATTGTTCGCCACTTCTTCGAACAGGTTGGAAAATTCTTTCAGCATCAATTTGGCTCCGCCGAATTCCCGCCGCGGGGAAGGGTCCACCTTGCCGCCGAGAATATGCGTGATGACTTGCATGCCGTAGCAGATGCCGAGGATGGGAATCTTCATATTGAATAGTCTTGGGTCGCAGAGCAACGCGTCTTCCGCCAGAACGCTTGCGGGTCCGCCGGAGAGAATAATTCCCCGCGCATTGAAAGTTTCAATTTTATTGAACGACAGAGTGCAGGGGCGGACCTCGCAATAGACTTGGCACTCCCGCGCTTTGCGGGCGATGTTCTGGGTGTATTGCGACCCGAAATCGAGGATGAGAATTTTCTGTTCGTGCAGGGTGTCTGCGGTCATGGCAACGCGGGATTTGTTTGGCCTGCTCGGAAATTTTGGCGGTTCAATCGATGTTGTAATTTGGTGCTTCCTTGGTCACGATCACGTCGTGAACATGACTTTCCCGAAGACCCGCCGGGGTAACTTTGATGAACGAAGCATTCTTTCTCAACGCGGCGATGGTGGGCGTCCCGCAATATCCCATCCCGGCGCGCAGACCTCCCAAGAGTTGGTGGACGGTGAATGACAAAGCGCCGCGGAAGGGAATGCGCGCTTCCACTCCTTCGGGAACCAGTTTGCTTTCGGAGAGTTCCCACTCCTGAAAGTAGCGGTCGCTGGAACCTTGCGACATGGCGGCGATGGAACCCATCCCCCGATATTCTTTGTAACTTCTGCCTTGATAAAGAATTTTTTCGCCGGGGCTTTCTTCCGTCCCCGCAAACAGCGAGCCTATCATCACCGTGCTGGCGCCGGTGGCGATGGCTTTGGTGATGTCCCCCGAAAGTTTGATGCCGCCGTCGGAAATGACGGGGACGTTTTTTTTCTCCGCCACTTTGACGCATTCGGCGATGGCGGAAATCTGCGGCACGCCGACGCCCGACACCGCGCGCGTGGTGCAGATGGAACCGGGGCCGATGCCGACTTTGACGGCGTCCACTCCGGCTTTAATCAAAGCGGCGGCGCCTTCCGCGGTGGCGACGTTGCCGCCAATTAATTCCAGTCGCGGGAACGTCTTTTTAATTTCGCGGATGGTCGCGAGAACTTTTTCCGAATGTCCGTGCGCGCTGTCAATCACCAAAACGTCTAGCCCGACGCGGATTAAATCTTCGATATGTTCCACAGGTTTTTGCGTCACGCCCAAAGCGGCTCCCACCAACAGCCTGCCGTTGGAGTCTTTGGCGGCGTTGGGAAATTGCCCGGCTTTTTCAATATCCTTGATAGTGATCAATCCTTTGAGGTGACCTTTTTTGTCGACCACCAACAATTTTTCGATGCGGTTGTCGTGCAAAATTTGTTTAGACTTTTCCAGCGGCGTGCCTTCCGGGATAGTGACCAAGCCATCTTTGGTCATCAGCGAACGGATTTTTTTGTTGAGGTTGTTTTCAAACCGGAGGTCGCGGTTAGTTAAAATTCCCACCAGTTTTTTATCCTGCGTAACGGGGATGCCCTTGATGTTGTACTTGCGCATGACCTCCAAAGCCTCGCTGATTTTCCGGTCAGGGTCCATAGTAATCGGGTCGGGAATCATAGCGCTTACGAAGCGTTTGACTTTGTCCACCATTTTGCGTTGCTTGTTCGGCGGAAGATTGCGATGAATGATGCCGATGCCGCCTTCCTGCGCCAAGGCAATCGCCAAGTCCGTTTCAGTGACGGTGTCCATGGGAGCACTAATCAACGGGCAGTTAAGTTTGATCTTGCGAGTCAAACGAGTTGCGAGGTTTATGTTCGCGGGCAAAATTTTCGAATGGGCGGGCAGGAGTAATACGTCGTCGAAAGTAAGGTAGGTCGGAATATTTTCCAAGTCAATCATAGGATATTATAACAGGAACTTCCCGAAAAGATAGACCGCAACGACGACGGTGACGGCGCAACAACGGTGGCGGCAAGATGACGACGACGCCGCGATGAAGGGCGCGAAAGATTATGCTAGACTCATTGCATCGGCGGACGTGGAAAATATTTTCCTGACGACACCCCTCGCCGCGGAACCCTCCGGACGAAGTTTCATGCAACTTAAATCCCTTGCCCTGTTATTATTTTTACCGATTCTCGCCCCGCATCCAGAACTTATCGCGCAAGAAAAAGAAAAACTTTTCACCCTCAACGGCAGACCCGTCCCGCCAGTGGTGGCGAAAGTGAATGGCGTCCCGTTAAGTTCCGAAACTTTGGCGCGGGAGTTCGCTGCGTTTCGGTCCCGCGCGCGACAAATGGAGCGGGAAATAAAACCCGCCGAGGAAGTCGCCGTCGCCCGCGAATTGGTGACGGCGGCGGTCGAGCGCGAACTGGTGGCGCAAAGGGCGAAGCATCTCGGCATCATCGTCACCGCGGAAAAGATAAACCGTCAGTTAAAAAATATCGCGAGCCAGTTTCCCAGCCGCGCGGATTTTCTAACGGCGCTGGCGTTTCAACATACGAGCGCCGCAGCGTTGAAAGAAAAAATACGCGGCACCTTGCTTGCGGACGAATTGACGCGCCGCGAAATCGCCGCGACGGTCGAGGTCGCCGCCGATGAAATCCGCAAATATTACGACGACAACAAACCGCAATTCACTCAACCCGTTTTGTACCGGGTGCGTCATATCCATGTGGCGACTATTCAACCTGCCGGCGGGGCTGCAGATGAGGCGAGCCGAAAGAAGGCGGCGCGCATTACAAAAATGATCAACGCGGCGGCGGAGGAAAGAATAAATTTCGTCTTAAAAAAAGTGGAAGCCGATGAGGATTTCGCGCAGTTGGCGCAGCGGTTTTCAGAGGACGAAGCCTCAAAGGTCGCGGGCGGATTGCTGGGCAATCTTCATTCCGACAGCACGCTTCCCGAAATCGCCGCGGCGATGGTCGGGCTTGATGAAGGGGGAACTAGCGGCGTTATCCAAAGTCAGTTCGGGTATCATATTCTCAAACTGGACGAGATTATTCCCCGCCGATTGCTGCCGTTTTCCGCGACGAAAACGGACATCATGAATTTTCTGCTACAAGCAAAAACCCGGGACCTCTTCAAAATATATTTGGCCGACCTGAAAAAAAAGGCTGACATCCAAATTTTTATTTGACGGTTTATAACGGCGTGGCGAAGTTGCTAATATTTTCCACTGGCTTCCCGCTTTCGCAGGAATGACGGGGGAGCAAGTCGCGGTCGGGCGAATATTTTTCTCTACGCGTGCGAATGTTTTCTCTACATGGTTTTCGACCCGATGTAAATTCCATAGGCGATTGCGGCGCCGACCAAAGCCATGAGGAGGTTATCAACGGCGACCGCTTCCCAGTCGGGGAGCCGTCCCCAGTTGAACCACGGGACGATGATGATGAACAGGGAGAGGAAACCAAAAATCAAGATGCCCGCGAGTATGAATATCAGTTTTTTTTCGTCCACGAAAATGCGCCCGCTCGTTCAATGCATTCTGGTATTCATATAAAATCCGTACACAAAAAGGCCTATGGCGATTATTACAATCCCGCTGTCTAATAGTGCGTCCTTCCAGTTTGGCAGGGCGTAGTTTATCAACCACGGCACGGCGATGAAAAGTACGGAGAGGACACCGACCGCGAGCAAACTAAAAATAGCGACGATGAGAACTTTATCGTTCACAACAAATTTCTCCGTTAAAGGCGAGCGGAAATATTTTTCGCCGCCGTCACCGCCGCCGTCATCGTCACCGCGGCGTCGCCTTGAAAAGCCTCTTGGGCTTCATTATAAAATTGTTCGCGGCGGTCTTTGTGCCGGGACGAAAAATGAAAGACTTGCAGTTGTTTGACGCCCGCCTCCTTGGCTAGAGTCCCCGCCTGGCGGGATGTAAGATGACAACGCGCCTGCCCCCGTTCTTCCTCGTCGGCGAGAAAAGGAGATTCGCAGAAAAAGACATCCGCGGATTTTACCAACTCCACAATCTTTTTTCTATTGCGGTCATTAAAAACCGTATCGACTACGTAACCGATTTTTTGCCCCGGGACAACTTCGACCAAATCGCTTTTGAGTTGGGACACGGAAATATTTTTTGTTCGGAAGTTTCCCGCCGCGATGAAGGGCACCGTGATGAGCGTGGACTCCGCCGCGTTTCCCGCCACGCTTTGCTTTAGTTTATTCAGCCATGGTCCCGGTTCGGCTTGCATGGACTGCAACTTATTTTTGTTGATATTGATGCGCGGTTTTTCTTGCAACGCAAATCCCAGGCAGGGGACGCGGTGTTCTAGTATCGCCGCTTGAACAGAGAAGACCGGGTTGTCCACGATCTGTCCATCCGCGCAAGATTCTTTTTTTTCATCACGGAGTTGAAACTTTTCGATTGCGCGGAAGGTGCCTTTCAGCAAGCCGCTTTCGCGTACTTCCACCACTTCTATGGTGAGCGATTCAGAATATTGTTCGACCAAGTTCCACGTGAATCCCGCCAACTTGCCTTGCACGTTTTGAATAATATTTTCCGGACCGAAAATGGTCAGCGTTTTTTCTCGGCCGAAAAGTGTTCGCAGCAAACGGTCAAAACCGATGAAGTGGTCGATATGAGTGTGACTGATAAAAACGTGGGAAACTTTAAGAAGGGTGCCATTCGACAAAGCGGACAAATCGCCGAGGTCAAACAACAGTGCTTGCTTTTGCAGAGGCAACTGCGCTAGTAGTCCCGGGTCCCCGAACGGGTCGTTGATTAAAGAAGGCTGAATCCCCGATTTCATTTCGTCCCCGCCTCCGCGCCGATTTTATCGAAACGCAAAAACGCCTCGATGAAAAGTTGCAGGTCGCCATCGAGTATCGCATCGACATTGCCCGATTCCACATTCGTCCTCAAGTCTTTGACCAAGCGGTATGGATGCAGGATGTAGGAGCGGATTTGACTGCCCCATTCGATCTTTCGTTTTTGTTTTTCCAGCGCCTTTTTTTCCTCGCCCTGCTTTTCTTCTTCCAACTCGTGCAAGCGGGATTTAAGAACCTTGATGGCCGAGTTTCTGTTTTTATGTTGCGACCGTTCGTTTTGGCATTGGACGACAATTCCCGTCGGGACATGTGTCAACCGAACCGCGGAATCGGTGGTGTTCACTCCCTGTCCCCCCGGTCCCGAAGCCCGGTAGACATCGATCTTCAAGTCTTCTTCTTTGATTTCCACTGCAATTTCCTCATTGATTTCTGGGTAGGCGAAGACCGATGCGAACGAGGTATGGCGCCGCTTGTTGGAGTCGTATGGAGAAATACGCACCAGACGATGCACTCCGATTTCCGCCTTCAGATAACCAAAGGCGTAGTCCCCGGTGAACAAAACCGTGGCACTTTTGACGCCCGCCTCCTCGCCGTATTGCGTATCCAGAACTTCCGTTTTGTAACCGTTGCGGTCGCCCCAGCGTAAGTACATCCGCAAAAGCATCTCCGCCCAGTCTTGAGATTCCGTTCCCCCCGCGCCGGAGTTGATGGCGATGAAAGCATTGTTGAAATCATTTTTCCCCGACAGCATCGCTTGCAATTCCGCGCGGGCAACCTGCTCCTCCAACTGGGCTAACGAGGATTGGATTTCCTCATCCATGGAAGGGTCTTCTTCCTCGGCGGAAAGTTCCATCAACGCGCCTAAGTCTTCGCTCTCCTTTTCGAGATTTTTCCAGATTTCTACGGAACGTTGCAGGCCAGACCTTTTGCGCAGAATTTTTTGGGCGGATTCGTTGTCATCCCAAAATCCCGACCGCGCCATTTCTACGTCCAAAGGTTCCATGTCCTTCATCTTTTGGTCAACGTCAAAGAAACCTCCGGAGCAGTTCTATCTTGTCCGCAATATCCTTGAAAGTTTTGGCGAAGTCATCTTGCATTCCCGTCTCCTTAATTCATCGATGTTCGAGCCGCCGCCCGGATCAAAAAGCGTTTTTCATTTCCACCAAATATGATAAACTCTGCCACGAGTGTATGGTTTGATCGACGAGTCGGGGCCGAACGCAACGACCGCCATGGCTGTCACCCCCGCATCATAAAGGAATATTGTCCATGCCGCAAAAAGTTTTGAAACATAAAGTTGGTTTAGAAACGCATGGTCTGAAAAATCTGGGAAAGATTCATTGGAACTTATCCACCCCGCAACTTTACGAACACATCATCAACAATAAAGAAGGTTATGTTTCGCACTTGGGTCCTCTATGTGTGACCACAGGCGAGCACACCGGACGCGCGCCCAAAGACAAGTTCATCGTGCAGGAGCCTTCCAGCCAAGAGCATATCTGGTGGGGGAAAGTCAACCGACCTTTTCCCGTCGAACAATTTGAAGCCTTGTACTCCAGAGTGCTGGCTTATTTGCAAGGCAAGGAAGTTTATGTGCAGGATTGTTGCGCCGGCGCCGACCCCAAACATCGCACCCACATACGCGTCATCACCGAGCAAGCCTGGCACAGTCTGTTTGCGCGGAACATGTTTATCCAGATCAAGAACATGGCGAAACTGGAAACCCACGAACCCGCGTTCACCGTCATACAAGTTCCCGGCTTCAAGGCTGTGCCCACCATCGACAAAACCAATTCGGAAGTTTTCGTCATCGTCGATTTCGGCAAACAATTAGTTTTGATCGGCGGAACAAGTTACGCCGGCGAAATCAAAAAATCCGTCTTCTCCATTTTGAATTATCTGCTGCCGCAAAAACAATCTGTTTTGTCCATGCACTGCTCCGCGAATATCGGGAAAAAAGGCGACGCGGCGATATTCTTCGGGCTTTCCGGAACCGGGAAAACCACCCTGTCCGCCGACCCCGCGCGCAAACTGATAGGGGACGACGAACACGGTTGGAGCGACCGCGGCGTCTTTAATTTTGAAGGCGGGTGCTACGCCAAAGTAATTCGCCTGTCCAAAAAATCAGAACCCGAAATCCACGAATGCACCCGTCGATTTGGCACCCTGCTTGAAAATGTAGTTTTGGATTTAGACACACGCCGCCTCAATCTCGACGACAGTAGTTTCACGGAAAACACGCGCGCCAGTTATCCCATCACCCACATTCGCAACGCCGTGCTCAGCGGAATGGGCGGTCACCCGGATAACGTGATCATGCTGACCTGCGATGCGTATGGAGTCATGCCCCCGGTTTCCAAACTCACCCCGGAGCAAGCGATGTATCATTTCATCTCCGGCTACACCGCCAAAGTTGCGGGAACGGAAAAAGGAATGAGCCGCGAACCCACAGCAATTTTCAGCACCTGTTTCGGCGCGCCGTTTATGTCCCTGCACCCATCCGTTTACGCGGATATGCTCGGAGAAAAAATCGCCCTGCACAATGTATCTTGTTGGCTGGTGAATACCGGATGGACGGCGGGACCCTACGGCATCGGGCATCGCATAGAAATCAAATATACTCGGACTATGATCAAGGCTATTCTCGAAGGCCAGTTGGATGAAGTGGAAACTCATGCCGACCCGGTTTTTGGTTTGCATATTCCGCGCAAGGTCAAAGGGATTCCGGATGAAATCCTGCAGCCGCGAAACACTTGGAGCAAGAAAGAATCTTACGACGAAAAAGCCCGCGAACTTGCCGGCGAGTTTATCGCAAATTTCAAAGAATACGAAAACAACGTCGATAAAAAAATCCTGGACGCAAGCCCGAACCCTTCCGGGCTATCGAGAAAAAGCAAAGGCAAAATCCATAAGTTGCGGAAATAAGTCCCCCAAAATTTATGGCGTCCCCAATCCCTGATTCGAGTTGGAACCGTGGACTCAGCACCCGTCATCGCGTTAACCATGGGAGACCCCGCAGGCATCGGGCCCGAAGTCATCGTCAAAGCCTTTCGGGACGACACCCTGCACATTCAATCCCCGACCGTCGTCGTCGGCGACGCCCGCCTGCTCCGCGCGACCGCGAAAAAATATGCGCCGGAGATTCTAGTTCGCGTCATCGACCGTCCCGACCAATGCCAGCACCAAACCCGCGCCATGGATGTCATCGACCTCCGCAACGTTCCCGAAAATATTTCCGTCGGCGCGCCCAGTGCGCAAGCGGGACAAGCCAGTTACGAAGCGATTAAAACCGCCGTGGACTTAGCGCGCAACGATGAAGTCGCCGCCATAACCACGGCACCCATCAACAAAAAAAGTTTGCACCTCGCCGGCCATCCTTTTCCCGGACACACCGAACTACTCGCCCACCTCACCAACGCAAAGCAAGTCGCGCTCATGATGGCGGGCGACTCCGCGCGAGTTGTGCTCGTCACCACCCACGTCCCTCTGCAACAAGTCGCAACCCTCATCACCGAAGAACGCGTGCTCATCACACTTCGCCTGACTCACGAGTGGCTGACCCGACACGTGACCGATGCCCCCAACATCGCGGTGACCGGACTCAACCCGCATTGCGGCGACGGCGGCATCTTCGGGCGGGAAGAAATCGATTGCATCGTGCCTGCGTTGAAAACCGCGCGCGCGGAAAACATCCAAGCCGCCGGACCTTTTCCCGCCGACGCCCTGTTCGGCAGAATGGATTTTCAAAAATACGACGCGGTGGTCTGCATGTATCACGACCAAGGAATGGTGCCGATAAAAATGGACGCCGCCGGCAAAGGCGTGAACATAACTTTAGGCTTGCCGATATTGCGAACTTCCGTCGACCACGGCACCGCGTTCGATATCGCCGGGAAGGGCGAAGCCTGCGCCGAAAATCTGAAGACGGCGTTGCGGACGGCGGCGCGGTTGGCGCAATCCGCCCGACTCACGCGATGAAGAAACGGCCGCTCGGGCAAAACTTTTTAGTCAACGCCGACATCGCCCAGCGCATCGTCCAACTCGCCCGCATCCAACCCGACGAACCCGTGGTGGAAATCGGCCCCGGGAAAGGCATCCTCACCCGACTCCTGATGCAACAAGCAAGTTCGCTGACCGCCATTGAATTAGACCCGCGGCTTTGCCGAGATTTGCAAAACCGTTTCGGCGACGGCGATGGCGGTGACGGCGACGCGTCATCTTTCAAACTGATTGAAGGCGACGCGGCGAAGTTTGATTACGGTTCGCTGGGGGCGGGACTTAACGTCGTCGCCAACCTTCCTTATTACGCCGCCACCCACATCATGAAAAAATTAATTCATTACCGCAAACATATTCGCTGCATGACATTGATGTTGCAAAAAGAAGTGGCGGAGCGATTGACGGCGCAACCCGGCCAGCGGGCGTACGGCTCGCTTTCCGTTTATGTCCAGTATCATTGCGAAGTTCGGCGACTGCTTGAAGTTTCCGCCGCCGCGTTTTCGCCGCAACCAAAAATCAATTCTTCCCTCATCGCCGTGACGCCGCTGCCTCAACCGAAGGTGCAGGTGGAAGACCCAAAATTATTTTTTAAGATGGTGCACTCCGCGTTTTTTCATAAACGAAAAATGTTGAAAAATAATTTACAAGATTGGAAACATTTGTTTCGCGAGGAAAACGGCAGCACCCGCTTGGCTCGCATCGACCTTAATCGGCGCGGGGAAACCCTCTCGCTCCATGAATTCGCGGACCTCGCGAACTATCTGCACGCGCAAAATGGTTGATTCAAATAAAGGCAAAGTGGTTCTCGTCGGCGCCGGGCCCGGCGATGTTGGCCTGCTAACTTTGAGCGGCAAGCAGTGGTTACAAAAAGCCGACGTCATTTTGTACGACCATCTCGTCAATCCCGACATGGCGCGGTTCACCCGACCGTCAACCGAAATGATTTACGTGGGAAAAAAAGAAGGCGTCGCGTCTATGGAGCAAGAGCAAATCAATCGTCTGCTCGTCAGCAAAGCGCGCGAAGGGAAAATCGTCGTCCGCTTAAAAGGCGGCGACCCTTTTTTGTTTGGCCGCGGCGGCGAAGAAATTCAAGCCGTCAAGAAGGCGGGGATTTCTTTCGTCGTCGTCCCCGGCGTGTCCTCGGTGACGGGCGTCGCCGCTTACGCCGGCATCCCGCTTACGCACCGCCATCTTTCTTCCACCCTTTCCATCATCACCGGTAGCAACGAAAAAAAACACGGCGACATTCATATTGATTGGCAAAAAATCTCCGCGCGGTCCGGGACTTTGGTTTTTCTCATGGGCGCGCGCAAACTTCCTCTGATTGTTGAAAAACTGATGAAGTTCGGCAAAAGTCCGGACACCCCCATCGCCGTTATACAATGGGGCACAACGGCGCGGCAGAAAACTTGGACCGGCACCCTTCGCACCATCGTGAAAATTTCGGCGCGGGATAAAATTTCGCCGCCGGCGTTAACCATCATCGGCGAAGTGGTGAACTTGAAGCCCGACATCGAATGGTACGAACACTTGCCGCTGTTCGGCAAAACCGTCGTGGTTACTCGCAAAGGCGACCAAGCCGGACTCATGATCGACCGCCTGCGAGAACTCGGCGCCGAGCCTTTCTTTTTCCCCGTGATCGACACCGTCGCCCCAGATGACTGGTCGCCGCTGGACGACGCGCTGAACAATCTTGCGCGATACCACGGGCTGATATTCACCAGCGTCAACGGCGTGCGGTTTTTTGCCGAACGACTCAAGACCGTTGCGCGCGACATCCGCGACTTGCAAGGGCTACGAGTTTTTTCCATCGGGACCAAAACCGCCGCCGCGGTTTGCGACTTGGGAATTCGCGTGGATGTCGTGCCGGAAAATTTCGTCGCCGAATCTTTAGTCAAAAGTATCGGCAAGGAAAATGTCGAGGGGAAACGGTTTCTCATTCCCCGCGCCGCCGTCGCCCGCGAAACTTTGCCCGAACAACTGCGGAAGATGGGAGCCGTCGTTGACGTCGTCCCGGTTTATCAGACCATCCTGCCTGCGCCGTCGGTGAGTGCTTTGGAAAAGCGGCTTGAAGAGGGGAGCATCGACGTCATCACATTTACATCTTCTTCCACCGTGCAAAACTTTTTGGTTTTGGCGGGCGACAAACTCCTCCCTGAAATCAAAAAAACGAAGATCGCCTGCATCGGTCCCGTCACCGAAAAAACCGCCGTCGCCGCGGGCTTGAACGTGGAAATCGTTTCGGACGAATACACCGTGTCATCGCTTGTGGATGCGATTGAAAAATATTTCCGATAACCGCCGTCGAGCGCGGAGTCAATCAGCGAAAACTTTTTCTAGCAGACGAAGTGTTTCCCCGTCTCAAAAAGTCTCGCCAATTTTCCTATTTCTTTGAGTCATTGAAATAAATTCATGTATCCGTTTTTACGCGTAACGCTTCAACCAGTCGCCACTTTAGCGGCCGATCGCATTGGCTTGTTAAGTGATTCTTTTATAAACCGGTGATATTGAAAAGTGCCTACTACACCCAACGAATAAAACCATAAAAATATCAGACCTACTGGGAGGCCAACCCATAACTCAGGAATGTCTACTTTCATAAGCATAATAATAAACGTAATAATTTTATCTGCTAAAAATAATAAAAACATCAGGACAGCACAGACCCTGCTTTTTTTATAGGTTCCGAACGTAAATATACACATCAAAAATGTGAGGCCTCCTCTGAAGGTAATACCGAAAAATGCCGTTGTTCCAAAAAGTGATGAAACAATAGATGCCAAAGTAATTCCTATAGATATAAGGCCAGTAACCCATGCGTTTTTAATTTTCTTCATTATCTCATCAGGTACTTCTACTTTTACATCTTCAGCCAAATCTGACTGGGTAAGATCACAGGGTTTTTGATTCATTTGGTTTTCTTGCTCACTTAGCGCTTCGCGTAACTGGTGAGAATGCCGGCAGCAATCAATACATTTGCAACCATAGAAATACCGGTTACAACCCACGCCGCTGTTGTGAAATCCCAGAATGGAATATCGTGCCACCACCACTCAAATAGAATTGGAGCAAAGGTGGTGCCGAACGGAATCATTGATGTGTAGTAAGTGAATATTGACATAGCGATAAACGCCAGTATGCCTTTGAATATTGTAAGTTCGTAATAACCTGTGAAATATAGGCTGTAGATTAGAAAGCCAGACACAATCAAACCTGAAACGGATTTTAGTATGACGCCAGTGATCGCCACAGCTTCGGCTACGTTACTCATATTCGTTCTCTTTTTTTACACATAACGCCTCACATCACCGACAGCAAAAAGCAGAGCGAGGAACGAGCGGCGCTTTTTGCCGTCCGAGTGCATTTGTGCCTTGTTAGGTTTTATTTGCTTCATATGTTTGAATTAAAAATGAAGCCATTGAGCCTGCCAAATTTACTGCCAAATCAGCATGACGACTATTTGGTTTCACAGGAGATTTACCCTTGCCATGCGCATCACCGAGCTTGTTACGTAAAGCACCAAGACCATTAACTACTGCCGAGCAACCGCCCAATATTTGTTTAAATATCTGTTCATTATGTTGTTCTGGTGCCAATCTCAGCTCTTTAGCAGTTTTTTTATAAAGTTCTGATAATTCTATTTTTGATGAGTCGTACTGTATTCCTTTGGCATCAAGGATATGTTTACATGCACTTTCAAGAATAGTCCTTGACATTGTTATTGCTCCCTCTGAATCTGTTGTTTTTCTTTCAAGAGCCTTGTTCCAAGCAAAATGAACACCCCCAGCAAAGTTTTTCAAATGCTCACTAATCGTCTTTTCTGGTGGCAGGGTTTGCTTTGATTCTAGGAACTCTAATAACCCATTAAACTCATCCCGTATAAAGTTTCTTCGTTTTGCGTAAGACCTGTATTCCTGTTTAATAAATTGCCAAAATTGATCTAAGTCTCTATTCACTTTAACCCATCGAGGTATCAAGTTGCTTAATGCTAGGTTTGATAAAAAATGTTCTCTCAGTTGAACATAATGAAAATTATTTCCAACTCCCCCTGTTGCTCGTTTAACCAGCATATTTTGCATGTACTCTGCCCGATCAAAATCTGAGTCTAAATGTTCTAATCCTAGAATCATCATTATTGCCTCTTGAAAAACCTAACTATTACTATAAGGACATACTTACCTTATATACTCCACTAAAAATAAAACCATGTAAAAAACAGCCAGCGGTTAGGCGATACGTTGCCATCGCGTCACCGTCACCGTTATCATCGCGGTGTCATCATCGCGGCGCTGTCGCCGTTGCGCCGTTGCCGTCGTTGCGCGGGTTGCCACTGTTGCGGGCAAGGGGTATAATGCGTGCTTCGTATAAACCTGTTCGTTCGTGAGGGATGCCGATATGCCGATACGTTCTATTCGCGTCAGCCACATTGTTTTGAGTACCGAAGAACTTGCGAAGGTGTTGCTCGATCATTTGCGGGAGGATGAATACAAAGACCGCGAGATGTTGTTCAAAGTGTTCGCCAAGATGGCGAAAAAATATAGCGCTTGCGGGTCGCGCAACAAAGGCGGCGACCTCGGATTTCTCGAACACAACACCTCCGCTCCCGAAGTGGAAAAGGCGGCGGCGACGGCTCCTCTCGGTGTCGTGCAAGGTCCCGTCAAAAGTAAATTCGGGTACCACATTTTTGTAATTACCGAAGAAGAAAAGTTGGTCGACCTCGACGTCGATGGGGCTTCGCTTCCCGCCGGTGCTGGGCCCGGCACTTTATAGGGCGCGGCCTCTTCCCCTCTCACGCAACTTGAAGGAGTTCATCGCACCGAAATTCATCGCGGTGTCGTTGGCGGAATTATGATTGAACCCATCCTCGAAAAAGCTCTCGCCGGTCACAGAATCCAATCCGCGGAGGCCGTGGAACTTTTTTCCACGACGGATAGTTTGTTGCTCGGGAATGTTGCTTCTCGGTTGGCGCGAAAAAAAAGAGCGGATAAAACCGTCACCTACATCGTGGACCGCAACATCAATTACACCAATGTCTGCGTTACCGATTGCTCCTTCTGCGCGTTCTACCGCAAGGAGCCGGACGCGGACTCCTACGTTCTGCCTTTCGAAACGATTGCTAAAAAAATTGAAGAGACCGTGTCAGTCGGCGGGAACCAAATTCTTCTGCAAGGCGGGCATCACCAAAATTTGAAGATTGATTATTTCGAGGAACTGTTTCAAAAAATCAAACGACGTTTCGGCATTCATCTGCACGCCTTGTCGCCGTCGGAAATTATTCATATCGGGACGATCTCAAAACTCTCGCTGGACGAAACCCTCGCGCGACTCAAACAGGCGGGGCTGGATTCTATCCCCGGCGGTGGCGCGGAGATTCTCGTTGACCGCGTGCGCAAAATCATCAGCCCGAAAAAATGTATGACCGATGAATGGTTAGGGGTTATGGAGCGCGCCCACGGCATGGGCATCCCCACCACCGCGACGATGATGTTCGGTCACGTCGAGACTCTTGAAGAACGCGTTGCGCATCTTGACCGGCTGAGAAAATTGCAGGATGAAACCCACGGCTTCACCGCGTTCATCGCTTGGGGATTCCAACCGGGAAACACGCAGTTGCAAAAAGACGCCAAAATAAAAACCGCCGTGACGGGATTTGAGTATCTCAAAACTCTCGCCATCAGCCGAATATTTCTCGACAACTTCGACAATCTGCAATCTTCGTGGGTGACGCAGGGACCAAAGATAGGGCAGGTATCGTTGCACTACGGAGCCAACGACATGGGCAGCATCATGATGGAAGAAAACGTGGTCGCCGCCGCGGGGACTGTCCACCGCATGGACGAGGAGGAAATCCGCCGGCTCATTTCCGACTGCGGCTTCATCCCTCAGCGACGCAATATGAAATACGATTACCTGCCGTGCCCCCTTCCTTCATGAGGAAGAGGGCGGTCGGTCGGAAAGATTTTAGTTGTGTTTGCCGAAATATTCTTGTGAGCCGGCGGGGTCTGCCTTCATACCTTCTTTGCCCTCTTCCCAGTTGGCTGGGCACACTTCCCCGTTTTTTTCGTGGAAGCGCAGAGCGTCAACCATCCGCAAAGCTTCATCGATATTTCTTCCCAGCGGAAGGTTGTTGATGAGTTGATGCTGCACCACACCTTCCTTGTCGATCAGGAACAATCCGCGGAACGCGACCCCGGCATCGTGCATGACCCCGTAATCGTAAGTGATTTTTTTGTTGACGTCCGCAACGAGCGGGTAGGCGATGTTCCCGAGGCCTCCTTTTTTGCGGTCGGTATTTCTCCAAGCCAGATGCGAAAAATGGCTGTCGATGGAGACTCCCAAAACTTCGGTGTTCCGCTTTTTGAAATCTTCCATCTGAGTACTGAACGCGATGATTTCGGTCGGGCATACAAACGTGAAGTCCAGTGGATAGAAAAACAGAATGACATACTTTCCTTTATAGTCGGAAAGTTTGATTTCTTTAAAACTGCCGTCGGGCATCACGGCTTGCGCGGTGAAACCCGGGGCGGGCTTGGCGACTAATACTGACATGTTCAACTCCTCTAAAATAAAATCTGTGTTTAACGGGACGCTCACTCTATCATAATTTTCGCGCGGCGTTCAATTTTGTTCAACCGTGTTTTGGAAAACTTTCGTCGGCGCGCCGCCGTCACCGCCGTCATCGGCACCGTCATCGCGCCGCCGTCACCGTCACCGTGTTTAGTCGAGATCGAAATCCCGCAAAGGTTTTTCGCCGGACCTGTCCACATGTTTTACTGATTCTTTAAAAATTTCATCGAGAACCCTGTCCCGGTCCTTTTGATTGCGGCTATTTTTTTTGAAGACGTTTTCGTTTGCCTTTTTTTTGCTTTCCAGATTTTGCACCATGTCGGCGAGGGAAACCGCCGGCTTCGCTTTTCTCTCTTCCCAAATTATCTCGCCCGTCTTTCCGTCCACCTGAAGTTTAGTTTCGCAACAGGGGCAGATGACCGCCAGTTTTTTTAATTTCATCACCAACCCGAAACAAAGTCATTAATAACTTGCCTCCTCACCGGGAAGCCGTTACTAATTATAGCAGGTTTGTAAGTTGGCCACGATGTCTCTGGAAGTTCAATTTATTGCTAACCAAAAGGAGGAGATCATGATTATCGATAGATATACAAAAGTTGCTCTTAGTTTAATTGCAATCAGTCTTTTTTTAATTTCGCTGAATCCGTGGATAGCACCGATTAAGGCTTATGCAGAGTGGGGCTTCTCCGACAGCGGTACTCTCTCTCGAGGTTTAGACGGTATAGCAGAGGCCATTCAGTGGGGCTTCTCCGACAGCGGTACTCTCTCTCGAGGTTTAGACGGTATAGCAGGGGCCATTCGTAGGATTGATTGCGGACGATAACTATGGAAGGATATTTCATCACCGGAACCGACACCGGCGTTGGCAAAACCGTGGTGACTGCTTGCTTGGCGGTCCTATGGAAAAGTCGCGGCGAAGATGTCGGCGTGATGAAGCCCGTAGAAACCGGGGTAGACCCGGCGTGTAGTTCCTCCGCCAACTCCGATGCGATGTTTCTGATGGAAGCCGCGGGCGTGCGTGACAGCTTGGCGGAAGTCTGCCCCTATCGATTAAAAGTCCCGGCCGCTCCTTACCACTCCGCGAAGATCGAAGGCAGGGAACTTGTCCCGGCTAAAATATTAGCGAACTTTCGGACGTTGCAATCGAAACATTCCGTGATGTTGGTGGAAGGCATCGGCGGCATCATGGTTCCGATCACGCAACGTTATAATGTTGCCGACCTTGCTTTGCAAATAGGACTGCCGCTGATTATCGTCAGCCGTCTTCGGTTGGGGACATTGAACCATACTCTGTTGACGATTAACGCCGCGCGACAACACGGTTTGGAAGTCAAGGGTGTAATTCTTAATTCTTCCGATGCAGATGATGCGGATACGATTGAACGGGAACAAGGAAGGTTGATCGAAGAATTTTCAGACACGCCGGTGCTGGGACGTTGCCCGTTCATCGCAGACGTTTCCGCCGAAGGGATAGCAAAAAATCTAAAGGCGTTGCAGGAAGAGTTTCGGGAAGGACAGATTTAGCGGCGGAAGTTTTGCCATCGTCATTGTTTCGCCGTCGCCGCCGTCATTGTTCTGCCGCCGTTGCCGTCGTTGCGCTCTGTTATTTTTCCGCGCCGGGTTTGAACTCGTAACCTTTTTCGCGGTGGGTGATAATGTATTTTGGGGACTGCGGTTTCTTCTCAAAATATTTACGGAGGCGGGCGACAAAATTATCTACCGTGCGGGTTTCCGTCTGCGGATCATAGCCCCAAACTTTTTCTAGCAATTCTTCGCGGGTTACGATTTTCCCTTTATTCTTCACCAAGAGTTTCATCAGCAACGCCTCTTTGGCCGTCAAGTAGAACTCATCCGCGCATCCCTTGGCTTTGCCGCTGGCGAAGTCGATCCACATGTCGCCGAACTGAAAAACATCGTGGTCGTGTCCCGGTTCCTTATACCATTCCCAGCGGCGCAAGATTCCTTTGACCCGCAGCAGAAGTTCCGGCAGGTGAAACGGTTTGGTCAAATAATCATCGGCACCGGCTTGCAATCCCAGTTCCCGGTCTTCATCCGCGGACTTAGCGGAAAGCATCAAAATCGGGAAGCGCATATCCGTGCTGCGAATTTGCCTAGCCACTTCCAGTCCGTTCAACTTGGAGAGCATGATGTCGAGGATCATCAGGTCGAAATCCTCGCGCCCCAAAAGTTCCAGAGCCGACTGCCCGTTGTCGACGAGGGTGACCCGGTAACCTTCCCGTTCCAGATTGAACTGCAGTCCCTTGGCAAGATGGGCTTCGTCTTCGACCACGATAATTTTTTTGTTGTTATTACCCATCGCGCATCTCATGTCTTCGCAACGGTTTCAAGTTTCAACTCCCCGACCAGTGGGAAGCAGGACGGAAAACGTGGAGCCTTTTCCTCTTCCCGGACTGGAAACTTTCAACCGGCCTTTGTGGTTTTTAATAATTTCACTGGAGATGAATAAACCCAGCCCGGCGCCTTCAATATCCCGCGTGTCTTTGTTCTGCACGCGGTAAAACTTTCTGAAAATCTTTTTCATATCTTTTTTATGAAAGCCGATTCCCCGGTCTTCAAAATCCACTCCCCAGTATTTGCCGATTTTATGGAGACGGATGTTCAACGCGGCGCCCGCGGGGGAATACCGTAGCGCGTTGCTGACGAGATTGTTAAACACCATGCGCAAAGCCTTTTTGTCCAAACTCAGCGTGGGGGAGGATTGTAGTTGTAAATCCACCGAACAATTTTTTTCCTCAAACTGGCGTTTATGCATCTCGACCACGTCCGCAAGAAAATCCCCGAGGTTCACAGGCTGAAACTGCAACGCCATGCTTTTCGGGTCGGCTCTGCTGGACTGCAGGATATTGTCGATCAACACGGAAAGACGTTGTGTGTCCGACAACATAGTTTCGACAAAATCTTTTTCCTCCTCATTCGAGACATCCTGGTATTTCATGGTTTCGAGGTAAAGCTGAATGGAAGCAAGCGGGGATTTCAATTCATGCGAAACGCTGGCGACAAAATTGCTTTGCATTTGGTTCAAGCGGTTTTGCTTGTTCCAGTAAACGAAGATGACGTAAACCCCGGCGAGAATCAAGAGCATCAGGAAACAACCTTCGAACAAAATCAGCCACTGGATTTCGGCGGTGAATAAATCGGGACGGATTTTCTGAGCGAACCCTTTAATCGCCAGATTATTTTCCAGATACCAGTTAACCCAAACCGCCATGAGTACGATCCAAGCGATTTGGACTCCGATAAACACCATGATGGGATGGAACAAAGCCCGCAACTTATTCATCGCGCCCTCTTCTTCGTCTTCCCATTCCGACGGTCATATTTTTCGCAACCTTCCGATGATGGTGCGCGGGTCTTATTACATAAATTTTACAAACGGCCCCATCAAGTCAGGATACCATGAGGCCGTGAAAACACATTAACATGCGAGGAACTTTTCCATGACCAGTAATTCCGCGGAGCCGTACCAAATTAAATTTAATCCGACTACCACGGCCATTCTCGCCTCGGTGCACGGCATGGCGCTGTTCGCTTTTTTCCCGTTCGCGTTTTCGTGGAGCGCGGTGGCGGTGATGTTTTTTCTGTACTGGGTCACCGCGTCGCTAGGCATTTGCCTGGGTTACCATCGCTACCTCACGCACCGAGGTTTTTTCCTGCCAAAGTGGTTGGCGTATACGATGGTCTTATTCGGAGCGCTGGCTTGTCAGAACGGTCCCATTAAATGGGTCGGACAACACCGCATTCATCACGCCGGTTCGGACACGCCGGAAGATCCGCACAGCGCTAAAAAAGGTTTCTGGTGGGCGCATCTTGCTTGGATGCTTTATACCCATCCCAAGTTTGATGACGAGAAAGTGCTCAGCGATTACACCAAAGATTTTTGCGAAGACAAGTTTTACCAGTTTCTCGACAAACATTTTCTTTCCATTCAAGTCGTCCTCGGCTTGACTCTTTTTGCCATCGGCGGATTTCCTTGGGTCGTCTGGGGAATCTTCGTCCGCTTGGTGGTGACTTACCATTCCACGTGGTTGGTGAACAGCGCGGCGCATTGTTTTGGCTACGCGACCTTTCCGCTCAAGGGCGGCGACCTCGCCACCAATTGCTGGTGGGTAGGGATTTTGGCTTGGGGCGAAGGCTGGCACAATAATCATCACGCATTCCCCAAGTCTGCCCGGCACGGTTTGCGCCCTTGGGAAATCGACATGACGTGGTGGTTCCTTTGCATCCTGGAAAAACTCGGTCTCGCCAAAGACATCAAGGTAGCCCGGTTGATTCCCAACCCCGACCGTCATAAAAAAGAAGCGCCATCGTTCATCGGAAAAATTGTCACCCAGACAGCCTGATTCCCGCGAGCGTTCACGAATGACTTGTTGGGCGCTACGTTTTCTTTTCGATGCGGACGCCGCGGCACACGTTTTCTTGCCGAAGCAGACGGCGTTGGTTTCGGTCGCAGACACCGCCGCATACATTTTCCGAAGTGACGGCGATGATGACGGCGTGACGGTGACGGCGGGAGCGCGCGGGGTAACGGCGACGCGGCGGCGATGACGGCGTCGGTTCTGGCCGTCGATGTTGCGGATGCTCATCGTCAAGCCGAAAAAAAATCCGGGTCGGCTAAAACTCAACCGACCCGGATTGCTGATGTCCTCTATCTAACGTTGACCGTCACTGTTGAAGTCAAAGCCGGGTTGTAGGGAACGTGATTGCCTTTGGCAAACAATGTGCGGATGATGTGCTTGCCGGGGGAGAGTTTGATTTTCTTGCAAGTGGAGCCATCTCCCATGTGGATGTGATGCGCATCTTTCCCAATCGGTTTGCTCAGGTCCATCGGCAAGTTCATGTCGACGATAATGTGGTGATGACCTTTGCCCGCGTTGACCCCCTTCTTGGCGGGTTGAACCTTAACCCCTTCCGTAGCCATGCACACTTTTACCGGGCTGGAAACCATGGCGCCATTTGGCGGGTCGGTGATCGTCACGGCGTCGCCCGCGAAAGCACGGGTCACTCCGATGACAAAAAGGCAGACGAGCAACATAACTAATTTTAAATAAGTACTTTTCATTTCTTGAACTCCTCAATGTTCGTGTTAGTGATTGACCATGCTACCATAAAAAAATATTCCGCGGCGAGCGTCGCGTGGTTTTCGCTTTATATTTTCTTGACATCGGCATACGAGTTCCATAACCTTTTTGTTCAGGTTCCATTCCCCCTCAGGAGCATGTCGGCGTAAAGGACAATGCCCGTGTAGTTTTTTAGGAGGTTTCGTATGGTAGTTACCGGAGATTGTCGATTGCTTCACACGTGCGAAATGTGTGAGTTTAATAACGAGACCGACTGCAAAGCCGACAAAAACGAGCACAACCGCTGGCTTGTCAACAAGCGGATGAATGACATCAAGCACAAACTCATCATCGGCAGCAACAAAGGCGGAGTCGGCAAAAGCACCGTAACCACTAACCTCGCCGTCGCCTTGGTGGAAAAAGGTTTTGCCGTCGGGTTGGCGGATGCCGACCTTCACGGTCCCAACATCCCGAAATTGTTGCGGGCCGAGGACGTCCGATTGAAAGCCACGGACACCGGCATCGACCCTTATGAAACCCGCAACGGTCTGAAGGTGGCTTCGTTAGGGTTTCTCATCGAAGACCCCAACATGCACATCGCTTGGCGGGACGCCGTCAAGTACGACTTCATCATTGAGTTGCTGGGAAACATAAGTTGGGGAGCATTGGATTATCTCCTGTTCGACCTTCCGCCCGGCACGGGCAATGAACAAATCACGATCATCGATTTTATCGGCGAAGTTGACGGCGCCGTCATCGTCACAACCCCGCAAGACTTGGCGATTCTGGATGCACGAAAAATGATTTCTTTCGCCCGCGACAGCAACGTCCCGATAGTGGGGATAATTGAAAACATGAGCACGATGGCTTGCCCGCATTGCAACGAAAAAATCGACGTGTTCAAAAAAGGCGGCGGGAAAAAGTTAGCGGAAGAACTAGTGTTGCCCTATCTCGGTAGCATTCCACTTGACGGGGAAATCGTCGCCAACTCTGATAGAGGCGACCCCGTTGTTTTATCCCGTCCCGATTCCGTCGCCGCCAAAGCCTTCATGCAACTAGCCGAAAACTGCCACAAATTTCTCAATCCCGAACAGCACGGAAAAAATTAATCGGTCAAATTTTTAACGCGAAATAATGGATTGCGTTTCACGGGGGGACTAGTGGATAATGTTGCTATCAGTGTCAGACGTTTTATTATTTCCATGACCCTTCAGCACGGGCTTGCCTTTCTTTATAAAGTTCCGATGGTTTTTCGTCTTCCCCGCAAATTCATAGTCAGAAAAATTTTCGCGGTCGCCTTCGCGCTGTTCGCCGTTATGACTACCGAAGTGTTTGCGGACGGAATCAAAACCCCCGCTTACTCGAACAATCCGATAGTCGCCGAAGTGGACGGCGAACCTATTTACCTCGACGACATTAAGCACGCTCGCATTCAAGAAACTCTCGCGCAGTTGTACGAAATGCAGAACCGCTCCTTGCAGAAAAAAATCCTCGACAAACTCGTCGAGAAGCATCCGGAATTGGAAGCAGAGCAAGCTCCAAAAGTGACGGAGGCGGAAATCAAAAAGTTTTATGAAGGCAATTCCAGCATCAAAGAGTTGGGGGACTTGTCCAAGGTGAGCGCCGAAATCCGGGACTATTTGGAAACAAGTTTTCTGCAGGTTCATGTCGGACGGCAATATCAGCACGCGGTTCGGCAAGGCTGGGCTAAGGTTTACTTAACGCCCCCCAACGATTTTCATTTGGTGGCGGAGGTGGGCACGGCCATGTTGTGGACGGAGGAACGAGTCCCCCCAGACCAGCGGGTGTTTGTATTGGAATACTCCGATTTTCAATGCCCGTTTTGTAAGCGGGTGCAAACTACTTTACACCGGCTCAGGAAATTATATTCCGACGAAGTTCAGTTTGGCTATCGGCATTTCCCGCTCCCCTTCCACAAAGAGGCGAAGATTCTAGCCCATGCCGTTGAATGCGCCAGGGACCAAAATAAATTTTGGGAACTCCAGAATCTTTTCTATAAAAGTATTTCCAACGTCGCGGACGAAAAAAAGATTATGGAGTTAGTCAAGCTTGCGGGCGTCGACGATATACAAACTTTTGAAACCTGTTGGCGACAAGGAAAATATGAACAGCGGGTGCAAAATGATATTCGCGAAGGGGTCAAACTAGGAATACAGGGAACCCCGACTTTCATTTTGGGAGCCTATGATCCGGAGTCCAGAATCGTGTCTGGGAAAATGTTTTACGGCGCAGTTCCAGAAGAAAAGTTTGTCCAAGTTATCGAACAATTTCTTGCCTCCACCCGCAACGAAACCAAGTTAAACCAATAACTTTTTGCCGTCTCGCCCACGACCATGATCAGGATATTGATTTTTATTCTGGCCGGAGTACCCGTTCATTCATTCGCAGAGCCGGGCGCGCTCGCAACCCTTACGCCTCCATCCGCCCCCAGGATGAAACTCGCGACCATGACGGACAGCGACCCCGTCCATCCGGGAGACAAGTTCAAGTTGTACCTATCTGTACAGATTGAAGAGGGTTGGCATATTTATTCGCTACGACCTTTGGACGGCAACGAATTATTGGCGACTCAAATTGTTCTCGAGGACAATGTTTTCGAAAACGCTGGCGACTGGCAGGAATCTTCGCCGAGCCTGATTCGCGACGATGCGCAAGCAAAAATGGTCAAGGCTCATACGCGCACCGCGGAGTTCCACAAAAGTTTTCAAGTTCCCAAAAAAGTTGCGGTAGGAAGTCATCCCATAAAAGGGCGACTGCTATATCGGGCTTGCGACAACAAACTTTGCACCCTCCCGCAAACCCTTCCCTTCGTCAACCAGCTTCGCGTGGATAATAAAAAATAGGCGCGCCGCCCGCCGCCGCGCCATCGTGCGCCACGGCGGGTGCAACAAAAATAAAAAAAAGCAGACACCGTTGGCGCCCGCTTTTGCGTTTCAACTAACTCATTATAAACGACACTTCTTTTCGGTTGCCATTTGTCGAACAGCCTCAAACTCTCCTTTTAGTCTGGAATATTCCACGGCTTCAGGGCCGTCACCACCTTCCAAAGTGGCAAGCCCCGCCCATCCGAGTCCGAGAGTAAAGAAGCCAAGCACGGTAAATCCAGCCGCTTGGGCGTTATCTTTGGCCGCTTCCTTATCCAAGGATTGAGCCAACTTGGTAACCTCGTAACTGATATGGTCTGCTTCTGCGTGCAATTCTTCACACGTGTAGTTTTTATATTTTTTTGACGAAACATAGGCCTTTCCCACGTCTTTCGCTGGAGATGCACACCCTCCTACCATCAGCAAAATCAGAAAAACCGATACCGCCGAAAATTTCATCATCCATCCTCCTTATGTAAAATAAATGGTGTCGCGTTTTGGGGGGAGTGTACAATGGCTTCAACAATATCCGCAACCAGAATTTTGTTTGAGAAAATATTCCTCCAACACCGGGAGAGTGTACCTTGATGGTTCTGGAAATTCATCAGATATGCATTCCATGGTCTCCAGTTATATGCGGCAAAAATTAAATTCAGAACAAAAGGGAAAACCGCAAAGCGTGAAGAGTTTGATCAAGGCAAGGTTGGACGAAAATGTTTTCGGACTTCTTGAACGCGTTGCTCAGGTTGGAGAACGTCGCGACATGTCCGTCTACGTGGTCGGCGGTTTCGTGCGGGACTTGCTTTTGAATATTCCCAATCAGGATATTGATGTCGTCGCCGAAGGGGATGGGATTCCCTTCGCCGTCCATCTCGCCGAAGAATTTGGCGGCGCGGTGAAGTCGCATGAAAAATTCGGGACGTCCGTGGTGACCCTCCCCGATGGTTGTCGTATAGACGTTGCCACAGCGCGCGTGGAATATTACCAGCACCCCGGCGCTTTGCCCACAGTGGAAAAAGGTTCGGTCACGTCTGACCTTTTCCGCCGTGACTTCACCATCAACTGCATGGCGGTTAAGTTGACGGGCGTGGATGCGTTCTGCCTGATCGATTTTTTTAACGCCGCGGCGGATTTAAAAAATCGGGAAATTCATATCCTGCACGACTTGAGTTTCATCGATGACCCCTGCAGGCTATTCAGGGCTATACGGTTTGAGCAACGGTTTGGTTTCAAGATAGGCAAGCAGACGGAGTCGCTTATGCGCGCCGCCATCAAAAAGCGTGCGGTCGATTCTTTAAGCGGCACGCGTTTGTTCAACGAGATCAAACTGCTCGTCAAAGAGAAACGCCCGATGCATTGCATCCGCAGAATGCGGGAGCTTGACCTGCTTCAGTTCGTTTCCCCGGAAATGTTGAAAGACCGCGAAGAGGTTGAGACTTTAGAAAGGCTGGGCTCGGTGTTTTCCTGGGCGAGCACGATCACTCTTCCGCGGGAACCGGAAATCTGGCGCGTTTATTTTTTGGCGCTGTTTTATTTTCTGGAGGAAGATGCGTTTTTAAAAGCGGCTGACCGTCTCCAACTTTCAGCGCGGATGAAAAATTCGCTGGAGCGGGATAGAACCACCTGCCGCGCGAGTTTGCGACGGCTGCAGTTTCAAAAGGAATGGGAACCAAAAGAGGTCTGCCGCACCTTTGCCGACCTTTCTATCGACGCGGTAATTTTTTTGGTGGCGTTATCTTCTTCAAGCGAGATTAAGCGGTACGCGAATATTTATTTTACCCAGTATCAAGGCAAGTCGCAGCCTTCGTTGACGGGGGATGATCTGGTGAAAATGGGTATGAATCCCGGCCCGGTTTTTCAGTCCGTGTTCGATGCGCTTCGGGAGGCGCGGGTGATGGGCAGAGTGAAAACGCGGGAAGAAGAAGTGGCTTTGGTTGAAGAACAATTCTTAAAACCATGACGCGGAAAATTTCCCGCAAGTAGAAAATTCCCCCGCTGACGCATGTTTCACTGGGTTCCAGCGTGTGCTGGAATGACGGCGGTGGTGCGTCACCGTCACATCGCCGTCATCGCGCCGTTGCGGGAAAAGTTGGGCGAGGATGTGTTACAATCTCGAGCTCCTGAATTCATCTTTCAATGTGCGCAGAGGCGGTTGGTCGTGGCAAGTGTCGAATATCTTATTAAGCAATTTTTGACTCCGGACAAAAAAAATCTCGACCTGAGTAACCAGAACATTGGGGACAAGGGGGCCATCAAGTTGTCGCAGTCGAAAGACCTTCGTCAGTTGAAAAAGTTGGTTCTGCCCAACAACAATATCAGCGACGAAGGAGTCGTCGCGATTGCCAACTCGGAAAATTTCAAGCAGCTGACAGACCTTGATATTTATGGAAACGTCATCAGCAACGACGGGGTCAAGGCGATTGCGGAATCTCCTCACATGAGTAACCTGAGAAAACTCAGTCTTTATGGCAACTTGGTTGAAGATGAAGGAGCCATCGCGATTGCGGAATCTCGCACACTTTCAAAATTAAAACATTTGTTTATTACCTCAAACCGAATCCGCCGTGACGGGATTGAGTCGCTTAAAAAAGCAAAATGTCGCACCCGGCTTTGTCATCTTTATGTGGATGACCTGAAAGATTTTTATTACGAAGAGGTTTCGGATGAGGACGACGAAGACTTGATTAGCAGTTGGGAAGAACTTAAGACCCGAGCCGCCAAGGACAGCGACGCAGAGGACTAACCTTCCAAATGCAGAAACGAAAGCCGGCCGTTCTATTAATTTTCGCGCTCCTTCTTTTATCGCCAAATCAGACCGATGCTCAATTTGGTTTGACGGGGACGGTGGATTACCGAAAACTCTTTGTCGAAAACTTGTCAGCGGGCGGGCGGGTTTTAGACCTGTCGGGAAAAAAGATAGGAGATGACGGGCTGAAAATTCTCCTCCAACAAGGCTTTCTAAAAAAACTCCAAAAACTCGATTTGAGATACAACGACATCAGTCCGAAAGGGGCCGAGATTTTGGCGCAGTCCGCGCCGCTACCAAAACTCAAAATATTAATCTTGAAGCATAATTTTTTTTCTGATGAAGGAACTTTAGCGTTTGCCAATTCCTCCAGTTTTCCGGGGCTGGAAGTTTTGCAACTAGGATGGAATGAAGTTCGGGATGCGGGAGCTTTGGCACTGGCGGGTTCAAAAAAATTTCCGAAATTAAAAAAACTAGATTTAAGAGGAAACTTTCTGGCGGGCAAAACCAAGGAAACTCTCAGGGCCACCCTGGCTCATCTGGAATCCTTGCGCATATTCCAAGCGGAATAATTTTGTCATCCGACGTAGTCTGCTAGCGGCGGATTTCTTTCAGGTGGTTTAGCACGCGGTCTAAAAGTTTGGGGGAGAAGTATTTCCCCGTCATGTTTTTTCGGGCGGCGACCCCCGCTTTGCGAAACCCTTCCATTGCCTTTTCATCGGGAATGTCCACCCATTCCACATTATTTTTTTCTAACACCTCGCCGGCTTTCAAGTTGTCTTCATGGATGAGACGTACCAATTCCCGCAGACGCTGCGCCGCAATTTTTTTCACGGCTACCTGATAGGGTTGGGGAAGTTTGTCGAATTTCTTTTTGGAAATCAAAACTCCGCCGGTCGCGTAGCCCATACGCAGTCGGGTAACGTACTTCACTTTGGTGAACCATTGGAAAATCAAGGCTCCTTGGGTGGATGAATAAACCGTGTCCACCATGCCCGTTTGCAAAGAGAGCAGGACGTCCGTGATGGAAAGAGGAATCGGCTGAACCTTCATCCCTTTATACGCCTGCTCCACCAGCGGGTCACCTTCCCACATCCACGGTTTGAGTTGGCGCAGATCTTCTACGGAACGAATCGGATGCCGCGAAAAAAAATGTATCCACCCGACCGGCACCCAGCCCAACAACACGTAGCCTTTATCTTCGTACCGGGCTACATAATAGTCGCTCATTTTGTTGTACACGTGTTGGATTTCCGCGTCCGTGTTGAACAGGAAAGGAAGATCGAGGACCCTCACCTCCGGCAGAATCTGCCCCAGACCAACTCCCGTGAAGCCTGCCCCGTGAAGCTGTCCGATTCTCATTTTACGAATCACGTCTTTTTCATCCCCGGACACGCCGCCGGGATAAAACCGAAACGTCACGTTGTCGTCGGTAGCCGTCTTGATTTTTTCCGCGAGGTCGCGCATGGATTTCATCCACGAAGATCCTTCGGGAGCCAGCGTGGCAAACTTGATGACGTGTTTTTTGTCGGCTTGCGCGGGACTCGTCACAACGCCGACCGCCAAAAAAATCGCGATAGATATTGGGATGTGGCGGGCGAATTTAAAATAACTCATCGATTTGCCTTAAAAGTTGCGTGGCTTTTTTGCGTGCCACTTCATTAGCAAGACGTTGCTCGGGAAACAGATTTGGCGGAGCCCGCAAAATCTCCCGCAGTTGCAATTCAAACAATTCCCGGTCCTGATTTTGCACCGCGTAGGTTTTGGCAAAAAGCAAACGCGCCAGCAAATATTTATTTTCGGTCAACGCCAGTGCTTCTTCAAAATGGTGACGGGATTTTTTCGGGTTTCCTCCCAACATTCTACTGCGTCCGCCGTAAAAAGCGCCGAGAAACAAATGCGGTCCGGCGTGATAAAAAGCGGGATTTAATTCGTGGACTTTTTTCATCAGGATTTCTAAACGCGGAATGTCCGCAAAGGCTTCGACCGAGTCAAGATTCTGCATCAACCAGGCTCCCCAGCATTGCCCCAGCCAGAACAAAGTTGGCTGGTGCACGACCTCCATCTTGCTCAACGCACGAGACCACTTGTCCAACGAGAGGTCTCCCCATTTTTCCACTCCCGTCCTGACGACGACCGCGCGCAGAGCGTAAGCCTTCCCCCGTTCATACAAGGACGACGCCCGCTCGGGTTCCGTATCTTCCAGAAAGCTGAACGCGTAACCGCAAAAACCTTCGGCGAGGTTTTCCAAAATCCAAACGTTGTCGGGGTCCTGCTTGAGGAATCCTTCCAGCATTTTCAAGTTGGCGGGGATGGCTTTTTCGGCAAGGGTCGGGTCGCTTTCCTCCTGCATCGCCAAAATCTGACTTCGCATCAGCGGCAACGTTGCCTGCACCGCCATCCGGCTGATGGAGCATCCCGCCAAACTCAAAACCAAAAATAACAACGCGCATCGTTTCATCGATCAATCTTATCAGAATGGCACAACCGAACGACTAATATTTTGACATGAAATATACCATTTGCTACCATCGTCGCGGACTTAACTTGCTGGGTTGAACCCGCGTCGCGGTGATGGTTTCTTGTCGCCGACCGTTCCCGTTTTTGAGAAAAGCAACCCCCGCGTTCCGCCGCCGCGAGGATGGATACCTCGGAAAAAATTATCGCACGAAAGATGTTCGTCAAACAATTAAGGTGAGCCATGAGTGAAGAAGAAATTGAAGGCGAAGGATTTACTTTTAAGGACAGCCGTTCATCGCAACTTTCCGAAGACGAAGCCCACGACCACGATTCCCAAGCGGCGGCGCAACCAACGGAGCCGTCGCCGACCTCTGGCCAGCCTTTCAAAATTGATTTTTCCACCTTCATCATGTCCTTGACTTCATCGGCTTTCTATCATCTCGGCGACATCGCCGACCCGGAAACCGGCAAAACCGAAACCAATCTGCCCGCCGTCCAGCAGACTATCGACATGCTGATTATGCTGAAAGCGAAAACCGCCGGCAACCTCAACGAAGAGGAAGGGAAACTGCTGGAACAACTCGTTTACGAATTGCAGATGAAGTTTGTCGCCAAAAATAAAAAATAAGTTTCTCACTCCATTCCACGGATTTTGTTGTGCCCGCCGTTCGTGGGATGCCGCTCCGCCTGCACCGTAAATAAGTTTTCGCCGTGTAGATTTAAAATCACAATGTCCCTCAAAACCGATCAAAATGGAATGTTCATCTACGGCATGACCAGCGCCGATGAACTAAGCGGATTTCTCAAGCACAAGTTTTCCGAGCACGAGATTCAGCAATCTTACGACTATCTGATCAACGCCACCAAAGAAAAATCTCGCAGAGAAAAAACATCACCGCTCCGCATATTTTGGCAACACCTGAAAAAAGTTTTTAGTGAAGACATCCCTCCTCTACAATGCCACCGGGGGTGCGCCCACTGTTGCCACACGGGAGTGTCTTGCACGCGGCTGGAGTGGGACGGCATTCTGAAAAACGCTGTGGAAAATGGCGTCGACCTCAACGCCGTGATGGAACGTTCCCAACGAACCATCACCAAGGTCGAAGAAATTCTCAAGGCGGGAAAAAACTTGGACCAAGTGGACTGGCATCGTTTGGTCATCAATCAGCCTTGCCCTTTTCTCAATCAGGAAGGCGCCTGCGAAGTGTATGAAGACCGTCCATTAGACTGCCGCATGGTCGTGGCGTTTCGGGGCGTTTGCGAATCCAAAAAACTCGAACACGCTCAGCGCGGCGTGGTGTTAGAGGAGGCGGTGGGTGCCACCGTCATCGCCAGACTTCAGCACGATCAAACTCCAAAAATCAAACGCCGAAAATTTCACGGCACGCAACCAATCAAACTTCTGCAGCACTGGCTAATTCTTTGGCGCGACAAAAATAAGAAAAAAAATTAAACCGCAAGTTGACGGCGAACTTTAATGGACATCTCCTTCCCCAAAAAAATCCGCGGCGTTTTCCGCGACTTTTGCTCCACAAATTTTTGTTGACCCAATCGTGATTCAACCTCTACAATGGCGGCTTATATGTCGGCGATGACAAGTTAAACCCGTTGTAAATTTTCCGCGCAGACAGACCGTTTCCCTCCATTTTTGCGGGCGACAAATCAGGCTTCATCGTTATTACAATCAGGGGGATAAATTCCTAAGTGAAGCGGCTTCCCGTTTTGGACAAGTTGGAAGAGGACCTCAAAGAATCGCAGAGGGAATTGCAGGTGGAAATTCCCCAAGCCATTTTAACGGCGCGGGAGCACGGAGACCTGAGCGAGAACGCGGAATTTAAAGCGGCGAAAGAACGGCAGATGTTTCTTGAGTCGCGAGTTTCCCTCCTGCAAAAACGCATTCGCGACATCCTGGCTGTCGACATCAACCGAATTCCCAAAGACCGTTCCGGGCTCGGAAGTACTTTGAAACTGAAAGATTTGGACAGCGGTAAAGAGACCGAATACCAGTTGGTTTTTTCAGAGGAAGTCAATCCCGACGAAGGAAAAATTTCCACCGTCTCCCCGGTCGGCAAGTCCTTGATGGGCAAGCAGGCAGGGGATGAAGTCACCATCCCGTTGCCTGACAGAAAAATAGAATACGAAGTATTAAAAGTGATCACCATTCATGATGACTCCTGAGGAGGCGATTCCGCGTTAGTTCAATGGCCACGAAACCGCTGATTTCTTTTTCCAGAATTGCGGAAGAGGACATTGATTTTCTCGATGTTGATGAGTGGCCCGACTGGCAAGCTCGGTTCGGAAACCGCCAACCGCTGAAACTGGAAATTGGTTTCGGCATGGGAAACTTCCTGATTGAGATGGCCGCGCAGGAACCTTATAGCAACTTCATCGGCATGGATTTCTACCACAAGGGAATCCGGAAACTGATGACGCGGAAAAAGAAACTTCAACTGGAAAATATACGGGTTGCCTACGGCGATGTGCGGGTTAAAACTCCTTTGCTATTTAAGGACGAAGAGTTGGAAACCGTTTATATCAATTTCCCCGACCCGTGGCCTAAAAAAAGACATACAAAAAGAAGGTTGATCAAGCCCGATTTTGTTAGACTGCTCGGGCGAAAACTTGCTCCCCGCGGGCGAGTTTATCTGGCCACCGATTTTGAAGTTTACGCGATGGAAATGCTGGAACACTTTAATGCCGAACCGCTGTTTCAAAATCAAGACCCGGGGTCGGGATTTTTAACGAGTCGCGAGAACTTGCCTAAAACCAAATACGAAAAAAACTTTATCAATGCGGGTCACAAAATCTATTACCTTGAATTTTTGCGGCTGGGTATCGTCGCGGACTGAAACCTGTATCCTGACGGGAGAACTCTTTGTCTAAAGAACGCATTCTCATTGTCGACGACGAAAAAAATATCGTCAGTTCACTGATAGGAATTCTTTCGGACGAAGGTTATAAAGTCACCGCCACGGGAGATGGTGTTGAGGCTCTGGAAATCATCCACGCACATTCCCCCGACTTGGTTTTGCTGGATATCTGGTTGCCGGGAATGGATGGCATCGAAGTTTTAAAAACCATAAAAACTTATTATCCGGAGATTGAAGTCTTGATTATGTCCGGGCACGGAACCATCGACACCGCTGTCAAGGCGACCAGACTGGGCGCTAGGGACTTCGTCGAAAAACCTTTCTCCATGGAACAAATCACCCTGCTGATTGCAGAAGTTCTGAACAACCGACACTCTTCGTCCACGGCGGGGAAGTCGGCTTATTCTTCCAAGAAACTTCCCCTGTGTTTTGAGTCCGTTCTGGCAGTAAAAAAGGCGGTGGTGGCATTTTCAAAAAATATGAAACCGGTTTTGCTGAATGGCGAAAATGGCACCGGCAAAGAGTTCATCGCCCAAGCCATCCATCGGCGGAGCAGGAAGAGCAACCGGTCTTTCGTTAAAATAGATTGTTCTCTTCGCCAGACATGGGCGATTCATTCCCAACTTTTTCAACGCCCGGAGCAAAAATTAAAAAGTCCGGGCAACTCCCGCCGTCGCGGCGATGAAAAAGTGGTTTACCTCAGCAACATCGAATCGTTGAGCAAAGGCATGCAGGAAAAACTCGCGGAAGCCCTGCAACCCAACGATGCACGGTCGGCCGACT
Source organism: Nitrospina sp. UBA6727 (assembly GCA_002454045.1). Classification (GTDB taxonomy): domain Bacteria; phylum Nitrospinota; class Nitrospinia; order Nitrospinales; family VA-1; genus LS-NOB. The sequence goes on along the minus strand of DKID01000002.1, from coordinate 50,403 downwards.
CCAATTCAAAACTTATACCCGCCCGGATTTTCGCGTCATCCACCGTGAGCCTAGCGACTTCCTCCGCGGAGGGTCGATTTCACTCCGCGCTGCTGGATGTCTTCAAAGACTCGATTTTATTCATTCCCCCTTTGCGCGACCGCGCGGCGATCATTCCAAATTTGGTAAAAGATTACCTGAAAGAAATTCGGCGCACGCGAAAAACTTTCGTTCCAAAAATAGATGACGACGTCATGGTCGTGTTATGTCAGCACACTTGGCCCGGGAATGTGAAAGAGTTGCGGTGCGTATTGAACAAGTTGGTCTTCGCCAGCTCCAGCCGCAAGAAGATTACCGTCCGGGATGTTCTTCCTGAAATCCAGCGACTCCAAGATGAAGACGAGTCTCTTCAAGAGATGGAGCCGATGCGGGAAAAACAACCCGACGAAAAAACAGCGCGTCATTTCTTCGTCCCGGGTCCGGGGGATAACAACGGCACCCGCCACTCCCAGCGCACCCTCAAGCGCAGCGTGGTGTTGTGCGGAAGCAGTTTGCACTCGGGGACGAAAACCGGATTGATTCTACAACCCATGCCGCCGGGAACCGGGATTGTGTTCGGGAGTATTTCCACGGGCAAAACTGTTCCCGCCCGCTTGGAAAATGTTCAGTCCACGGATTATTCCACTTGCCTGCAGAAAGACAGGATATCCGTGGGCACCATCGAACATATTATGGCAACGCTTCACATGTATCGCGTCACCAACCTGCTCATTAAAATCGGCGATGAAGCACCGGTGATGGATGGTTCGGCAAAGGATTTTTGTGACCTCATCGAAGATGGAGGGTTTGAAGACCAGCAAGGTTTTTATGAAGAAATCGTGATTAACAAAAAGTACACATTCGGCAACCAAGACCAGGGTGGGCCTTATATTTCCATCGAGCCTAGCGATAATTTTCGCGTTAGTTACCACATGGAATATCCGGAACCGATTGGCGTCCAGGACTACACCTACGAGTTCACCGGCAACGAAAGTTTTAAAAAGGAAATCGCTCCGGCAAGAACCTTCGGCTTCATGGGGGAAGTAGCGCAACTAGCCAAGATGGGTTATGCGTCCGGCGGCAAGCTCGATAATTTTATTCTGCTTGGCGATAAAAAAGTCTTGAATACCGAACTCCGTTTCAAAGACGAATTCCCCCGCCACAAAATCCTAGACATACTCGGCGACTTCTATTTACTGGGGAAACCCATACGCGGTTACATCAAAGCCTGCCGGTCGGGGCATACCCAGAACATCGGCCTTCTCCAAAACATCCGCGATAATCTAGCGCACAAAGACTGACCGACTCCGTTCTTCACTCAACCAACTTAAATTTTTTCTTAACCCTTTCCTCACTCAAACTTTCGCTGCGAAAAGAGGGCGCCGGCATCGCGACAATCATTGAGACTTCCCCGGCAACCTGCTAGAATGCGTCCCTTAAAATTATCCTGATTAAATCTTTTTTCTTGGGGGTTTCATGAACTTTTTTGTTAAAGGAGTTACCGCGGGTTTGGTGGGAGTTCTGATGACCGGAACTTCGGCGCAGAGCGGTGAAGTCGCGGTGATTGAGACGAATTTTGGAAACATCGAGTTGGAGTTTCTGGGAGATAAAGCACCGCAGCACACCAAAAACTTTAAAGACTTGGCGAGGAAAGGTTATTACGACGGCACCACGTTTCACCGGGTGATTCCCGGTTTCATGATTCAAGGCGGCGACTCCAACTCCAAAAGTGATGACCGCTCCACGCACGGAACGGGCGGGCCAGGCTACACCGTCAAAGCGGAGTTCAACGACACGCCTCATGACCGGGGAATTCTTTCCATGGCGCGGTCGCAGGACCCCGACAGTGCCGGCTCTCAGTTTTTCATCGTGGTCAAAGACTCGCATTTTCTGGACAATCAATACACCGCTTTTGGCAAGGTGATTAAGGGAATGGATGTGGTCGATAAAATCGTTAGCGTCCCGCGTGACTCCAAAGATAATCCCGACGAAAAGGTGGAAATGAAGTTCGTTAAAATTATTGACCGTTGAAGAAAAATTTATCCTTAAAGAATTAGGATGAGCATGGAAGATGAATTCAAAATTGATGTTTATAAAATCATGGGCACCTCAACTCCGGCGGGAAGATTGTCGGACGACGGCGAGCCGGCCGGGGACACGATCAAAAATCTCATTCTCAAAAACTGGGACGAGTATGAAAAAATTGCGATCTATTTTGAAGGCGTGGTTCAGATGACCAAGCCGTTCGCGGATGAAGCGTTCGCCAAAGTGCTTGAAGTTCACTCGCTAGACGAGTTCAACCAAAAATTACATTTCCCAGATTCTAACGACCGCATTGTTAAAAGTTTGAACGACGTGATCAAGTTGCGGTTGAAGATCATCAAAACTCAGCAGGAAAGAGGGCAACAACCTTGATGAAGAATGACGGCGGCTTGATGAAGAATGGCGGCGATGCCGTCGTCGTTGCGGAAATTATTTTGCGGGAGTTTTCGCGACCGCTTTGATGAACGCGTCGAGAAAAGCGGGAACACCGCTTGCGTCCCGCACCGTGAAGATGCGGTCCGCGGTGGTCACCGCCTCGTCCACCAGCACGGCTTTGGAATCTTCCAGCGCCGCCGCGGCTTTTTTGTTTCCGGGTTCGGTGGTGGCTTCCAGGCTTTGCAATAGTCCAGCTTTCCCCAAGCAGGGAACGGCGCTTCCGATGGCGGCGACCACCATGCGGGAACGGTAACGGTCGTTGATCAAGAGCCGCAGAAGTTCGTCTTTCCAGAGATAAGTCCTCGCCCCGTTTCCCCCGATGACGATGACGCCGTGAAACACGCCTTTAATCTGGCGCACGCCCTTGGCGGCGGAGACATAACTGTCGCCGGTGATGCCTTCTATCGCGTCGACGATTAAGACATCCGGCTTCGTCCTGCCGCCCTTCATTCCAATGGCTTCTTTCAATTTGGTGGAGGCGACCAAAACCTTGGCGCCCTCCGCGTTCATGGATTCCAAAACCGGGTCTAGTTGGGCCTCCAAATAATAATCTTTGGGGATGACGATCAGAATATTTTTTCCGGTCAGTCTTTCTTCCATTGCGTTTTATGTAAGGAGTTGAGGTGTGGTCAAGGAAATTCTAGGCATTCTGCTCGGACGGTTTCGGGAAACGGGGAAAACTCATCGGATGTTTCCGGATAATCATCAAACCAGTAGGCATCGGGGTTTCTGGAAAAAGCCATGAACCGGGCGTTGTTGATTTTGTCTGCGGCTTGGATAAACTTGAAAAATATTTGTTCCTCGGTCATTCCGACTACTTCAATTTTTCCGGATTCATGCGACATGACCAGACGCGCGCGCTTCGCCAGTCCGGAGCAAAGGGCTCTGGATTTTTCAAATATTTCGTAGCCACGTTCGACTGGTATGGAATAGGTTTCGTTCCCCATGGTGGGACGGCACAAAAAAACATAATACGGCGGGACGCCCATGTAAGAAAGTTTGGAGAACAATTCCGCGAGCACTTCCGGGTCGTCGTTGACGCCTTGCACAATTGGCGTTTGATTTACCATGGAAACTTCGGATTTCGTCAGCAGGTTTAGTCCTTCGATGGCTTCTGGGGCGAGTTCCCGCGGGTGGTTGAAGTGTACCATGATGTAGATTTTCTTTTCGCTTGTGCTGTAGGATTTGAACATTTCCAGCAACGCCGGGTCATTCAAAATCCTGAAAGGATTGAACGCCGGAACCTTGGTGCCGATACGAATAATCTGCACATGGTCAATCTCGCGAATCTGTTTGATGATGGGTTCTAATTTGCTGGTGGACATGACCAGCGGGTCGCCGCCAGTCAACAGCACGTTGCTGATTTCCTTATGCTCCCGGATGTATTCCAGTCCCGCCGAGATATCTTTCGTCACCTCATCGTTTTCATCCATGAACAGGCGTTTGCGAAAACAGAACCGACAATAAGCGGCGCAAACTTCATTGACTAAAAGCAGCGCGGTGGAGGGATATTTATGTTCGAGGCCGCGAACTTTGGTGTATTTTTCTTCGTTGGAAGCGTCCAGTTCGCCCCACTCGTTGAGCTCCTGAACGTCCGGCATGACGATCCGTTTAATCGGGTCGTCGGGGTCGTTCCAATCAATCAGGGACTGGTAATAATCGTTGGTGCGGAACACAAACTTGTCGTTAACCTTTTGCAGTTCCCGCTTCTCAAATTCCGTCAATTGAGGAACCTGGTCCAGTTTTGTTAAGTACTTGGGTTTCCTCTTATCTGGACCAGCGTGTCTAAAAAAAATGTTCATCATTTTCTCCCGACTGGAACCGTCGGTATTTTTTAGTAATTCTGAACAGGGACACTACGGCGGCGACCGCGCTCCAGAAATTTTCGAAGCCACGGCGCATCTGAAAAAATTCTAACCAACCATGCGTTGCGCCCAGACCATACACAATTTGAGCCACGCCATCAAGGAATATTGTCTTCATGCCGACGCATTCACATTCATAATAAAATGGAAAACTCTTTGTCTTTGCAGACCCGCAAGCCCCCGCCCGTGTTCTTACGCATGGGAATTTTCCATTGACAGAGCATCGCAATGGATTATAATTGCGGCACTCTTTTTTTGAACGATGGGGTTTAGCGTGCTTTAAGTTTTCGATGAAATGTATCATTAGAGAGGAGATTGTTAGATGAAAAAGGTTTTGGCATTAAGTGTGATGATTGTGTTCAGTTTATTCGCGGTCAGTTCCGCGATTGCGGGGAAATGTCCACAGCCGCGGAAAACCAAATCGGCTCCTGCTTCCACCGCCAAAATGGACAAAACCGCAAAGGCTGATGCGGCAAACGGCGAGAAGATCTACATGAAGAAAGCCAAGCCGCTGGTGTGCAAAATGTGTCACGGTGCAAAAGGCGACGGCGCTGGAAAGCTGGGTAAAGCTCTGAAGCCCGGTCCCCGCGATTTTACTTGTGCGGCGACCATGAAAAAAATTTCCGCAGGGCAGATGTTCTGGGTTATCAAAAATGGTTCCAAGGGGACCGGCATGGTCGCTCACAAAAAAAGCATGAAAGACAAAGAGATATGGGATGTCGTGAAATACATTCGTAGCACCTTTATGAAGTAAGCAAAACTCTTTGAAAAGAGGGGCAGGCCGCTTGCGTGGCTTGCCCTTTTTTTGTGCCTTTTCACCGCGCGCGCCGACTTAATTTTTTTTCGAGAAGACCGCCGCCGTCGACTTAATTTTTTCGATGAAGACCGCCGCGAGAAGACCCCGAAGAAACAGGTTGGCGGACGGGGCCTCTCCTCTTTAATTGAACACTGAAATGTGTTAGTTTATAAAAATGCAAGGCAGTTCTTGTGCCCCGTGAAGCGTGGTCGCAAGTGGGGACGCAACTCCAACGAGACGCGAAGTGAAATGCGAAACCTACTTCTTGCAGTCTTACTTTTATTTATTTCCGCGCCGGTTGCGGTGAGCGGGCAGACTTTGCGGGACGACGCCGCCGCGGTTGATTCGTCGGATTTTGGTATCCCCGCGGAACCCGGCTGGCGGCATCCATCTTATCGCGGTTGGGAATCGTTGAGCGTGCCCGGCTTGATTGCCACCTACTACGACCTAGACCGCGACGGCGAACTGGATTACATGGTCATCCGCAAAGTAATCCGCAAAGCCTCGGCGGAAGAGACCACCATCGAGCAAGCCATCGAGATCGCGCGGTTCGATAACCTGAGCGTTTACTTCGCGCACCCTGTTGTGTTTTTCGCCAACCGCAACCCTTTGTTCTATTGCAAGGGCATCGACTCGCGACGCAACTGCAAAGACATGTGGGTGGATATCGCGGAAGACGGTTTAAACGGCAATGAAGAACTTTATGTACTTTCGACCCCGAGCATGGGGGTTCGTTAATCGGATAAATTGGATTTTCGTTCCGCTCCTGTGCGGGATGATGGTGTCGGCTGTTCCACCTTCGCCCGCGCACGAATCGATGGAAAGCACTCACGGTTCGTCACCGCCGCCGGGCAAGAGGAAAGATCTTCTGCGCTTAGGCGCCACGGTTTACAAACATATGTGCGTATATTGTCACGGCGATGACGGCGACGGCGGCGGCAAAGCCACGGCGTATCTTTACCCTTGGCCGCGGGATTTTCGTCAAGGCGTGTTTAAATATCGCACCACCCCGTTCGGGTCGATTCCGCGGGACGAAGATATTTACCGAGTCATTTCCCGCGGAGTTCCGGGCACCGCCATGCCGGCGTGGGGAGGAGCCTTGTCGGAGGACGAAACTTGGGGCGTCGTGGAGTACATCAAAAAGTTTTCCAAAAGATTTGAAAGAGAAAAACCGCGGGAGGCGATAACAATCGGAACAGTTCCCGCGTCCACGCTGGCATCCATCGCCAGCGGCGAAAAGGTTTATCAGGAAATGCGTTGCGCCCGCTGTCACGGTACCGACTTGCAGGGCGATGGCCCGATCGCGCATGAACTTTACGACATCTGGGATCATCGAGTTTTTGTTTACGAACTGACCGACCCTAATACTTACAAGTTCGGATTCAATAAAAAAAACTTGTTCTCAACTTTGACCACGGGGATTGATGGCACGCCGATGAAATCGTACGGTCATCTGACGGATGAGGAACGATGGAATCTCGCGTCCTATGTTGAGTCGAAAATCAGGAAAGAAAAATTCCAGCCGGCGCAGTACGAAGTTGATCTCACCACGCACCGCATTGACCACGAAATCGATATGGAACCGGGCAACCCGTTGTGGAAAAATATCCCGACTCAGAATATACACACGATGCCCCTCAACGCGCGCCGCGACCCGGTTGACCGGATTCAGTTTCAGTCCGTGGTGAACGACGAAGGCATCGCCTTCCGACTGGAGTGGGAAGATGCTCAGCCCGACCGGACGTCAAGTCGCCATCAGGATTTTAAGGATGCCATCGCCATGCAGTTTGCTCTCGGCGAAGTGTTGTTGCACGACCACGGTCATAACGAACCGTTCTTCGGCATGGGAAACCGCGGCAACGTGGTCAACATTTGGCAATGGCGGGCGGACTGGCAAACGGAAATTGAAACCAAGGAAAAACTTGAGTACGCTACCAAAGGTATGGATATGGACACGATGATCTTCGGCGGCGAAGTCAATCCCGTCGACGCACTCAATCCGTTCCGCGATGTTCCCGTCGAAGAATTGAACGCCGAAGGATTCGGGACGTTGACACCGCAGCCTCAAACCAAGCAGAATGTGATGGGGAAGGGAGTCTGGAAAGAAGGAAAGTGGAGCGTGGTATTTTTTCGCACCTTGGATTCTTTGAACAAATGGGATATAAAATTCAAAAGAACAAATCCCGTGTTGGTGGCGTTCGCGATTTGGGACGGCAAGCATCAAGACCGCAATGGTCGCAAAGTCATTTCCATGTGGCAAAGACTTAAGGCGCCGGAGTTACCGTGAAGTTTAAATTTGTAATCGATACTGGAGAATTGTTTCATGCCCGAAGATGAAGAAATGAAAGACGCCGACGCGGAGGATTCGTTGCGCGTGTCCGAAGATGAAGAAACAGATTTGGATGAAGTCGACGAGTCTCAAGAACTGGACGAAGAGGACGAAGTCGACGTAGTGGAAGCCCCCGAAACCGGCGCCTTCATGGTCATCGGTCAGGGAGACTTTGCGATGTCCCAGTCCAACCGCGGCGCAGACGACCCCGGCGACAACACGCTTTGCGAACCTCAATACCTCGCGGTGTTCGGCGATATATTATTCGTCGCCGACAAGGGCAACCATCGCGTTTTGATTTGGGAGCAATTCCCCCAGGAAAACGGCGAACCCGCATCGCTAGTTCTCGGTCAGGAAGATTTCGCCGACTGCTTGGAAAACCGCGGCATCACCACAACCTTGGACGAGATGACCTCGGGCTTGGGAGACGAAGACCTCGACGGCTTCACCATCAGCAAAGCGGAGGAGGACACCCTCTCCCAGCCAGCGGGCGTCGCCGTGATCAACGGAAAACTTTACGTGGTGGACAGCGGCAACCATCGAGTATTGCGGTGGGAAGGAATCCCCACCGATGACGGCGAGCCTCCAAAGTTAGTGCTCGGGCAAGACAATATGGATGACAACGAAGCCAACCGCCGCGGGTTCGTCGGTTCCGGTTCCCTGTTTTTCCCAATGGGCATACACTCCAGCGATGACAAGCACGTGCTCATCGCCGACAAAGACAACAACCGCGTTTTAATCTGGAACAAAATCCCGTTCAGTGACGGTTGGAACGCGGACGTTTCCCTCGGACAAAAAGGCGTAGATGAACGCTGGCCCAACCAAGGCGAGTTCGACAACGTCGGTCAAGATACACTTAGCTTCCCGACGGGTGTGTACTTCGACGCCGAAAACGAACGCGTGTTCGTGGTGGACCAAGGCAACAACCGCGTGCTGATCTGGAATAAAATTCCCAGAGAGACCGGGGTCGGCGCCGATGTAGTGATTGGGCAAAAAGATTTTTTGAGTCGCGAACCGAACCGCGGCAACGGAGCCACGCGCCCCGCCGCGGACAGTTTGTATTTTCCCACAGACGTGGTATGCGGGAAGGCCGGGTTGTTCATCTCCGACACCGGCAACAACCGCGTCTTGTATTGGAAAGAAGTCCCCACCGAAAATGGACAGCCCGCGGATGTGGTGCTCGGTCAATCCTCCTTCATCGAAAATGCGGTCAACCGCGGCCGGGACGAAGCATCTAACTGTACCCTGAACGACCCCTACGGTCTGCTGTTGATCGACGACGAAGAGGAAGAGGAGGAAGAAGGCCTCCGCGAAATTCCCGCGGCGGACGATGACGATGACGACGGCGACCGCGACGCCGCCGCTGGCGACGAAACATCTTTGGTGGCAAGTGAATCCGTCGAAGAACCCGAAGAGCCGCAACCGAAATTCAAATTGTTTATTTGCGACCGGAGCAACTCCCGCGTCGTCGTCTGGAATAAACTCCCCTATCCGAAGGAAGAGGAGGAGGAAGAAGAGTTCGAAGAACTCAAAGTCGATGACGAAAACTTGTTGATCGGCGAAGAAGAGGATGAGGATGACGACGACGACATTTTCGACGCGGAAGAAACGCCGCCGGGAGAATTGCCTCCCGCTTGATTAGTCGGCGACCGACGACGGTCGGACAAACGCGCCGCACGATAATTTCCAAGGAAGAAGCGGAACCCCGCGCAAACTAATTGCAGTAAGGGGGGATGCCTTCCTCCACCAACCGCCCCGCCTTGCCAGCCTTGATGTTCGCGTGGTTTTTCTGGATTCCCGCCGCCAGCGTTTTCATCGACGCTTCCATTTTTTCCACGATCTGTTCTGGAGTTTCGTGGAGGACGTTGCCAAAACTCGGTTTGCATTTTAGATTCCCAACATCGCAACAAGGCGTCATCTCGCCGTTTTGCTGAATCGTCATGATGTCGATGGAACCGCGCGCGGCGGGACAGCCGATTAAATATTTTTCGCGGGGGAAAGGCATCGCCGTCATGGCGCGAAAACCGCGGCGGTCAATTTCAAAAGCCGGCAGCAAACTTATGCCGAAGGTGAACTCTGGATTGCGGACGAAGGCTTCGGTGTCTCCCATATGCGCCGTGAATAATTTTTCATCGCAGTGCGGATGTTCGCGCACAAGGGTCGCCACCTTTGTCGAATAAGTTGCGAGCAGTTCGGTGACCGGCTGATAAGTTGCTCCTTGCTCCGTAAAGAAATTTAGCAGCAGTTGAATCTGAAGTTTTAAGTGACGCAGGTTTTCGAAAACGACATTGACGATTAGTTTATCCTGCTGCTTTAACAACGCGCCGAGAAAATATTTTTGCGACCTCTCCCACGCGGTGGGATAAAGAGTGATGTCGATGCGCCCCGCCAGTTTCATAATTTCCCGCAGCCTTTGCCAGCGTTTGGATTTTTCTGAAAGCAGGTCCAGATTGGTGTGCAGGCAAACGTGCGGGGTGACCGTTTGGAACACTTTGCAAATCTCCACGATATCCGGATTCTGCGATGCTTCCCCGCCGGTCAGGTTGATCTCCTGCTGCGCCAACGCGTTGAGCACCTCCACGCTTTTAATTTTTTCGGCCATGTTCCTGGCTTGCTCCGTGGTCAAGTGCCACTGAGAAACCGGGTGCTCCATCAACGGTTCATACACGTGACAAAACTCGCACTCGTCACGGTTGTAACGATTGCAACTGGTTTCGACAAAAATGCTGAGCATCGAAAAAAATCTCCAAAGTTTTAAGCGAGTGATTTCTATGCTAGCAGATTTTCCCCGCGGAGAACCGGAATTTATATTCCGAATTGAATATGCACGAATGAAATCGGCGGCGGCGGGGATTGAAAAGCGGAGTGAACATCTTTTTCGCGGTAACCCAATTTTCGCAAAGGTTTTAGCGCGGCGAAAATTTCTTCCTTGGTGACATAAGCCACGGTGTCGGGAACACCGCGGCTGCTAAGGTTTTTTGCGAGTTGGGCGATTTGCTTTCTTTGTTTTTTGGGAGTTCCGTCCGCGGCGGGATAGTTTAGTTTGCCCGCATAAGGATTTCGGTAAACGGTATTGAGAGCGTTGATCGAACCGAGCATCAAAATATCCTTGTCCCACGGAGCCATGTCAACCACCTGCGGATGACATTGCACCAAGTCCACCACACTGATGCTTGCCGACCCGAGGTTTTTCTCCACAAACTGATTTTGGTATTCCCGCGTGATTTCTGTAAATCCCAAAGCGCGACCAACATTTTCGAGCAGAGGAAAGTTCACCATGAACGTGTATTGTCCGCCGTATAAATTGAAGTAGGGCCTGCCTTCTTGGTTAAGGTCCTCGACCGTTTTCATCCCGTAGTCAAAACCGGTATATCCAAAATTCGTCGGCGCGAGTAGTTCTTTAGCTTTTGCGATGGTGGAGAAAGCGCCGATGTTGACCGGCATGGGGATTTCATCCGCAAAGTTTTCGGCGTGCTCTTGCAAAGTTTTCGCGAAGGGCCAGTCGTCCAGACTCACTCTTTGAAAATCCCGCTCCCAGTGAATGGTGTCGAGAAAATGTGGAAGCCGGGCGAGCTTCGCCAAGTTCCGGTCATTAAATTGTTCTAGGAATTCGTCCTTGTCCGCGGGGAACGCGTCGGCGTCGAGGAAGGGGCACAGGTATTCTTCATAATAGAGGCCCTGGTGTTTCAACAAGATTTTGGTGGACAGGTCGTCCCAGATTTCGTTGGAGATGATTTTTGATACGCAGCGCGGTCGAAAGCAATCCAAATGTTCAGCGTGCGCGCGCACCGTGGAAAATTTCCCCGCGTGTTTTTGCAGGTGGGGATTGGCGCGCGCCGCTTTCAGAATTTCTGCGGATTCATCGCAGAGGATGTAGTGGACGAATGGATAAACTTCGTCGTCGCTGTCCACTTTGCGCAGGCGGCTGAGAAAACACGCGGCAAGATTGCCGTTGCCGACTCCCCATTCTTGCAGATACCAGATTTTATTTTCAGGATGGCGTCGCCGGGCTTCGGCGTAAAAATCGTCGGCGAGTGCGTGGGCTAAACGATGGTCCAGACTCGCATAGGTTTGAAAATGGTTGTGAATTTGCGTCCCCTTAATTCCGTAGAAAATGGAATTGATATGGGTCTGCCAAAAATCGGAGGGTTTGAAATCCCCAAGTGGAACCATGCCCGGATGATGGGTCACGAGGGAAACTTAAAAAGATTTTTCGTCATCGGTGTCGGTCAAAGATTCCATCCCCGGCGCGTTTCCCTCCATGCCTCCACCGCCGGCGTATTTGCTAGTTTGGGAAACTCCGCCCGGGATGTTCGCCGGGTTTTCTCCCCCCGTGGCAACAGGTGCGGGACCTTCCATTAACGCTTCATATTTTCTGTACGCGTTTTGCGAATCTTCCATCAACCCGACTTCTTTGTAGCAATTATATAAATTCATCCAGGCCGCCGCGTCCTGCGAATTCAACTCCACCGCCACCTTAAATTCTTTGAGCGCAGTTTCGGGCCTGCCCATATTTGCATAAAGAGTTCCCAAGTTGGTGTGCGGCAACGAATAGTCCGGCGCCAGTTCGCTGGCTTTTTTGAATGCGCCGATGGCGTCGTCCACCATACTGAGAACGGAATAGCAACTGCCCAAGTTGCAAAAAGCTTGCGGGTCTTTGTCGTCAATTTCCACCACGACTTGGGCGGCGTCGATGGCTTCCTCGTAGCGTTCGGCGTTGAAGTAAGCGTTGGACAACGCGGCGCGGAGTTCCTTATCTTCCGGCGTGAACATCAACACTTTTCGGAGCGCGATGATTTGCTTGTCGTATAGTTTGAGCATGTCGTAGGCCGCGGCGAGGTTGGCGTATGCCGTCGTGTCGGTGGGGTCGAGTTCAATAACTTTTTCGAAGGAGTCCTTCGCGTTTGTGAACATGTCCCGCAACAAATAGAGACCGCCGAGGTTGAAATAAATTTCCACGTCGGCGGGGTCGAGTTCGCGCGCGCGGTTCATTTCAATCAAGGCTTCGTCTTCGTGATTGGACAGCACGTATGCCGTGCCGAGCAGTTTATAGACTCGCGCGTTTTTGGGATTTTTGTTGCGGAGGGTTGTGAGTTGCTTGACGGCTTCTTCGTAATTGCAACCGTCAATCATCAAGGTGGCTAACTCTATCTGAAGTTCCTGATTGTCGGGGTCGGTTTTCAACTCCTTGCGTATCTGCCGCGTCTTTTTAGAAATCGCTATTTCGCGCTTGGTTTCTTCTGGGTCGCGGACGCCCAGTTCCTCAAAAATCTCTGGCTCGATTTTCATCGTGATCCAGTCTGTTGGCTTGTCTGCCTGGCTCATCGTTGGATTTTCCTCTACGAAAGTTTGCGGTTTGTGTTTCTGCGGTTGTTTAAATTTTAGGGGATTGCCCGCCGAGTGTCAACCGCCGCGCGGGGCGGACGATGAGAGGGGGACGGTGGCGCGGGACATGTTGAGGATTTCTTCTTTGCCGAAGTGGTCGAGGTAAAGCAGGAAGTGTTCGCGCGAAAGATAATTCCAAATTTTGCGCGACGGAAAACTTTCTTCGATCACCGTGTCGAAATGTTCGTAGACGTCCATCACTTCTTCCCGCACCATTCCCGCTTTGATGTCGAAGTCGAACACAATCGCCATATCTCTTTCGGGGTCGTGAAGGACGCGGTCAATTTTGAATTTCCCCGGATTGTGGTAGATGGCGGAATCTTTTTCCAACGCGAAAATGGATTGGCCTACGGAATGAATTGTGCCGCTGCCGACTTCCGAGTTTTCCACGGTGAAGCGGATGGTGTCTTCCGCTTCTTCGCGCTCCTCCGTGGGAAACCCGAAGAACAGGTAGAGGTGATTCCAGATGCCGGCCGCGGAACTGTTTTTCAGCACGCTCCTTTCCGTTGCTTGGTCGCAACCTTTGTCGATGATGGAAAGGATGCGGTCGTTTGCGCTTTCCAGCCCGAAGAACAGCATGAGAAATCCCGCGCGGTAAATGTCTTCAAACAATTCGGGGGACTCTTTGTCTCCCGATTCAAACTTGAGCATTCCGAGTGAACGCATCTCCACGCCCTTTTTCAGGATTTCCCGGGACATGCGGTTGAAAGCGTTTGGGGAGATGGCTTCGTCGGAGAAGGTGAAATATTTGGTTTTATATTTTTGGGAGAGATGGTCTAGTTCCTCCGCCACCCGCACTTCATTTGCTTTGCGGTAGTAGGAGTCGTAGATGAAACTATGCGTGCAGAAAGTACATTTTCCCCAATAACAACCGCGGCTAGACATGTAGGGCAAAACGGGATAAGGCATCAAATATTTTTCCAGCGGCAACTGGTCGAAGGTGGGACAAACCAACTGCTCGTAGGGCAGGGCTTCTACCTTGGCGTTGCGCGCGACTTTTCCGCCGTCCATATAAATCAGGTTGGGGACGGTCGCCAGAGATTCCCCCGCCGTGAGATGGGCGACCAATTCCGCCAAAGGTTTTTCCCCTTCCGAAACGATGACGCTGTGAAAAAACTCCTCGAACAAAACTTGTTTGTTATCCAGCAAGTCGGCGTGGCGGTTGAACACGCTGCCACCAATCACGATGTGCAGGTGCTCAAACCGTTTGTGCAAAATGCGCGCGAGCGTCAAGCCGGGTATGACTTGCCCGACGTGGATGATGGATAAGCCCGCCAGCCCATAATCGTCCCACGCTACGTTCTTGATCAGGTGGTCTTCATACATTGCGATGAACGGATTTCTGACGCGGTCGGCCGTCGCCGAGAGAATGCCGGCGAGGTTTTCTTCGGGATTGCCCAACATGAAAAAGGAGTCGAGGTCGAGCCGACTGGGGTGATAGGCGTAGGAGATGAGCCGCATCGCCGTTTTCAAAGTGGTGTAGGCTTTTTTGTAAACCTCAAACTGGAAGAAACGTTCTTCATCGCGCAGAACATTTTTGGCGTCTTCCACTTCGTTCAGGACAGAGTCGAGAAAATCTTTATCCGAAATAATATCCCGGTACACGGCTTTGACTTCCTGCTCTTCGGTCGTGTAGGCGGGGAGGGAAAGTCGCGTCTGCACGATTTCCACGCAACGATTCAGGTATTCCCGGGACAAGAAAATTTCATAACTTTCTATATTGAAGTCAAACTGGTCCACCTCGTGGCCCCTGGATTCGAGATGGGCTTTCAAGGTAGGCAGAGCCAGATAGGGTTGGCTGGGGTACCACTGCGGCGGAAACAGGAGGGCGGTTTTCATTATCATCCCATGAGAAACTTTTTCATATTCCAAACGTTATTATCATGCTTATGATTGGTAGAATTCTCAATCTTGAATAAATTTTGTTTGCCAGGGAAGTATGTGAAGTTCTTTGATGTTCTACCAGACACAATTAAGCGCACTCTTCAATCCTGTCCCACGATGGCGATAATTTGCGCAACTTCTCGACTTTATCACGCACTAAGTCGACGGCATAATCCACCTCTTTTTCTGTGGTGAAGCGGCCAATGCTGAAGCGGATTGAGCTATGAGCTAGTTCGTCACTTAAGCCCAAAGCACGGAGGACGTATGATGGCTCTAGACCAGGGCTGGTACACGCCGACCCAGAAGAAACGGCTAAATCAGCAATTGCTATCATAAGTGATTCGCTGTCAACATGATTAAAGCTGATATTTAAGTTACCAGCAATTCTACGCGTCATATCACCGTTGACAACCACTTCTTTCATGTCAACAAAACCCGCATACAGTCTTTCTCTCAATGCTAATATGCGTTTGTTTTCCTCTGCCAATTCCATTTTGGCAATGGCAAATGCTTCACCCATGCCTACGATCTGATGGGTAGCTAAAGTGCCTGATCGTAGCCCTCTTTCATGACCGCCACCGTGTATTTGTACCTCAAGGTGCACTCTTGGCTTGCGGCAAACATACAAAGCACCAATACCTTTTGGCCCGTAAACTTTATGTGCTGAAAAACTCATTAGATCGACTTGCATAGTTTCTGCGTCAATTTCAACCTTGCCAGCACTTTGAGCAGCATCGACATGAAAAAATATTTTATTTTTCCGGCAAAACGCGCCGATGCTGGCAATATCTTGAACAACACCTATTTCGTTATTAACGTGCATGATAGAAATAAGAATCGTTTGTTTTGTAACCGCTGCCTTTAAAACAGATATATCCAATAAACCATTGGGCATTGGGTCTAAATAAGTTAGCGCGAAGCCTTCTCTTTCTAACTGTTGGCAAGTGTCCAAAACTGCCTTGTGCTCGGTCTTCATGGTAATAATATGATTGCCTTTTTTCCGGTAAAATCGTGCGACACCTTTGATTGCAAGATTATCAGATTCTGTGGCACCTGACGTCCAAACGATTTCTTTCGGACTGGCATGGATTAAATTCGCAACTTGTTCTCTGGCAACATCGACAGCCTTTTCTGCTTTCCAACCAAAGACATGGGAGTAAGACGCTGGGTTCCCGAAAGTGCCATCCATAGTTAAGTATTGCACCATTTTATCAGCCACTCGTTTGTCAACGGGTGTTGTGGCTGAATAATCCAGATAAACAGGGGGGTTGATTGACATGATTGATATGCCTCTGTCTGGAGTCAACAATCTCCATAAAATATTACCCAGTTTGATTTTGACTGAGTGAGCATAGCTAGATATTCTCTGCCGTTGCTTTTATCTCTTTTTGATTTTCTCTTACAAGATCTCTGATATTTTTTGTATTTCGGTTTGGTTAATGCTTGGCGTTTGCTCTTCAATTGCCTTCCATGCGCTTATATAGGAAACCTTATCAATAATTTTTCCTAGTTTTTTACCGGGAATTTTATTCCCCTTTTCTTGATTCAAATACATTAAAAGTCCGCCAAATACGTTTTTAGAACCAATATAACTTTTCCATGAGTGCATTTTTGCAGAAAATTCTACATAATATTTCTCATCAAAGATTTCTAATATCTGATCAAAGTTCAATCCAATATTCTGTTGAGACATCTTATCTGCCCAACGAAAACGCCAATATGCTTTGCCTAAATAAAAATCACTAAAAACAACTCTTTTTCCTCGTGGAACAGGATTACACATAGAGCGTAAAATTCTTCTAGCACAATGATCTATTTGTTTTTGATCATTAGATGTAAGAGCCACATCAATAACATAAATACCTGTTTTAGTAACGCTGTTTAATTCCGATGCCAGATAATCCGGTTTAATGTACTCGCTTTTAATCATATCAATAACTATATAACCCCAAAAACCACAGCAATACATCATTTCTTCAGGGATATTCTTAAATGCATTCCAAATAAATTCTTGCGTATCTTTTGGTGGGTAGAGGAATTCTCGCTCGGCAAATTTATACTCCAAGGTAGTATATTCTCCGTCAATAGTGCCGTCTTTGAGAGAAAGTAAATACTCATCCATATACCCTAGAAAATCGTCTTTCCCAGACCGACATATCTGCAAAAATTCCTTTTGTTTTTCTGATCCCTTTTCAGCCAACAATTTTTTGCCAAACTTCGACCAAGCTTCCTCATCAAGTCGTTTGTATTCAGTCATAATCCACCCCGTTACCAAGTACTTTTATGGCGTAAGGCTGCATTTTGGTGGCGGCCAAACTTGGATCAAAGTCTTCATTTTCCCAATTTTCTCCCGTTTTGCTTTCTAACATTTCTAAATGTGCTGCCAATACGCCGCTGACTTCAAAATCCTGGTTATTAGATAATTTATGCATATACGCGTACACAGCACATAATGCCTGAGTGATGATGGCAGATCTCATTGACTCAACTGCGGTGCTTGGCTCTGCTTGTGTCACTTTGCTCAGTTCATCAAAAACATCTGTGCTACATAATAAAGAAACGGGCGTTTCGCCTTCCCCGGAGTCTTCCTTAACCTTAACTTTCATTTCTCCATCACCCAGTCTTTCATCATTAAGCACTTCTATCAATTTTGATAAATCACCAGCAGTGAATTTTAATTTTTCTCCGAGAGCAACCCTTGAATATTTCGGTATATTGAACTGTTCGCCATGTTTCCAAAAATCGGTTAGCCCAGATGAAGCATCTGCTACAATTTTCTTATCTGTCAAAATGACAATGCTGGGCATAATTTCTGGAGCGTAAGAAAATTTAATAGGTATGGTTTGTGTGCCGACTATTTCATGGTTGCTTGTAGAAATACCGGTATCACATAAATGATGTTGTCGCTCGGAACTATCTCTATAAAGCAACGAAACAGAAAATTTTGCTTCATCATTTTCAACTAATTGACTGATGAATGATTGACCTTTTAGAGTGTGTGTTATGTTTAATTTTCCGTCATCGTGGGTGGCTTCTACTTCATAAGAAACCCCTTCTACAAAATCACCGCTGTTGTCTCTTAAAACAGGAAAATCTAGTATTAGATTGTCTGACACAACTATTCCTCATTTTTGCTTCGTTGTTTTAACCCTAAAATTGGCAATAATGCTACTTTCATATCGCCGATTTCATCCGGTTTTTCAACCTCTGCAATGATATCGTATTGACTTGCTTTCTCTAATCGTCCCAGTTTGATTTGGCTTTTATTCTCAGGCACGTGGATTGATTGATCATTCATTTTAACATTTGCAAAATCCAGATAGGTTTTTACCTCTTCCTTGTCATTATCCTCAGCTAGACATATTGATAAATAAACATCGTCCCTAGCATCCATTTTATTTGGCACTACCTTTAATTTAACCTCCCACTTTCCGGATTTATCTGTGTATCGAGCAGAATTTTTTGATTCCAGATTTCTGGTAACAATAACTGGTTTTGGTCGCTTTTTGCCTTTACCTTCTTCGGGTTCTTTTGGTTTGGGATGTTTGTTAGGTTTTTTTTGAAGTTTTGCTTTTTTATTTTGTCCTCTTGACTTATCACCACTACTGTTTTGAGGCATAGCTTTGTTAGGCATAGTGAATAGTGGCAAACCAAAAGATTCTCTATTAATAGGTGCTAGATTCTTTTTGATTTCCTCGCTCAGTTCCTTGAACAATTTCTGTAAGCGTTTTTCATCCTCCCGATCAAGCACTTTTGGTTGCAGTTTGTTGTGATAAGGGCTCTCAGCCCCCTTAATCAATTTAAGCAACTCCGGAGCACCAAGAGTAACATCTATTACCGCTGTAAACGGTTCAAAATCTGATGTCTTTCTCAGCCTCTCCATATCTCTGGAAAGCATAGAGTCATGTCTGGCAATCAACATGCCATTCCTAATCAAAACAACAGCAGGATCAGCTTCTTTATCGGTTTTGATACAAACATGGATTTTATCTGAATTGCCAAGTGTTATTACCTCTTGTTTCCCCGTCATAACTGCTTGCAGTGCTTGATGGACAACTTTCCCGGATAAAATACTTTCACCTTTGGCTCGCTTAACATATTTTTTATTCTCAATGAGAGATTCAGTCTCAGTAATATCTATGAATTTTGGATCTTCATTTTCTCTATGAACTTTGATGCTCAAAGCTCCATGTACAATCCCATGAAAAAAGTTGCTGACGATGGCGTATTCCGCCTCACTGTCCCAATTTTCAGATAGTCCCAGGATGGCAACCACTGTGCCTGTGTCAATCTTGTCCATTTTTGGTTTGATAAAATTTGGAAATTCTTCAGGGTAAGCAAACTCCGGATTCATTTCCTTGTCGGGTTGTTGCTTTACAATTCTGCCCCTGTTGCCTCGTTGAGCATCCGCTTCTCTATGTCCGGCTAAAATTGGCGAGCCGGTAAAAAGAGATTTTACAGCTCCTTGTTCATCTTCATACTTGGTGGCATACAGCACATAACGAAGAGATGAGAGTGAATAACTGGATAAATTACCCACACCAAAAGAACCGCCGGATTCTTCGCCACCTTTAATGCTAACCCCGCCAGTCAGTATGGCATCCATCTGATTTTTCGCCATTCCTATACCATTGTCGGAAAACATTAACACCTGTAATTTATCTTGTTTCAGCGCGGCTTTTATCGGCCTCACTCTTTGCTGTGAGTTCTCGTTATAACTTTTTTGATCTTCGGCAGTTTTGATGGCCTTCTCTAATACCTTTTCATAGTTATTGATATGCGGAATTTGATTTTTAGAGATGGTTTCAATGTATATATTGACTTCACAGTTTTCTTTGTTGGCATCACGGGATGCATCTAAACTATTTTGCAACAACTCCCGGATTGGATTTGCATAGCCTTCTTTTTTGTCCGCCAATTCAATAGCAGTAAAGCCACTCGCGGGTCCAAGCCTAAAATATAATTCTGACATAATATTTACTCCCCATCAATCAGTGCAATTACAAGGTATATCACTTTCTAGCTCTAACATCTCTTTATCAACCGATGCCCCACCTTCCGCCAGTTTTTTAATACTCTCAAAAACCATCTCTTTGGTTGCCCCGAAAAAACCAACAAATGCCGGCTCTTTCTCTGAGGAGATTTTTCTATTTTCCTCCAACAAATCCCGGCTGTATTTTTTCTCTATTTTTATCCACCAATCAATGGATGCAGGGGTTATTTTGCTTGGCTTGTTTTTTAATTCTTTGGTGGCAATTTCTAATAACTTTGCTTTGCCTTTCAATGGGCAGTACAGGCAATTGGAAAAAAGCCCTGTGTTAGGAAGAGCCAAATTAAAATCTTGTTTTTCCCAGAAATCCACCACTTCTTCTTTAGTAACGTTGCCAGAAATTAAAGGCGCTAAAATCGTTTCGCCCTGCGGTTGATTGAACAATGATTTTCCTGTTTCCCCTTGTGCGTCATCGATCCTTCTTTTAATTTTAATTGCGCGTCTTTGCTCATCTACTCTAATACCCAAACAAGAGACATATTCCACAGCCAAATCACCATAGAGTTGGGCTTTATCGCCCAGCACTGAATCTTTTAACGCCTTATTATCAATCGCTATATCTGCCTTTGTAAAATCTGACCAGCGTTGTTGCTCTCTAATAAAATTGCATTCTCTGCTGAACCTTTTTTTCTCCAGCAAGATACTATCAGGGACAGAGCCGCCGTTGTTTCTATGGATGCGAAGGATATCGTCATCTGTTACTTTTTGTTTTTCGCCGTGATGACCCAACCTTTCAATGCCGGTTTTTTGCGCAAACCAATCAGACAAAAAACTGTTAGTAGTAAAAATTTTCATTGATTGGGTACAAGTTCTAGACATTCTGTTAGGCAGATAACCACTAAAAGAAATCACCTCTTCGAAGACCTCCCCTTTGTATCGATAGCCGGTTTCATTGTTGAGACTATAGGGTTGATCATTTACCAATCTGTAAGATGGTTTTCTCGACCATTGATAAGAGCGACTGGCGTCTTCATAAGTTTGATATTCAATCCAGAAGAAAGGAATGTTGTATTTTTCCTCTGCCAAGAGTTTCATTTTTCTTGCAAACTTATAAGTGGCGGGATGTTCCGCTGATGTGTTATTAAAAATAATGACATCGCCTCTTTCAGGCTTTAATGCTTTCTGTTTTAATAATTCCATAAGCATCATTCCTGATGATCTGCCACCTGAAAATTTTATAACATGCGGTTGGCTCATAGGGGAAACTCAAGCTATAGGTGTGAGATAAAACTTTGTCCCTTGGAATAGTCTTCCCGTAATTCTTGAGAAAAGACCTCTAGCAGAAATCTTATATCCGAAACATCGAGCGTTTTCCATTTTTATCGTCCCAGTTGACACTTTCTTGGGAAAAGGATTATAATCGTTGCCGAACCCCGAAATTTTTAAGACATTGGTTTGATGTTTTACCCTCGTTAGGAAGGAGACTTGCGTTGAGCGAACAGGATACGGAAGCCAAGCAAAATCCCGAGCCGGAAGGTTCATCAGATAAAACTGCCGATGAGGAAAAGGAGGTCGACCATCTTTCCGACTTGAGCGAGTTGGAAAAGATTAAACTTGAGTTGCAGAAGGAAAAGGAAAAAGCCGCCAAAGAATTGGTCGAGGGGGAGGATGAAGAAGAGGATTTACGCGAGGTTGATTATCTGCAAAAGTTGATCACCCTTTCTGTAAAGTTTGACCACCATGTCGGCATGTATCTCATGCCCGCCTACATTGACTGCGGTTTGAAATACGACCACAAACTGGCTGA
The DNA here is from genome assembly GCA_002454045.1 of Nitrospina sp. UBA6727. Classification (GTDB taxonomy): domain Bacteria; phylum Nitrospinota; class Nitrospinia; order Nitrospinales; family VA-1; genus LS-NOB. The sequence continues at coordinate 28,851 of DKID01000002.1, read as the reverse complement.
AAGTTACACGGTTCAGATCACCACGATCCAGTCGTTTCTGCGTCTGCTTGAAAAGGTGGATGGGGTGACCCGGGAAGAGGTGACCAAGCAATGTGTTCTCAACCTTCGAAATATAATTCAGTTGATTTTCAAGAATATGGTGAAGCCGCTGTATAAGGAAGTCGGCCTGATGAAAAAGAAACCTAAGTCCGAAAGCCTCGGCAATTTTAAGCAGAACTGGAATGAAAGACTCGACGAGTTACAAAAAACCTGCGACTTTGAATATCAGATTCTGGACGTGAAAGCGTTCTTGATAAAATAAGTAAACGGGACGGCGCGATTCTGCAAGAAAACATCTTACAGTTTTTTCACGCGACTCTAATGGTTGCTTGGAACGAAAAATTTGGTGCGGTGCAGAAGAGCCCCCTTTCGGGGCTTTTTCATTATTGGAGTCTAACTTCCCCGTGTCGGAGAGAAGGTTGCCTTGGTAGAAAATAAAACGGAAAACGGCGGCGCAGAAGCAGAAGAGGTTCCGTCGCAGGCTTTGGAAATAGTCGGCGGCGAAGAGACTCTGCCCGAAGAGATTCCGCAACTTGACCATAGCCAACTTTACGTTTGGGTGGCGGATTCTGGCAACGACCGGATTCAGAAATTCGACGGCAACGGAAAATTGTTGATGAGTTTTGGCGCGCCCGGTGGCACCCGTCCGCCGTATTTGCCGGGAGAATTTAAAACTCCGAGCGGCATCGCCCTGGACACGGAAGGTTATATTTGGGTCGTGGACACCGGCTGTCACCGCGTGCAAAAGTTTGATTCGGATGGAGACTTCTTCCTCGAGTTTGGCGGCGAAGGTTGGGGGCAAGACAAGTTTTACATGCCCGAGGAGATCGTCGCGGAATCTACCGGGACCATTCTCGTCGCGGATACTTCCAACCATTGCGTTAAAAGGTACGACAGCGACGGCGAGTTTATTCTCAGCTTCGGGTTCGCCGGGAACTTCGATGGCTTCATGAAATTTCCCGTTGGCTTGGCGTTGGACCGGGAAGGAAATATTTACGTGGCGGACCGCGACAATCAACGCATTCAGATTTTCAATGAAGACGGACAATTTATGTCCAAGTTTGGCGAGTATGGATTTGAGCCGGGCAGATTAAACTTCCCCACCGGAATTGCTGTGCGGCGGGACGGCACGATTATGGTCGCCGAAAAAAGTCAGAACCGACTCCAACTTTTTGACCGGGAAGGTCACTCCGTCGACATCATCGGCGAATCGGGCAAGCGGGACGGCCAGTTTAATTGTCCGTGCTCAGTGGTGGAAGACCCCTATGGATATGTGTTCGTGGTCGACACTTTGAACCAGCGCATCCAGAAGTTTGACCCAGACCTGAACTTTGTCTCCAAGTGGGGCATCGTAGGAAAAGAACCGGGGCAGTTTTATAATCCATCCGGCATCTGCCTGTCGTGGGAGCCGGACTGGGCGCCGCAGGAAGAGTAAACATTTTTTAGCAGTTCCATAAACCAAACTTTCAGGAAACTTTTGATGACCGCGAAAAATACGACGCGACTTTCCGCCCCGATTATTCAATCCCTGCAGATTGCTTTTTTTATGTTGGCGGTGTGTGCAACGAATACCGTGCTGGCCGACCCCGGTGACGGTAGCACCGACGAGATTTTTGGCGGCCAGATTCTTTCGCTCACCGCGGAAAAGCCGGAACTGGAACCTTCAAACGATCCGAGGTTTCAGGATAATCATGACGGAACCGTTACGGACTTGCAAGAAGGGTTGATGTGGAAGAAAATTGATTTCTATCAGGAAAAAAAGATTTGGGTCAACTGGGAAGACGCGCAAACCTTCATGGAAAAATTCAACGCGGATGCTTACGCCAGTTATTCGAACTGGCGCTTGCCGACACGCAAGGAACTGAAGTCACTTTATGAGGAAGACAAAGACGTTCCGTGGAAATATTATTGGACCGAAAATGTGCTTCACCTCGATCCCATCTTCGGTTATTCTAATTGTTGTTTTTGGTCCAGCGAACTTTATAAGGATGAGTATGCTTGGGGGTTTAACTACATCGGCGGCAAAAGTTACCCCAGCACGAAAGGCGGACCGAGCCTGTCATTGTCCACCATCAGGCCGGTTCGAACTATTTTGGATACGGATTAAAATCGTCTGACTAAACGCACGATGAGTTCGCGGTGAAGTCATGATAAATATTTTTGCAGAAGCCAGTTGCAATCGCTACGTTCGCGACGAATGTCAGTATTGTCACGTCTACGAACCGCTCAGCCAGATATCCAAGAGCGACTGGCATTTGACGCCAGAGCAGGCGCAAATCATGGCGGATAAAATTTCCCAGGTGGAAATCTTCCGCGAGTTGGCCAAGAGAGAAATTAATCTGACCGGCGGAGAGCCTTCACAAAATCCTCACATCGTTGAAGTTTTAAAAATTTTCAAGAAGCTGACGCCAAACGTACGGATTCATACCAACTTGGACATAAGTTCAGAAAAATCTCAGCGTTGGCAGCGATTGGTTGGGATTATGAAATTATCTGGACGCGTGGACTTCACTTTGTATCCCACGGTTTGGGAGTCGCGACAAAAACCACTGCTCGTCAAAATTTTAGAACTTCAAAACGAATTGATTGTCAACATGATCTTTGAAAAAGTGCCAGACTTGTCGCGGCAGATTGAAATTTTAATCGCGTTTTTTGCGGGGCGGGAAAAGAAATTTCAGCCCGTCCTGTCCCTGCTTGAGATATACCGCGCGAAGCTGGCGAGTCTGTTGAAAGAAAATCCCGAGTGCGACGAGAACACATTTTTGCAGCATATGGACGGCGTCGAAAATTATAGTTGCGCGGACAGTTTCACTTTTGGACTGAACATGATTCCGGGATTTTATGTGGATAAAAATGGCGAGCGAGCCATGAACGCTCAACCTTTCCCCAAGGATATTAACTTGCTGGAATGCACCATTCCCCGTGGCACAATCGAAATTATCACCGTGCAGCAAACCGGGGAGATAACTCCATGCTGTGATGTCGGCAACCTGAAATGTCAGCCCAAGTTTGGCAATCTTTTGATGAATTCGCCGGCAGAAATCATGCGTCAAGTTGAGAGGTCGCGGAAAAAGATAATCGCGGGCACTGCAAAAAATCACCAAAACATGAACAATGGTAAAGCGGGAGAATGGGTGGAAGAAGGGGTTCCTCCTTACTGTGTTTGATTATGAATGAAGACGAAAAAGAAGTGGCATCCGATTCTTTGAACGAGGAATCAAATTCCGAAGAGGCGGTCACGGGGGAGCCGACGGAAAATGTTCCCCCCCAACTTGACGTGGAGGAGCGCGAAGATTCCGCCGCGGAGTTTGAGGAAGACGAATTTGAGGAAGCCGAAGAGGAAGAGTTTGATTTAGAGGCGCAAGTAGAAGAATTCCGCCGCCAGATTAAGGAGGACGTGGACAACTGCGTTCATCATTACAACTTGGGCGAAGCCTTGGCGGAATTGGGGCAGTTGGAAGAAGCGCAGGAAGCTTTTGAACGGGCCTTGTCGCTGGATGAAAACCGGGAGTTTAGCGCCATCATTCATTTTGGAATCGGCAACCTTTATTACCACCAGTTGATGTCGGGGATTCAATCCACGGTGGTGAGAAGTTCCGTGGGCCTACATTCTCAACACAAGGCGGGCGATACGATTTCCTCGGTGAACGATGACGATTATGCGATTCCGTTGCGCGAGTTTGAAGCGGCGATTCAAGACATCCCGAGTTTGCAGGCGGATGAGGAAATTATGGAATACATCAGTAAGAGTGTGCCCCAGCAAATCGCCACGGTTTATTACAAGTGGGCATCGGACTTGTTCGACAAGGCGCGGCAAATTGATAATTACGGCGACGAAGTCAAGGACATCAAGCAAGGATTGAGGTACTTAAAAAAAACGATCGGTATTGATCCAAATCACACGCAAGCGAACCTGATGGTCAAGTATGGGAAAAAGATGTTGCAGGAAGGTTTCAGCATCTACGATGAATACGGGTTTGTGGCGAAGGAAATCCAAGGCGCTGGGTAGCCCCGGGCGATTCTTGTCGGAGATGTAATATGCCAAACATAGACGAGTTGATCCGAGACCGGTTGAGCAAGGATGGACAAGTGCTGAACTTAAAAGCGCAATTCTTGCGAGAGGCGGGCGCGATAGAGTTGGTCCAGAAAGAAAGTTTGAAAGAAGTTCGCGCGCTGGATCTTTCGCAGAACGGCATTGGAGACGAAGGGGTCAAAGCCCTCGCCCAGTCACCCGTGTTGGTCAACTTGAGAAATCTTAATTTAGCTTCAAACAGCATCACCGACGTCGGCGCAAAATATCTTGCCACGTCGAAACAATTGGGCAAACTTCGCAGTTTACAGTTAGTGGTCAATGACATTTCCGAGCAAGGCGAAAAAATGCTCAGAAATTCTACGGACTTATTGAGCCTGACATCCTTGCGGTTCAGAGTTTAAAAGCAAAAAGTGTTCATCCTAATTATGAAAACAGGAGGCCACGCGGATGGTGTTAGGATTTTATCTCGCGCAAGATATTGATATTTAAGAGGTTCCCCGCTAATGATTGTGGCGGGCATTAATAGCTTGACTTCTTGGGAGGGGTTTGATACTTTCACGCCACCCTGGTTGAGTCCTGATGGTTTTGAGGGAGTGCTCGTTGTTTCGTTGCGGGAGAAGTTTCATCGGAACCGCAGGGCCAAAAGTATTGAGCGCAAATCACCGAAGAGGTTGGTGGTTGTCGCAGGTTTTTTTCGGGTTTTACAATTAAGCTTCGAAAGGGGGAGAACATGAGAAAAACTGTAGTAGCATTATTGGCGGTATCTTTTGCATTTTCCGTTGCCGTTGCCAGCGCCGGCGTTTCCACCATTCCTGCTGGAAAATCCAGCGTCTGCCACAGAGCGGGTTGGCATCTCGTCAACTTGAGCGAAGACAAGGAAACAACGGTGCACATCAATGTCGGACCGATTGGGTATTCATGGAATAAACATTTTGATCGGACACTGGCGCCTGGCGGATTTTTGTCTCACGCATCGCAACCGTTGTCTACCTTCAAAAACAAAGGTCCCGGCGCTATCCAGTTGAACTGTCAGAAGCAGGACGATCAAGCAATGCATGACTGGAAGATGGACCCGGGTTCTCAGAAGACCTATCAGATTGATTACCATCTTGACCACGTAAAACCCAGTCTCTACATTGAGCCGGGTATGGGTCAGCCAGAAGGTACCGAGCGCGGTCTCTTCAGCCAAGCAGGTAATGCTTCGGGTGGTGCGACGGGTGAAATCAATCGCTAACCTTGATTGAGTGATTATGCCGGGGGGCTTAGCCCTCCGGCGTTTTTTTTGATTTTTATCCAGCAGGAAGCATAAAATATAGGCATCACCGAATTTGGATTAGAAAAACTATGTGCGAAAACAGGTTGGTGGATAATGGGGATGGCACGGTTTCCGATGCGCTGACACAATTGATGTGGATGAAAAACGACTCCTATGTGGATCTGTCGAAGTTCCTTAGTTACAAAGTGGCGTTAAAATATTTGCACAAAAAGAATGAGGAGTCTTTTGCGGGTTACAACGATTGGCGACTTCCTCATAAAAGAGAGGCGCACTCGCTTTTTGACAAAGACAAATCCTTGCACGACAAGTATGACATGATCATACACATCGACCCCGTCTTTACCGGAGGTTGTGGGTATGATACGTGGACTAGCAATACGCGGGGGAAGATTACCGCTTATTGCTATTCTTTCGGCAGTGGTACAGGCGGGCACAAGGAAGTCGATGATATTCTCAATTCCAGCGTTCGTCTGGTGCGCGGGGAATTTGATAATTCGAAAATCAAGATTGGCCATATTCCCGAAGTCAAAGACATGATTACTCAGGGAGGCGGTTGGCGATAACTTATCGCGGACTTTTTATTTTACCAACGGTTTGAGGTTTGGTCGTGGCAGAATCAAAAACCAAGTGGGTCAGAAAAGAAAATGGTACGGTGGAAGACCCGGAAAATGATGTGATGTGGGTGCTGAAAGATTCTCGGCAAGAATTAGGGAAGTGGCTCAACTGGGAAGAAAGCAGCGCGTATGTGAAGGCATGCAACGAGCAAAATTATTTAGGTTTCAACGATTGGCGGCTTCCCACCAAAAGTGAAGTGCGCTCCCTATTCCGGCATCAAGATGAATACCGGGAAGTGTTTTTGAACTTACCCAAAAAACCAACGCGGCGGGTTTCCAATTACCAAGCCGGCGGAGAAACCTGCGTGTGGACATCTGAAACTCGCTACGATTCTTATGCGTGGAAAAGTTATTTCCCCAACCTGAAAGAGGTTTGCGTGGACCAATCGGTATCCACCACCGGCACTTCGGTGCGTATGGTAAGGGATATGGATTGATAATTTTTTGCGCGGAAAGTTGAGGTCCAAAATGGCTGATGATGAAAAACCAAACACATTCGACGAAGACGTAGACCCTGAACTTGTCGAGGGTGAGACAGAATGGATTGGCGGGGAGGAATGGGGCGACGAGGAAGAAGATGTCGCTCCGGTTGAAGAAGAACTGCCAGCTTTTGTCGACAACGGCGATGGAACCATCAGCGATACTCATTCCAAACTGATGTGGAAAAAGGATGATTCTTATAAGGAGTACGGTTATGGAATCACCTGGTTTGAAGCCCACGATTATTGCGAAATGTTGAACGACAAAAAATTTGCCGGATACGATGATTGGAGGTTGCCCGGCATCGAAGAATCCAGAAGCCTTTTTTCGTTCACCCAATCAAACAGCGACAAGGACGGCGCGGAGATTCACATCTCAGATTTGTTTGAAACGAGAGGCGGTCACAATACATGGACTTATGAAGAAAAACCAGACTACCAGCAATACGCACAAAAATTCAGTTTCGTGACCGGTAACGATGTGTGGGAGAATAAGGACAACGAATATTCCCATTGTCGGGTGACCCGTGACGTGGTTCAAGATGAATGGGAACCGGAGTGGCGCAAAGATACCAAAACATTCGAACGTTGATCCGCCCGCCCCGGTGTTGAAGGCAATATGATTGGAGTGTCATGGACCACTATATGATTTTTGGCAAAGACGATTGCCCTCATACCCAGAAAGCCCTGGACAGTTTCAAAAAACAGCACAAGTCTTTTGTTTATATTAACGTCGATAAAGACCCAGACGGTTTAAAGAGATTGCTGGAATATTCCAACGACCAGTATATGGTTCCGGTCATTGTTAATGTCGATGAAGACAGCGTGGAAATAGGATATACCGGCGACTAAAGATTCCGCGGTTTTGCAGGAAACCGATTCCAGATTTTCAATCCGCCGCGCGGCCGCGGCAATTCAAGAGACAGAAAAAGATGACAGACAATCTTCCCAGAAAAGTAGAACGGGCACCGGTCAAACAGGAGAAGAAACCCGCGCGGTATGTGGAGAAAGGCCGCGACGTTGTTTTTGATAGCGAGACCCGTGTGTACTGGATGAAAAAAGATTCCTGGCAGGACAAAGGAAAGTTTTTCAACTGGCACGAAGCGGTGGAATATTCCGATAGAAAGAACCTAAGAAAAATTGGCGGATTCGATGACTGGCGATTGCCCAGCGAAAAGGAAAGTTTGTCGCTTTACGATGAATCATGCGAGAACCCGGGGAAGGGCGGTGTCATCCTTCATCTCAACCCGGTGTTTCCAGAAGGCGCGTTCAAAACCGCATGGATTGCCGGGGACACTTCTACCCGCAGGCCAAGGTTTGACTACAGCGCAGGCAAGATCATCAACGTTGAAGAATATAACTTTGGCTCGGTGCGTATTTGCAGAAAGGACAAAGTTTTAAGAGACCATACCCGCCCATCCAGAAGATAAGATCATGACGGAAACCAAATTGGAAACACATTATGCGGACAACGGAGATGGCACCGTCACCGACCTGAAGCACAACCTCATGTGGATGAAGCAGGACACTTGGATTACCTTAGGACGGTTGATCACCTGGCACGAAAGTCAGGAACTCGCGCGCAAAATGAACGAAGAAAAATTCGCCGGTTATAGCAACTGGCGCATCCCCTCCGCCTCCGAAGTCAAACACCTGTTTCATCCATCCGCCAGCAACACGGATGTGGAAGGTTGCGAGATCCACGTCGACCCCGTGTTCACCGCCGGCTGCGGATTCACGACGTGGACAAGCCAGACGCGCGGCGCCAAGGCCGCCATGGCGTATGACCTGCGCTCCGATTTTGAATTCTGGTTGGCAAAAGAAAACGATGGTTTCCCCAGCGCCGTGCGCCTAGTCCGGGACAATGTTCAAGAAGACGAAGACCCGGATTTTATTCGCATCGTCCTTCATAAAGACGGCACGATAACCGATCACAAAACCAGCCTGATGTGGAAAGCGGCGGACTCCTATTTAGATTTAGACAAGTGGGTGAGTTGGAGTGAAGCAAAAAACTATGTGGAGCAACTGAACCGGACGCTGTTCGCCGGCTACCGCAACTGGCGCATGCCGACACGAAAAGAAGCGCAGGCAATCTACGACGCTTCGAATCCCGTCACCGACAATTATGGAGACACGGTGTTTTTGACAAAGGGCTTTCCCGCGGGATGCGGTTTGACCTGCTGGACGAAAACGTTAAACAAGTCCGACAAAGGATTAGCCATTCGTTTTCATTTTTATAATGGAGATTATAAATGGCACCAAGTAGGTTTACGCAGTCACGGCGTCCGCGCAGTCCGGAACCCTTGAGAGTGATTACGGAAGACGACATACCATGAACGAACCAGGACCGAAGCAAGCAGAACAACGATTCATAGAAGCGGAAAGCGACACGATTATCGACGGCGCGAAACGTTTGGTCTGGCTAAAAAAAGATACTTGGCAAATGGCGGGGAAGTGGATGAGTCAAGTCCAGATCAAAGAGTTTGCCGACGGTCTGAACCGTAAGCGGTTCGTCGGCTTTTCCAACTGGAGACTTCCCACGGCGACCGAGGCAAAAAGCCTCTTCGACAAGAAACAGAAAAACTCCGACAACATGGGGCAGGTGATTTACCTGCCAGATTTGTTTGAGCCGGGGTGCGGGTTCCTGTGCTGGACCAGCGATGTGCGGCATAAAATCCAAGGCGTGCGTCTGAATTTCCGCAAAGGAGTTATCATTTACGATGATATTTATCGCGTGTCGCGCGGGGCTTCCAGATTGGTTCGTGACATTGAAGGGGATGACGGCGCGGACTAAAAAATTCGCGATGGCGTCGCAACGGGAGAACGAAACTTGGATTCGCAAAAACGATTTATCGACAACGGGGATGGAACGATCACCGACCCTGAAACCAAACTGATGTGGAAGCAAACCGATTCCTTTCAGGATACCAGCAAGTGGCTCAATTGGTATAGAGCGCAGGAATATTTGCTGGAATTAGGACTCGAAAAGTTTGCGGGCCATGAAGATTGGCGGATGCCGACCTTGGAAGAAGCGGAAAGTCTTTACGATGAAAACCATGCCATCCGCGACATGGATCGCATGGACATTTTTATAAGTTCGGCTTTCTCGCCCGGCGGAGGTTTCACCACGTGGACCTCAAATGAATTGCCGCACGCTACCGCCGCCATCTTTTATTACCGTTACGGACACGCAAACTCCAATCACAAAGAAGACATTACCAAAGATTCGGTTCGCGCAGTCCGGGATGTCGAAGAATGTAAAAAAGAAAAAGGCGCGTTTAATAAACACCCAGGTTTTTCCATATCCCCTCTTCCTCGCTGAGAAACCAAACAAGCAGAGTCGGGCGACTTGCGATAATTATGAAAGGAAATTATCATCGAAAGATACGCGGCGATCAATCGGCAAGAGAGTGAAAACTCGAAGATGACGTACCGGTTCGCGGAAGAGGACTACCGGAACACTTATGTTCTGGAAGACTTTTATCACACTCATCCTTTTGTTGATTACAGCTATGTCGTGGTGCATCTTTGTGATGAGGATGACACGAAAAACGCTTTTGCTTTTCAGCTTAACTTTAATAAAACCTTTAATCCTCTTCCCGACCACCCTCGATTGACGGATGTGCAAACCCAAATCGCCGAGGAGTTTTCCAAAAATGTTTCGGATGAGTTGATACTCCTGTTCAAGCAGAGGATTGTGGAAGCGAAAGCCTACGGCGAGAAAAATCCGACTTCCTATCTAGAATTCCAGCCGGGAAATTATTTTAATTATTTCGAATTATTTCCGCGCAACAAAGAAATGCTCGATTTTATCTATGGCAATGATCGATACTTTGTGGAAGACTCTTATGACGTTGACCCGCGTAATGATAATCGCAGTTTGAAACTTTCCTTTTATAAACTAGAACTGGATAACTCCAACCAAGCGCCGATATTTTCTTCGATTTATTTTTTTGATGAACATCTGCGGGAAAAGGAAGATGCCAAATTGGAGTCTTCCAATAGCGACATGCTGATTGCCGTCAGTCAATCAATTCCAGATTTTAATGATAGACTGAAGCGGCGTTACAAAGAGGCAAAAAAAATTGGTGCGGAGTTGTTGAAAAACTCGCCGGGCGCGAAGGTGCAGGCAGGGAAAATAAAACCTAACGAACCTTGTCCCTGCGGGTCCGGCAAGAAGTATAAAAAATGTTGCGCGTTGAAGTTAAACTGATTCGCATCGTTAGGCGGCGGCGGTTTTTATCGCGATGGTGGTTCCGATAACGGGAAAGCCTCGTCGCATCGTTTCACGGAATTGGATTATGGCAAAAGAGAGAAAAGTTAAAAAAGTCCAAGCCCGACATATTCTCGTAGGGTCCAAAGAACTTGCCGACGAATTGAAAACCAAGATTGACGGCGGAGAAGAGTTTACTAAATTGGCGGAGGAACATAGCGAATGCCCTTCCAAAAAACGTGGCGGCGATCTCGGATGGTTCGGCAAAGGAGCTATGGTCAGGCCCTTTGAAATCGCCGCGTTTACTGCTCAGGAGGGAGATATCGTTGGCCCGATAAAAACCGAATTTGGCTGGCACTTGATTTACGTTTATGAAATTCAAGAGGATGTCAATCCAGATGCGGGCCCGCCAACAGGAGATGAAGATGCGGACGAAGATACTCTCAGGATGGTCGCGGAAAACTACGCGCATGAGTTTATGATGCTGGGCTACACCAGCAAAAAAGTGTTGAGCCTTTTCACCAGTCCGCATTTCAAATCCGCGAACACGGTTTATAACATTCTAGGGGCGGATGTCATCAATGATGTGATCGCCCAGGTTTTTGGTCAGAAAACTGAGCAGACGCAACCCAGTCAGGATGCCGCAGGTGAAGGTGATAGCCAGAAGAACGACCGCTAGGCGTGAAGCCGATCAGCGATAACTTTTACCGACCGGCAAAAAGTTTTTCCGCGCCGCGTAATGAGCCCCCCCCCATCTCTCGAGCAAAGTGAGTCCCGCTTTTTTTATTTGCATCACCCGCTAAAGCGTAACGCTGTGAACGCTGAGAATGTTGGGGGCGTTGCGTAAATCCCGCAGTGTTTCGGTGGTGGGCGGGGAATCGATGTTGATGATGGCGACGGCTTTGCCTTCCTCTGTGTGACGACCCAGATGAAAGCCTGCGATGTTCAAGTTATTTTTCCCGAGAATGTTTCCCAAGTTCCCGATCACGCCGGGGACATCCATGTTTTGTAGCACGAGCATGTTTTTGGATAAGACGGCTTCCATGTTGTAATCGTCAAACTGCACGATCCTGGAATCTCCGTTTCCAAAAATACTACCGGTGACTTGGCGGGTTACATTTTTGGAGGCGACTTGTACCTGAACCGTGCTGGTATATTCGCGCACCTCGTTGCTCTTGGATTCTTGCACTTCGATTCCTCTTTCCTTCGCGATGAAGGGGGCGTTCACCATGTTGATTCCTTCGAGCGAACGGTTGAAGAGTCCTTTCAAAATAGCGATGGTCACCGGCTCTACATTCATAGTGGAAACTTCGCCGTTGTATTGAATTTCAACGCGGGTAACGGGACCATCGACAAGTTGAAAAATAAAATTCCCAAGGTCTTCGCCCAGAACGAGATAAGGTTTTATCTTGACTAACGTTTCGGCATCAATGGATGGAACATTGACCGCGTTGCGGACGTTGCCGTATTTAAGGTAGTCGATGATCTGATCGCAAATCGCAATCGCCACTTTCTCCTGCGCTTCCCCGGTGGAGGCTCCTAGGTGTGGGGTGCAGATAATTTCGTCCACTTGCAAGAGAGGACTGTCGAGGTCAAGCGGTTCTTTGTGATATACATCCAGCGCGGCACCGGCAACGATTTTGGATTGAATGGCTGCGATTAAAGCCGCGTCGTCAATCAACGAACCTCGGGCGCAGTTGACAATGCGGACACCGGGTTTCATTTGTTGAAACTCTTCTTTCCCCAGCAACGCCTTGCCGGAAAGCCCCGGCGTGTGAAGAGTCAAGAAGTCGGCGCGTTCCAATAAATATTTCAGTTCCACCAGTTCGACCCCGAGTTTTTCAGCCCGCTCCTGAGAGATGTAAGGATCAAACACCACGATCTTCATGTGAAAAGCTCGCGCTCGTTCGGCGACTATGGAGCCGATTCGTCCCAACCCGATAATCCCCAAGGTTTTTTCAAAAAGCTCCACGCCCATAAATTCTTTCGGCGCCCATTTTTTATTTTTCAGAGCGGAACGAGCTTGCGGAATATTTCGCGACATGGACATCAACAACGCCATCGTGTGTTCAGCGGTGGTGATGATGTTTCCTTCCGGCGCGTTCATCACGACAATTCCTTTTTTTCCCGCCGCCGACAAGTCTATATTGTCAACCCCGATGCCCGCCCTGCCGATTACTTTCAAATTGTCCGCCGCATCAATAATTTCGGCGACCACTTTGGTAGCGCTGCGGACGATTAAGCCATCGTAGGCGGGAATGATTTTAATCAATTCCTCTTTGGGCAAGCCGGTCTTAACATCGACCTCCATCCCAGATTCTTTTTCGAGAATTTCTACCCCCGTCGCGGCGAGGTTGTCGGAAACAAGAACTTTCATTCGCAACTCCAAAATGTAATGACCGGACGCAACCGCCGCGGTTCCTTCAATAAGCTTCTAGTAGTATTTCCTGAGCGGCGGCCACGCCTTTGCCCAACTGGATTTGGACGCCGAATTTTTTAAGCGCCATCTCCAAAGCCGAAATCGCAATGATGATGTCGAAGGTGTCCACATAACCGAGGTGGGCAATCCGCAAAACTTTTCCTTTCCACTGATCTTGTCCGCCCGCCAAGGTTACGCCAAATTCGTCGCGCAGACTTTTGACCAGTTTTCCTCCGTCGACTCCGTCTGGAACGAATACTCCCGTCGCGCTTGTGGCGGGGCAATCTGGCGCAACCATGCGCAAACCCAAAGCCTGAATGGCGGCGCGGGTTGCTCTGGCAAGACGGTCGTGGCGTTTGAAAACATTGCTTAAGCCTTCGTCTTGAATATCCCGCAGAACGGCGCGGAGTCCTGTGACCAGAGAAACGGCGGGCGTGTAGGCGGAAGTTTGGTTGGCAAGATTTTTGCGTTCCTTTTTGAAGTCGAAATAAAATCGCGGGCAGGTTGATTGGTCCGCGAAACTCCAAGCCTTTTCGCTGAGGCACACCAACGCAAGGCCGGGCGGAAGTTGCAAGGATTTTTGCGACCCGGTCACAAGGGCGTCGATTTTCCATTCGTCCATCGGTATGTCGACAACTCCGACGCTGGTGATTCCGTCGACGATCAGTAAAACATCTTCCCGGTCGCGGGTCAGCTGTGACAAGGCTTCAATGGGGTGGGCGGCGGTTGTTGATGTTTCGCTAGCCTGAACCATGATGGCTTTTATTTCTTTATCACGCGCCAAGATGGATGCGATTTTTTTTGGGTCGGCGGCTTCGCCCCATTTCACATCGTGCCAGACAACGGTGAGGCCAAACGTCTTGGAAATTTCCCCCCACCGTTCCCCGAACTTTCCTCCATTCACGACCAACACTTTTTCCCCGGGCGAAAACAGATTCGTCACGCAACCTTCCATCGCCCCTGTTCCGGTAGAGGCAAGAATCAGCACATCCTGCTTGGTCTGAAAAAGATACTTGGCTCCTTCCGCGGCTTCGGCAAATATTTTGTTGAACTGGGGAGTCCGGTGATGTTGCATGGGAAGAGCCATTTCCAGCAACACATGTTCTGGGACGGGGGTGGGACCTGGTGCGAGCAGATATTTTTTTTTCATTCTGTAATTTTTTCTGATTGGGTTATCGATAAATTTTACAGGCGCCGTTCTTCCTTACTTATGTACAACAACGTCTGGACGAATAAACTTATGTCCCAGTGCGGTGCTCTCGAATGTGCAGAGTCCAGAAGAAAAAACGGGCTGTCAAGGTGCGCGGTTCCCAGCATCGGGAAGAAAAAAACTGAAGCGGAATCCGTCCCTTATGGGATTGCTACTCTACCATGAGGCCGTCTTTTATAAAGTAATTTTGCCGCAAAATCCAATTTTTTCTCGACAATTTTTTGGGACGAACCGAAACAGTGTTGCAATATTTTTTGGTCGGCGGCGTTGATTCCCCCGCTAATTTCCTAGCAAGTTGACGCTTGCCGTGAATTTGATTAGAATTAACCCATCCGCTACATCACGGGATTATAAAGACCGCGGGGCGCAATGTGTTCCCAAGGTTTTTCAATTTTGCGCGTCCGCTCTCTGCTGGTCATCGTATTTCTTACTCACCATTAAAGCATCGGGTTGCATCTTGATCACGCGGCAAGATCTTGAAAATATTGAAACCAACTTCATGGCTTCCTACGCGATGAAAAGCGGGGAGAGCCAAGGGCGTCGCCATGAGGAAAAGGAACACCTCTACCGGACTCGATTTCAAAGAGACCGCGATCGGATCATCCACACCTCTGCATTCAGAAGGCTGGAACATAAAACCCAGGTTTTTATCTATCACGAAGGGGACTACTATCGGAACCGTCTTACCCACTCCCTTGAAGTCGCGCAAATTGCCCGTTCCATTTGCAAATCATTACAGCTCAATGAAGACCTTGTGGAAGCGGTCGCCCTGTCGCACGATTTGGGTCATCCTCCATTTGGGCATACGGGGCAAAACGTGTTGAACCGGTTGATGAAAGACCATGGCGGTTTTGAACATAACAAGCAGAGTTTGAGAATTGTGAAGTTGCTGGAAAAACGTTATCCAGAGTTTGATGGACTCAACCTGACTTGGGAGGTGATGGAGGGAATTAGCAAACACTCGCAGGACAAAGAGAACCCCATCACTTCTGACGACGCGGTTCGTTTCCCTTCGTTGGAAGCGCAGGTCGCCGATTTTGCTGATGGCATTGCCTACAACGCCCACGATCTCGACGACGGGATCACCTCCAACCTGCTCGATCTAAGTCAGTTAAGGAAAGTGGCGCTCTGGGAAGAGAATGAAAAAAGATTCGATGCGCAATATACGGGCTTGGACTTTAAACTGAAAAAATACCAAGTGGTTCGTAGCATCATCAACGAGGTCATCAGCGATTTCCGCAAAGCCACGTGGCGGAACATCAAGCAATATCAAGTCGGCACGGTGGATGATGTGCGTCGTGCGCCCGTTCGTATTGCGACGTTTGGAAAAGAGGTCGCCGAAAAAAATAAAGAGTTAAAACAATTCCTCCATAAAAACATGTATTCCCACCACAAAGTATTGCGTATGGAATCTAACGCCGAGTTGACGTTGGAAGGAATCTTTGCGGCATATACGACAAAGCCCGAGTTGCTTCCTGAATCGGTCCGGGACAATTCAAAATGGGGACCGCGTGAACGCCAGATTTGCGACTACGTCTCCGGGATGACGGATCGTTACGCGATCAACGAACACAAAAAACTTAGTTCAGGATGAAGGGAATCAAAAATTTTCGCCGCTGGGAATTGGGGTAGGCGGGACGAATGAGATTCGGGCTGTTGCCACCGGCGTCGCGGCGGTCAGTTCGCCTGAACTTCGACGTCGGGGTGAATGGCGTCTTTCATGAATTGCTCGATGTATTGCAGCGTCCCGGTGGTCGAGCTGGGGCAACTTCCGCAAGCCCCTTGATAGTGAACTTTGATGGTCTTGTCTTCCACGGATAAAAGATTGATGCCGCCGCCATCATTCGCGAGAGCGGGGCGAATGGCAATATCGAGTAGGGCGTTGATCACTTCTGTTTTTCGTTCGTCGTTGTAATCGAAAAAATCTTCCTTGTTGAAGTTGTCCAATACCGGATGAACGTCGTTGTCTCCTTCTGCTTCGTCCCCTGTTTCATAAAATTTTAGATGCGTTTCGATGGCGGCACCTATTTTTTCCATGATCGTGTGCCACCCCACGACATTGGCTTTGGTGATGGTGACGAAGTTTTCTTTTACATAAATACTTTGTATTCCGAAAATATCAAATAAGGTTTTGGCCATCGCGTCATCCCCAGCGTCATCTGGAGTGTCGAACGTCTTCGTGCCCGTCCCGATGGCTCTGCCGTTTAAGATAAATTGGAAGGCGTCCGGGTTGGGGGTTGGTTGTATGCGGAGCACCTTAAATTGTCCTTGTGTCGGTGGCGGTGAAGCCCGAATTTTTTTCTCTTCCGCAACCGTAACAGGAATCCCAAACTGTTTTTGTATCCAAGCTAAAAATCCCATGCGATGCCTACAAAATTAGTGTCGTGAAAAAAGATGTTCCTATTATAGCTGAATTTTTCATCCGCGGAGGGTGAATGTCATGGTCTCAATTTCACATCTCCGTGACCGGAATTTGCGACGGGAAGATCTCCCGTTGACCCGAAGCCTGCGGTGTTGCGGGCGGTTTCGCTCAAATGGTCGCTGAATATAAATTTGACCGTCTCCACTTTTTGGATGATCAATTGGGCGATGCGGTCTCCAGACCGAATATGGATTTGAACATCGGAATGGTTGAAGAGAAGGACTTTTATTTCGCCGCGATAATGCGAGTCAATCACGCCAGCGCCGCAGTCAAGTCCGAGTTTAACCGCCGTTCCGCTGCGGGGCCAGATCAAACCGACGTACCCTTCGGGAAGTTCTAATCGAATTCCGGTGCCAACGAGGGACCGGTCGCGAGGCGCGATTGTTCGGGACTCCGCAGATTTTAAATCGGCGCCAGCATCGCCTCCGTACGCATACCGGGGAAGGTAATCCCCCTTGCAAGGAATGATGGGGGACGAATCAATGGAGGCCTTGTTCACAACATCTCCCGCGATTAGTTATTGCGGGATTATAAACAAGCGGGAGGAGGAAAGCGATTAAAAATAATTCGCGACGGCGCGTCTGTTCGGTAATTTTCTTCAAAGCAAAGAAACGGGAAAAGAGGATTAACGCCCCGCCTTTCCCGGATAAAAGTAGTTCCGTCTAACAACCGTCCTTGACATGGAGGCGCACACTACTAGCAACACCTGCGAACTTTCGAAAAGACGGGGCGCATCTGAAGAAGGGAGGCGGGTTACTATTGCGTCGTAAACCTAACGCTGAAAAGAGGTTCCGTTCAACGCCAATTGGATGGGCATCACTTACCGAGATGGAGCAGAGGATTCGGCTGGCGCTCAAAACATTTAGGGGTTTGGGACTGGCACGCATCCCGCTGGCCACTTCTGATAAACCAAATTTGGGATGCATGTGCAATTCACTCATCTTTCTGGAACCTGCATTTCTAGTAACCCGCCGTTGGAAGATCTGTAACTGTTCGCAATTAATTCTTTTATCTGGAGACGAAACAAGCATTTTTGCCGTTGCTACACACAGGACACATTTCCCTTATGTTGTATGCTATGCGGAAACTACCACTGCATATAGTGTCTGTCAAGGGTTGTTTGAAAAAAAACCGCGGAGAAACTGTTACGCTTTGTTTTATATGGAGTTATCTGGAGCAACAAAACTGCTTTTTTGAGTTTCGTTATTTGCCTGCTCCACATAATGTGTGATTTAGAAATTATATTCTACATAAGGTATATGAGGAGGGGGACATCAAAACCAGATTATTTTGCGATTCCGACGGTTTGAAAATGTCGATTAAGGTATGAGTTTTTCTAGGTCGGACGGGATGGATTCGAGGAATTTGTTCTCAACTCGATATTGCTGGTTTCCAACTTGAACGATGTATTCCTGCTTTTGCTCAACAAGTTTCCCGACCTTCAAGGCGGCGACTTTTTCCAGTTCATCTTTCCAAAGGCTGACGGAAAACAACGGGGCGTCTAGTCCCGCGAGATTCCCGGGCAGGGGCGGGGTGACGATAGAATTAAATTCCAATCCTTTCAGGGTCCAAATTAGATCTTGGCCGATGTGTTGGGTCTTAATTTTTTTAGGTTTTTCGAGGCGCCATTCCGCCCCTTTTTTCTTCAACTCAAAGAGTTTGTCGGGAGTTTTGATTAAAATTTTATTCACTTCTGCGCTTTCAAATTCCAGCAACTTTTTATTTCTTAAATCATGAAGGCTACGAAACAATTTGTTGACTACTTCTTTGGAAATTAAAAATACGGTTGACTCGCCGGTTCGGTTGGCGAATGTCTGTTTGCCATCGTCGGTTTGATCGCCGAATTTCAGGACCCATGTTTTCCCGTCTTTCATTTTCAGGCTGAAAGATTTCTGGGGGATATCTAAACCAAATTTTTTTGGCGCGACGACGGCGATTTTTACGAACTCCGTAATCTTAGATTCTTTGAGGTCAAAGAGTAGACTGTTAACGGTGGACAAGTCGGCGTTTGTTTCGATTGGACTTTGGATGTCCCAATCATTGTTTTCCCCGCGGACCACGCGGATGGTTTCGTTTCCAGACCGTAGTGACAATTCAAAAACTTTTTCTTCCTCAAACGCCAGCAATGTTTTTTCAAGAAACTCCACGGTCTTTTGGGAAAGCGTGTCAAACAGTCTTACGGATGCCAGCACGATATTTTTGGAATCATTAATTTTGCAGAAATAGCCTTCCCCTTTTTTTTGGTTGCCGAAGGAAAGCGTGTGAATCTCTCCTTTTTCGCTTTCCAGAATTAGTTTCAGTCTAGGCGAGTTCAGCCCATAAGGTTTCAGAGAATCCGGATCTTCATCTACAAACTCTTTGGCTTTGGAAAATTGAATGGACTGAAGAAAGTTCATGATGACATCCTTGTCTCCCGGGGCATTGATATCTCCTGAGATTGTCCAGACATCGTCTTTCTTTTTTAACTCTAAAGGATTTTCCTCTCTGATGATTTGTATTCGCTCGATGGCACCTGTGCTGAAGTTAATAAGAGTTTTGTCGCGAAAACTGTAAACGGATTTTTCAAATCGGGAGCTGGATGTAGAGGCTATCATCACGGCGGGACGACTTTCCCGTCTAGCGTAAAGGCCGCCTCTCATCGGGCTTTCGTCACCTAGTAACAAAGTCGCCTCTTTTTTATTTTCAAACTTGAAATGGATTTTAAGAAACGGAGCGCTCAGTCCATAAGTGGAAAGGTCTGCAGGATTTTCTTCAACCACTCGGGTTTTTTCAAGGTTTGCAATTTCTGACAAGAAGGCTTCCACTTCGCCAGAGTCGGCGGGCGCCGAAAGGGGACGGGTGAGTTCCCAGCCTTGCGTAGCCTTGCGCTGCAAGGTTATAGGATCGCCATTACCAACTAAAGAAAACTCAATCACCTTTTCTATTTCAAGAGGGAATATCTTTCTGGCATGTTCTTTTGTAACCGTTGCTTTTTTTTCGGCGGGAAGGTCCACGAAGAAATAATAAAGAACCAGCCCAAGGAAAACAGCCGACATCAGAGCCGTTCCTCGAAACTTCATAGCCGGTGTCTCCGCCACCAAGTACGGATTCCCATCACGGCGATCAGTCCAGGAAACACAATGACACCCATGATGAATATCGCGTAGCCCCACGATTGTGTCATTTGAATGGGCGTGTTCTTTCGTTCTTTAGGGCGAATGGAAAGCAGGTTCTCCTCTTCCGCGAGCCACGAAACAGCGTTGAGAAAAAAATCGCCGTTGCCCGAAAAATTGGTGTAGCGGTTATTGGAAAAATCAGAATCGCCGATCACCAGCAAGGTAGCTTTTGGCAAGGGCTTATTGTTTTTCGTCGCTTCTGAATTTTCACGATCGGGGGAATTTTTGCGGTCCTCTTTCTCCAAAATTTTTGTGGCGATGACTGAGATGGGAATCGGTCCTTTGACATCTTTGTCCTCTTCATACTTTACGGTGCCGAGGTCAAAATCGGATTCCGCCCAACTGTTCGCGCCGGTCTTCAATAGCTCGGTG
The DNA here is from genome assembly GCA_002454045.1 of Nitrospina sp. UBA6727. Classification (GTDB taxonomy): domain Bacteria; phylum Nitrospinota; class Nitrospinia; order Nitrospinales; family VA-1; genus LS-NOB. The sequence goes on along the minus strand of DKID01000002.1, from coordinate 8,619 downwards.
GTGGTGATGCCTGCGACAGGAATTTCCCGGACGGATCTGATGACCGGGAAAATGGTTGCCAGGACAAAGTCGCTGGTGATTTCATGAACCGTGTATTGATTGACAACGGGTGCCGCAAAATCGCCGCCGAAAAGTTTGGACATGGGGTCGATGACGATATCTTCTCCAATCTCAATGCCCCATTTTTTGAGAAAAGTCTCCATGCCGGATGAAGATTTAGGGTCTATGAGCATGAAAACCGAGCCGCCTGAGTTTAAATAGTTTGCGACAACTTTTTTTTCTTCCTTCTGAAATGGTTTTTTGGGACCGGGAACGACCAGCACTGAAGCGTCTTTGGGGACTTCCGCCGATTGGAACAGTAGCAAAGGTTTGACGATAAATCCGTCCTGCTCAAGATTTTTTTTGGCGGTGGCGTAACCTTCGTCTTTGTTGTCGCTTATTTTGCTTTCACCATGTCCTTCGAGAAAATAGATAACTTTTTGTTCATCGCGGGTTACTTTTAGAAGCGCGTTGGTGACATTTTCCTCGGTTGCGTTTTGAACTTTGGTTTCCTTGGCGCCGCTTTCAAAAGCCACCGTTCCATAAGTGGTGACACCGTATTGCTTGGTGACGGAGGGATTTTTATCTGGGTCCACATACTGCAGTTTAATTTTTTCCGTCTCTTCAAGATAACCGGCTATCAAATTGGCAAAGTCGGTTTTTTCAGGAGATTCGGTTTGGAAAAAAGCCGTCATCTTTACCGCGCGGGGAAGATTGGAAATAAATTTTTTGGTCTGCGGCGCCAGGGTGAAGTATCCCCCTTCCGTAAAATCGAAACGGTGTTTATGGCGAAACGCAAGCAGGTCCACAAATATCAATATGCCCAGGACTACGGCGGTCATGATCAGGGTGTTCGCGCCGTATAGCGCGGAACGCGAGGAAAGGTTCCGCGTTAAATTTGGACCTTCGGTGATGCAGAAAAATATTCCATTGATGAGGCAGACAACCGCCAGCGAGATGGATACGCTTTTGATATCGGGAAGAACAATATAAAAAAACAGGGCGACGAAACCTGTTGCTAGAGCCAGCCAACCTGCCGCAGGTCCGAATTTTTTCATCGCTTCATCTCCATCGATTGGAATCCAGCACGCGGTGGCAGAGGAAAAGATTAAACAGAATAAAACTCAGGTAGTAAACCAGATCGCTGGTGTCCACCATCCCTTTTAAAAAATGTTCCAGATGATCGACGATGGAAAGGTATTGCAGTATCTGTCCCGTGGTGGAGCCTGCGGCTTGCGCGCCCCAGCCAATGACCCACATAAATAAGGAGAAGCCAAAGGTCAAGACGGCGGCGATGATTTGGTTTTCCGTCAGGGACGAAGCGAATATCCCCACCGAAACGAAACATCCCGCCATCAACAAAATTCCGAGATAGCCTGTGACGACGGGACCTGTCTCGGGTTCTCCCAACAGAAACAGGAAGCCCACGGAATAGGAGGAAATTAAAATCATCACCGCGACGACGATCATACAGGACAGAAACTTGCCGAGAATAATTTCCCTAAGATGAATCGGGGAGGAAAGCAACAGGCGAAAAGTTTTCATTTTTTTTTCGTCTGCAAAACTGCGCATGGTGATGATTGGGATGATCATCAATAGAATGACGGACATATTTTGCAAACTGGGTTCAATCACCATTTCGTTCAGGTTCAGGTTCATCCCCATGGCTTGCAGTTGTCCCGCCTGAAAACTTTGGAAGCTAAAAAAATTCAGGATATTAAAAAATATAAAACTGTAGATGATTAAAAAAACCGTGGCGACTATGTAGAAAATCGGCGAGTTGAAAAACGACCCCAAGTCTTTTTTTGCGATGACCCATACGTTTCTCATGCTTGCACATCCTTTTCTTCCACGGTCAGTTTGAGGAACACGTCTTCCAGCGTCAAGGAGAGAGGCTTGATCTCAACAAGACCCCATTGGTTTGCCAACGCCAAGCGGGCGATTTCATCCTGTAGATTGGAATTCAATTTGCATTCAATCAGGAATTGGTTTTTCTCTTTAGGCAAAACTGAAAGCACTTGGTCTATGGAATTTAATTCTTCCGCAACTTTGCTGTTTTCATTCCTGATGGTCAGGGAGAGACGCTCGCTTTTTCTTAACGAAGCGGTCAAACCTGCCAAGGAATCTACCGCCGCGATTTCTCCTTCGTTGATGATGATAACCCTTTGGCATATTTGCGTGACTTCGGGAAGGATGTGTGAACTGAGGATGATGGTGTGCGACGCGGCAAGTTCCTGAATCAGTTTGCGGATTTCTATAATTTGAATTGGGTCCAGCCCGATCGTCGGTTCGTCGAGAATAAGAATGTCGGGGTCGTGCACCATAGCCTGCGCCAATCCGACGCGCTGCTGATATCCTTTCGAGAGCCGCCCGATGATGCGGTGACCGACATCTTGCAATGAACAATTTTCGATCACTCGCTCTACGGCGTTCCCGGTTTGCTTCCCCGCCATCCCCCGAACTTGCGCGGCGAACATTAGGTAATCGCGAACACTCATGTCCGGGTAGAGCGGCGGCGTTTCCGGCAGATAGCCAATTATTTTTCTGATTTCAAATGAATGCTCAAAGGTATCATACCCGCGGATTCGCGCCGTCCCGCTGGACGCGGAAAGGATGCACGAAAGAATGTCCATCGTCGTACTTTTGCCCGCGCCGTTGGGGCCCAGAAGGCCAACGACTTCCCCCCGTGCTATTTGAAAAGTTAAATTATTGATAGCCCTTCTTGGGCCGTAGTGCTTGGTAAGATTTTCAACCTCGATCATCCAGGCTCTCCATCAAACTATAATCTCTCAAAGGGATTCTTAACCTTCAGTGCGGAAGAAAAACTCAAGGTGACTATCGCGCGGAAAATACATTCGCCAAAAAATTATCACAGGGCATGCATCGTTTTCAATTAAAAATTTTTAACGCCGCCGCCGATGGAACTTTGCCAGCGCCGTCGACGGAACGGAGTTTCCACGCCGAACAAATCAAAAATTTTGGTAGAATGACGGTGTGCTCCATGAACTCGGTATCGTAAACTTTCAAACGTGATCTGCAATGTTGAACGCAATGGGTCCCCTCATCCGCCCGCCCCGACTGAAGCAGGGAGACACGGTGGGTGTCGTTGCCCCCGCCGGCGCGGTGGACAAGAAGCAATTGGAAAACGAATTGGATGCAATCCGAGCCATGGGGTTTGAGCCTTTGTTGGGCAAGCGCATCCACGCTCGCGCCCGATACATGGCGGGCGTGGACACGGACCGCGCCCGCGACATCATGGACATGTTTCAAGACCCCGCGGTGCGGGCAATTTTTTGCGCGCGTGGCGGGTATGGTTCCAACCGAGTTCTTCCTCATCTTAAACCAAAAATAATCAGAGCCAATCCGAAAGTCGTGGTGGGGTCCAGTGACATTACTTTGCTCCTTCATTTCCTGGTACAAAATTGTGGACTGATTGCGTTTCATGGTCCCATGGTCGGCACCGGTTTTGGTTTGGCCACGATGAAACAATCCCGCCGACAATTTAAGGCGTTGTTGACCGGCGAAGCCAAGGGCAAAATTTTCCGCGCTCCCCGCGCGAAGGTGTTTTCCAAAGGCGTGGCACGGGGCAAGATAACCGGCGGTTGTCTGACTTTGCTGTGTCGTTCGTTGAGCACTCGGTATGAAATTAAAATTCGCAACAGGATTTTATTTTTAGAAGACGTCAACGAACCTTTGTATCGCGTTGACGGAATGTTGTGGCAGTTAAAAAATGCGGGGATATTCAAAGGAGTGCGCGGAATTATTTTCGGGGAAATGATCAACTGCCGACCGCAACGCCGAGGCGATGGGACGATTGAAGACATCCTGACGGATCTTTTTCCGCGCCCGAGATTTCCGATTCTGACTCATTGCCCCATCGGTCACGGTAAAGAAGTTTGGACGCTTCCTTTAGAAACATCCGCCACGCTGGACAGCGAATCCAAAACCTTGGAGTTGCAACACTGTGGCGTGAAGAGTTAGCCGAGCCGAACCGCCACGCCGTTGGACTGCAGAAAAGTTTTGGCTTCTTGAATGGTAAATTCTTTGAAATGAAAAATGGACGCGGCGAGCACCGCAGACGCTTTTCCTTTCACTATGCCTTCATGCAAATGCTCAAGGGTTCCCGCTCCTCCAGAGATGACAAGGGGAACGGTGGTCGACTCCGCAACCGTTCGGTTGAGTTCGATGTCGTATCCAGTTTTGGTTCCGTCGCGGTCTATGCTGGTGAGTAAAATTTCCCCGGCACCGTAGGCTTCCATTTTTTGCGCCCATCTTTGCGCATGAATTCCCGTCGGGTTTCTCCCTCCATGCGTGTAAACTTCCCACGCGGGAGTCGCGTCGGATTTTTTCAACAACAGTTCCAGATGTTCGGAAGTCCATTGCGGTGGCGCGTTTCGGGCGTCGGAAGTTTGCGCAAGTTTGGCGTCGATGCCAATGACGATGCACTGGCTACCAAAACGTTGCGCCGCGCGTTGTACAAAATTCGGGTCCTTGACGGCGGCAGTGTTGATGGAAACTTTATCGGCACCGGCTTGCAGAAGATTGCGAATGTCATCCAGAGTGCGTATCCCGCCGCCGACCGTCAAAGGCATAAAAACTTTTTCGGCGGTGCGCGCGACCACGTCCAAAATAATGTTTCGCTTTTCGTGCGAAGCGGTAATGTCTAGAAAAATTAGTTCGTCGGCGCCTTCACTTTCGTAAGCGGAAGCAATCTCGGTTGGGTCGCCGGCGTCGCGGAGATTGACAAAGTTGACGCCCTTGACCACGCGGCCGTCTTTAACATCAAGACAAGGTATGATGCGTTTAGCCAGCATGGATAAGGTCGCGCGCCTCCTTGAGGGAAAGGACGTTGTCGTATAGGGCTTTGCCGATGATCACGCCTTCGACGCCATGAGGTTCCAGCGCCGCCAAACTTTTTACATCTTCCAGACAACTCACTCCCCCCGATGCGATCACCGGCAACTGTACGGACTCGGCAAAACTTTTGATGCTTTCCAGGTTGGGACCTTGCAGCATCCCATCGCGGCTGATGTCGGTGAAGATAAACCCGGCAATCCCGTAGCCTTTCATTTTGCGGGCGAGGTCGGTGGCTCTTTGTTTCGAAACTTCCACCCAGCCTTTCACGGCGACGAACCCATCGCGGGCGTCGATGCCGACAATGATTTTGCCGGGGAAACGTCGGCAGGCTTCTTCCACAAACTGCGGTTCCTTCTGGGCGACGGTGCCTAAGATGACTCGGTACGCGCCGGCGTTGATATACGTTGCAATGGTCTCGAGAGTTCTGATGCCTCCTCCAATTTGTATGTCCACGGAACTGCTGTAAATAATATTTTTTACAATTTCGGAGTTGACGGGCGACCCTTGGAACGCGCCATCCAAATCGACAACGTGAATCGTCTGCGCCCCTTCTTCATCCCAGTGGTTAGCCATCGCGACCGGGTCGTCGGAATAGACGGTCTCTTGCTCCGCTTTGCCTTGGGAAAGTCGCACGCACTTTCCTTCCTTTATATCCACCGCCGGTATTATTTTCATCGATGAACTTTGACCGAAAAGTTTTTAGACAGAAGCCGATGGTAACAGACTATAAAGTGCGCCACATCTTCAACCCTGTTTGCCCGCCGCCGCTTCGCCGGTTAGGGCATGAGCGCGCCGTTGTTGATGTCGAAGGTTTGCCCGGTGAGGGAAGTTTGCTCTGCGGAAACTAGGTAGGCAACCAGTTGCGCGACTTCTTCGGCTTTGGACATCTTGCCCAATGGCACTTGTTTCATCGCTTCTTTGTACGCCGCTTCCTTGGAAATTTTTAACGCGTTGGCAAAATCTTGAAGACCTTCCTGCGCCATTTTTGTGTCGACCCATCCGGGACACACCGCGTTGACCAAGATTCCGTCGCCGCTATATTCCTCCGCCAATGATCGGGTGAGACCCAGCAACCCCGCTTTGGACGCGCAATAGGCGGAGTAGCCCGGGACTCCTAGTCTTGCAAGAATGGATGAGAGGATGACGATTTTTTTGAACGGCGCGGAATTTTTTTTGATAAGGGGAAGACATTCTTGAATGGTCTGGTACGTTCCGGTCAGGTTGGTGTCGATGACTTCCCGCCAGCGGTCGCGGCTACCGTACCGATTTTCGCCGCCGATGCCGGCGTTGGCGATGAGTCCGTAAAGCGAAGCAACGTTCGTTAGTGTTTGGCGGATTTCCGCGGAGTTTCTAATATCGCAGGATTGACATTGGTGTCGCGCGCGGTCCTTCAATAAATTTTTCGTGGACTCCAGATTTTCCAAGTTGCGTCCAAGCAGGATAAGGGAGTACCCGCGTTCGGCCAGAGTTTGCGCGATGTTCCGGCCGATCCCGGAACCGGCGCCCGATACGACGATGCGCTCTGTCACTTATATCTCGCGCTCAACGGATTTTTCCTGCAAAGGGATTTTTGGATGGGTTCAGCAGAATCTTAATGTAGTTGGATAACGTTTCGGCTTTTTCCATCTCGTTAGAATTGTGGTAAGCCTGGGCGAGATTGTTCATCATCCGGACCAGCGTTTCTTTGTTCGTGGCCGGGGACAAAAAATGTTCCTCAAAAGGTTGGCCAAATTGTTCGACGATTTGAACGCAGTCCGCGCGGGTCAGCAGACGACCATGATGAAACGGGTCAAAATAAATCGGTCGCCGCGGAAGATCGTATTTGGCGATATAATGTCCCGGCAAGCCAACGCCGACGACCGGCAAGCCTAGTCGGCCAGCAATCAGAACACAAAGGGCGGAAAGGGTGATGGGCAAACCTGTTTTGTGATCCAGAACTTTGTTGAGATAGGTGTTGTCGGGGTCCATATAATTTTCCTTGTTCCCCTGAAAATTTTCTTGTTGGAAAAGTAGATGGATTAGCGCGCAAACGGTTTGGGAAGGATCGGCTCCCGCGGACAAGTTTTTTTCCAGACGGTGCGCCAGCGAGTCGAGATTTTTCCGGCAGGTTTGCGGGTCAGATTCCGGGTAGCCGAATTCCATAATCAACAGCATTCCAGTTTCCAGATCGACATCTCGGCCCGCTCCCTTCCGCGCCAGTTGCCGAAACTTCTCGCCCAATTTTTTCGGAAAGATCGCGCCGATGACTTCCTGCGCCTGAATACGGAGAGGACCTTCTTCCTCGCGGACTGCCATTTCGAGGAAGGGCAACGCGTCTTCCCCAAAATCAATCAACTGGTCGCGAACCTTTTGTCGGATAAGTGCGTCCCGGTCGGTTAACAGTTGGATCAAATATGAAATTTGCCCCAGGGATTTTTGATTGTTCATGGTGTGAAAAACAAAACCTGGCGCGGACATTTCTGCCCGCCCAGGCTGGGAAAACCAACGCCGACTATAAGTCGGGTTGCGGCGTGGTGCGCAAATAAGGTTTGATTACTTTGTGTCCCTTGGGAAATTTTGCGGGAATATCTTCCGTCTTGATTGCGGGAATGACCACGCAGTCATCGCCGTGTTTCCAATCGACCGGCGTGGCCACTTGATAATTGGCGGTGAGTTGCAGTGAATCAATGACGCGAAGTATCTCGGCGAAGTTTCTCCCCGTTGACGCGGGATAGGTAATCGTCAGTTTCACCGTCTTGTCCGGCGCGATGATAAAAACGGAGCGGACGGTCAAGTTGTTCATCGCGTTCGGATGAATCATGTCATACATCTCCGAAATTTTTTTGTCCGGGTCGGCGATGATGGGAAAGTTCACCGTGCAACTTTGGGTTTCGTTAATGTCATTGATCCATCCTTTATGCGAATCCACAGGGTCCACGCTCAAAGCGAGAACTTTTACGCTACGCTTATCAAATTCATTTTTCAAATTGGCAACCCGCCCCAATTCCGTAGTGCAAACCGGGGTGTAGTCTTTGGGATGAGAAAACAAAACTCCCCAACTGTCGCCCAGATATTTATGAAACTCAATCGTTCCCGCAGTGGTTTCTGCCGTGAAGTCCGGCGCGGTATCTCCTAATCTGATAGCCATAACCTGCTCCTTCCTTAAAAAAATCGGCGACGTGAATAATTTTCATCACCATCTAAAACCCCCAGCGGGGGCGCAAAAAATTTTGCTGTAAGCGTGAACAAAATTATACCATAGCCTTCAAAAAAATTGCTGAGGTTTTGTGGCCGATTACAACTTGGAAGAAACAAAAATACTTCTGCGTCAGGTCTGGGCATTTTTGCTGATAGGACTTTACGGCATCGGCATTTTTCAGGAACGCTCCGTGCTTCTCCAGACAGCAGCAGCCCAGGCGGCGGAATCCGTTTTTCCAGATATAGCCAAGGTGATATTTTTTGCGTTGATCTTCGTGTCATTCCTGATCGACATCGTGGAAATGCGCGAAGACAAAAACCGAGCCTACCGATTTCTATTCTTGTCGTTACTAGCAGGCGGACTTTCCGCGACCATCAGCGCGGCGCAATACAACGCGCTCGCCCTAATCTTCGGGAAGAGTTAACCGCGCAACTTGCCAGCCCGAAACGGATTCGTTAGAATGACCCGCGCCGCTTTCGTACGAAATATAAAGAGGGGCCGTTAGCTCAACTGGCAGAGCAACTGACTCTTAATCAGTAGGTCCT
>DKID01000021.1 GCA_002454045.1 Nitrospina sp. UBA6727 | reverse complement strand
TCGATCGGCAGGCTGCGGCGTTTTCTTTGCCTTCGGTTCCGAGTTTATATTCATGTCGTATCGTGCCTTAATTATCAGAATAGTTTTGCGGGAAAAAAGACCTTTCGATCAGCTCGATTAGAATGTGCAGAATTTTTATGTGCAATTCCTGGATTTTATCGGCGTATTTATAATTCGCCGCGGCGAAATTGATCAAGTGTTTTTGAAGTTGTTGTTTTTCCCGGTGAGTTTTTTTTGCGGGAGCGTTACTTCTTTCCCCGCGTGGCTTTCGACCCGACCGATGACTTGACACGGGAGGTCGTGCTCTGCGCAGATTTTGCTGATGGCTTCGACTTCCCCGTCGCCTTCGGTGACGAGGCAGAGACCGGTGCCCATGTTAAACACTTCAAACATTTCCGCATCGCTCACCGCGCCGCGGTCTTGAATGAGATTGAAAATTGCGGGGACCGATTGCAAGGTGTCGATGACGAAACGGATGTTGTCGCTCGCTACTCGGTTCAGGTTGCAGAGTCCGCCGCCGGTGATGTGGACTATCGCGTTGAGGTCTATCCCCGAGTCGAGCATTTGCAAAACTGGTTTTACATAAATCCGGGTGGGCTGCAACAATGCTTCGCCGAGAGTTTGTCCCAAAAGTTTTTCGTAATTGTTGACGCGCGATTTTTGTTCTTCCATGCTTTCGCCCAACAGCACGCGGCGCGCTAAAGTTAATCCGTTCGAGTGTATGCCGCTGGAAGCCAAGCCGACGATTAAGTTTCCCGGGCGAACTTTTTTTCCGATGTTGATTTGGTTGATGGGGACGTGACCGATGCAAGCGCCGATGAGGTCGATGCCGGAAATGATTTCCTTAATCTGCGAAACCTCGCCGCCGGAAATGCTGATGCCCGCTTGCCGCGCGCCTTCCGCCAAGCCGCGTCCCAACTGGTCAAAAACTTGCGGGTCGGTGTGCGAACAGGCGATGTAATCCACCATGCTCGCTGGCCGCGCGCCGACGCAAATGACATCGTTGACGTTCATGGCGACGCAGTCGATGCCGATGGTGTCGTAACGACCGAGCAGTTCGGCGACGATGATTTTCGTCCCGACTCCATCGGTGCCGAAGGCGATGCCGGCGCCGTTGCCGATGTCTATGACGTTGGCGAAATAGCCGATGTCCGCGGCGAGCGGATAGCGGTCGCTGAATTTTCGCGTCGGCGATATGTGTTTGAGTAAACCCGAAAGCGCGGTCGCGGCGCCGTGATTGGAAACGCCGCTCTTATCGTATTCGGAAGGCTCGGGCATGGACGCTCCTGTTAGAAAAGTTACCGCGCGCAATCATATCACGCGGCGCGACGAAGAGTGGCGCGGGTTTGATTTTTTCCCGATGCGTGAAGCGTTGCGTCGTTGCCGTCACCGCCGTCGGCATCATCGTCCCCGCGTCATCATCACCGTCGGCGCGATGGTTTAGTGGCAGAGGGTGATGATTAAAGTTTGCATCACCGCCGCGGGATTTTTGGTGGTGGACTTCAAACTTCTGTCGGCTTGCACCAACGCTGAATATCCGCGGCGCAGTTGTTGCACGCTGAACCGGCGAGTGTGTTGCAACGCTTTTCCGACCACGTAGGGATTGGCTCCCATTGCTTTCGCAATTTGATCGGACGACAAGTTTTTTTGCTGGTGATGTTTCACCTCCCAGATTATGCGCAGTTGCCAGGCTATGGTGCCTAAGATTTTTATGGGTTCTTCGCCGTGGTCGATTTGGTTGTTGAGCAGGCGAAGAGCCCGTTCCGGATTTTTTATTTTCAACGCATCGGTGAGGGCGAAAACATTTTCCAGTTTGCTTTCTCCCACCACTTCGGCGACATCTTTTTCTGCGACGGATTTATTTTCCCCCGCGTAGAGGAGAGTCTTCTCCAATTCTTTCGCCAAGATTCCCGGCCGCGCGCCGACGCGGTTGACCAGAAATCGCGCCGCGTCCGGGGATAGCGAATAACCTGTCGCGCCCGCCTGTTTCTGCAGCCAAGTTGCCAGTTCGTTTTCTTTAGGTGCTTCGCAGGCGACGGCGGTTTTCAGCGCGGTCAGTGTCTTGAATAATTTTCGTTTGCGGTCCGCTTTGTCGGCGGTGATAACTACGCAGGTTTCGGCAACGGGCGACTGCGCGTAGTCGATGAGGGCTTGGGCGGCTTGGTCTTGCGGGACGGCTTCGTGCAGATTGCGTACCACCACCAACTTCGTTCCGCCCATGAAAGAAAAAGTTTTCGCCGACTCCAACCAGTGGTTGACCGTGCTTTCCCGGGCGTCAAAAGTTTCCAGATTAAATTCGCGATTGTCTTCGGTGATCCATTTTTTGATTAGCGCGCGGATGATTTCGGTTTGATAAAAAGTTTCCGCGCCGTGAAGAAAATAGAAAGGCGCCGTTTGTCCTTCGGAAATTTTCAGGATTAAATTGTCGGGGGTCACGCTGTCTGGCAGAAGTGTTAATACTTCCTAAGTGTTTTTGATTTCGTCAATAAAATGATCGATCCCTGTCTTAGTAATATGCGGCATTGGGATAAGATGCGCCAAGTTACCGCTCACAGCAATTTGCCATTTGGAAAGTACTTTGGGCGCGCACGCATCAAACACCACAATGAAGGAATAAGTATTGCGCCAGGCATTGAGTCCTAGTGCATTTAATTTGGCGATTGTATAGTCGGCATTTTCAAAACAAGATTGGACGCGCTCGCAAAAATCATCATGAGAAGTAGTGCGCAGAGCATACCAAAGATACATCGGCGTAATACCATTTCTGGAGCCTGTGATCGTGTCGTCAATGCTGCCGATATATTCAATGGGACTGCTAATGCTTCGCATATACTTTGAGCGCACAAGCACGATGCCACAAGGTAGCGGTGAGCCAATCATTTTGTGGCCACTGATGGCAATGCTATCAATTCCGGTATCAAAACCGAATGCTGGCACCTTATCTAAAAAAGGCAAAATCATGCCAAAAAAAGCGGCGTCGGCGTGGATATAATATTTGTTAATTTTTAAGCGGCGCAATATTTTTTTAATTTTTGAAACTTGATCGATAGCACCGGTTATCGTCGTGCCGATGTTCGCGTTGATGATAATTTTTTTGCTTTTATTTTGCAGAATTTTTTCTGCTAAATCATCGTAATCTATTTCACCATTTTTTTGCCGCGCAATTACTTGTTCTTTAATGTTCAGAATTCTAATATTTTTAATCACGCTGTAATGCGAATCTTGGGAGTAATAAACGACAGCATCGCTACCGATATATTCCCTGGCCAAATAAAGTCCGTATAAATTCCCCTCGGTGCCGCCGTTAGTAACGTAGCCCCAACTTTTATGCGGCGCCGTTGTTAATTTTTTAAAATACTCAATCACCTCTTGCTCAAAATGATGGGTATTTAAATGGTAATTACTTTTTTGAAATGGGTCGCCGACATTATTGATGCTGTAAGAAAAAAGCGCATTAAGTTCAGAGTAATTATATGCCTCAGAACACGGATAACCCATAAACAACAACGCCTCTTTTTCCAAGTAGTTTAGAAATTTTTCCAGACGTTTTTTGTCACTGGGCGACAAACGACCTAACGTTTTAGTGTTTCGCTTGGGGATGGCATTTGTCATAAACTTTTGCTATTCCAAATAATTCCGTGTTTCAAATATTCAAGGATTAAAACTGGTCGATGAGCAGGCTCACCAAACGGTTGCCCAATTCTTTATAGGCTTCTTCCAGAGCAACAAACCGCGCGGCTTCTGTGTCGATGATTTCGGCGGTGGCTCGGTAATCCCATTCGGTTATGAACTTGTTTTTTACATAGTACGTGTCGTGAACTTCGTCGAGCACTTCAATCTCCACGCCGAGTTTGACGATGTAGTCCGAGGCGAAGTCATCGGCGCCGAAGGCGACGGCGCGCAAGTCATAGTGAAAAAGGTTGCCCTTCATCACCATGCTGGCATCGCCTTGCCGAACAATTTTCAACCGTCCGTCGGCGATGAAAGAATCAACGACGGCGCTTGTCAATTCCCGGTGAATTTCCGGCTCCGAGGAACTGTTGGTGAACACGGGTATGGCGAGCGTCGTCAAATGCGGCGGCAGGGATGAACTAGTTCCCGCCAGTTGATACCCGCAGCCGTTAAGGAGCAGGGCGAGCAGGAGCCAAAGTTCAAACGGCGGTCGGAGTGGTTTCATCGGACGACGATGTTCACAAGTTTTTTGGGAACGACGATGACTTTTTTGACCTCTTTGCCCCGCGTCCATTCCTTGATTTTCAGGTCTGCGAGGGAACGGGTTTTCAAATCGTCATCGCTGATACCCGACACGACGGAAATTTTCTGCCGCACTTTACCATTGACCTGAAGGACAATCAATATTTCGTCGGTGCGCGTCAACGCCGCGATGTATTGTGGCCAAGTCGTTCGATGTAAAGTTTTAGGAAGTCCCATCAGCGACCCTAATTCTTCCGCGATATGCGGCGCGAACGGCGACAGCGTCAGCACCAAAGTTTCCAAAGATTCGCGCAGAGCCATCCGCGTATCGCCGCGGTTTTCCTGCTTCTCCCACCATTCCTTGAAACCGAAAAGATGATTGACCAATTCCATAATCGCCGCGATCGCAGTGTTGAATTGCATCCTTGTGGCGATGTCTTCCGTCACCCGTCTTATCGTGATGTGGGTCATTCGCCGCAGCGTTTTGATTTCGGGAACCGCGGTCGTAAAAGATGGCGGCGGCAATTTCGCGGTTTTGATGTCTTCGACAAATTCGCCGACGATGCGCCAAACTCTATGCAAAAATCGTGACGCCCCCTCGACACCTTGGTCGCTCCATTCCAAATCTTTCGCGGGCGGCGCGGCGAACAGGATAAATATCCGCGCGGTGTCGGCACCGTAGGCGCGGATGATTTCGTCCGGGTCCACGACATTCCCTTTGGACTTCGACATTTTCGCGCCGTCCTTGATGACCATACCCTGTGCCAGCAAGCGGGCAAAGGGTTCCGGCGCCTGCGTCATTCCAAGATCGCGGAACACCAAGTTGAAAAATCTGGAATACAGAAGATGCAAAATGGCGTGCTCGATGCCGCCGACATATTGGTCGATCGGCATCCAGTAATCGCTGCTCTCTTTGCGGAAAGGAGCGTCCTCCAATCGCGGCGAAGTGTAGCGGAAAAAATACCACGACGAACAAACGAAAGTATCCAGCGTGTCCGTGTCACGGCGGGCATCGCTTCCGCATTGCGGGCAGGAAGTTTTGTAAAAGGATTCCATTTCGTGCAAAGGCGACTGCCCACTTTTTCCCAGTTGTGCGTCGAGGGGCAACTCGACCGGCAACTGGTTTTCGGGAACGGCAACGATGCCGCAGGTGGGACAATGGATAACCGGGACGGGCGTCCCCCAGTATCGTTGCCGAGAAACTCCCCAGTCGCGCAGCCGATAATTGACCGTGGCTTTGCCGATGCCTTCTCGTTCCAAAAATTCGCAAACCGCGCGGCGGGCGTCTTGTCCGACCATGCCGTCGAAATTTCCGGAGCGCACCATCGCGCCGTCGGATGTGAATGCCGCCGTCATGGTGTCCGCGTTCAGCGAGCGCGTTGCAGGTTGGATGACGACCCGGACGGGCAAATGATATTGGCGGGCGAAATCTAAATCCCGCTGGTCGTGAGCGGGGACGGACATGATCGCGCCGGTGCCGTAACCCATGAGCACGAAGTTTGCCGTCCACACGGGGATGGATTCTCCCGTCAAGGGATTCACGGCGTAGGCTCCGGTGAACACGCCTTCCTTGTTGCTGGCGCGGGCGACGGTGTCTTGCCGCTTTATCTTTTGCGCGAACGCCGCGACGGATTTTTCTTGCTCGGTGCCGCGCGATAATTTTTCGGTGAGCGGGTGTTCCGGCGCCAGCACCATGAACGTGGCTCCGTACAAAGTGTCGGGACGGGTGGTGAATATTTTAATCGCCTCGTCGCGTTGCTGGATTTTGAAATCCACTTCCGCGCCGAAACTTTTGCCGATCCAGTTTGTCTGCATGGTCAACACTTGCTCGGGCCATTTTCCGGCGAGGGTTTTGCAGCCTTCCAAAAGGCGGTCGGCGTAGTCGGTAATTTTAAAGAACCAACCCTCTTGCTGTTTTTGCAGAACTTCGTTGTCGCACCGCCAGCAACCGCCGTCCACAACTTGTTCGTTGGCGAGCACCGTGTTGCATTCTTCGCACCAGTTGATGGTGGAGTTTTTTCGATACGCGATGCCTCGTTCCAAGAAGCGCAGAAAAAACCATTGGTTCCATTTGTAATAGCCGGGATGACAAGTGGCGATCTCCCGGTCCCAGTCGTAACTGAGTCCCAACGCCTTAATCTGTTTTCGCATGGCGCGAATATTTTCGCCCGTCCATTGAGCGGGGTGAGTTTTGTTTTTGATGGCGGCGTTCTCCGCCGGCATGCCGAATGCGTCCCAACCTAAAGGGTGGATGACGTTGTAGCCTTGCATCCGTTTGAACCGCGCCAACGCGTCGCCGATGGTGTAGTTGCGCACATGTCCCATGTGGATTCTGCCGGAAGGGTAGGGAAACATTTCCAACAAATAGTATTTCTTTTTGGACGAATCCTGCTCAACCTTAAACGCTTTGTGTTGCTCCCAGTACGCCTGCCATTTGGCTTCGATGGAACTGGGATCGTAAGGAATCATGGGACGAACGCGACCTATTTGAAGGGTTGACGCAATGATGAAGCCACGGATGTTACCACACTCCGCCGCCGTCATCGTCACCGCCGTCGTCGCGATGAGCGGGGATTAACGCCGCAGATATTCGCCGATAATCGCCGCCATTTTTTTGGAAGCGCCGCGTTGCCGGGCGACGAAAATTTTTGCCCGTTCGGTAATCTCGCGGCGATGAGAAATATTTTCCAACAGAGCATGAACTTTTTGCGCGACGTCTTCGGAGTTGGTCACCTGAAAAACCATCCCTTGCTCGCGCGCTGTTTCCGAAACGTGACGGATATTTTCAACATAAGGACCGTGCAACACGGCGAGACCGTGAGACAGCGGTTCTATCAGGCTGTGCCCCCCGCCCGGCGCGACCAAACTTCTGCCGACAAATGCAATTTCCCCCAGCGCATAAACTTTTGCCAACTCCCCCATCGTGTCGAGCAGGACGACGGAAACAGATTCCGCGCGCTCCAACAACGAGCGGCGGGCGAAAGAAAAGTTTTGCTTTTTAAGCAGGGCGGCGACGGCGTCCGCCCGTTCCATTCTTCGCGGCGCGAGAATCAAAACCAAGCCGCGGTGTTTCGCCATCAATCGCCGATGCGCGGCTAAGATTATTTCTTCCTCGCCCGCGTGGGTGCTTCCCGCGATCCATATCGGCGCGCCCGCCGTCAGTTTGAAATCCCGCCGACACCGTTCTTTCTCGTCGTCGGTCATCGGTTGCAACGCATCGTATTTTGAATCGCCGATCACCGCAATCTGTTCCGGTCTCACGCCCAGTGCCCGCGCGGCTTTTTCGCCGTCGGGATTTTGCATGCAGAGTCGGCGGAACTTTTGGAAAGTTTCTTTGAAGAGCGAGCCCGCGCGGAGATACCGCCGGACGGTTCGCGCGGAGATGCGGCCATTGAATAAAAAAGTCGGCACGTTTTTTCTGTGCAACAAATCGATCAAGCCGGGCCAAAATCCGGTGTCGGTGACAACGTAAACGTCCGGGTTGATTCGACGCAAAGCCAGTTGGGTGAACGGCAGACAATCCAGCGGATGAAAAAAAACGCCGTCCACGAAATCAAGTTTGCGCGCCGCCGCGTAGCCGGAGTCGGTGGTGACGGAAAGGGCGATGTATGCGTCGCGGTTTTCTGCGCGGATTTGTTTGAGCACGGGCGTGGCGGCGACCACTTCCCCCATCGAGAGGGCGTGCAACCAAAGGGTTCTTTCGCTCCGCCGCGTTTTCGCGGGAACCCATCCGAAGTGGTGAGCCAACCCTTTCCACTTGTGCGCGGAGAACAAAGTTGTCAGCGAGAACAGCGGAACCAACAGGACTCCCAGAAAAATGGATAGCAGGTGGTAGAGAAAAATCATCGATGTTTAGCGGATGAGTTTGATGTTCCGAAGCAACGCGCCGCTGTTGGCTTTTATGATTCGTTCCGCAGACCGACCAAGTTTGCGGCGTTCGTCGGAATCTTGGAGCAGGCGATTTAACACGGGATAAAGTTCATCGATACTTTGCATTTGAATGCCGCCGCCGGACTGCGCGAGAAGTTTCGCTTCTTCTTCAAAGTTGTGCATGAATTTGCCGAACAAGACCGGCTTCCCCAATCTCGCCGGCTCGAGAATGTTATGGCCGCCGAAGCGGGGATTGAATCCGCCGCCGACGTAGGCCACGGTTGCGCACTTGTAAAAGGCGTTGAGTTTTCCCAAACTGTCCACCAACAATATGGAGCCCGTCCAGTTCGTCAAATCTTCCAGTTGCGAAAGCAAGGTGTAATCCACGTTGAACTCACGCACCAAGTCTTCGACCTCGCGGCATCTTTGCATATGTCTGGGGGCGATCACGCCGACCGTGTTCGGAAACTTTTTTTGGAGTTTCACCAACGCTTCCATCACGGGACCTTCCTCTCCCGGGCGAGTTGAACCAAAAACCAAAATCGCGCAATCCGTTTTCCACTTAGGATGAAAACCGTCGCCGTCCTTCTGCGTGGAAGTTGCATCGAACTTTATGTTGCCCGTCACGCGGACTTTTTCCTTCGCGACGCCGAGTTGCAACAATCGGTCGGCATCCGTCTGCGACCGCACAGAAAACTGCTGCACCGATTCCGTCATCCACAAAAAAAACGCCGCAAACTTTCCATATCGCCGCGCCGATTTTTCCGAGACCCTGCCGTTCACTTGGACGACGGGGATGCCGCGGCGTTTGCATTGACGCAACAGGCCGGGCCATAATTCCGCTTCAAGCAAAATCAGTTTGGCGGGACGTATCCGATCAAAAACTGGATTCAACCAAACGGGAAAATCCAGCGGCAGGCGGAATACGTTCGGTAAGTTTTCCTCCCGCGCCAACGCGTAACCGGTGGGACTAAAAGTGGACAGAGCAATCGGGCGCGACTCTCCATCTTTTACGAGACCCGCGATGAAAGTTTTGGCCAGGCGGACTTCGCCGACCGACGCGGCGTGAATCCATAGCGTGCCCCGCAACTCCGGCAACGAAGCGGCGCCCGCCGTCCTTGCTTTAATCTGATTGCGGAAAGAGGAAGAAATCAGCGCCCGTAAAATGATGAAGGGCGCGGCAAAAAGTAGCAACGTACCGACTATAATATAGTACAAAAAACCCATGTCGCGGGGAGTATACTCCTGATTCGTTGCAAACTTGGATGAAAATTGTGTCCGAACTTTTCTACAAAATCGTATCGCCCGAGCGCAAATGGTACTGGTTCCCGGCCTTCGCAATCTTGAAACTCGTCTCCCTATTTTATTTGCTGGGCTACCGTTTCCGCCGCCGTGCTTACAAGTCGGGAGTGTTCCCCCGCCGTAGCCTCGACGGTCGGGTAATCAGCGTTGGCAACCTCACGCTGGGGGGAACGGGGAAAACGTCGGTCGTGATGATGATTGCCGAAATGCTCAGAGACGACGGGCTCAAACCCGCCATCCTCAGCCGCGGGTATGGCGGAAAATCCAAAGCCGCGGTGAATGTTGTCTGCGATGGAAAACGGACGCTCCTTGCCGCGGAACAGGTTGGCGACGAAGCGGTCATGATGGCGGAAAAACTTAAAGGCGTCCCGATTCTAACCGGGGCGAACCGTTGCCGAACGGGGAAATATGCGCTTGAAAATTTTGGCGCGGACACGCTGATTCTCGACGACGGTTTCCAACACTTGGCTTTGAACCGCGACTTGGATATTTTGCTCGTCGATTATTCCGCGCCGCTCGGCAACGGCAATTTGTTTCCCGCCGGCGAACTACGCGAACCCCCCGAAGAAGCAGGCAGGGCGGACATAATCTGCTTCACCCGCTGTTCCCAAAAGCCCGGCAATTTTGATCCGCGCATCCCGAGTTCCGTCCCCAAAATTAAAATGCGGCAACGCCTGAGTTGCATAATCCGTGTTGATGACGATGAAGTGTTGAGCGCGGCGGTGTTAAAAAATGCGCCGGTCGCCGCATTTTGCGGACTTGCAAAACCGGAAAGTTTCCGACAGATGTTGCTGGACGCGCAGGCGCAACTAAAATTTTTCAGAGCCTTTCCCGATCATCATCCTTACACTTCGCGGGATGTTGAAGAATTGCAAACCCGCGCCGCGCAAGAAGGGGCGCGGTTTCTTTTGGTCACAGAAAAAGACGCGGTCAAACTCAAGGGGATAAAATTTTCTTTGCCGTTGCTGAAAGTGGTGACCGAAATTGAAATTTTGGAAGGACGTGACGCCTTCACCAAACGGATAACCGCCGCCGCTAGCCATGGAAGCAAGTAGCGTGGTATCCTCCTTTTTGCGTTGCGGATTCGCGTTGCGCTTTTGCGTTGTGGAAAATATTGCGCGAAGAATCGTCCGGCTTTGCCGGGCTTACACGGAAGGTTTGTAGACGAAGTATGGCATTGCTGACGATCAAAAATTGTTTGGACCCGGTCTTGAGAAAAACCTGTTTGCCCGTTGAAAATATCGACGGCGAGTTAGTCACCGTCGCGGGAAATATGGTGGAGACCATCCGCGCCGCGCCGGGGGTCGGACTCGCCGCCAACCAAATCGGTTTGCCGCGCCGCATGTTTGTGATCAACATCGGCGTCGGGACCGACAAGGAAAACCTCATCGCCGTGATCAATCCGGAAATCACCGCCATGGAAGGTAGCGCGCTTGGGGAAGAAGGTTGCTTGAGCATTCCCGATGTCGTCGCGGAAGTGAACCGCGCCAGTCAGATTGAAATCAAAGGTTACGATTTGGACGGGAACGAAATCCGCGAAGAAGCCCACGGATATTTGGCGCGAGCCTTTCAACACGAGATGGACCATTTGAACGGAATTTTATTTTGGGACAACCTGGGAAAAATGAAGCGCGACATTCTTAAACGAAAATTCAAAAAGAAAATCAAAGAGCAGGATGCATGAACATCGTATTTATGGGGACGCCAGAATTCGCGTTGCCCACACTGAAAACTCTGCACTGTTCTTCGCACTCCATACTCTCAGTCGTCACCCAGCCCGACAGGCCAAAGGGGCGGGGGCGGAAACTTCTCGTGTCGCCGGTGAAACAAATTGCGTTGGACTTTCGTCTTCCCGTCCTGCAACCCGAAACGGTCAACGCTCCGGAGTTTATCCGGTCGCTGAATCAAAACCAACCCGACGCCGTCATCGTGGTTGCTTTCGGGCAAATATTGAGCGCAGCCTTTCTCGAAATTCCCAAGCAGTTCTGCATCAACCTGCACTCGTCCCTCCTGCCGAAATATCGCGGCGCAGCGCCCATCCACAGATCTATTCTCAATGGAGACACCCGCACCGGCGTCACCACCATAATGATGGACAAGGGCATGGATACTGGAGACATTTTGCTCGCGCAAGAAACGCCTGTTCATAAGACCGATGACGCGCAAACTCTGCACGACACTTTGTCGGAGATGGGGGGAACTTTGGTACTCGAAACCCTCAAGCGGCTTGAAGAAAATACGTTGCTGCCCACCCCGCAAGATCACGGTCGCGCAACGTATGCGCCGAAACTGAAAAAGGAAGAAGGGTTGGTCAAATGGGAACAGCCCGCCACCAGCCTTTGGAATCAGGTGCGGGGACTCACCCCGTGGCCGGGAGCCTACACCTTGCTCAACAAAAAACGCTTACGCATATTGAAAGCACAAGTCACCGGCGGAGCCCCCGATGATAGCCCCGGACAAGTCGCGCGGGTTACCGGCGTGGGCATTGAGGTCGGCACCGGGCAAGACCGTTTGGTCATCACCGAACTTCAACCGGAGGGGAAAAAAAGTATGTCGGCAAAAAGTTTTTTGGCTGGCTACAAAATTGAACGGGGAATCCTGTTTGACCCAACGCCGGTTGCAAATCAATCTTGAGACAAACATGCCAAGAACATTAGTCACCGGCGGCGCGGGTTTTCTCGGTTCGCATTTATGCGAATACCTTCTGCGTAAAGACCATGAAGTCGTCTGCATGGATAATCTTATTACCGGGTCCAAAGATAATATCGCCGACATAAAAAGCGATAAGTTTCAATTTGTGGAACACAACGTTTCCGAGTTTATCAATGTGAAAGGCGCGCTGGATTACGTTCTTCATTTTGCGTCCCCCGCCAGCCCGATGGACTATTTGGATTTTCCCATCCAAACCCTTAAAGTCGGCGCGTTGGGAACTCATAACGCTCTGGGTCTGGCAAAAACCAAAGGCGCCGTTTTCTTTCTCGCTTCCAGCGCCGAAGTTTATGGAGACCCGCTGATTCATCCGCAGCCGGAAAAATATTGGGGCAACGTGAACCCCATCGGACCGCGTGGTGTTTATGACGAAGCCAAACGTTTCGCCGAAGCCATCACCATGGCCTACCACAGAACGCATCGGCTCGACACCAAGATCAGCCGCATTTTTAATACCTATGGGCCACGCATGAGGATCAATGATGGCCGGGCTATTCCTAATTTTTTAAGACAGGCGCTCACGGGAAAAGATGTAACGATTTACGGAGAAGGTTCGCAGACGCGAAGCTTTTGCTACATATCGGATCTCATCGAAGGCATCTACCGCCTTTTAGTTTCAGACCAGAATGCACCCGTCAACCTTGGCAGTCCCGATGAAATGACGGTGAAAGAAATGGCCGATAAAATTTTGCAAGCGACGAACAGCGCGAGTAGAATCGCCCACACCGCCGCGGTGGAGGACGACCCAAAAATTCGGCAACCCGATATCACCCGCGCAAAAAAATATTTAAACTGGGAGCCCGTGGTCGGATTGGACAAGGGCTTGCGCGCAACTCTAAAATATTTTAAGGAACAACTGCGAACCTGAAATCCCGGGACATCAACATGCCAAAAAAAAATTTAACGTCCATAAAGCACTGGCCAGAAGACGAACGCCCGCGCGAAAGATTGATTAAGTATGGAAGCAATACTTTGTCCGACGCGCACCTGTTGGGAATCCTCATCGGGTCCGGCGACCAGCGCGCAAAAAAAAATGCGGTAGAATTAAGCCGCGACCTGCTCAACACGTTTGGCGCTTTGGAAAATCTGGACCAAGCGACGGTAACCGAAATGTGTCAGATAAAAGGCATCGGCGCGGCGAAGGCGGCACAAATCAAAGCCGCCTTGGAAGTGGGAAAGCGCATGGCTTCAAAACCCAAAAGCACAAAAATTAAACTAAGATCCAGCCAAGCCTTTGTAGATCAGTTTTCCCCTTTTCTGAAAAACCTAAAAAAAGAAATTGTGAAAATCGTGCTCTTAGATCTCAAACTGCAATATATTAAAGACCTGACCATCTCGGAAGGAAGTTTGAATGCCAGCATCGTTCATCCAAGGGAAGTCATGATCCCCGCGATTCGGGAATCCGCGGCATCCTTCGCCTTAATCCATAATCACCCAAGCGGAGACCCCGCTCCCAGCCAGCAGGATTTTGAAATTACCCACCGGCTGAACAAAACCGGGAAAATTATCGGGATACATATGGTTGACCACATCATCATCGGGGGCAATGAGTTTTTTAGTTTTGCCGACGGCGGCTTGCTGTAAATATATCCCGCACGCCATAAATGTTTTCTCGATGAAATTTTTTGCAAGATGAACTATGCAACGAGTTAAAGATTTTCTTTATTCCAGCGCCGATTTGAAAAGGGTCGTCGCCGACACCCTCGCGGGAGATATTCTCGAAGCCGCGAACCGCATCAAAGCCCGCCTGCAAAAAGGCGGCAAGTTGATACTAATGGGCAACGGCGGTAGCGCGGGCGACTCCCAACACATCGCCGCGGAATTGATCGGAAGATTCAAAAAAGAGCGGCGGGCGATTCCCGCCATCGCCCTCACGGTTGACACGTCCGCGCTGACGGCTTTGGGAAACGATTACGGCTTTGCAACAATTTTTGAAAGACAACTCGAAGCCTTGGCGCAAAAGAACGACGCGGTGATGGGAATCAGCACCAGCGGCAACTCGGAAAATGTTGCGCGGGCGTTGAAGAAAGCAAACGCCATCGGCGCGGAGACCATCGGATTGCTGGGGAATGACGGCGGTAAAATCCGCGAGGTCGCAAATTTGTCCATCGTCATCCCTTCCCGCGACACGGCTAGAATCCAGGAAGTACATATCACCATCGGGCATATAATTTGCGAACTCATTGAAGAAGATTTGTAGATGAAAGAAAAGTTTAAATATTTTTTCAACAACAATGCCCGACCGAAAATTCTCATCGTCGGCGATTTAATTCTGGACGAATATATCTGGGGCGAGGTGAACCGCATCTCTCCCGAGGCTCCCGTCCCCGTTCTGGAAACGCGTTCCGAAAACTTGGCTTTGGGGGGAGCCGCCAACGTCGCCAATAACTTGGTTGGCCTCGGGTGCGAAGTTCATCTTTGCGGCGCCATTGGGCAGGATGAAAAAGGCGATAAACTTTTACAAATGATCCACGAGCGAGCGATTCAAACCGAAGGAATTTTTCGGTTCGTTCATCGCCCCACGACTTCTAAAATAAGAATCATCGCCCACAGCCAGCAGATATTGAGGATTGATAAAGAAGACAACCGTCCCATCACCGAGGAAACTGAAAAAAAGTTGATTCAATATATCAACCAGATTATTCCCGGCGTCGACGGGATTATCTGCTCCGATTACCACAAAGGCATCCTGACCGAAAAAATTATTAAGACCATTTTGCGCCGCGCCAAGAAATCAAAAAAAGCGGTCATCGTCGATCCCAAAAGTTCGGACTTCTCCCTATACAAAGGCGCCACCGTCATCACTCCAAATGAAAGAGAAGTGGCGCGCTCGGTCCCCATCAAGATTAGGGATAAACAAGACCTGGGCCGCGCCGCCGAATATCTGTTGAACTTGACGCAGGCGGAAGCCGTCCTCATCACACTTGGGAAAGACGGCATGTCGCTGTATCAAAGCAAAGAGGAATTCGTATCCATCCCCACCGTGGCCAAAGAAGTTTTCGACGTTACCGGCGCCGGCGACACGGTGATCAGCGTTTTTAGCATGGCCGTGTTCGTGGGTTTCAGTTACCGCGAAGCCGCGTGGCTCGCAAACATGGCCGCCAGTGTTGTCGTCG
The DNA here is from genome assembly GCA_002454045.1 of Nitrospina sp. UBA6727. Classification (GTDB taxonomy): domain Bacteria; phylum Nitrospinota; class Nitrospinia; order Nitrospinales; family VA-1; genus LS-NOB. Next base: position 27,739 of record DKID01000021.1, on the reverse strand, counting down.
GCAAAGTGGGAACCGCGGTGGTAACCTTGGAAGAAATCAACGAGTTTCTGCACCAAGAAATGTTGCACGCCTCTCATACCGTCATGAAACTCGCGGAGTTGAAAACCATCATCAGCATGGCGAAGAGCACGGATAAAAAAGTGGTACTCACCAACGGTTGCTTCGACATTATTCACGGCGGGCATATCGAGTTCCTGCAAAAAGCAAAATCCTTCGGGGATATTCTTGTGGTCGGACTCAACACCGACCAGTCTGTCAGAAAATTAAAAGGAGGAAACCGCCCCATCAAAAATGAAAAAGAACGCGGCGACATTCTTTCCGCTTTGAAGTACGTTGACTACATCATTCTTTTCGACGAGACCACCCCGGAAAAACTCATCCGCGAAATCAGGCCCGATATTCTGGTGAAAGGAAACGACTACAAAATCGATGAAGTCGTCGGCCGAGAAATCGTCGAAGGCTACGGGGCGAGAGTTGAACTTGTGCCCGTCGTCGCAGGCTATTCCACCACCGCAACTTTAGAAAAAATCATGGGGCAAAAAGTCCGTTGATCCCGATTCTCCATGAACGACGCGGGTTAGCCGAGATGCTTGTCGGGCAGCAAATAGTTTTTAACGTAATCTGAAATTCCTTCCTCCAAAGAAGTGACCGTCTGCGCGTATCCCGCCGACCGTATCTTTTCCATTTCGGCGCAAGTGTGATATTGATATTGTTCCCGGATAGATTCTGGCATCTCGATATATTTAATATTCACTTTTTTATCCATCGCCTTAAAAACCGCGGAAGCCAAATCGTTCCAACTTCTCGCCTTGCCCGCCCCGACGTTGTAGATTCCTCCAATATCCTCGCGCTCCAGAAAAAATAAAGTCATCGCCACCGCGTCACGAACATATAAAAAATCGCGCGCCTGTTCCCCGTCGCCATATTCGGGCTTGCAAGATTTGAACAAGTGTAAAGCGCCCGCGTCGCGCGCCTGCAAAAAACCCTTGCGCGCCATACTTTGCATATCACCTTTATGATATTCGTTCGGACCGAACACGTTAAAATATTTCAACCCCACGATGTCCTTCAACGCGCCGGCGTCTTTCGCCCACAAATCAAACTGATGCTTGCTGGCTCCGTAAAGATTAAGAGGGACCAGCGTTTCCAACAGAGATTCGTCGTCCGAGTACCCATTCCCGCCGTCACCATAAGTCGCGGCGCTGGAAGCATAAATGAAACGCACATCCTTCTTCAGGCAGTATTGAGCGAGGGAGCGGGTGTACTCAAAATTATTTTCGCGGAGATAAGTTGCGTTAGTTTCCGTTGTCGAGGAGCAAGCGCCCGCGTGTAAAATCGCCGAACACGGAGGAAGTTTTGAGCCCACGACTTCCCGCAAAAAAATATCCTTGCCAACGCATCGCGAGTAAGCAAGGGCGTCCAAGTTTTTCCGCTTTTCAGGATGGTCAACTTCATCCACCACCCATACATCCGCAACGCCTTTCCGATTAAGACCGTGCACCAAAGCACTGCCTATAAATCCCGCCCCACCTGTAACGACGATCATCCCTTCCCTCCCAGTTCACCCGTCCACAAACTTGTCATCGTGAAGTTGTTTTCCGCCGTCATCGTCGTGAAAAGTTTTCGCCGCCGCCGTGAAAAATTTCCGCCGTCATCGTCGCGAAGTTTTCGTCGTCATCGCGAACCGTAACGCGGCGAGGCGGCTCATGGTATCACCTTACCGCAAGCCGACTACTACGAAAGTCGCCGTGCGCCAAACTCTATCTGGCCGATGAAGTTTGGTCTCGCCGCCGCCGTGGGTTTCTCAATAAGTTGGGGAAACGAAAAAATTAAGTTACAATCGTGGGTTCCCGGTTACTCGGATTCTCAATCCCCCTCACTCCTGAAAAAAATGAAACACCTAATCGTTATCGTGGCGGGTCTGACGGACAAGCCGCTCGCGGAAAAAAATAATCAAACTCCTTTGCAGTTGGCCGACATTCCTAATCTGGATGCCTTGGCGCGAAACGCCGCGTGCGGGCCCGTCCAAACCATACCCGACGATTTGCATCTGGGAAATGAAGTTTCTTGCCTGGGACTTCTCGGTCTCGATCCGAAAAAATATTTTTCGGGTCACGCTCAACTTTCGGCGCTGGGATTGGGCGTGAAACCCGCGCCGGATGAGGTCGCGCTCTGTTGCGACCTCATCACCTTGCAGCCCACCCACGACGATATGGTGATGAAAGATTATACCGGCGGGCGGCTTTCCCGCGCCGATTCTGGTCTGCTCATAAACGCGTTGCAAGAACAAGTGGTCGACGCGCCGGTTACGTTCCATCACGGCGGCGGATATCATAACCTGATGTTTATAAAAACTCCGCCGCTGGCAGAAAAGTTGCCGCCGCCGAACGAACTCATCGGCGAAGGAATCCGCCAATTTATGCCAGAGGGAAACGCGGTGCGCAAACTGGTTTTCGTGATGAATCAGGCGCAAATTATTTTTCATAACCACGCCTACAACAAAAAACGCATCGCCGAAAAAAAAGACGCGGTGAACAGCATCTGGTTATGGGGCAACGGCGAAGCCGCCAACCCGCCGTCCTTCCGAGAACGGTATGAAAAAAGCGCGGCCTTAATCTCCGCGTCTTTGATGGTGAAAGGAATCGGCAAACTCACCGGAATGGATGTCGTGGAAGTGGCGGGGGCGACCGGATTTTCCGACACGGATTATTCCGCAAAAGTTTCCGCGGCGCTCAAGGAACTAGAAAACAAAGATGTCGTTTTTCTGCACATCGCCGCGGGGGAAGAAGTTTCGCTCAAAGGCGACATCGACGATAAGATTTTGATGATCGAGGATTTTGATGCGGCGGTCATCAAACCTTTGGCGCAGGCGATGGAGGCAATGGAAAATATAAAAATGATGGTGGTGGTCAACCACGTTAGTTCCGCACAGTTGATGAAATACGACCGGTCGCCGGTGCCCTATCTGGTTTATCCCGCCGCCGTCAACGCCGATGCCGGTAACGTCGCCGCCGCAGGAAGCAACGGCAAATACGACGAACGACTTTTAGAAACGGGCAAACCATTTTCCAACGCGCCCGATTTGTTGACGGCTTTTCTGACAAACCAGTTATGAGCAAATCTTTAATCGTACAAAAATACGGCGGCACATCGGTGGGAACGTTGGAACGAATCGAACGCGTTGCCGACCGAATCGCCAAAGTCCGGAGAGCCGGAGCCGACGTCGTCGTCGTGGTTTCCGCCATGGCGGGCGAAACCGATAAACTGTTGAAGATGGCGCGAAGCCTGTCGAAAAATCCGGCGCGGCGGGAAATCGATTTGCTCTTGTCATCGGGCGAGCGCATCTCGACCGCGCTGCTGACCATCGCCCTGCAAGCCCGCGGCCTTCCCGCCATTTCCATGACGGGGAGACAAATCGGATTACAAACGGACGGCACCCACACCCGCGCCCGCATCAAAAATATCGACGCGCAACGGGCGCGCAAAATGCTGCGAGAAAATCATGTGATTGTGGTCGCCGGATTCCAAGGCATCAATTCCGCAGGAGACGTGACGACTTTGGGGCGCGGCGGGTCAGACACTTCGGCGGTCGCGTTGGCCGTTGCGTTAGGTGCGCGGCGGTGCGAAATCTGCACCGATGTTGACGGAGTTTATACTTGCGACCCGAGAATGGTGCCGCAAGCCAGAAGGCTGGATGTGGTATCGTATGAAGAAATGTTAGAGATGGCCGGTCTCGGCGCCAAAATTTTGCAAACCCGTTGCGTGGAATTTGCCCACAAATATAAGATGCCCCTAATCGTCAAGTCTTCGTTCAAGGAGGGAGATAAGGGAACTTTGATTTGCGAGGAGGACGCGAATATGGAACACCCGGTAGTTTCCGGAATTATGTGCGACAAGAACCAGGCGAAGATTACCCTGAAGGAAGTTCCCGACCAACCGGGCATCGCCGCCAGTATTTTCGCGCCGTTGGCGGATGCGTCCATCTCCGTTGACATGATCGTTCAGAACGTCAGCGAGCAAGGGCACACCGACTTGTCGTTCACGTTGCAACGGGAAGAACTGGACGAAGCCATGGCCATCATGAACAAAGTGGCAAAAAAAATCCGCGCCGATAAAGTCAGTTCCGACGCGAAGATCGCGAAGATTTCCATTGTCGGAGCCGGCATGCGCAGTCACTCCGGAGTGGCGGCGCAAATTTTCGCAACCTTGTCGGCGCAAAAAATTAACATATTGATGATTAGCACTTCAGAGATCAAAGTGTCCTGCATCATCAAACAAAAACATTCCCGACTGGCAGTCAACACTTTGCACACCGCCTTTGCGCTTGCGGGCACGAAGAAAAAAGCAAATAGAAAAACCACGAAAAAAACGAAAGCGGTTTAGATATGAGTTCCATAAAAATATACGACACCACCCTCCGCGACGGGTCGCAGGCGGAAGGCATCTCCTTCACCGTCGAGGATAAAATCCGCATCGCCCACAAACTGGACGAACTCGGCGTGCATTATGTTGAAGGCGGTTGGCCAGGATCAAATCCCAGAGACGTCGATTTTTTTGAGAAGGCGCGGCGGGCGAATTTTTCCCAAACCCGGATCACCGCCTTCGGCAGCACGCGTTACCCGAAGAAAAAAGTGGAGGACGATGTTGTTCTGCAAGCCCTGCTGAAAACCGAAACTTGCGCGGTGACTCTCTTCGGGAAATCGTGGGACCTGCATGTGAAAGAAGCGCTGTCCACCAGTCTCGATGAAAACCTGCGCATGATTTTCGAGAGCATCGCCTATTTGAAAAAACGCCGCGAGGAAGTTCTCTTCGACGCCGAACACTTTTTCGATGGCTACAAAAATAATCCGCGCTACGCCCTCAAAGCCGTGAAGGAAGCCGAATCAGCGGGAGCCGACTGGATCATCCTGTGCGACACCAACGGCGGGTCGCTACCACACGAAGTGCGTTCGATCTTTGAAGAAGTTAAAAAATCCGTCGGCGTAAAAATGGGAATCCATGCTCACAATGACGCGGAGGTTGCGGTCGCCAACTCGATCAACGCCGTTCAAGCTGGAGCCGAGCAAGTGCAGGGGACCATCAATGGAATTGGCGAACGCTGCGGGAACGCCAACCTGGTTTCCATCATCCCCAACTTGAAAATCAAAATGGGGGTGGACTGCATCACCGACGAACAACTGCAATCTCTGAAAAATATTTCCGCGTTTGTGGATGAGTTAGCCAACAAGGCGCATTGGAACCAACAACCGTTTGTAGGGAAAAGCGCGTTCGCTCATAAAGGCGGCGTGCACATCAGCGCGGTGCGCAAAAATTCTCAAACCTATGAACACGTCCAACCCGAAAAAGTGGGCAACCATCAGCGCATTCTGGTTTCCGACCTTTCCGGAAAAAGCAATATACTTCACAAAGCCAAGGAGTATGGATTGGCGATGGATGACGATGACCCGAAGGTCCAGCAAATTCTTAAATTGCTGAAAGAGTCCGAGAACCTGGGCTTTCAGTATGAAGGCGCCGAGGCTTCTTTTGATTTGATGATGCGTGACGCGTTAGGACAAAAGGAAGTTTTTTTCGACTTCATCGGCTTCCGCGTCATCGTTGAAAAACGCAAAGAGAAGGAAGACTCCGTCTCCGAAGCCACCGTCAAGTTACGGGTCAATGGCGTTCAAGAAGTTTCTGCCGCGGAAGGCATCGGCCCGATCAACGCTCTCGACAAAGCCATCAAAAAAGCCTTGGTCAAGTTTTATCCGGAACTCGAAGAAGTCAACCTCTGCGATTACAAGGTGCGCATCCTCGAGGAAAAAAAAGGCACCCGCGCTAAAACCAGAGTGCTCGTGGAATCCGGCGACCGTCATTCGAAATGGGGAACGGTGGGGGTTTCCGAAAATATCATCGAAGCGAGTTGGCAGGCGTTGGTGGATAGCATCGATTACAAACTCAATCAAAGTCGCTAGCGCGGATACTGCACGCGGGCGCGTGACATTATTTTTTCCAAAACATTCGTCTCCCGCGGGGAAGTGAAAGCGCCGACCGCGGCGGGATGACGACCGTGCCGACCAAAGAGTTAGTGAGCGCGGAGAAGATTGCCGATAGTTTTGCGGTAATGTTTTCGCACCCGTTGCGTGTGGCAATCATAATCGGTGAGTAGCGCGGCGGCAAGGGTTTCGGCGGCGTCCCCTTCGTATCCGAGTAACCGCGCCAAAGATGCCGTCTCTCTGTTGTCCTTCGGCAAAGTGTTGGTGGGAGTCTGGTGAATAATCCGCAAAGCGCATTCCAAGTTTCTTAGAAAAAGATAACTGTCGCGAAGTTCTTCCGCGATGCTTTGGTCAATCAATCCAGGAGTCACAAAACTTTGCAGGGCGGAAAGCGTGTTGGTTTGTCGAAGGCGCGCAAACTTTTTGCCGTGCATCAACTGAAGAATCTGCACCGCGAATTCAATATCAGCCAAGCCGCCGAAGCCGAGTTTTACGTTCTTGCCTTTTGTCGATTCTTTCGCCAGTTCCTGTTCCATTCTTTCCCGCAGGCGCGATATTTCTATGAGCGACGCGTATTCAAACTTGTCCCGATAAACGAACTGATGCGCCGCGCGGATGAATTTTTTTCCGACCTCAACGTTGCCCGCCACAAATCGCGCCCGCACCAAAGCTTGCTGCTCCCAGATTCTGGCGCGGGACTGAAAATATTTTTCGTAGCCTTGAATCGAAAGCACCAACTCGCCCGCCTTGCCTTCGGGCCTTAACTCGGTGTCAATTTTATAGGCATACCCCGCCGCCGTCATTTCCGAAGTCAGTTTATAAATCATCTGCGATAGGGCGGAGTAATGACTGGCGAACCCTTCGGGCGGAGGAGCGCCTTCCCTTTCATCGTAGACCAGCAAGACGTCAAGGTCTGATCCAAAATTTAATTCACGTCCGCCCAACTTGCCCATGCCGATGATGCAAAAATCGTTGTGGCTGCTGGATTTTTTTTTGAGTTCCGCGCAGGCGATTCGGTAAACGGTCTCCAAAAAAATATCTGCAAAATTGGAAAGGTCCTCCAGCGTTCCCGCGAGGTCAGCTTCTTTAATCAAATAACGTGTACCGATGCGAAGTTCTTCGGCTTGCTTAACACGCCGAAGCACCAGCGACCGCGACGCAAAGTCCGCGGCCGTTTTCAAAGCGAGGTTTAAATCTTCCCGCATTTTTTCTGCCAACTTGAATCGGTAAATGGCCTCCGTGTCGGTCAGCACATCCACCAGATCGGGTCGCTTAATCAGGATTTGCGAAAGCAATCCGCTACTTCCAAAAAGTATGAGCAACAACTCGAGAAACTTTTCGTTGTTCTGGAACAGGTTGAGAAAAGATTCTCCGGCCGCTTCCGCGAATCGGCATAGGTTCTCGATGACGGAATCAGGTTTGGGTACTCCGCGACAATGATGAAATATTTTCGGGAGGACGCTGTAAAACTCGCGGATGCTTTGCGCGGAAGGGTGCGAAAACTTTGCTCCGTCACAAAAAGATTTCAGAAGCCGATACGCTTTTTTCGCGTCGGCAAGCAAAGGGATTTCCGCCAGCATGTTTTCCGTAAACTGTTCCTCCCCCGCTTGGGGACGGTCGCGTTCCCCAGAAAATGTTTCCGCCGCTTCTCGTTTTTCTTTTTCCGCAAATTGTTCGGCAAACATCGTCCCCACAAACCGTGTGTGGTTTTCGTAAACCTTCATCAGGTTATCGGCTAAATTTTTCTGGCCGTCGACCGCTATCCTCATTTTTCTAGCCAGCACCGCGAGGTCTGTTTCGTTATCCGGCAGAAGATTGGTTTGCAGACCGAAAGTGATCTGCACGCGGTTTTCCAGATTGCGCAGAAATATGTAAGCCTCGCGGAGGCGGTTATGTTCCTCCGCGGTTAGGATATTTTTTTCGTGAAGGATTTTCATAGCTCCCAGCGAATCGCGGACGCGTAGACTTTTATCCTTCCCGCCTAGTAGCAACTGGTAGGCTTGGACGATAAATTCCACTTCGCGGATGCCGCCGAATCCTAGTTTGATATTTCCCTTTGAGTGCTTTCCCTTGAGGCTCTTATTGATTTGATATTTCATGGACTTTATTTCTCCGACCGCCGCAAAGTCCAGGTTTTTCCTGTAAATAAATGGTTCGATGATTTCGAAAAATTCTTTGCCTAGATTTTCACTGCCCGCCGAAACGCGAGCCTTGATGAGCGCCTGCCGCTCCCATGTTCTTCCCAACGACTCGTAATAAATTTCGCAACTGGCGAGAGAGTTGACGATGTCACCACTTTTCCCTTCGGGACGAAGCTCTAAGTCCACCCGAAACACGTTGCCGTCTGGCGTTATTTCGTTGAGGGATTTTGTGATTTCCAACGCAAGTTTGGTGAAGTACTCGTGATTAGTGATGCTGGGCAGGGATGGGTCGCCTTCGCTCAAGGGGCGCGTCGCTCCCTGGCTGGAAGAATAAATATAAATCAGGTCGATGTCGGAACTGTAATTGAGTTCGCGGCCTCCCAGTTTGCCCATACCAAGAATGGCGAACTCCGATTCCATCCAGTTTCCATTTGCGTCTTGATAAACGGGGCGGCCATATTTTTTTTGCAATTCCCGGTCGGCATGTTCATAAGCGGCTTGCAAACAAACGTCGGCAAGGTCGGAAATGTCCTCCACCGTTTCTATGAAGTCAACCGTGCCCAACAAGTCTCGCAACCCGATGCGCAGGTATTCCCTCTTTTTAAATTTTCGAAGGACGGAAAAAATATTGCTGCCTTGAAATTCTGCCCCGGCCATTTCGTAGAAGTCACGCATCAGCATATCTTTCGATTTGGAATTGGTCAGAGTCTCCGGTCGGCTCAACCAATCTACATGCGACGGTTCTTTGAGTAAGGCGTCGGTGAGTACCTGACTGCCGGAAAATAAAAAAACCACGGCGGTGAACAGGGAAGGCGATTTGGTCAGTTGCGTGTATAGATGATCTTTGTCCGAAAATTTTTCTGCAAAGCGTTCAAAGTTATGCAGTGCCATGTCCGCGTTATGCGAACTGGCGAGCAGTTCCAGAAAAGTCTGGAAAAAATCGGGATACAACTTCTTAAACTGGGCGTGGCCAGACAGGGCAACGAGGTTTTTCCAAGCGGTCTTGGGTTCACGAAAACCAAAGTCCCGTAAAGGTTCGGACAATGTTTCGTCCCACGGTTGGCATCGGTGAACTCTATGGATCAATGCTTGGTCGAGGGTCATGGGAAAGTGCTGTTTGTAGCGGCTCCGCGATTAAATCGTAATCCGTCGTCGCCTTAATTTTTACGGGGATGATCTGCCCGGGCTCGGCTTCGCATTTTTCGAGGAGGACTTGCCCGTCGATACCCGGTGCTTGGGAAGCGAGCCGTCCGGTCATCAAATAGTTTTCTTGCGGATCAAAACCTTCCACCAAAACCGATTCTACTTTGCCTATGCGCGCGCGGTTTTTTCGAAGGACAACTTCTTGTTGAAATTCCATCAGGATATTTTTTCTTTCTTCTTTCACTTGCTGAGGAACTCTGCCTGGATAATCATAAGCGGTCGTGCCCTCCTCATCCGAATAAGTAAAAATTCCGACATGGTCAAATTCCATTTCGCAAAGAAACCGAGCCATGTGTCGAAAATGTGTTTCGGTCTCTCCCGGAAACCCGGTGATGAATGTAGTGCGCAAGGCGACATCTGGAATTTTCCGCCGAACTTCATCGAGCATTTTGCGGACTCCGCCTTCGGTTTCTTGCCGCTTCATACTTTTGAGCATTTCGTCATGCGTGTGTTGCAGAGGGACATCGATGTAGCGGCAAACTTTTCGTTCTGACGCGACGAACTCCACCAACTCCGAGTTTAAAAAGGTTGGGTAACAATATAAAAGTCGTATCCACTTCAACCCTTCGACCTTGACCATTTCCCGAAGCAGGCGAACCAACCCGCCGCCTTTCATTCCTAAGTCGAAGCCATACATGGTGGTGTCTTGCGAAATCAAGTTGAGCTCCTTGACTCCTTTGCGGGCGAAGTGGCTCGCCTCGGCAAGAATGGATTCCGGCGAACGACTGCGCATCGGCCCGCGCATTTTCGGAATGATGCAAAATGCGCAACGGTTGGAGCAACCTTCGGAAATTTTTAGGTAGGCAGTGTAAAAGGCTGTGGTCAACAATCGATCCGTGTACGATTCATAATATTCCGCGGGCGTGGCGACATGGTTTCTGGATAACGAGTCGGTCTCGGCGATAATGTTTTTTAATTGAGGATACTGTCCCACCCCCAACATGTGGTCGATTTCCGGGATTGCGTCGAGAAGTTCCTGGCTATAACGTTCCGCCAAACAGCCGGTGACGATCAACTGCTTGCACTTTCCCTCCACCTTGTACCGTGCCATTTCCAAAATCGTATCGATTGATTCTTTTTTGGCTGACTCGATAAATCCGCAGGTGTTGACGATAATCACCTCCGCGTCTTTTTCATCCGCGGTGAAGTTGAATCCTGAAGAAACCAAATCGCCCAGCACCCTTTCGGAGTCCACCGTATTTTTCGGACACCCCAAACTGACCATGCCGACTTTTTTCATTTTTCGTTCCATAAATATCTCAAGGTAAAGTTTTCCAGAAAGCCGCCAAGGTCCCGCAACGGAAGCGGCGACGGCGACCACGTTAGCGTTATCACCGCGCCGTCGGCATCGTTGCGTGACTGCGGCAACGGGTGCCGTGGTGCCACGCGCGTAATTTTAAGAAGCTTCCGAAATTATAACGCAAACCATAATATAATTTAAAAATATCGCCGACCCGTCGTTCAAACCAACTTATGGAAAAAAGTTTTTGCGAATAAAGAGGGCAAGATTCTTCCGTCACCACCGCCGTCGTTGTCACCACCGTCACCGTCGCGTCGGGTCGGGATTCCAATTCGGACTAGCCGGGATTACGCTCAAAATAATTTCACCGCCGCGCGAAAATCACTTCTTACTTTGCTGCGTCTGACCGATAATGTTGCGGACAACGAGACTCCCTTAAATTTAAAGACGGATTTCCAAGACCCATGATTAAAGAAATCAGAATTCGGAATTTCGCCATCATCGAAAATCTCGCGGTGAACTTTGAAAAAGGTTTGAACGTGTTGACCGGCGAAACCGGCGCAGGTAAATCTATCATCATCGACGCACTGAATCTTTTGCTTGGAGATAGAGCAGATACCGACTCCATTCGTTCCGGAGAAACCACGGCTTTTGTGGAAGGAGTATTTGAAGTTGCCGACCCCGCGACTCTCGGCGTGATTCAGGAATTCGGGGTCACGATGAAAGGGGGCGAACTTCTTGTTAAACGCCAGATTTCCAATGTCGGGAAAAACCGATGCCTACTCAACGACAGCCCGGTCACCGTTTCCACGCTGGCAAAGATCGGAAACTTTTTGGTGGACCTCCACGGACAACACGATCACCAGACACTGCTTCGTCCCGAAACCCATGTCGATCTTTTGGACCTGTACGGAAAATCCGGAGACATCCGAGATGAGTTTGCCCGGAACTTTTCGGACCACCAAACCCAGACGAAAAAACTCCGCGCCATGAAAACGAATGAGCAAGAGCGGTTACAAAAGGAGGAGTTCCTGAACTTTCAACTTTCCGAAATTGATGAGGCTGAACTTTCGGAGCAAGAGGAAGAAAAAATCAAAGCGGAGAGCAACAAACTGCAACACGCCGAAAAAATACGCGCAAGCCTGCAACGAAGTCAATCACTGTTAACCGATGAACAGGGTTCCATATTGGAAAACCTGGGGCAAGTTTTGAAAGAAATGGAATCCGCTCTTGACATTGACCCCGCGCTGACGGAAACGGTTGAGCGGTCCCGCGCCGCGTATTACGAACTGGAAGAAGTGGTGGAATCTCTGCGCAACTACGACCGATCTTTGGAACTTAATCCTAATCGGCTGGAAGAAATTGAAGACCGGCTTGCCGAGATTAACGGACTGAAACGAAAATATGGCAACAACATCGGCGAAATTTTAAAGCGCCGGGAGATAATCGCAGGAGAGTTGCAGCAGTTGGCTTCCAACACAGAAAACATGAAAACCCTGGAAGAAGCACTGCGCCAAAAAGAAAAAGTGCTGGCTGAACTCGCCATCCAGTTGGCTGAAAGAAGAGAGTCGGCGGCGAAAAATTTCAGCGGCAGTGTTGAAAAAGAATTGAAGGAACTGAGTATGGACAACGTCCGGTTTGGAGTACGTTTTGATTATCCGCCTGACCCGAATGGATTTATTCTGTTCCGCGAAGAAAAAACGCAAGCCACAGCGACCGGATTGGGCACGCTGGAATTTTTGTTTTCCCCCAACCCCGGCGAGGAGTTGCGCCCCTTGGTTAAAATCGCTTCGGGCGGTGAATTGTCGCGAGTGATGCTGGCTCTAAAATCTATTTTGAACGATCAAGATACCATCCCGGTAATGATATTTGATGAAGTAGATTCCGGCATCGGCGGGAAGGTGGCGGAGAAAGTCGGCATCAAATTGAAAAAAGTCGCTAGCACCAAACAGGTATTTTGCATCACCCATCTCCCGCAAATTGCCGGACTGGCTTCTTCCCATTACCGCGTGGAAAAAGAGAGCAAGGGGAAGCGCACCCGTTCCAGCATCCGCCTGCTGGAATACGAAGAACGCGTTGAAGAGTTGGCGCGCATGTCGAGCGGGGAAACCATCACCGACGCTTCCCTGCAACACGCCCGCGAAATGCTCCGCCACTAGGCGGCGTCATCGCGTGACTGCGACGGCGGCCGCGGTGACGTGACTGCTAGTTGCCGCTGGTCGTTGGTCGGGGCGTGGTGGATTGGTTGGCGACAACGGCGGCGGCTTTTTCTGCTACCTCGGGGTCGCCTAGATAATAATGCTTGACGGGTTTCAAGTCCGCGTCCAACTCATACACTAACGGAATGCCGGTGGGAATATTCAATTCCAAAATATCATCGTCGCCGATTTGGTCCAGATGTTTGACCAGTGCTCTCAAGCTGTTGCCGTGCGCGCAAATCAAAACCCTCTTCCCCGCTTTGATGGAAGGCGCTATTCGTTCAAACCAAAATGGCAAAAAGCGATCGACCGTGTGCTTCAACGTTTCGGACGCGGGCAATTGGTTTTCCGGTATCCCGAAATATCGCGGGTCTTTCGCGGGCAGTCTGTCGTCATCGCCGGCGAGGGGCGGCGGCGCGGCGGCGTAACTTCGGCGCCAGATTTTCACCTGCTCTGCGCCGTGCTTCTTCGCGGTCTCCGCTTTGTTTAATCCTTGTAGCGCGCCGTAATGGCGTTCGTTGAGACGCCATGAACGGGCGACCGGAATCCACATCAAATCCATTTCATCGAGCACAATCCACAAAGTTCTAATCGCGCGCTTGAGGACGGAGGTGTATGCCGTGTCGAAGGTGTAGCCTTCTTGCAGAAAAAGTTTTCCCGCAGCGGCGGCTTCCTGTTTCCCTTGTTCCGTCAGGTCAACATCGGTCCAACCGGTGAAACGGTTTTCCAAATTCCATTGGCTTTGGCCATGTCGCAAAAGTACCAACTTGTACATTTTTCAAACTCCCGCCGCATCAACTTTGCAAAAATTCAACCTTGCAAAAAATTCAACGCGACCGCAATATCCCACAAATGGAAAGCGCAAGGGAAAATTTTTATTCCCCGCGAACTCCCGCAAAATTGTAGCAACTTGTTCTTTACCCCGCATGCTAAATAAAGATAAGATTGTCGCCGTCGATGCTTGAATGGAGAACGCCCGTGTTTGTCGAAGTCGATTCCAACGCCAACACCGACCAAAGCGTGAGCATGATTTTTCGGGACGTCGGTCTTCCCAGAGAATTGTACTGCATCAAATATCCGGTGGACGGCGAGGAACAACCGGTTCAGATCACAGGCTGGGACGCGGGTTCCAATACATCGTGTCCCGCTTATGCTTGCAAGGTGGAAGAATCTGGCGACGGAGTTGCCCTGCTCATTTACGGCGGGTCAGGCGGGGTGCGCATGAAATCGCTTGAAGACGAAACGCAATGGGACACCGCGTCGTCCGACCAGTGGGGAGACACGCATTTGGTTTACCCGGCGGATTGTTTCATCGTTTATAAAGACGAACTGTAGCAAATTTTTCCAAGGGTGCGATCAGGCAAAAACTATTTCGCGGATGGTCTCTTCCTCTATCGGCGTTGCGAATTGACCGCGAACGCAATGAGCCAGGAATTCTCGATTCCCTTTTTGGCCAGTGATGGGAGACTCGGTCACGGCTTTCACCGCCCATCCTTTTTCTGCGACGAACCGATTCAAGTCAAGCAGTACTCGAATATGTTTTGCCGGGTCTTTGATGACGCCGCGGTTTTCCACTTCCTCTTTGCCCACTTCAAACTGAGGTTTGATTAGAGCAACTATTTCTCCCGCTGGTTTGAGAATTTTTAGTAACGGAGGAATGACAAGTTTGAGTGAGATGAACGACACGTCCACCGTGGCCAAGTCCAGCATCTCCCCGACATCTTCTTTGGATAAAGTTCGAGCATTTTTTCGGTCCAGGCAAATGACCCGGCAATCGTTGCGGAGTTTCCAGTCCAGTTGTCCATAACCGACATCCACCGCGTACACTTTTCCAACGCCGTTTTGTAAAAGACAATCCGTGAAGCCGCCGGTGGAAGCTCCCACGTCCACGGCGATTTTTCCCGCGGGCGAAATGCGGAATTGTTTTAAGGCGTGATCCAGTTTCAACCCGCCGCGGCTGGCGAAGCGCTGGGGTGCACCGACAATGACGGGAAGACAATCCGCGGGAACCAGTCGACCAGATTTGTCGGCGACGGCGTCCCGCACTTTTACTTTTCCTGCGAGGATGATGCTACGGGCTTGCTCTCGGGTGGCGACGAGTTTTTTTTTACCAGCAGTTGGTCCAGCCGTATTTTCTCAATCTTTTGCGTCATCTTCATTCTCGACTGGAAACATTTCGACCGCCAGTTCGCCTTGCTGATTTTGGGTGAGTTGTTCTATTTTTGCTTCGGCTTCCTTTAATTTCTTGGAACAAACACGCGACATTTTAATTCCTTCCTCAAAAATCTCCATGGACTTATCGATGTCCAACTCTCCTTTTTCGAGATCCTCAACGATTTGTTCCAAGCGTTGCATAGCTTTTTCAAATTTGATTTGTCCCATAATCTCCCTCTTCAACCAAACGGCGTGACGACAACGCGACGGTGACGGCGAGCACGCGGTTATTCTAATACATTTTCCACCGTGCAGTCCAAGCCGCCGCGCGAAAGTTTTATCTTAACCTTATCTCCCGGCTTTGCCTCGGTGCTGCTTGTAAGCGATTTTTCATCTTTGGAACAAATGCTGTATCCCCGTTCCAAAATCGCCAGCGGGTTCACCGCGTTCAAGTTTTTGAGCAACCCTTCCAGATGCTCGCCGCGAAAACGAATCTGGGTCTGAACATTTCGCACCATCCTGTTTTGTACTCCGGCAAGATTTGCGTATAAAAGTTGAATCTTATTTTTTGGCGACGCCCGGACGAGTCGGTGCTTTCTGTCTTCCAACCTTTGCCGATGGACGACGAGCCCTTGCCCTAAACTGCGCACCATCCTGCCGTGCAAATCATCGAGACGTTGAACATGCGGGCTGAATATTTCCTGGGGCTGATGAAAAAATCGGCGACCCATCAGCCGATTCAAAAGAACCCGATACGCCGCTACCTGTTGGCGTAACGCCGTCATCAGTTTTTCTGTCCGCGACCGAATGTCTTTGAGAATTTCGTTCAAGACGGGCGTGGTCAATTCCGCGGCGGCGGAAGGTGTCGGGGCTCTGAGGTCGGCGACAAAATCCGCAATGGTAAAATCTATTTCGTGCCCCACGGCGGAAACTATCGGAACGCGCGACGCGAATATCGCCCGCGCCACTTCTTCTTCGTTGAACGCCCACAAGTCTTCCAGCGACCCGCCGCCGCGGCCGATGATGATGACATCCACATCCGCCGCGGTGTTCAGGTCGCGAATGCCGGCGGCGATATCCTCCGCGGAACCTTCCCCCTGCACTTTTGTCGGGCGGAGCAAAACGGAAACTTTGCTGTTTCTTCTGCGGATGACATTCAGGATATCGCGGATGGCGGCGCCGGTCGGCGAGGTGACCACTCCTATTTTCCACGGAAACGCGGGGAGCGGTTTCTTCGCGTCGTCATCGAACAAGCCTTCCTTTTCCAACTTCGCCTTCAACTGCTCGAAAGCTTTTTGCAAGGCGCCCAACCCTCTTGGCTCCATGGACTCGGTGATGATTTGATATTCGCCGCGGTCATCGTAAACCGTGACGCGACCGAACACTAAAACGTGATCGCCGTCCGCGGGTTGGAACTTGATGCCGGCTTGATGGTTTTTGAAAAGGACGCAGCGGATTTGCGCCTTGTCATCTTTCAAAACAAAATAACTGTGACCGGAAGCCGCGGTTTTGAAGTTGGAAATTTCTCCCTCCACCCAAACCGAATCAAACGCCGCTTCCATAATGGCGCGGATGTCGCGGGTCAATCCGCTGACGCTGTACACCTGCGGTGGCGCGCTTTCCGCGGCGAGATGATTCGACGGCGCAACCGCTTCTTCGTGGATGGGCTGTTCTTGCGATTGACCGCGACGGTTTTGTTTTTTGCGGACCATAAAATTATTTTGGTTGGCGGCGTTTCTATTTTTCCCCGCGGCGTTTCTATTTTTCCCGCGATGTATCCGACGGCGCAATTAAGACGCCGACCGGCGCGACCTTCACCCCCCGCGCCCCCCGTCACCGTCATCGCCAGCGTGTAACCGCGTTATACGACTTTCGCCTCGTCTTCTTCTTCGCGGCGAAAAATTTGAGAACCGACTTCGCCCGCAAAGTTGTTGCGCGCTTTGAAGGCTTGCAACGTGTTTGCCATAAGTTGCGCGACGGTCATGGGACCGACACCGCCCGGGACGGGAGTGATAAATCCCGCTTTTTCGGAGACGGAGACGAAGTCAACATCGCCGGTTAGTTTTCCGTCCACGCGGGTAATTCCCACGTCTATCACCGCCGCGCCTTTTTTTACCATCGACGAAGTTAAAAGATGCGGCCGTCCAACCGCCGCGATCAATATGTCCGCTTGCCGAGTGATTTGTTCCAAGCCGACCGTTTGCGAATGGCAAGTGGTCACCGTCGCGTGGCGTTGTAATAATAAGTTCGCCATCGGTCTTCCGACAATATTACTTCGTCCCAAAACTACCGCGTGTTTGCCGGCAATTTTAATATCGTAATAATCCAGCAGGGTGATGATTCCCGTCGGCGTACACGGGGTGAGCAGGGCGTCGCCGAGTACCAACTTGCCGACGTTGATGGGATGAAACCCGTCGACATCTTTTCCCGGGTCGAGGGACAATAAAATTTTTTGCGGGTCAATATGATTCGGCAGCGGCAACTGGACGAGAATGCCGTTCACCGCGTCGTTCCTGTTCAGTTCGTTGATGAGGTCTATCAGTTGCGCCTCGGTAGTTTCCGCCGGCAGGTTTTGTTCGAAGGATTGAAACCCGACCTCTGCGCACACTTTATTTTTGATGCGCACATAAGCCGCCGAGGCGGGGTCCTCTCCGACTAACACCGTAGCCAGTCCCGGCGCGCAACCTGTTTTGCTTTTAAGTTCCGCGGTTTCTTTCGTCAGGCGATTACGGATTTCCGCGGATACTTTTTTCCCGTCAATAAGAATCATGATTTTCCCGGCGCAGTTTCGCAACGCAGTCTAGCAGGTTTTCCAATTGATTCATCCGTCGCGAACGGCAGTCCGCGGACATTTACATTTCTACATTCGTCGGCGCGATGCGGGCAAAATTTATTCTTAAGAAAAAAATTTGCGGCGCGAGATGATTTTGATTTAGCCGACAAAATCACCAAATAAAGAGATTGAAAAGTTATCCAAAATATAATACAAGGGTTGTTGCAAATAACATAACCTATTGAAAAATAAGATGCCGAAGTGGTGAAATTGGTAGACGCGCTGGACTCAAAATCCAGTGGGGGCGACCCCGTGACGGTTCGAGTCCGTCCTTCGGCACTAGCATCTATCGAGGAAATCGGCGGCGGCTTGTCCCCGAAACCTTCCGCGAAAAAAATTGCATGAGCGCTTCTCATAGTCCGCAAGCAAAAGCCTACTGGAAAAAAAATATCCGTATCGTCCTTTCACTTTTAGCGATATGGTTCACGGTTTCCTTTGGAATGTCCATCCTGTTCGTCGACGTTTTGGATAACATCCGCTTCTTTGGATTTAAGTTTGGTTTCTGGATGGCGCAACAGGGTTCCATCTTTTGTTTCGTCGTTCTTATTTTTGTCTATGTGTACAAGATGAACAAACTCGACCGTCAATACGGCGTGGACGAAGACCGCGACCATCCCGCCGACACTCATCCCCGCGATAAAACATCTCAAGAATAAAATTTGTATGGACGTTCAGACATTAACTTTTATTTTTGTTGGGACGACTTTCGCCCTTTATATCGGCATCGCCATTTGGACGCGGGCTGGGAACACCGACGATTTCTATGTCGCCGCGGGCGGCGTGCCGCCTCTTGCCAACGGCATGGCGACGGCGGCTGACTGGATGTCCGCCGCTTCCTTCATTTCCATGGCGGGCATCATTTCTTTCATCGGCCGCGACGGCGCCGTTTATCTGATGGGATGGACGGGGGGCTACGTTCTGCTCGCATTGCTACTCGCGCCTTATCTTCGCAAGTTCGGCAAATACACCGTCCCCGATTTTATCGGCGACCGATATTATTCTAACATCGCCAGAGGCGTCGCCATCGTCTGCGTTTTATTTGTTTCATTCACTTACGTCGCGGGGCAAATGCGCGGAGTGGGAATCGTGTTCTCCCGTTTTTTGGAAGTTGAAATCACCACCGGCGTTTTCATCGGCATGAGCATCGTTTTCTTTTACGCAGTACTCGGCGGGATGAAAGGAATTACTTACACGCAAGTGGCGCAGTATTGCGTTTTGATTTTCGCGTTTCTGGTCCCCGCCATCTTCATCTCCATGTTGATGACGGGAAACCCCGTCCCGCAACTCGGGTTCGGCAGTACTTTGGCGGACGGTTCCAACACCTACCTTCTGGACAAACTCGACCAACTATCTGCGGAACTTGGGTTCGCGGCGTACACGGCGGGGAAAAAATCCACCGTCGATGTATTCTTCATCACCGCCGCGCTCATGGTTGGCACCGCGGGACTTCCCCACGTCATCGTAAGATTTTTCACGGTGCCAAGAGTTCGCGACGCGCGCATTTCGGCGGGGTATGCCTTAGCGTTCATCGCGTTGCTGTACACAACCGCGCCAGCGGTGGCATCTTTCGCGCGAGTCAACCTTATTAACACCGTCCACAACGCGGAATATAAAACAACTCCGTCGTGGTTTAAGAATTGGGAAGACACCAACCTCATCGCTTGGGTCGACAAAAACGGCGACGGGAAAATCCAATATTCCGCGGGGAAAGCCTTCAACGGCAAACCGCAGTTTTTGGAAGAGCGGGGTCTTGCGGGGGAAAGAAAATTTTCGAATCCGCCGACCGACAACCGTAACGAACTTTATATCGACCGCGACATCATGGTGCTAGCAAATCCAGAAATCGCCGGCTTGCCAAATTGGGTAATCGCGTTGGTCGTCGCGGGAGGACTCGCCGCCGCGCTTTCCACCGCGGCTGGTTTGCTACTTGTTATCTCCACATCCATTTCCCACGACCTGCTGAAAAAAATGCTCTTGAAAAATATCAGCGACAAACAGGAATTGGTTTTTGCGCGCATGTCAGCAGCCCTGGCCGTTATCGTCGCGGGATATTTTGGAATCCACCCGCCCGGGTTCGTCGCGCAAGTGGTGGCGTTTGCTTTTGGACTTGCGGCTTCGTCATTCTTCCCGGCGATTTTTATGGGGATTTTTTCCAAACGTATGAACAAGGCAGGCGCCATCACCGGAATGATAAGCGGGCTTTCCTTCACGGCGGGCTACATCATTTATTTTAAGTTCATCGACCCATCCGCAAACTCTGCGCAAAATTGGTGGTTCGGAATTTCGCCGGAAGGCATCGGAACTTTGGGAATGTTATTTAATTTTGTTGTCGCAAGCCTGGTCAGCAAAGTTACCGCGCCGCCGCCGAACGAAATTCAAGATATGGTGGACGACATAAGAATTCCCAAGGGCGCCGGACGTTCCTACCACCATGCAAAATTGTGAACAAAACGGTCAGCAACATTGTCGCACCGGCCGTGGCAAACGCGCGTCCCGCCTACGATTTATCGACCCCTGCAAGTAATTCATTCTGCGGGAAGACGACTCCCAGTGGCCACCCGTTGGAAGGCAGGGGAGCGTAGAACAGCCAAGCATCTTCTTCCGTGAAAATATTTTTTTTGGCAACAAAGTTTGTCTCGCCGTTCACCATGCTCTTTCCCAAATTGCGAAACTCGGGTTGATTGAATTCGTCGGCGAGACTGAAGATGGTGTGGTTCATGACTAGGTCTTGCCGGGGGTGAGTGATAAGAGTTCCCTTTTTGGAAAGAAGAAACGCGTAGCCCGTTTCGGTAGTCTTGATGGAGGAAATCATTTTCTGTAACCACGCAAGAGAAATATCCGCGGTGACAACTCCCATAAACTTTTTCGTTCCTTTCACTTCGCAGTAAAAGGGGACCGAGTGAGTCACCATAACAATGTTCCCGGCGCCTCCATCAAAATAGGGTTCGCTCCACGTCGGTTCATTTTTCTCTTTTGGAATTTTGTACCAGTCCCACGAAAAATATTTGTAAGCCTCGTCGCCGATGTAGGTAAATTTTATTTCATCTCCGTGCTTGTAAAAATAGGGGGCGAAATAGAGGGCGTCGGGATCAAACATATAAGGTTCAAACGCGATGGCCGCGCCGTATATTTCGGGGTTGTTCTCCACGCTCTGACGAATGAGCGACAACAGGTTTTCTTTTGTGCGCGAGGTATCTTCCAGGGAAATGGCGATTTGTTGCGGAACTTTTTCGACCGCTTTGAGAATCGTTTCGATTTTATTTAGCGTGGAATAAAACAGGTTATTTGCCGAATCTCTCAGATCGGCGGCGGGCACAGGGCGAACTTTCTCCGCGTCATGGTTTTGGATAATCAGGAAGAATACGACCGCGGTGACGAGAATCAAAGATGTTAGTTTAAAAACTGCTCGCCTGTTTTTCATTTGTACATTTCCATTTCTTTTGCAAAGAATAGCAAGGCGGGACGGTGTTGCATGGCGGTAAGACTACACGGCGCATTTATTTTTCGCAACACAAAATCAAGTGTGGTTCATTCCGCTAGTTTGGAATCGATGAAAAAGTCTTTCACCATTTTGTCGTCGCTCTTTGGTAAAACTAAGTCGTTGCCGTTTAGAAATAATTCCACTGCGGTTTTATCGCCTACCGTCACGCGAATCTTTTCATCACCGTGGAAAGTCTTCGCGGTTCCAGCCAGGAGAATGAAATCCTCTTCGCGGAAATCATCAACGGTTATATTAAACCACGAAGTTTCTTTTGCCTGAATCGAAAGCCTTAAAAGTTTTCCAACGCTTGCGGGATTTTGAGTATCTAAACCCAGCGGTAAAATATTTGCGGCTCGTGTGGTCGGTGCGACTGATTCCCGCGGCGGCGAAGTTTTTTTTGCGTCGGCGTTTTCTCTCTCGATAAGTTGCTCGGACAGACGACTGACCGGCACGGAATGTTCTTGCTGCGTTTGAAGCAACGGGATTTTTTTTTCCGCCGCCGGGCGTGAAGAATTTCCCATCTCATTTTTTATCAGGAACCCTACGCCAGACAAGAGACCGACGACCGCAAAAAGTAACAGGCTCTTCGCCGCGAGGTTTTTGGGTTGCGCGTCAAATGAAAATGTTGTTTGGGCTGAATTTTCGTAATCGCCGAGTTCCACAAATTCCTTATAGACATTGAGTATTTCTTCATCATCCAAGCCGACGGCGTAGGCGTAGGAACGAATATATCCTTCAATAGAAGCATCGGCGGGGAGTTCGTCGAAGGCGTTATTTTCGAGAGCCTCAAGAAAACAACTATGAATTTCGGTCGCCTCGGAGATTTCCTGCAGAGACATCGCCCTGAACTCGCGTTCACGTTTTATGTGGGAACCAAAATTTTCAGCCATCGTTTTTATCTAGCAGATAAAAAATTGTATCAACGGAACGGACATGGGCTCGGGCACTCTCGACAATTAAATTGTTTTGGAAAAATTTATTGCTAAAATTCCAAAGCGATGAAAATCATTCCCGCATAAAACCTGTCACTTGGGGAGCAAAGAATTTTATCGGCGGCGGGAATCAGTATTGGCAAGTCCCGCGGGCGATGGTGACAGGAGATTCGCTAATCGGAAACCGACCGTGAAAAAGTTTTTCTTCTTCCTCATTTTTGTCGTCGTCGTGCTGGCTCTGGATGGAACTTTAACTAAAGGTATTTTCAGTTATGGAATTCATACGGTCTCCGGTTGGCTGGGACTGGCTTTGACCGTCGGCATCGTTCTCGCTCTGGTCTGGGTGGAATCTGCCAACAAAGTTCACCGCGACAAAAACACCCGCGAATAAATGGAGTTGCTGAACCTAAACGGCTTCAGTCTTCCCGACATCCTGTAGCAAACTCAACAGCGCGAACGGTTCCGCCTCGTGGTCGAGTTTAATCCAGACGGTTCCGTTCCCGCCATGCGCCACGGTTACTTTTTCCCCGGCGTTTGTTTCCATTGCGTCGATGGTAAATTTGAACTGCCCGCTTGGGGAAATATATTCCGCCACGTCGCCCAACTCAATTCGGTTTTTGATTTCTACCTCCATCCAACCCGGTCGTCCGTTCATGACTTGCCCGCCGAACACCTGCGACCGGTTTTTTTCCTGCGGTGAATCGAACCGTTCGGTTTCCCGATTGGACGCGGATATTAAAAACGCGGAAGTGAAACCGCGGTTGGCCGTCTTATTAATTTCGCCCAGCAAGTTCGGGTCGAAAGAACGCCCCTCCGTTAAATCGGTGATGGCTCTGCGGTAAGTTCGCGTGACCAAGGACAAATAATAAATGGATTTCGACCGGCCTTCAATTTTGAACGAAATGACGCCGGCGTCTTGAAGCGGTTGCAAATATTCCACCGCCCGCAAATCTTTCGAGTTCATGATGTAAGTCCCGTGCTCATCTTCATCGATCGGCATCATCTCGCCGTCGCGGCGAGTTTCCTCAATGGCATACTGTCCCGCCAACGGCTTATATCGCTCGCTGTCCTTCCCCTCTTCTTCGTGAACATTGAATTCCCATCGGCAACTGTTGGTGCATGTTCCTTGATTGGCATCGCGGTGATTGAAATAATTAGACAGCAGACAGCGGCCTGAATAAGCGATGCAAATTGACCCGTGCACAAAAGCCTCCATCTCTAAATCGGGAACCCGACGATGGATTTCCAGAATCTCCTCCAGCGAAAGTTCTCTCGACAAAATGATTCGCTTGACGCCGAGGTTGTACCAAAACTCAGCCGTCGGCCAGTTCATCGTATTGCTTTGCACCGAGAGATGCACCGGAATCTCCGGAAATTCCTTGAGGGCAAATTGAATCATGCCCGGGTCCGCCATGATGAAACCATCCGGTCGCAACGCGGCGTGCAGGGCTAAAGATTTTTTGAAAGATTCGATCTTCCGGTTGGGCGGAAGAATGTTGGCGGTGACATAAATCTTCCTGCCCATTTTGTGGGTGTAGGCGATGGCCTCTTCGAGCAAATCATTTTTGAAAGGATTTTCGCGCGCGCGGAGGGAAAATTTGGGAATGCCCGCATACACCGCGTCTGCACCATACGCCAAAGCGTACTTTAATTTTTCGGGACTGCCGGCGGGGGATAATAATTCTGGAACCATATCGAAATTAACTCCTCAAAAGTTTTGGCGCAACGTTTCCGCTGATAACAAGTCGGCGAACTTTTTGGATGACACGACGCCCGCCGCGTTCTAAATTTTTCGCGCGCGGTAAATAAGAAACGCGCCCGCTATCAATAAAAACAAACTGTAAAAACTACCGCGACTGATCGCCATGATGAGCGGCGCGTCGGGCTCTCTAAACTGCTCGCCGAAGATTCGCACCGCCGCGTAAATCGCCAGAAACTCTCCCGCCAATTTTCCCGGCGACGCCAGCACGTCCGTCTTCCACAACCGCCATTGGCTATACGCCAACAACAACGCGCCCTCCAGCCCGGCTTCGTAAAGTTGGGAAGGATGACGGGGAGCGATTTGTTCCAACGGCGTTCCCGGCGCAACACTTTGCGGGAAGACCACCGCCCACGGAACTTGCGTAACCTTGCCCCACAATTCCCCGTTGATGAAATTCGCAACGCGTCCCAGCAAAATTCCCGGCGGCACTAAAGGGCATAACAAATCCCCGAGTTGTAAAAAAGAAAGGTTCAGTTTTTTCGCCGCCCACCAGCACGCCGCAATCACGCCGATGAACCCGCCGTGACTTGCCATGCCGCCTTTCCAAACTTGAAAGATAACCCAAGGTCGGCGGAGCATTTCGTCCAGCGCGTAAAAAACCATATACCCAATTCGCCCGCCGAGCAACACGCCAATCATCATGGCGGTGATGGTGAGCGACTGCTGTTCGGCGGTGAGCGTGGCTTTGCCGTGCTTACAAAAAAGATGCAGGCACCATATCCCGAAAAGAAAACCCAACGCGTAAGCCAGTCCGTAATAACGGATGCCAAAAGTTTCCGTGAACCGGAAGAGGAACGGGTCTAAATCGTGAACCCAGTATTCGGTTTTAGACACGGCGTCCCGCCGCGAAACCCGCGCCGCGCAAAATGGTCGCGGCATCAATCGCGCCGTAGGTGAAGATTATATCCGCACCGGCGCGGCGTAAACTGGTGAGCGATTCCATCAAGCAACTTTCGTAATCGAGCCAACCTTCCGCGGCGGCGGCTTTGAGCATGGCATACTCGCCGCTGACTTGGTAGGCGGCGACGGGGAGCGCGGAATGTTCGCGCGTCAACCGGATGATGTCCAGATAAGGCAAGCCCGGTTTGATCAGCAACCAGTCCGCGCCTTCTTCTTCGTCCAACATAATTTCCCGTATCGCTTCGCGGGCGTTGGCGGGGTCCATCTGATAAGTTTTTTTGTCGCCGGCTTTGGGCGCGGAATTGAGCGCGTCACGGAACGGCCCATAAAACGCCGACGCATATTTCGCGCAGTAACTGCAAATCAACACATCCTCAAACCCGGCATCGTCCAAAGCCCGGCGGATGGCTTCCACCCGACCGTCCATCATGTCGGAAGGCGCCACCACGTCGGCACCCGCTTCCGCCTGAGACACCGCCATCGCGGCGAGCAGAGGGAGCGTCTCGTCGTTTAAAATTTTTCCCGCGCGCACCAACCCGTCGTGTCCGTCACAAGAATAAGGATCCAACGCGACGTCTGTGACGACGAGCATGGCGGGAATTTTTTTTTTCAATTCCGTCACCGCCCGTTGCAACAGTCCGTCGGGATTAACACTTTCTTTCCCGTCCGAACTTTTCAGGGAATCGTCCAACGCGGGGAAGAGCGCCACCGCCGGAACGCCGAGATCAAACGCGCGTTGGCAATCGGCAACGAGTTGGTCGACGGAAAGTTTTGAGACGCCCGGCATCGACGCAATCGGCACGCGAAGGTTGCTACCTTCCTGCACGAAAGCGGGCCAGACCAAGTTAGTCGGACGCACCGCCGTCTCCCGGATCAACTCGCGAACAGCCGGGTTCAATCTATTTCGGCGCGGTCGCTGAATCATAATATCCCCTTATCCCGTTGATGAGAAATTGACGGCATTGAAAGAGAATAACGAAACCCCCTAATCTTTTCAACCTTCGCCATAATGTAGCACGTCGTCGTGCGGGCGCGGGAATACAGGCGTAGAAAGTCGACGGCTATCTATATAAATGCTCCGCCCGCGTCCATAATAAGCATCGTATACATGCTGGAACACGGCCGAGGTTTTTTGCGCGAACAGTTCTGATGTGAAGGCTGGGGGCAAACTCTCGTCCAGCAGTTCTTCAATGGTGACGCGCACCGCGGCGCGTGCCTGCTGATGTTTGCGCCAATCCAGCACCAGTTTCTCTGCCTTAAGTCTGCTCAGCAGCTCCCGGGCAATGGATTTCACCTTGTCTCTGTCCGCATTGCTCATTTCTATATGTGGTTTGGTCAGGAGATCAAAGATGGCCAACTCCTCTTCGCTCAACTCCTCTCTCATGCCACGCTGTTCTTCTTTATCCAGACTCTTGGCGAACACACATAACTGCTGAAAGAACTGCTCGGCATTCAGACTGCCCGCGTTGTAGGCGTTAATCATTGCCTGGAATTTTTCCATATAGTCCATGCGGGTTCGGTTAAACTGCACCATCGTCATAAGTTTTTGCGCCACCGCCCCTTTGAGTTTTTCATTCTCTGTGCGCTTGCGGCTCGTCTTGAACCTCTCAGCCAGCTTCCCGAAATCAATACTGCTCAGGTCAAGGGACTTCCCGCTACCGTAAACCGCGCCATCTTCACGAATGACATACCCCTCCGTGGCGATGGACTGATCTAGCAGATCCTCCACATCCCCCATCACCTGTGAGATGTCTGTTGCGGGGATCAGGGCGCGGATTTGTTCAGCGATGACCTGTATCGGCCTGACCCCGGCGGCAAATTCTTGCGCCGCCGGGTCGGGTAGCACCGCCTTGTAAAGTCGCTTCACCTGGTTGGCAAGGTCAAGGTAACGGCGCTTGGTTTCCTCCGCAGTCACCAACGCCTCCACGGCGTCATCCAGCAGGTTGACACGGTCAAACCCCGCGGCGGAGTGAATGGCAGATAGATCAACACCGCAGTCGCGGCACAGGTCTCTGGTATTTTCCAGTGCCAGGCGTAACGCCGCCACCAACGCACTTTTATCCTCCACCGGATTTTTCCCACCGCCACCTGCGCCGTAGATCGCCAGGGCCTTCTCCAGATTGCGGAAAACTCCGACATAATCCAGGATCAATCCGCTCACCTTGTCGGGATAAACCCGATTGGCGCGCGCGATGGTCTGCATCAGGGTGTGGTTGCGCATCGGCTTGTCCAGGTAAAGCGTTGAGCAACTGGGCACATCAAAGCCGGTCATCCACATGGCGCAGACAAAGACCAGGCGGAAGGGGTCGTCCGGGGTTTTGAATTTCGTATCCAGGTTTTCATTCACCATGCGTCTGCGGTGCGGGCGAATATCCAGCCCCTTACCTTCCATTTCTGATATTTCGTTCTGCCCTTGAGAAACCACCACCGCCATATCCGTCTCTTTCATCCAGTCAATACGCTGTTGCAGATTGTCTTTTGCGTAATCCCCCGCCGCATCGCATTCCGCATTCAGTGTTTCAATCATGGATGACCAATGCGCACGCACCTTGTTGTACATGCGAACAGCCGTTGCTTTGTCAATGCAGATCATCATCGCCTTGCCCGGGAAGCCGCGTCCCATAAAATGCGTCACCACATCTTTTGCCACCGCCTCCAGCCGCTCGTCCCGGGTAATCAGGTGATATTCCCTGGCGAACACCCGCTCCAGTTTCTTCTCCTGTGCCTCATCAAGTTCTGCCTCTTCCAGCAGACGCTCCATATCCTCGTTGAGATTTTCGTTGACCAGTTGCAGTTCAGGAATACGATTTTCGTAATACAGTGGCACCGTAGCGCCATCCAGCACCGATTGCTGAAAGTTGTAGATGCTGATGTAATCGCCGAATACCTGTTTGGTCTTCTCCTCGCCCTGGATCAGCGGCGT
>DKID01000018.1 GCA_002454045.1 Nitrospina sp. UBA6727 | reverse complement strand
ACCGCTTGCAGTTTTGCAGCCAACTACTCTTCATAGGGAAGCTTCTATTTTCATTTCACGCACATTTCGTCCGACTAGCGAGCGCTGGACTTGTAGATTAATTTATACCATAATTTTTGAAACTGTTATCTTTCAACAAGGAACGAAATTCGTTGAGCGAACAATTTTTTGACCGTTTAGAAAATGAATTAAACTCTAGCCGCGATGCAAATCTTTATCGTGAGGTGCGGCTGTTTTCTGAATGTCGGGTGAACCTTTGCGCGAATGATTATTTTCAGTTGCGGCATGATCCGCGGGTTATCGCGGGGGCGAAGAAGGCTTGCGAGATCTATGGAACGGGGAGCGGTGCCTCTCCCCTCCTCTCAGGATTTCTTCCCTGTCATCAAAGTTTGCTCGACCAACTGCGCAAGTGGAAACACAAATCTTACGGCATGCTTTTCAATTCGGGTTTCATTGCCAATCAAGCAGTTCTAAAACATTTGCCGGGAAGCAATGACCTTGTGCTTGCGGACAAGTTGATTCATCACTCCATCGCGCAAGCTCTTGTTCAGGGCTCCGCCCGATTCAAACGTTACCGTCATCTTGATTTGGAACACTTGCAAGAATTGTTGGATGCAAATTCTAAAGATTATGAAACAGTTTTTGTTGTCACGGAAAGTGTTTTTAGTATGGACGGAGATTGTCCAGATTTGAAAAAGCTTGTTGAGTTGAAGAAGGATTATCCTTTTATACTGATACTGGACGAAGCGCATGGCACTGGGGTTTTTGGGGAAACTGGCGGCGGACTTGCGGAGGAAATGCAGATACAGGATCGAGTGGATATCCTCATAGGTACACTGGGAAAATCATTGGCAAGTATGGGCGCGTATATTCTTTCGGACTCGTCAACGATTATTGATTTCCTTGTGAACCGGGCGGGAGAATTTATCTACTCCACGTTTTTGTCTCCGGCGCAGGTCGGCTCTGCTGAAATCGCGTTGCAAATATTGCAAGCGGCGCAAGAAAAGCGTAGGCATTTACAGGAAATTTCGAGAAGCCTCAGACAAACTCTTGGCATAGAAAAATCAGGAGGGATCAACGCTCCCTCTCCCATCATCCCGGTGTTGATTGGAGATCCTACCAAGACGATGGAGTTGAGGAATCGTCTTTTGCAAAAGGGAATTATGGTGGGAGCCATCCGGCCACCCACCGTGCCTCCTCATACGTCACGACTGAGAATATCCTTGCATACGGAAGTAACCGCGCAAACTCTGGAAGAATTGGGAAATATAATCAACCCATGGATGAAGTCTTAACCATAACGGCTGTCTCTGGATGGGCACTGCCGCGGCAATGGTTTGCTGATGAAGTTGCCTGCGCTTTTCCACGTTCCCGGATCAAAGTCATTTACCCAGAGACCCCGGAAAAGTTTGAGGAGGCAGAAATTTTGTTGCGGCAACATCCCGCTGATCTTTACATAGGCTATTCTCTGGGAAGCCTCTGGTTGCTGAAGCATAAAGATTTGTTGCCCCGCTCTTCTATAAAAGCATTGCTCGCCCCCATTTTATCGTTCCTAGCGCAAGATGGAATGGGAGGCACAACATCAGAAATACAATTAAAATATCTGTCTAGAATTTTGAGACAGCATTCGGATAAACGCATCGCCTTGAAAAAAATTTTTGCTTACTCCGACTTCCCATTTCCAGAAAAAATAATTAACGATGTACCCGATAGAGAAATCTTGTTGCGGGGATTGGAATTTTTAAAAACATGCAAGGCGAGAGGGGAAGACGCTAAAATATTTTTATCCATCCTCGGGAAAGATGACACGTTCATTGACAGCGCTTTGCTTGCAAGGCATATTCCTGATTTAGACATTGTTCAAGGAGTTGGACACGCTCCCGGGAATCTGTTGAAGCATCTGGCGGAACGATTGGGAAAACCCGTGACCAGAGCGGAAGAGTAATTTCATAATCTGCGTTGCTCATCACTTTCAAATAACCTTTTGTCACATCCAGCATTAATTTTGTTTTTCAAAAATCAGGAAGCGTTCCTTGAATTCTATAAACAAATATTTAATAAATGATGAAAGTTTAACAGGCAGTTTTTCCAAATACGCAAAATCGTATGACCGTTATGCTCAACTACAAAAATCAATGGCGGAAAGAATGGCATCACTCCTTCCCGTTCCATTGCCGGATTATGTCCTCGAGATAGGATGCGGAACGGGGCTATTTACCAAGCACCTTTTGACGCAGCCTATAAGCCAACTTCTTCTAAACGACATCGCTCCAGAAATGTTGAGGATTTTAAGTAACTCACTATCATTGCCTAAAAACGCGAAAATTATTCCCGGAAACGCAGAGCGTATTGATTTTGAAAAGACGGACTTGATTTGCGCAAATGCCGTGTTTCAATGGTTTCAGAATCCGCAGGAAACATTAAAAAAATTAAATCACGCGTTAAAAAATGGCGGGGGACAATTAATCTTTAGCACCTTCGGGCCCAAGACACTTTTGGAATTCAGGAAGACCGCAAATTTGATGAGCCCTGCTGGCCTTCACAAAAGTGAAACGTGGACAAAAATGATTCATAATTCCGGGTTTGCTATAAAGAGTTGTGATGTTGAAATCAGAAAGATATTTTTTCCTAGCACCATGACGCTTTTAAAAAATCTCCAACAAATTGGGGCCGCGCCAATCCGAATGATAAAAACCGGAGGACTTCGAAAATTAATGCGCGACTATGATTCCAGATTCTCAACCACACAAGGTGTTTATACAACATGGGAGTTGTATTACTTCACTTTGATCCGTGGAAATTAAAAAGCCATATTGTTTAAGAATTTTTCCCTACCAAGATAGAATCTTCCCATATTGGAACGGCAACGCAGGTGTGGCTTCATAAAGATAAAAGTTTTTCCACTTCCTTCTCCAACCCATAACCCGAGCCGAACCATTTGCCCCGTAGAATTCCTTTACTATCGATCAACAAGGTTGACGGTGTTCCCTTGAGGTCATAAGCCTCAAAAGTTTTTGCCGCAAACTTTTTCTGTTTCAAATAGGTCATACACTGATCCAAAATAAGTTTTTGATTTTTTGTCGGGAAAGAATCAAATTGAGGGAAATCTTTTTTAACAAATTCTCGCGCCTCCGATAAATAATCAGAAGGATGATAAGGGACCACGTTGTCAAAGGCTACCGGGAAAGGGATAGAATAATTGAGGCGATTGTTATTGAGCAGGCCGTTGGCACTTAAAATCTTCAAGGTTTCTCCAACGACTTCTCCTGAAACAATCAGCTTCTTTAAATTTTCTAAATTATTAAGATGAAAATCTTCGAAGGCAGTAGCCAACCCAAAAATTAAAAGAGGAGAACCAATAAACTTATCCCTGATTTTTAAAATCTCAGGAATGCCGTGAGTAAAACAACCGGGACAATTGACCTGAAAAACTTCTACAAGTATCGGCCTTCCAAGTTCATCACTGATATTGGTGGGAGGGCCCGACACCCATTCTTTAACATCAAGATCAATAGCGGGAGAATCGACCAGCGGCATAGGCAGGCTAGCGTTGGTAACGCCAATCAAATGAAAATATTTTCTCTGCACTTTTCATCGTTCGGCGTTATATAATAGTTTGTATTTGATGCAGCCACATTCTATCTAATCGACCCTTGCTTATCAAACCGTTGGAGAAATGAAAAACTACTATTCCGTGCTGGGACTTAATAAAGGAGCATCTGAAGAAGATATTAAAAAGTCTTACCGCAAATTGGCCAGGCAATACCATCCCGACCGAAATGCCAATAACAGCAAGGCGGAGGAAAAATTCAAAGAGGTCAGCGAAGCATACGCAGTTCTTAGCGATGGAAAAAAGCGCAACCAATACGATCAGTTTGGCTCCGAAGGGTTTCACCAAAAGTTTTCTCGGGAAGATATTTTTCGCGACTTCGATGTCAATGAAATTCTTAGAGGCTTTGGTTTTGACGGAAGTGGGGGAAATCCGTTTCACGGTCAAGGGAGTCCATTCGGTGGAGGTAGATTTGACAACCCATTTTCGCAAAGAAGGTCACCTCAACGCGAACCCCGAATCCCTCCATTAAAAAAAGAACTCACTATTAATTTTGAGGAAGCCGCGTTGGGCTGCCAGCGCACTCTTTCCATTTCAAGAGATGGAGTTCTTGAGGAAACAAACATAAAAATACCCTCTGGAATTACCCATGGAAAAGTTCTCCGCTTAAAAGATAAAGGTCAAATATCCCTCGCTGGAAACCGCCGCGGCGATCTTCATATCTTGATAAACATAACCCCGCATCCTTTTTTTTCGCGGGAAGGCCGAGACATAGTAATGGAGATGAAAATAAAATTAACCGATGCAATTTTGGGAACATCCATAAAGGTTAAAACTTTGAACGGTATCAAGTCCGTCAAAGTTCCCCCCGGAACCCAAAATAATAGCAAGTTGAGATTGAAAGAAGCGGGAATTAAATTTTCAGCAGGAGCTTGTGGCGACCAGTTGGTCCGGATAATTATTGATATCCCGAAAAATTTGACGGACGAGCAAACTTCACATGTTCAGTTTTTGCAAGACACTGGTATTTGACCCGTATAAAAATCCGCTTTTTTTACGAAAGATGAAGTAAGTAAAAAATGCCGAGCACGTTTTTAAGTACCGTTATTAATGGAGCCGTTTGTGGCACGTGTTTACTTTAAAACAGATGATGTAACTCATGAAGTGGAAGACGGAACTCCCCTTATAGATTTTTGTGATGAGGTTGAGGTTTCATTGTCCTTTGGTTGCACGGAAGGAACCTGCGGGGTTTGCGAAGTTACGGTGTTGGAAGGAAAGGAAAACATTTCCCGAATTACCGAAGAGGAAAGAGATTATTTGTTGCCGGAAGATTTAGACGAAGGCATGCGCCTGGGTTGCCAGGTTAAAATTCGTAAAGGTGACGTAACTTTAAGCTGGAAAAAAGTTAAGGCAAAATAATAAGGCTACGAAACTTGCAACGGATTGAGGAATCCGACGGCAAGGGCTGGTCAAGCGAAAGCAATCGTGATGGTACGTGCTTGACTTGCATCGTGTAATTTAGTACATTCCTCAAAACATAACTCTTTAAAATAGTCCCGCGAGGCTATCAAGGGGGAAAGATGATTGTCCGAACGCAAAGTATTTTATTACCTTCTCTATAGGCTTGGTCCTGCCTCGAGGAGGTTTTTTTTTGCCCTTTCAAAAAAGCAACGGCGTTATTTATAAAAGCCGCCCATGGTCGCAAGTAATTTTTGACAACGTCCACAACTTATGAGTTCAACACTTCTAAATTCAAAAGATATTTCCCGCGCGGTCAGCCGCATATCCCATGAAATCTTGGAACGCAATCATGGTGCTAATAATATAGCCTTGGTGGGGATTCGAACCCGCGGCGCGGTGTTATCCAAAAGGTTGCGGGAAAGAATAAAGGAAATAGAAAATGTGACGGCGGCTCATGGGGTGCTGGACATCACGCTTTACAGGGATGATCTGGCGGGCGGGAATCGTAAGCCGGAGTTGAAAAAAACGGAGATCCCTTTCGCGTTGGAAGGCAAACATATTATTCTCTGCGACGACGTTTTGTTTACCGGAAGAACCATCCGTGCGGCGATTGATGCGCTCATGGATTTTGGACGCCCATCGTCCGTCCAATTGGCAGTGTTGATTGACCGGGGCCACCGTGAGTTACCTATCAGACCTGATTATGTGGGTAAAAATATTCCCGCCGCTAAATCCAAACGAGTTCAAGTTTTGTTGACCGAGGAAGATGGGGAAGACGGGGTGGTTATTCAGGAGCCGTCCAACTAATGACACTTTCCACGAAAAATATTTTGGGGACGCGGGAATTAACAAAAAATGATATCCAACAAATTCTGGATACCGCGGACTCCTTTAAAGAAATTTCTACGCGGGCGATTAAAAAGGTTCCGACCCTTAGAGGCAAAACGATCATCAACCTGTTCTTTGAACCTAGCACGCGCACAAGAACTTCGTTTGAGATCGCCGGTAAGCGCTTGAGTGCTGACGTGATAAATATATCCGGCGCCACGAGCAGTGCCGTGAAAGGGGAAAACTTAATAGACACGGCGCGAAATCTGGAAGCGATGAATCCGGATATATTGGTGGTGCGACATGATTGTTCCGGGGCGGTCGAACTCTTGTCGCAATTCGTGAGTAGTCCGATCATCAACGCGGGAGATGGGTCGCATGAACACCCTAGCCAAGCGTTGCTGGACCTGCTCACCATTCGCAGTCATAAAGGAAATTTGAAAGGGCTTAGCGTCGCAATCGTAGGCGACATCAACCACAGCCGGGTAGTCCGTTCGAATATCAGAGCCATGCAAACCATGGGCATGAAGGTTCGGGTCGTCGGTCCTCCCCCGCTCATCCCCGTCGAAATGAAACGTCTCGGCGTGGAAGTAAGTTACAACCTCATCGAAACGATAAAAGACGTAGACGTGATCATGGTTCTTCGCGTCCAGTTGGAACGGCAAAGTCAAGGGTTGCTATCAAGCCTTCGAGAATATTCAAACTATTTTTGCTTGACGTCCGAAACTTTGGCGCAAGCACGCGATGATGTTCTCATCATACATCCGGGGCCGGTCAACCGCGGCATCGAAATTTCTCTGGATGTAATGAGGAGTCCTCGTTCTCTTATTTTGAATCAAGTTACCAACGGGGTGGCTGTCAGGATGGCTCTTTTTTATTTATTGCTAGGGGAAAATAATGCAAACCCTAATTAAAAATGGTCGGGTGATTGATCCCGCAAACCAACTCGACGGCGCCTTTGATATTCTGATCGACAACGGAAAAATCAAAACCATCGAACCGCGGGGGAAAATATCGGGAAGCAAATTAAAAAATATTCCCGTCATCGACGCGGAGCATTGCGTGGTCGCTCCCGGTTTCTGTGATATGCATGTACATTTCCGCGAACCGGGGCACGAGTATAAGGAGACCATCGAAACCGGCAGTGCTTCCGCGGCGGCCGGCGGATTTTCCACCGTGGCAGTAATGCCCAACACTTGTCCCGTCAACGACAACCGCTCGATTACGGAACTAATTTTCTCCCAAGCGAAGAAGGCAAACTTGGTCAACGTCCTCCCCATCGGAGCCATCACCAAAGGGTTGAAGGGGAAAAGTTTATCGGACATGGGCGAACTAAAAGAAGCCGGGTGCATCGGTTATTCCGATGATGGAATGCCGGTCATGGATAGCGAGTTGATGCGCAGGGCGTTTGAATACAGCAGAATGTTTGACCTGCCCTGCATACAGCACAGCGAAACTCTTGATCTGACGCGCGGAGGTTGTATGAACGAAGGCATCGTCTCCACAGAGTTGGGCTTGAAGGGAATGCCAGTGGAAGCAGAAGACATCATGGTGTTTCGGGACATCTGCCTGCTCCGTAAAACAGGCGGGCGACTTCACGTCGCGCACATAAGTAGCGGCGGTGCGGTGGAATTGGTTCGCCAAGCCAAAGCGAAAGGTCTCCCCGTAACTTGCGAAGTGGCGCCGCATCATTTTACTCTTACGGAAGAAGCCTGCCGCAATTATAACACCGACGCAAAAATGAGCCCGCCGCTGAGAACCGACGAGGACTTGGAATTAATCAAGGAAGGATTGAGCGACGGGACGATAGACATCATCGCGACAGATCATGCTCCCCACGATGTTGCCGACAAGCAAATGGAATTCAGCAAAGCCTGTTTCGGGATCGTCGGCTTGGAGACGGCTCTTCCTCTAACTCTTAAAATGGTCGACGAAAAAGTAATCACTTTACAAAAAGCGGTGGACCTTCTCACCCATCAACCCTGCCGTGTTTTCAATTTAGACAAAGGCACCTTGGGGATTGGGAAAGACGCGGATGTCGTAGTTTTTAATCCCAAGACACAATACATTATCGAACCTGAAAAGTTTAAATCCCGCAGCAAAAATTCTCCCTATAAAGGTTGGAAAGTGAGAGGAAAAATTCTTCACACTCTGGTTGCAGGAAAAACCGTTTATTCCGCCTGCGACGAATAACCTGTCGGTCGCAGGAACTCGTAAAGTTTATGAAAGTATATTTAGCGCTGTCCGACGGAAAAATCTTCGAGGGAAATCATTTTGGCGCCGAAGGTGAAGTCGACGCGGAAATTGTGTTCAACACCAGCATGTGCGGTTATCAAGAAGTGATCACCGACCCTTCCTATCGCGGACAAATGGTGGTGATGACCTATCCTCTTATTGGTAACTACGGAATCAATCCTCAGGATTTTGAATCAGACCGCCCGCACCTTTCGGGTTTCATCATCAAAGAACTGAGCGGCGTTGCCAGCAATTGGCGGTCAAGAGGAAGGCTGGAAGATTTTTTAAAAGAGTTCAACATCATTGGCATTCAGGGAATCGACACGCGCGCCTTAACGCGTCGCATTCGTGAACAAGGAGCGCAGCAGGCTGTGCTGTCCACGGTCACCCGGGATCCAGAAGAATTGATTCGCAAAGCGCGAAACTCCCCGGGCATCGCGGGTAAAGACCTAGCGAAAGAAGTAACTTGCCAATCTCCCTATGACTGGGAGGAAGGAGAGTGGGATATTTTTAGCGGGGAGCCTTCCCGTAAATCCGTCGATAAAAAATTTTTCGTCGTCGCCTATGACTTCGGAATAAAGAGAAATATATTGAGGAAGTTGGTTAGCGCGGGTTGCCGCGTTCGAGTTGTTCCAGCATCCACCGCGGCGGAAGATGTGCTGGCGCTAAATCCGGACGGAGTATTTTTGTCGAATGGTCCAGGCGATCCCGAAGGAGTAACGTATGCGATTAAGAACATCAAATTTCTCGTAGGCAAAATCCCAATTTTTGGTATTTGTCTGGGGCACCAAATCTTGAACCTGGCTTTAGATGGGAAAACATTTAAACTCAGGTTTGGACACCACGGTGGGAATCAGCCCGTAATGGATACCCGTTCGGGAAAAGTTGAAATCACTTCCCAGAATCATGGGTTTGCAGTTACGCAGGAATCCATCGGGTCCCTCATCGATGTCACGTCCATCAATTTAAATGATCAAACGGTTGAAGGCATTCGCCACAAGAAGTGGCCTATTTTTTCGGTGCAATACCATCCCGAAGCTTCGCCGGGACCGCACGATTCCAGCCATCTTTTTCAGCAATTCATAAAACTCATGGAAGCAGAAGTTTGATGCTCAACTATTTATAAAAACGAATGCCCAAACGGACTGACATAAAAAAAATTCTTCTTATTGGATCCGGCCCCATAATTATTGGCCAGGCTTGCGAGTTCGACTACTCGGGAACCCAGGCATGCAAATCCTTAAAAGAAGAAGGCTACGAAATTATTTTGGTGAACAGCAACCCCGCAACCATTATGACCGACCCCGAGTTTGCAGACCGTACTTACATCGAGCCGGTAATTCCCGAGGTCGTTGAAAAAATTATTGCGCGTGACAGGCCGGATGCTTTGCTTCCCACAATGGGAGGTCAAACCGCCTTAAATATTGCGCTGGCTCTTGCTGAAAATGGGGTCCTGAAAAAATTCAATGTGGAGTTAATCGGCGCCAGCGTGGACGCCATCTACAAAGCCGAAGACCGAAACCTTTTCAAAGAAGCCATGGTTCGAATCGGACAGAAGGTCCCGCCCAGCGGCCACGCTAGTTCTTTAGAGGAGGCTTGGAAAATAGTTGCGGAGACAGGTTTTCCAGCAATCATTCGTCCCTCTTTTACCTTAGGCGGAACCGGAGGAAGTGTCGCCCACACCAAAGACGATTTCAAAACGCTCGTTGAGTTTGGTCTTAAAGCAAGCCCCGCCACTCAAGTGTTGATCGAAAAATCTCTCATCGGCTGGAAAGAGTACGAATTGGAAGTGATGCGGGACGCAAAAGATAATGTAGTCATAATCTGTTCCATAGAAAACTTGGACCCCATGGGCGTCCATACCGGAGATAGCATCACGGTTGCTCCCGCGCAAACTCTTACCGACAAAGAATATCAAATAATGCGCAACGCGGCGATCGACATTATCCGTGAAATTGGAGTTGAGACAGGTGGTTCCAATATCCAGTTCGCCATCAATCCAAAGAACGGGGAGATGATAGTCATTGAGATGAATCCCCGCGTATCGAGAAGTTCTGCGTTGGCATCCAAAGCCACTGGTTTTCCCATCGCCAAGTTCGCGGCGAAATTAGCGATTGGTTATTCTCTGGATGAAATCAAGAACGATATCACACAAGTCACCCCAGCTTCTTTTGAGCCGACCATGGATTATTGTGTGGTTAAAATTCCGCGTTTCACGTTTGAAAAATTTTCAAAAACGAAACCCGTCCTGTCCACGCAAATGAAATCAGTGGGCGAGGTAATGTCGATTGGCCGTACTTTCAAGGAGGCTTTGTTAAAATCTATCCGCTCTATGGAAACTGGAATTTATGGTTTTGAGGAAAAGTTTCGATTCAGCCTGAGCGAAGTTGATCTATCCCCGGATCAACAAAAAGAAAAAATTTTGGCCGCGTTGCGTTTGCCTTTCTCCGACCGCCTTTGGCATGTAGCCGCCGCTTTACGAAGAGGCATCACCGTTGCACAAATTTATAAGGTTACAGGCATCGACCCTTGGTTTCTGGACAATATCCATTCCCTCATCAGTTTTGAAAAAAAATTATTACAGTTAAATGGAATTTCCAACGTGGATGATGAAACTCTCTTGCACGCCAAAAAATTAGGATTCTCCGATATCTATTTGGCAAAACTTCTAAGTTGCGATGAAAAAGATATATTTCAACGCCGCGCCAAGTCTGAAATCTATCCCGTCTTTAAAAGAGTCGATACCTGCGGTGCAGAGTTCGAAGCCTTCACTCCATATTTATATTCGACTTATGAAGAAGAATGCGAAGCCGATGTGACCTCCAGAAAAAAAATTATGATTCTAGGTGGAGGACCCAACAGAATCGGTCAGGGAATCGAGTTCGACTACTGCTGTGTTCACGCGTCCTTTGCCCTTAAGGAAGATGGCTACGAAACCATTATGGTCAACTGTAATCCTGAAACTGTGAGCACGGATTACGACACTTCGGACAGACTTTATTTTGAACCATTAACCTTTGAGGATATTCTGAATATCGTAAGAGTAGAAAAACCGGACGGTGTAATTGTTCAACTCGGAGGGCAGACTCCGTTAAAGTTGGCGTTATCCTTGATGAATGCAGGGGTCCCCATCATCGGGACAAGTCCTGTTGATATTGATCGCGCCGAAAACAGAAAACTTTTCACAGAAGTTTTGGATAAATCAGGATTCCGTCAACCCGCTAATGGAACCGCTACCTCCTATCAAGAAGCCCGCAAGGTCGCCGAAAAAATTGGCTACCCAGTGGTGGTTCGCCCTTCGTATGTGCTGGGAGGCCGGGCGATGGAAATTGTTTACGACCAATATCGCCTGAAACAATATATGCAACACGCGGTGCAAGCGTCCCCCGAACACCCAGTTCTGATTGATGACTTCTTGGAGGATGCCAAAGAAATTGATGTGGATGCTATTTCCGATGGTGAGGATGTGGTGATCGGCGGAGTGATGGAACATATTGAAGAGGCGGGGATACACTCTGGCGACAGCGCCTGTTCCCTGCCCGCTTTTTCCCTGTCGCCTAAAATGATTGATGAAATAAAAAAGCAGACCCATGCGTTGGCGCGAGAACTCAAAGTCGTTGGCCTGATAAATATTCAATTCGCAGTTAAGAATGAAACTGTCTATATTATCGAAGCAAACCCTAGGGCTTCGCGAACAATTCCTTTTGTCAGCAAAA
Organism: Nitrospina sp. UBA6727; assembly: GCA_002454045.1. GTDB lineage: Bacteria > Nitrospinota > Nitrospinia > Nitrospinales > VA-1 > LS-NOB. The sequence continues at coordinate 38,607 of DKID01000018.1, read as the reverse complement.
CCACAGGGGTTCCTTTGGCTAAAATCGCCGCCAAGGTCATGGCCGGAAAAACTTTGCGGGAATTGGAGTTCACCGAGGAAAAATCCTTTTCCCATATTGCCGTGAAAGAATCTGTCTTCCCGTTTAACAAGTTTCATGATGTCGATGTCTTGTTGGGACCTGAAATGAAATCCACCGGCGAAGTCATGGGTATCGATACTATTTTTGGGCGCGCCTTCGCAAAAGCGCAGTTGGCGACCGGGATCAAACTTTCCTTGAAGGGCACCGCTTTCCTCAGCGTTAAGGATTCTGACAAACCAAAAACGATTGCGATTGGCAGAGAGCTTGTGGCAATGGGCTACCGTTTAATCGCGACGCGGGGCACCGCTGATTATCTGCAAAAAAATGGGATTAAAGTTTCAGCCATCAATAAGGTGAAGGAAGGATCCCCGCATTGTGTGGAAACCATCGAGGCAAAACAAATAAATATTGTGATTAACACGGTGTCTGGCGAACAATCTATAAAGGATTCATTTTCCATCCGGAGAAGTTCGCTGAACCAGAATTTGCCATACTATACAACCATGGCTGGGGCGTCAGCTTTGGTGAACGCTTTAAAGTTTATCAAGGAAGACGATCTCTCGGTCGCATCGATACAAGAGTATAGAGCAAATTCATGAACTCACTTTCGTCAATCTGTAATGCAGACTTCGTGAAACTTCTGCCAAAAAATCTCGTCGCTACAACAATCATCTTGCTTGCCGTGATTTTTTCTCCCCAAATACTTTTTAGCGCAGAGTTTCCATCAGACATGGTTCGAATTCAAGCCGGATGTTTTGTGATGGGTAGCGACGAAAATAGTAAATACGAAGACGGTGATGATAGTGCCAGAGAAAAACCCGCGCACAAGGTATGTCTGGATGAATTTTATCTTGACCAGTTTGAAGTTACGCAACGCAAATGGAGTGCGGTGATGGATTTCAACCGATCTGTTTTTCACAATCCCGAGCAACCGATTACGCACATCAAATGGAGTGAAGCCCGTAACTATTGCAAAAAAATTGGAAGAAGACTTCCCACCGAGGCGGAATGGGAGTATTCCGCTAGAGCCGGAAGCCAGACTCGGTTTCCATGGGGCAACGAAATTGACGACGACTATCTTTGGTACGCCGGCAATTCTCCGAGGACGCTCTCCGATGTCGGCCAAAAAAAACCCAACGCTTGGGGACTCCACGATATGCTCGGCGGAGTTTGGGAATGGGTGGAGGACTGGTTTTCTATTCATTACTACCAAAGTAGCCCGCTTAAAAATCCAAAAGGTCCAGCGCGGACAAGTTTTAAAGTCATTCGCGGCAACTCATGGATGAGCGATGACGAACATGTGCGCGTTACTGCCCGCCACGGAGGCATGTCTGACCCAACCCTTTCCTATTGGGTGGGGATACGTTGCGCCTTGTCAACTTTAATTCAGTAAAAAGTTAATAAGTTTTGACCCCTAAAAATATAAACCGCTTGTACCAAAAACTTGCCAAGAAGTTGTTAGAAGCTAAATCGGAACTAGTATTTAAAAATCACTATGAACTTCTGGTATCAGTTATTTTAAGTGCGCAATCTACGGACAAAATGGTAAATAAAATTACGCCCGCTCTTTTCTCCTCATGCTCTACACCAGCCGAAACGCTGGCGTTGGGACAATCCAAACTTGCAAAAATTATCAAACCCATAGGTCTGGCTCATACTAAATCCAAAAATATTATAAATGCCTGCAAAATTTTGTTGGAGAAACATAACGGCAAAGTTCCGGATGTCAGGGAAGACTTAGAAAATTTGCCTGGTGTAGGACGTAAAACAGCTAATGTGATTTTGAATGAAGGATTCGGCAAACCCACAATCGCCGTGGACACTCATGTTTTTCGAGTAGCAAACCGCACGGGGCTAGCATATGGAAAATCCGTGTTGGAAACAGAATTGAAACTCGTAGAGGTAACCCCAAAGAAGTGGTTGAAAAACGCCCACCGTTATCTCATCCTTCACGGGAGATATACCTGCACGGCCAGGAATTTTAACTGCCAAAAATGTGTTATCAAACAGGAATGTGGTTTTACTGGAAAGATGAACAACGAAGATAAACTATGAATTCTAAGAAGGCAGTACTTGATGCTGACTTAATTATTTTTTCAACGGGGAACTTTTATTTTTTGCCCCGGGTAAAGAGAGTCGGGATCTTGGAATTGATTGAGGCGAGTAAGATGGCTTACGTTTGTGTCAAAGATTTTTGCAATCTTAGAAAGGTTGTCGTGTCTGCGAACTTCGTAAGAAACAACCTTTGTTGAACGTTTACTTGAACCCAGTTTGGCTAATCGGAATGTAGGTTGGTGTCGGAAATTTTTCCTAGGCAACCGAAGCACCTGGTCAACATAGATGCGATTGCGTCTACCTAAATTATTGGAATTTTGCAACGACCTCACCGTTGTCTTAAAACGCAAAGCAATTTCCGACAAGGTGTCCCCTCTTTTGACGGTATACCACTTGGACCGTAACTGGCCCCTGTGTTTTGCCTCCTGAGGAATTTGACTATACCGAGCGACTAAATTATCAGTCTTCCTGATTGGAGCCTGAAAAACAAATCCTTTTGGAATGCGTTTCTCCCCATTCACAACGGGGCGTCTAAGAGAAGGGTTTGCCTCCACTATTTCTTCCCGCGTCATACCAAAATAATTCATAGCCGTCCGAATGTGAATGTAATCGGGCAACACAAGAGAAGTCCTTGGAACAGGCTCTTTTATCGCCAGATTAGGGAAATATTTATTTTGATTTTTAACCACGTATAGTGCAGCAAGAAACTCCGCGTAAAAATTTTGCGAGGCAAAACCAAAGGTTCGACTTTTATAGTTGTTTATTATTTTTGTAATATCGCTTCCGAATCTTCTTTTTGCGCGTCTTATTCCTTGCAAACCATGGTTGTAAGCAGTAATGGCCAACGGCCAAGACCTCACACTTTCAAAATTACTTTTTAATAGTTTGGCGGCACCATGGGTAGATAAGATAGGATCCCATCTTTCGTCCACATCATAATCCACGCGCATGAACAAGCGACCTGTCCCACGGGTGAACTGCCAGATTCCTGCGGCTCCAGCACTTGAATATGCGCCGCTCTGAAAAGAGGATTCGACATGAGGAAGAATACTCAGCTTTTCCGGGAGGTTGAACTCTTCGAATATCCTTTTGATTTCCTCATTGTGCAAACCCGATATTTCTATCCCCTCCCCGAAACGGTCCTTCTGACCGAGTTGCGCCCGTATATTTTTCGACGCCCTATAAAAGTTCTTTTTAACCAATGCGTAAACTCTCTTCTCCTCCCCTTTGAGTCTTGCCTTGTTTTTTGTCTTGGCTATCCTGCGCAAAATATTTCGGTACTTCTTTTTGACCTTCCCCAGTTTCCGCTCCCGGGCTCTTCGGGATAATGGCTTCTCACCTAAATAGACGACCTCATAGATAATATCCATGTTCTTAGCATCGTGAATCACCGCATGTTTGGTACTATGCTCGGAATAAATCTTTTTCCAAAACTCAACTTTACTTTGAAGCCCGCGGGGGGTGGAGAAATGATATTGGTCTAGGGTGTGAACTTCACGCGAGAAACTGGCCGTACCAAAAAGCCACGAAGCTAACGCGAAGATGAGGAAAGTTACAAAGACTCTAACAGACTGTAGCAATTACTGGTTTCCTGACCTAAAGGGATTTTTTTACAGGATTCTTTTGCGTCTACGAATAAAAGGGTCGGAACCAAACGCTATCACCAAAACTACAGCAACGCATCGACTCCGAAAGTACCAAAGGCTATACACCAAGTCAAGATAAAAAGCGGCTCGGCGAACTTCAACGAATAACGTTATGCAGAAGTGTTATAAAAAGTGGACAGAAAGTTTTTGGTTATCAAGTTTTTCGGACGATGCTCAAGAGTTTGCAATAAAGTTTTTGAACCTTTTGTCCGAGGTCTTCTCGTTTCATATTGTTATCCAGAACGAAGTCTGCGTATTTGATTTTTTCTTCAAGGCTCAGCTGATTCTTAATCCGAGCGACTACTTCATCAGAACTGATGGCGTTCCGGATTAAAATTCTTTTAATTTGAGACTCCTCACTGGAGCGCACCACAATCACTTTATCGACGCGTTTATAGTTTCCAGACTCAATCAATAGAGCGGCGTCGATGATGACGATGGCAAAGGGGTCTTTATTGCAAATTTTCAGAAAAGCTTCTTGCTCTTTTTTAAAAATTTTCGGATGAAGAATTTTCTCTAGAACAGACTTTTTTTCGGGATCATCAAATACTATTTTAGCAAGTTTTCTCCGATCTAGATTCCCGGTGGAGTCCAAGATATTTTTACCAAAACTATCGACAATTTCTTTCAGCGCAGTTTGTCCTGGACAAACTAGGTCTCTGCTCAACTGATCTGCATCTATGATGTGGGCACCCAGCTCCTTGAAAAAATACGCTGCCAAACTTTTTCCAGAACCGATTCCACCTGTCAGGCCTGCGAGTAAAGCCATAAGTCGCCAGTTTATAATTTTCTTTTTGTTACATCCCTATAAAGCCGCATAAGTTTTCGAGTGACTGGCCCAGGTTTTCCAGATCCGACAGGGCGACCATCTAAATATGATACCGGCATAACTTTTTTAAGGGTCCCCGTCAGGAATATTTCATCCGCTCCGTAAAGCTCTTCGCCGAGCCATTTTCCTTCTTCAACATGGAATCCATTTTCTTCAGACAATTGAATCACCATCCGCCGAGTAATTCCTGAGAGAAGGCCGCAGTCGAGAGAAGGAGTAAGAACGCGGCCATCACGAACAAAGAACAGATTGCTTGTAGTCCCTTCCGTTAAATGTCCCCATGAATTAACCATGATGGCATCTTGCGCACCAAGTTTATTCGCTTCCATTTTCGCCAAAACATTATTTAAATAATTTCCTGTTTTAATATTCGGATTTAAAGCATCACGCGCATTTCTTTTAATGGAAACCAAGGCGACATGAATTCCTTTTTCGTAATCAGACTCCGGATATTTCTTTATTTCCATCACGATTATAATTACATTGGGACTGTGGCAGGTCGAAGGATCAATATCAATTTCGCCAGTTCCCCGGGTAACAATAATCCTTATATAAGACTCATCATTATCCGCCGCGCCTAATGTAACTTCCACCTGCTCGTGGAACCACTCTTTGTCATGCGGAATATTTAATGAAATTGCCTTGGCCGAAGAAAAAAGGCGGGCAAGGTGTTTATCTAAATAACATGGTTTGTTATCGACGGCGCAGACTACTTCATAAACACTATCACCAAATAAAAAACCATGATCCAAAACTGAGATATTCAGATGATCATGGATTTCCCCATTAAAATTTATTTTTGTGGCCATTCCTGTTTGTTAAATCTCAATTTCATTTATTATAAGAATATTAATTTTTATCAACAGATTTTAAAATCTCCTGCAATTTTTCCGTATCTTCTTCGGAATACCGGTCTTGTGGTTTGTCGTTGCCCAGCAGGTTTTTTTTCAAATCGTCAAATGTGTCTGGAACATTTTTTAAATCCTTCAACTCTTCAAGTTTTTCTTTGGCGGCATCCATATTAAAATTAGAAAGGTTTTTTCTGATGTTCAAGGTGCCCGGAGTCTTATTCACAAAATCTAACACCTTTGCTAAATGGGGAGCGGCGTAAGAATCTTGTGTAAGTTTTTTAGCCAAGTCGGGAAAAAACTGTAGCGGGAACATAACGGCAACTAGAATAGCCACGCCTTTCGCCAATCCCACGACGCCGCCTAATATCCTGTCGAACATCGAGAGGTCTGTGCCAGACCAAAGCATTGCCTTGGCAGCCTTGCCCATCAGGGAGATGATAATCGCGACCATTATGTAAATTGACACAAAGGCTATTAGTTTAGCTAGAGGTTTGCTGGGAATACTTGCCATCAAAAACTGGGCAAATGTGCTCTGATATTTGACGGCCATTAGGTACCCGCCCACGTAGGCTAAGAGAGAAAAAATCTCCCGCACGAATCCTTTTATCAGAGAGAAGAACAGGCAAAGACCAAGTACAACTAAAACGAAAATGTCAAAAGGGGTCATAGGTTTCTTGACGGGATGAAATTTTTGCGGCGGTTTCCAAAGCGCCCTTTAAGTTCGGTTCTTCCGCAAGTTCGCGATGCGCACATGCTTCGTAGGATTCCTTCGGCGTCAACATCCCGAATGATAAAGTGTCCCACAGTCCCGGATTTTCATCCTTACGGCGTACGCTTCTCTTGACCGTTTTCATCAACAACAATATGGATTTATTTTCAACGTTCATGGCAAAGTTCATGGCAAATTCAATCGCCACCTTAGTCTGGACGCAGGTAGTTCAGCTGACCGGGGAACTCTCCTTCTTCGCAATAATTATTCTCCGCTAGAATTTTGACATCAGCAATAGCTTGCCGGGACCCCTTCATAACAACCTTTTGATAACCTCTATCAGCAAGGATGCCTCCTGCTCGCAGAAGGCTCATGACTGATTTGGCGCTAAACTTTTCCTCATCAATAATCATGTGTAATTCTCCTTCGTGATGGCGGGCGATTAAGGAAATAAACGTCGATGGCCTGGCATGAAATCCTAAAGGTTGCGGGATAGGGACTTCCGTCGTCACGATTTCCACAAATCCCGCCAAAATTTTCTTAACTAACTTATTGCCTTCTTGAAGATAATATTTGCTGTAATGAAAACCGAAATTAAAAATTTGCTTCAGCAAAACTTCCTTATTTACCAATCTAGCGATTTGTTGCTTACACTCCCCGTGGCGAATATTATCTTCGTGGCGCTCATAAAAATGAGCCAGCCAGAGGACCACCTCAAAAAGGTGGAGGGGCATGGAAATATATCCTCTCATATTTTTTAAATCCGCTTGAGCCTGCTCTAACTGGGTATTCTTAACATACGTGTCGTATTCCGACTGAACGCTATGGATCATTTCTTTGAACATTCGCGCCCGCTTTTCATCCAGTTTTGACGGGATAATATAGTCGAACGCGTCGGGATCATCGCTTCCTTTAAACTCCATATCTTTGACCATCTTCGCGACTTTCTGGTACTTTTGGCAAAGCTCTATTACCCGTTCCTGTTCCCCTTTGATTTCGTCTCCCAAAACAGTTCGCGGCAGATGCTTATTCGATTTGACTTCGGAAAATTCGTCTACTGAAAATGGCTCCGCGGAAATTTCCAAGCCGTTCAATCGTCCCGTCTTCACAATCTCATCTCTTAAACCTTGTATGGAAGCGTTCAGAAAATCCAGAGCATTGTAAGCGTTGTCATGAAAAATCTGAGCATTCTCTTCAGATTCTCCAAGGTTATAGTAAGGGTATCGGTCTAAAATATGTTTGATGTAAAACGCGGCGATAGAAAGATTGCGTACGCACGCTACGTACTCTGAGAAAAAAGCCCACGTTTTATTTTCGCGGGCGCCGTGTTCGTCCAAAACGCTTTCCAGATATTCCGTTTCCTGGACCATGCTGGAATAAAATTTCCGGGATATTTCCTTGCCGTCTTTTAGTTTTTCACAAAATAAAGCGCTGACTTTGAAAAATAGATTGGAAGGCGCCCGAACTATCTGCAAAAACTCATCTTCAGAAATAATCTGAATAAGGGATCTGGCTTCCATCTTTTTTATCGCCTATAGGAAAAGTTGTGGTCTATTCACCGGCAGAAGACCGATGCCAGCAAATAGTATACTCCTAATTAGTACGCGGGTTAAAAGGCCATAGATTTGGCTAGGATTTTGTTCGGTAGGTATTTTTGCCAGATTTCAACATGGGAATCTGGGCCGGATGGAACGATAAAAGGAACAAATTGATGGTCGGGTTTTCTGGGAAGACAAACCAATTTCATGTTCACTTCCAAAGGGGTCCGGTCACCTTTTTTAAGATTACAGGTTTTGCAGGCGACAACGACATTCGTCCAGTTAGTTTTTCCTCCGCGAGACTTGGGGACCACGTGGTCTACTGTAAGGGGATGGTTAGAAATTCCGCAATATTGGCAAGTGTAATTATCTCTTCTTAGAATATTTTTCTTGCTGAATGCTAATCCCTTCTTCCGGTTTCGGCGAACCATTTTCAAAACACGTATCACGGTTGGAATCTCGAAACTAGTCACGGGAGTGCGGACTAAATATCCTGCGCTATCCAACTCCTCTGCCCTGCCACCAAAAATCATGGTTATGGCGTGGCGTGCTGTACAAAACTGGAGCGGTTCGTAAGAGTAATTCAAAACCAGGCTTTTGAACGCATCAAGCATATTTTTCCAAACCCTTTAAAGTTGGAATAATTTGATTTGCTTTGACTAGGCTTTATCCAAGGCGATGCGCAGGAGTTTACCCCTTCCCTCCTTGCGCTGTCAATAACGAGGATTCTAAAATGAGCGTCACAACAGATTCCCAGCGCCTAACCTGTTTTCTGGATTGAGGCAATGCTTAATCTTGTTCAAATCTTTTAAGCCATTTGGTCCAACCATTTTGGCGAAGTACTTTTTCTTTAGTTTTCCTATGCCATGCTCTGCGGAAACCGTTCCGCCCCATTCTAAAATCTGGCTTACCATTTGATCACAGAGCTTTTGCGCCGCGTCTCTTTGAGATTCTTCCGGCAGAAAGTTTATGTGTAAATGATTGTCCCCGAAGTGCCCGAACATGACGTAATCAAAGTCGCTAGCCTCCATGGTCTCCTTATAGAACCGCATCATCGACATAAAATATTTATCAGGGACGGCCATATCCGTGCCTAGTTTAACTCTTCCAACACGACTATTTTCTTCATTTATAATCGCCGGGACATCATGCCGAAAATCGTGAAACATTCGCACATCCTTTGGTCCCTGCGCGAACCACGAATCATCAAGCATAATATTTTCTTCGCGCAAAAATTTATACCAATTCTCTAACACCAAACCACGATCTTTCATCTTAATGACATCTTGTTCGAAAAATAACGCCGCCGCGGAATGATTGGGAATGTTTTTGTATTTGCTCTTTAACTTTTTCAGAGCGTTGCGGTCAAAATATTCCAAGGAACAGGGGTCGATCTTTTTTCTATCCGAGGATTTAATTTTCGGGACCAATTCCCAGCACGAGCGTTCCTCGTCAAAAAATAAAACGCCGCTCACAAAATCATCTGGGCGGGGAATCAAACGGAGAACAATTTCTGTGAAGATCCCAAGTGTGCCGTCTGACCCTATAAACAAATCCAGCCAGTCCATACCTGGACGAACAAAATACCCCGCTGCGTTTTTGCATTCCGGACTTTGATACGCAATCTCCGGAAAAATAATTTTGCTACCATCTTCAAACGCGAGCGGCTCTGTAATTTTTAATCCTCGTTGGAGGAAAGTTTTCCTGCCATCCACCAAGACCAATTCAACTTCTTCGACATAGTCGCGTGTCACCCCATATTTATAACTCCGCGATCCGGAGGCATTGGTTGCCAAGTTGCCTCCCAATGATGCCCATGCCTCGGTTGGATTAGGGGGATAAAACCATCCTGTCGGAACTAAAAAACTTTGCAGTTCGTTCAATGTTACCGCCGGGCCAACTCTTACTCTTCCCTCTTCCTCTTTCATAATTATATTTAACCGTTCCAATGAAATAACAATACCTCCAGACGGAATACGCGAGGCAGTCAACCCCGTCCCCGCGCCAGCAATGGTCACCGGGCGAGTTTCATTTTTCAGGAAGTCGGCCAACTCATCCGAAGTTTCAGGGATGACGACTTCTTCAGCGTGTCCTCCTAAAAAATTGGAAGCATCTTTTAAATAGGGTGCTATGAATTCAGATTCCGTTTTTCTAATCATTGGAACTTCGCAAACCACAACGGCGGGAGTACTCCATCAAGCCGCCAGGCCAGGTCCAAAAGGAAGCATCGGCCCGATGGTTACCAGGAATTATTTTAGGTTTGGTCGCTCGGCGGGGGATTTTTTTTCATCGATATTCTGTCGGCGTTCCTTTTCCATCTTGGGCTGGTTGTGAATGAACTGTGCGTACTTAATCATTAAAATTATCATCCCCAAAGAAAACACCGCGCCCAAAATCAAAAATAGATTGTCCACTCCACTTCCCCCGAAAAAAAATTATGCGCGCATTGTATCATCAAAGTAGTTGGAACAGACTCAATGCAACTGACCCGAAGAAGGCTTCGAGTCTGCCATGGACAAAAAATTTCCGTGGAGAGCAGACCGGCGGGAAAAGGCTTCCTGAACCGGGTCGGGAAACACTTGGTCGCATTCGCTGAGATACTTCATCACCGCGACCATCCAGTCTGATTCATGAGGTGAGTGAATGACCGCGATGTTCAGATGCTCGTAGTCCTTGCAAATTTGATCCGACGCCCGACTGGACCCGGGAACAGTTTTCTTTTTTTTAATCGTGAGTGGACGCAAAGGATCGACATGGATGATTTCCAACCCCTTGTATTTTTCCGGGACATCTTCGTCGATGAACTCTTCGATAGATATGCCGTTGACATTGGCGAGGCCCGGTTGCGCCAAAGAAGCGATATAAATCGGGGCTCTTTTGATTGACGCTTGTTCAGCGTAACCTTCGCGAAGAACCGTTTCATTATTGTCTGTCTGACCAAAAACCGCGAAGTCCCAATGCCCGTATGTCAACTGTTTCTGTTTTTGGATGATGACGGTTTGTTCGTAAGCCGCAACGATCTTTTCATAAACTTTCTGGTCCTTCGTCCTAACCTTAATTCTTGGCATAGCATTCTCTGATGATAAAATTTTTCGTCGCCGGCAATTATAACACGCTTACAACTGGCGAGATATTTTCGCTAAATATTTTGTCTCCATTAACGCCCGCTTTGTTATACTGCCGCGAGCGAGCCGCGTGAATATGCGTTCACTAATTCCCACCCGAACCAAAACTCCAAATGGAAAGCAATAAAAATTTAAGCAAAGCGGCGGGGGCGATGAGTGGCGTGACGCTGGTCTCCAGGGTTTTTGGATTCCTGCGCGACATGGTCATCGCCATGGCGTTTGGTTCTTCGGCTTCCGCCGATGCTTTTTTCGTCGCCTTCCGAATACCTAATATGCAACGGCGAATTTTGGGCGAAGGCGCGGGGACGGCGGCTTTCATCCCCGTGTTTGCCGACATGGTAACTCGGAAAGGCGCACCCGCCGCGTGGAGAATGACCGCCAACTTGTTCAACATTCTTTTCATTGCGTTGTCCCTGGCATCCTTATTTATCCTGATACTTTCACCCGCCGTGGTGGCAGTTTTTGCCCCGGGGTTTTTGGATGAACCCGGAAAATTTGAACTGACGGTGAGATTGACGCGGTGGATGGCTCCCTACCTTTTTTTTATCGGGCTCGCAACTTTTTGTATGGGGATTTTAAATTCTCTGAAAGTTTTTACCCTTCCCGCCGCCGCCCCCATTTTGCAAAACGCCACGATGATTATGTCGGTCCTCATCATCGCTCCGCTCATGGACGAACCGATCATGGGACTCGCCGTTGGTGTTCTGGCGGGCGGCGCCATGCAATTATTGATTCAACTTCCCGCCGTTATGAAAAGAGGATTCCGCTTTCAAAAAACACTCGACTTCAAACAACAAGAAGTCGTCAAAATTATGAAGTTGATGGGACCGCTTGTGTTAGGCATCGCCGTTTATGAAGTTAACATTATGGTCGATACCCTGCTCGCTTCCTTCCTTCAAGGCGGAGCCATCTCTTACTTATATTATGGCAACCGATTAGTCCAACTACCTCTCGGCGTATTTGCGGTCGCGTTAGGAGTAGCCCTCCTGCCGACGCTGTCCAGCCAAGCCGCAAAAGGTAATCTCAAGGAGTTGGTACAAACAATGAGTTTCAGCATCCGCCTCATTCTTTTTGTCACCATACCCGCAACGATAGGACTAATCATTCTCCGCGAACCCATCGTCAACACGTTGTGGGAACGGGGCGAGTTCACGGCGTCCACCACCGAGGGCACGGCCATCGCCCTTCTTTATTATGCCGTAGGCCTCTGCGCCTATTCGGGAATCAAGATTATCGCGCCGGCATTTTATTCTTTGCAGGACACCAAAACCCCGGCGAAAATCGGTATCTATTCCATGGTTCTGAATATGGTTTTAAATCTTATTTTGATGGTCCCCTTGCAACACGGCGGACTTGCGCTGGCCACTTCCCTGGCGGCATTGTTTAATGTCACGCTGTTGATCTACCATTTGAGAAAACGGTTGGGCTTGATGGGGGGAAAGAAAATATTGCAGTCAACTCTTAAAATGTCCGCCGCGGCCATCGCCATGGGCGCCGTTACTTTTTTCGCGAGGGAAAGTTTTTTCCACGTCGGCGACCCTTTATCGACCCGACTACTTTCTCTGACCGCTTGCATATCGATTGGAATGTTGGTATACGCCGTCATCTCTCATTTCACCCGCAACGAAGAATGGCGTTTCCTTTTGGATTTGCGAAAGAAAAAATTAACAAACGTCTAAAATAATTTTTGTAACTATAAAATAAAGGGAAACTTTCTGATGGTGGTCACCTGTTTGGATTTGGAAGGAGTCTTGGTTCCTGAAATCTGGGTAGCCTTCGCCGAAAAAACTGGAATTGAAAAATTGCGGCTCACCACGCGGGACGTCCCCGATTACGATGAGTTGATGCGGGGACGGCTCAAAATTCTCGACGAAAATAATTTTAAATGCGCAGACATTCAGGAAGTCATCGCGGGCATCGTCCCTCTCCCCGGTGCGCAGGAATTTTTGTCCTGGTTAGAAAGTAGTTTTCAGGTCATCATCCTGTCTGACACATTTAGCCAGTTTGCCGGGCCATTGATGGCGCAACTTGGCCACCCCACCCTGTTTTGCAATGACTTGGTTATCGACGAAGCGGGACGAATCGCCGATTACCGTTTGCGAATTCCCGACGCAAAAACCAAAGCAGTGGCCGCGTTGAAAGGACTCAACCTGAAAGTGATCGCCGCCGGAGATTCCTATAACGACACGGGAATGCTCAAGGAAGCAGATGCCGGGATTTTATTCCAGGCTCCCGAAAATGTCGTGGAAGAGTTCCCTCGGTTTCCCGTAACCCGAACCTACGCGGAATTCAAAGCAGCGATCATTGCAGCCAACAAACAACTGGACGGCGACATCATTTGATTTCAGAATCGATAAACCTGCTGGCCAGCCACCCGGTCCGGCTTAGTTTTTTTGGTCCCGGTTTCGAGCGAATCCTTGACCACGTTCCTTCCTTCGCCAAGATTTCAACCTGAGTGCCTCGGGTCAGCACAGATAAAATCGTGCTTGTCTTCGCGTTGGGTTCATCGCGCAAATTGGCAAAACTTACGTTGACCGTGAAAAATATTTTATAATCTTCGTCCTCTGCAACTTGACGGAAAACTTCGTCACTGCCCGAATCATGAAACAGGCGTAGCGGATTGATCTCCAGTTTGAATACAGCGATGACGATAAAGACCAGCGCTAATAAAGCAATGCGCAGACAAGCATGGGAAAGACGCAAGCCCTTTTCCGGATCAGGTTCTGGAGATTCGGGGGGACCACACCGGACGCAAAAAAAACCCGGCGCGGACAGGAGGGTTCCGCAGGAATCACAATGTTGACGATTGCGTTTCGTGCTGGGATAAGATGCCGCGCCTTCGCTTAGATTCATCGGCCGCTTTCTAATCAAGTTGATAAATCTGACGGTATTTATTTTTTAAATAATCCAGGAAGTTATCCGGATTCAATTTTTCTCCGGTCACCCGCTCAACCAAATCGGGAACCGATAGCAACCTTCCCCGCTGATGAATCTGAACGCCCAGCCATTCCCGAACAGGCGCCATGTTTCCCGCCGCGATTTGTTTTTCTACGCCAGGCTTGGCGCGAAGCAACGCCTGATAAAACTGGCTGGCATAAATCGCCCCGAGTGTATAAGAAGGAAAGTAGCCGAAAGCGCCGCCACTCCAATGTGTATCTTGCAAAACGCCAAGCGTGTCGGTCGGCGGCTCCACGCCTAAATACTCTTTCATTTTGGCGTTCCACATCTCTGGCAAATGTTCGACACGAATCGATCCATCAAACAAACCTTTTTCCAATTCATAACGCAGGAGAACATGCAGGGGATACGTCACCTCATCCGCCCCAACTCTAATCAGTGAAGGACCGCTGACATTGACCGCCTCATAAAACTGCGCGGGAGTTACATCCTTTAAATTGCGCGGAAATGTTTCGGCAAGCAACGGCAGATAGCGCGCGCAAAATGGTTTTCCTTGCGCGATCATTCGTTCCCAAAATAGCGACTGCGATTCGTGGATGGCCATGGTGAGGGCTTCGGATACCGGCAAGTCGCGCCCGTTTTGCATACGCCCCTGCTCATAAAGTCCGTGTCCCGTCTCGTGAATCACGGCGTATAACGATTCCAAAAAATTGTCCGTTCGATACCGCGTGGTGATGCGGACATCGGTCGGATGACTGCCGCCGCAAAAAGGATGCGTCGATACATCCATACGCCCATGGTTAAACAGGAACCCCATGTCTTCACCAATTCTTCGTCCCAACGCTTCCTGTTTTTCGATGGGGAACTGGCCAGATAAAAAACTAACGTCTGGTTTGTAATCAGACGATTGGATAGCCTTTATCAACGGAATCAACTCCGCTTTGAGCTTATCAAATATGGGAGTGATGTCCCGCTGGGTGGTTCCTCTTTCGTAAATATCAATGTTGGCATCGTAGGGTTGCATGTCAGGAAAAACATAACCCGCCCACTTTATTTTTAAATCCACCAATTTTTTTAGAGCCGGGACGAAATCGGAAAACTTATTTTCCGAACGAGCTTTCACCCAAATTTGATGTGACCGGGAAGATAATTCCGCCAACTCGGTGACAAGCACTTTGGGAACTCGCGTCGCGATATGAAATTCCCGGCGGGCTTCGCGGATGTTGCACCATTCCGGCGCGGTAAATTTATTTTCGTCCGCCGCGAAAAGTTCGTCCAGCAACTTCCCCATTTCCGGGTGAGTGGTTTTTTCATGGAGGACCCCGGCCAAGGCGCCGATTTGTTGGGCGCGGGATTCTGATGCGCCCGCGGGCATGATGACTTCCTGATCCCAATGCAAAATCCCCATGACCCCACCCAATCGGCTACTTTCTTCCAAGCGGCGAACCAGCGCGCAATAAGTTTTTTTAAAACCTTTGTTCATTCCGTTTTTCGCTCCGATAAAAAAACAAATAAGTTTTCTGCCGTGTCTTCACCCAACGCGGAATCGGCAAGTTCACCTGCTGTTTTCCGCCACCGCAACTGCAACCGCGATTCCGTTCCTTTTGTCCCGCCTCTTCCTATTTTTTAATAATATCAAATCCCAAAGCATGATGCTCCCTCTCCGTCTCCCCGCTTACATTTTTTTAATTATTTTAAAAATTGCCCCTCTTTCGCATTTCAATTTTCTCTTCGGGATGGTTTTTCCGTCCCATCCTCATGCCGCCAATATCATTGATAAAATTGCCGTAATCGGCAGCATCGAATTAAAAACCGCAATATTCTTGACAATCTGAGGGTCATCCCATATTGTTGATAACAATTCTCATTATTGATTTAAGGATTTCGGAGGAAGGAATTCTGACGCCGTCAAATGAAGTCAACGTAATCTGGAAGGGATAAATCTCATGCTGGCCAGAAAACTGACAACGCGGAAGAAAATGGATTTTCTGAAAATTGTCGTCGTATCCCTTTTGTTTGCAAGTCATATTTTTTGGGTTGCAAACCGCGCCGAAGCCGTGAATCAGGCATCCATCGACGAAGTCAAAAAAATAGTGATGATGCTGAACATCGCCGCTAAAGAATTTGAAGCGGGCGTGGTGGATGGCAAGATTGTCGTGGCCCCCGAGTACGAGGAAAGTCAGGTATTTTTGCAACAGGCTACTGAAAGATTTGCAAGGTTATCCGCAAAAATTACCGATTCGCAAAAATCTAAAAATCTTAACAATCGGTTCGTCAGCATGATGGTCTTGGTTAAAGATAAAGCTGATTCGCAAAAAGTATGGGAAGAAGTAAACGGCACCAATTCTGAATTGCTGGCAACTTTCAATATCGAAATCAATGAAACACCGGTCACGCTAGTATCGTTAGCGAATGGTAAAAAAATATTTGAAAACAACTGCTCAGTTTGTCATGGCATGGCGGGTGACGGCGATGGTCCTATGGCTAAGCAATTTGACCCCGCCCCCGCCGTTTTGTCCGACCCTGAATTTACAGGCGACGCCAACACCACCGCTTACGATAATTTTGAAGTGATTAGCGTTGGCATTGCCAACACGGCGATGATGGCGTGGGGCGAAGTGCTTTCGGAAACACAGATTTGGGACGTGACTTATTACACTAGAACTTTTTCCAACGCGAATGTTCAACTTCCCCCCGTCAATCTGGAGTTGGCTGCTGGCGACTCGTCAACGGATGCCCAAGGCAATCTTGCCGTCGCGGTCGTCGACGAAATTCGGGGGCTTCTTACAAAAAGTCTGGAAACTTATAAATCTGGTCAAAGTGACGCTGCCGCCGAAATTGCTTTCGACGCTTATATGGCGTATGAAAAAATCGAGTCCAATCTTATCGCGAAAGATAAAAATTTGGGTGTAAGCCTAGAGTCGGCGTTCAGTCGCTATCGCGGAGAAATTAAAAGCAACGCGCCTTTTGAGCAAGTGCAATCCCTAAACAACGAAATCGATCTGAAACTTTCAGAAGGTTTGAAACTATTCAAGAGCGAAGTTGGTTTCACCGTGATGTTTTTCCAATCTTTCTCCATCATCGTCCGGGAAGGATTTGAAGCCATTTTGATTATCGCTGCACTGATTGCGTTTTTGGTTAAGTCCCGCAATCAGTCGCGGGTGAAGTCCATCCACATCGGCGTGGCGGTCGGCATTCTTGCTAGTTTTGCAACGGCGTACATCATCCAAGAAATCCTTCACCTGAGCGAAGCCAGTCGGGAACTCCTTGAAGGTTGGATCATGTTGACGGCTGTTGCGGTTTTATTCTGGGTCAGCTACTGGTTGGTTTCCAAAATAGAAACCAGAAAATGGCAGAACTACATCAACAAAAAAATGCGCGGTGCCTTATCCAAAGGAAGCGCAATTACTCTGGGCGCGGTGGCTTTCATATCGGTTTACCGCGAAGGATTCGAAACCGTTCTCTTCTACAAAGCTCTCTATTTATACGCGGACAATTCTACCGGAGGAATCATCCCCGGGTTTCTGGCGGGCTGCGTGGTTTTGGCCGGAGTATTTTACTTGATCAATACTTTGGGAATGAGGATTCCCATAAAATGGTTTTTTGGTTTCACCAGCGTGCTTTTGTATTACATGGCGTTCACCTTCATGGGAAAGGGAATCCACGAGTTGCAGATGGGCGAACAAGTTTCCATGACCACGGCGAACTTTTTGCCTAGTGTTAGCTGGCTGGGAATGTATCCAACGTGGGAAACATTTATCGGTCAAGCGATATTGTTCGGGGCGTTTGTGTTCGCGCTGATTTACACGTTCATCATTAAGGCGGAGTTGGGCGTCACCCATTTGCAGGAGGAAACCCAACATCTTCAAGGTCGCATCACCCAGATACACGACTTGGTGGAACATATTTCCCATCACGCCAAACGTTGCGAAGCGTTCCTAAAAGACGCCGACACACCCGACCATGATTTGAAGGAGTTGTCCGAGCACTTGACTGAAATAGATATCAAAATCCACGAACTATTCGGACATGTAAAACATGTAGAAAACCAGTTTCAAAATGAATACGAGAAACTGGCCAAGGACGCCTTCGGAGATAAATAGAGTCGGGAGGAAGTATCTGCCCGAAAAATTATCGTGGGGAATTTGGCAACCGACTGCGTGACGGAACGGACTGAAACTGCCGATGAACTTTCAACACACGGGGAAATCAGCCGACACTTTAACACGCTCGAAAAAAATGCATCGGCTGATGGGGAACATTAGAAAATTAGAAAAGGCCTGCGAGAATTAATGAATGTACCGCTTCTCCTTGCCCTTGGCGCTTGGAGAAAAATTCTGGTCATGGTTAAGCATATCCATTTTTTTATATTCCTTCCAATTGTCTCGCAACAAGTTGAAGCCGACGTAATCTAGTGCTTGCATAATTTCGAGTTCAGAAAGTTTACCTTCGCCATCATCCGCGTCACGGATCACCTCTTCCAACCGTTCACAAAGACTGGCAAACCGCTCTTCATCCTCGAACATCATAAACTCTTTCATAAAATCAAAGTTCATATCCACCGTCTCCTCTCAACTCGAGTGGTTAGCAGAATCCATTTCATTTATATTAGAATAAATTTTATTTACTGCAAACATAAATTCCTCAACATTTTTTTGTATGGCGAGGTATTCCCGGTTTGCCATGCGGCTCGGGGAAAATATCGAACCACCTATTGCCACGGCGGCGGCGCCAGCGGAAAAATAATCGGGGATATTTTGAGGACTCACGCCGCCCACCGCCATCAGCTTAATCTGGTCGAATGGCCCTTTTACGATTTCAAAATAATCCGGTCCCATCTGTGAGGCGGGAAAAACTTTTACCATCGTCGCGCCGGAGTTCCAGGCTTTTTCAATTTCCGTAGGGGTCAACGCTCCCGGGAAATAGACGACGTTGTTCTCGCAGCAGAACTTGGCCACGTCTTCGTTTAGGTTTGGTGCCACAAGAAACTTCGCCCCGGCATCAACAGCCTTCCGCGCCGTCGCGATGGATAAAACCGTACCTGCTCCTATGCAAAAATCGGGGAACCGTTCGACCGCCTTGTTGACAAGAAGCAACGCGTCATGAGTATTGAGCGTGATTTCCAGAAAACGGAGCCCTCCAGAAAACGCCGCTGCCAGCACACCAGAAAGAGAGTTTTCATCAATGTCGCGGATGATGCCGAGCACGGGTTTTCTCTCGAAGAGAGTTAAATCGAAACCCGCCATGAGAGATTTAGACGTTCGCTTCGGAGGTGAGCTTTTCATAGAAATCCAGATACTTGTCCTTCTCATCCGAATTTCTAAGTTTCATTCCTGCACGGGGATGTAAATCCAGAATGCCGGTAATCATATAAGGGATTGTGTATCCCCATTCGATATCTTTGCGCAGTTCCACAAAATCATTTTCCAATACTTTCAAGATGGGGCGGATGTCAAACTTCGGGTTTTTTAGAAATCCCAAAAGTAATTCCAGAGGACAGTTGCCGGCGGCTCTCCCGATTCCCCAAATAGTTCCATCCAAGTAATTAATATTTTGGATAATCGATTCAATGGTGTTGGCAAAAGCCAACTGCTGGTTGTTGTGTGCGTGAATACCAATTTCCCGGTTCGGAAGTGCGGCTTTATATTTTTTTGCGAGATGAGCGATTTGCTCCGAATACAAAGCGCCAAAACTATCGACTAAATAGACAACGTCCACGGCGCTCTCCTTTTCTATCTGCTCCAGTGCTTCATCCAACTCCCGCTCCCTGGAATGTGATACCGCCATAATGTTGATGGTGGTTTCGTAGCCCTTCGCGTTAAGCGTATTGACAAGATTGATGGCTTTGTCGATATCCTTAACGTATGTTGCAACCCGCACCATATCTACATAGCTTTCAGATTTTTGGATTACTGCGTCAGCATCAAAACGTCCGATGTCGGCCATAACAGACATTTTGCAATTTAGTTCCGTATCCCCGACGACGTTTTCCAAATCCTGTTCGGAACAAAATTTCATGGGACCAAATTCGCCGCGCTTAAACTGGTTCTCGTCTGCTTTGTATCCAAGTTCAATATAGTCGACTCCTGATTTATTGACCGCCTGAAAAACTCTGCGGACTAGATTATCGCTGAACAGGTGGTTGTTCATCAAGCCACCGTCGCGAATAGTACAATCCAATACTTTTATTTCTTTTCGATACATGCCGTTAAAACTCCCAACCGAGACCAATACGTCTCTTCGGAAAAAATGAATTTTAGTAAACTTTTCAATAAATTGGAGAAGGGCATTATATTTATAGTACCAATCGAGGTCAATCAGATAATTTTTGCTTAATTCTTTCCCGCGTCAAAGAATGTAAAATTAATAGCATCGAAAAATGGAACTTTAATTCATACCGTTGCGTGCTCGGGGTAGAAATACTAACTTGAAAAGTGGTACAACCTACGGGGACAGGTCAACACTTAGGAATAGATAAACCCAACCTTCAGGATATTTTAACTATGCCCGATGAAAAGTCTATCTGGCTTGTAAAGCAAGAGCCTTCGCAATATAGCTGGGAAAAATTTTTGCGCGATGGAAAAACTTATTGGGACGGAGTACGAAACTACCAGGCGCGTAATAATCTGCGGGCCATGAAAAAAGGCGACATGGTTTTCTTTTACCATAGCGTCATTGGAAAGGAGATCAAGGGTATCGCCAAAGTAACACGCGAGGCTTATCCAGATCCCACAACCGATGATTCACGATGGGTTGTGGTCGATCTTAAACCTCTTAAAACATTCACGCATCCTGTTAGTCTTGAAGAAATTAAAGTTCATAAAGACCTCCATGAAATTGCATTGGTCAAACAGTCTCGTTTATCTGTAATGCCAATAACTAAAAAGGAGAGCCGTGTTCTCTTAAAGATGGGCAAGACCTCGATTTGAAAAACCCGGCTTTTCATCCCGCCTTTGGTTCAGGAACCGCCGCGACATTCGCACATTTAAGCAGACGGTAAATTTATGAAAACCGCATCATATGCTTTATTGATTTCATGTTTTTATATTCCGATTCAGCCGATATGGGCAGACCATGCGGAACCATCCGCCTGCGTGAAGCGAGTGGCCCCCTTGCTTACTAAAAAGGAAATGGTGGCGGAGTGGGGTGGAATTTGGGGACTGTTTCAAAAGACAACTGATTTCCAAAATAATTCTGTCCATGGAATTAAATTAGACAACAAGATCAACACCATTCTTTTTCATCTAGAGTACCTTTGTAATACCATAGACGGCATCCCCTTTAATGAGTTATCCAACTACGTATCAACGAACCTTACAGAAAAAGGACCTGAAAAATTTAAAAAGGAGTTGATCATACTTGGTAAAAGTGAAGGAGAAATCGAGATATGGTTTGAGTTTGAAAAATTTGCTGTCACCAATCGGTATCGGACTCTTGACCCACAAAGAATTTTTCACGCCATCGATTCGGCACGACACTTTATCAATGAATATTTGGAGCTTGCAGAAAAAATTATCCGCAAAGAAAACACGGATTCGGTGATTCAAAAAGCGGATGACTTGATAAATCAAATCGAGGCTTTTTTCAAAGAAGACTCCTACATGTCTCAGGCTATCTACGAAAATTCCCGAGTTCCTCATGCGGATTGGGATGAGGATGTCGGCGGCTCCTAAATCCTTCGCTTAACCTGACAACAAAATCTTTATAAATGTAAAGAGGGCGCAATGAATAATTTTCTTGTTATAGGCGGAACAGGTGTGATGGGAACCGCGGCGATTAAAGCCGTTCGCAAAAAGTTTGGCGACACGGCAAATATCGTTGCCAATTGGTACGGCAAAGAAGAGCCCAGCTTCAGCATCAAAGGCGCAAATGAAACCCTGTTCGGTGATATCAATGACTCGCAGGTTATAGAAAAAATTAAAACATTTAGTGATGGTCAGTTCGATGCTTTGTTTTATGCCACCGCTCTCGGTGAGGTTGGAGTACCCATTTCAGAGGCGACACCCGAGTCGATAGCTCTTTCCAACAGGCTTTCATTTGACCCTATCTTAAAACTAGAATCTGAACTTGATGTTAAAATCATTGTTGCCTATTCCACTTTCTATGTCATTCGACACCAGCTAGCTACGTATGGAGCGATGGGTCATTCCAAAGAGGCTATTGAAAAATGGGTAGTCGAGAAAGGCAAAGCCCGTCACGCTTGCATTCGCGCGGGACTGTTTGAATCGCAATCTTCCCGCGGCATTAAACTGCTTTTAAGAAAGACCGCGAAAAATCCTGACAACTTGAAAGACCCTCTACTCCGGTCTTATTTCGAAGGAAGGAGTTCCAAGGAGGGCATACAAAAATTCGAAGAAGGAATATTCAAGGAAGAAAAAGAAACTTATGGTGATTGCAGAACGACTGCTGAGGGATTATATCGGGCTCATCTAGAATTATTTGAGTCCAAGGAGCCCGTATTCGTCAACGTTTGCGGTCAACGTATATGGCACTCGGAGGCACCTTTGCTTCTCAAGGATTATCTTTGATTATCATTTCCTATTGCAAAAAAAGTTTGCAAAATTTATCGAGAGAAATACGAAGTCGGTTTTTCAGAAAAACAAAAAACTTTAATCCCCTCCACTTAGATTTTCCCACCACTCTATTCGCGAATATTTTGGGATATTGATCACCGTATTTTGAAACATGCTATTTGCTTTTGGGTTTATAGGGTCCGGTGCGAAGATAGTTATCATTCATTCTCACATGTTCATCAATTTGAGGAGCGTCCTCGTTCTTCCCTTCCGGGTGTCCATCGTCGAATTTTTTTGATAGAAGATTTTTAATTTTATCTGATAGGATTGCAGACCTCCGCGTCCGGACCCGGGGCTTCCGCTTGCTAAATGTTTTCAGGTATTTTTTTTTCTCATCGTGGGACATATTCATGACCATATGAATCACCTCATAAACAAAGGGGACGGATAGTAGAATTCATTCAGCAATATTCAAGATACGACATTTTCAACCACTTTTATAATTATTTTTCATGCCCATAGAAAAAATTAAAAAAGCTTTCAAAGACCCAGAGAATCGGGATGACGCGCTACGTTCGCTCATTTCCGATCTGGATCATTTTGAAATTGCCAGACGGCTTCACGAATTGAGATTGGAACATAAAGTAAAGATTTTTCATCTTCTTGCCGATGACAAGAAGAAGCAAGAGTTGCTTTACGAAACAGATATGGATAGCCGACTTGAAATTCAGGGAAACCTGGATCGGGACTATTTAGCCGCCCTCTTGGACGATATGCCGGAAGATGAAGCAACGGATATTATTCAAGAACTTCCCGGAGATGCTCAGGACGAACTCTTGAGTAAAATGGAAGTTCAGGACGCTGACGTCATCAAGGACTTGATCCGTTACGAAGAAGAAACCGCTGGTGGCCTGATGACTCCGCATTGCGACAAAATTCTTTTTAATAGCAGAGCTGCCGATATATTCACGAAAGTAAGAAGAGAGTCCAACAAAGAAGTTCCTCCTTATTTTTATGTGGTAGATGAAAGGGATCAGTTAATAGGATTTTTTAAGTTAAGGGACTTGATGAATATTCAAACCTCAGCCCTTGCAAAAGAATTCATCCGCCCCACAACTCCCAAAGTACACTTGAACGATCCCTGCGAAAAGGTGTCTCACATTATGGGACAGGAACATTTGAGCAGTCTGCCTGTTGTAAATGATGACAATGTGATTCAGGGAATCATCACCTTTGACGATGTAATCCGGGTCATGCAAGATCGCGCAAGCGAAGATATTTATACGATGGTCGGAACCGCCAAGGTGGACCCCTTCGCAAAAAAAATAAGTAACAAAATCATTGCCCGGGCACCGTGGTTGTTCACAACTTTCGTGGGAGGATTGGTCAGCGCGTGGCTATTGGGGAATTACCAGACGACACTTGCCGATTACGCCGCCGTCATATTTTTCATTCCCTTCGTAATAGGCTTGGCGGGAAACATTGGAATTCAAGGCGCCACGGTAATCGTAAGGGGTTTGGCAACGGGGGATGTGCAAAAAGATAATCTCGCCACGGTGGTCAAAAGTGAACTTTCAGTCGGGATATTAAACGGCATAATCTTCGGGTTACTTTGCGGAGGCTTGGTTTACCTGGTTGCCGAGTCCTTGCTACATACCAACCCGGTGTTGGGCTGGGTGGTTGGAACGGGAATTATCCTCGCCGTTGCCGTAGCCGCCCTGATAGGCTCGCTGACTCCTATTCTGTTTATCAACTTAAACATTGACCCCGCCATCAGCACCGGTCCAATTATTACCGTCATCAACGATATTCTTGGGCTGGCGATTTATCTTGCGACGGCGGCATATTTTTTTTCGAGCCTGTGAAGAAGATGCTCATTCCTTTTCTCGCAATTCCACTTCGATTAAAGCGGTATCCACTTCAACATAGTCCCCCTCCATCACGTAAAACTCCTTCACCTTCCCCTCCACTTCCGACAACAAAGTAAAATATCCTTCAGAAATAATTTCAGCCACGGGAGTACCCGGCACGACCTTGTCTCCTTTCCTGACCAGATACTTATCCACCTTGCCCGAAGTCATGGTGTTATACATGGGAGCCATGACGATATAGTCCTCCATAACGCTTTCCTCCGAACCATGGGATACATATTAAAAATTTTATTTCAGGAGATACTACACGGTATAATTCCTTATCATGAAGCTAAAAATCGGCGACATTCTTTACGAACCGCTTTCCCGAAACACTGGAGAGATAACTTCCATCATCGAGCATCCCGCCGGGAAAGTGGTTAAAGTACGTTGGCGGCTTGACGGTCAACTTCCCCATGACACCGAGCTATTCTACAAAAAGGTGCAAAAATGTATTCGCGACGGTTCTTACGAACACACTCCGAAATAGAATTCACATAACGGATTTCAGTGTTTATAAACCGTATGGGAAGGACGGTCGGCAAGGATATTTTCCTTCCCCCAATTCACTACACCTTTGAATTTATCGGATTGAATAAAATCATTATACGCGTCTTCAGAGTTCCACTCGGAGACAATCAGGTAAGATTGGAGATCGCTCACATCCCTATATAAAGACGATTTAGAATGCCCCTCAATTTCATTCATCACTTTTATGACATTGACAAAAGCATCTTCAAAAATCTTTTCTTTCCCTGGAATCATTTTGTAGTTCATTCCTACGGTAACCATATCTTCTCCTCTCCAAACAAAAAATAATTATCAAGATTTTATCAAGCAACAATCTACGGGGGAATAAAATTTTTCACGCATTGCAAGGATGATGCTTTGCATTATTCCTGACACTCGCAATATCCATCTTCATCCCAATGAATTGTTATGTAGTCGGGAAAAATCGTGTCCTTGTCAAAGTTAGCCAACTCAATCTGGTCGCAGGTCAGATTAACAACTCCCTTCAGGTTCGCTCCGTGTAAATAAGAATCCATGAGTTGAGCATCTTCCAAGTCCGCATCCGAAAGATTTGCTTCGCTTAAAACCGCCTGCGTAAGGTCCGCCCCGGCTAATTTTGCTTTGCGCAAATCGGCTTTGATTAGATACGCAGAGGTTAAATCTGCGCGGGTTAAGTCCGCGCCATCAAGCTTGGCGCCCATTAGTTTAGCGTTGCTAAGGTCTGCCCCGCTCAGTTTGCTCTTGGATGCTTCGGTTGCATTTTTTTTAAGAACCCAATCTTCTAACATGCGCGCAGGTTTTTCAAAGTTCCCGTAATTAAAATCAGACACTCGCGGTTAATTATCGGGCAATCGGTTGAAATTTTCCATCGCAATCTTGGCGGCCGCCTGTTCGGCTTCTTTTTTACTTTTCCCAAAACCTTTGCCTATAATTTTATTTTTGATCGACACGACGACTTCAAATTCTTTGGCGTGATCTGGACCTAGTTCGTTGACCACTTTATAGGAGGGCGTGCAAACAAATTGGTCTTGCGCGTATTCCTGAAAATCACTTTTAAAATCTCTGAATGACCACGAGTCAGCAAATTCGGATATTTCCGTTTTCAATAAAGGAAGAAAAACTTTGGAAGCAGATTCCAGCCCGCCATCTCTGAACAAGGCGCCGGCAACGGCCTCAAAGGCATTTGCTAAAATTGAAGATTTATCTCTGCCGCCGGATGCATTTTCTCCCTTTCCTAAAAGAAGATATTTCCCTAGTTCTATTTTTCTAGCAAAACTAGCTAAGCAACTTTCGTTGACGACCGCCGCGCGAATTTTTGACAGAGTCCCCTCTGTGTAATCACCGAATTGACGCACCAGATAATCGCTAACCAATACATCGAGGACGGAGTCACCTAAAAATTCAAATCTCTCGTTATGCTTGAGAGTTTTGTTTTTTTCGTTCGCATAGGATTTGTGAGTCAGTGCTTTGTTGAGTAGTTTCAGGTCGGAAAATACATACTCGAGAGTTTCTTGAAGGGGGGCAATTTCATCGGCGCGGTCCGAAGAGACTTCAATCATGGCGGAAATTAGTTTGAAAATTTTTTGAAGATAAGAACTCCGTTGGTTCCTCCAAAACCAAAAGAGTTGGAAACGCAAATGTTTAATTTTTTTTCGCGGGACTCATTCGGCACATAATCCAAATCGCATTCAGGGTCGGGGGTGGTGTAATTGATGGTGGGGGGAATCATCTTTTCCTGCATGGCGAGAAGAGTAAAAATAGCTTCGACTCCCCCGGCGGCTCCCAACAAATGACCTGTCATGGATTTGGTAGAACTGACGGCGAGATTGTAGGCATAATCGCCAAACGTAGTTTTGATGGCTTGCGTCTCCATCGCATCCGCGGCGGTGGAAGTTCCGTGGGCGTTGATGTAGTCCACGTCTTCCTTATTAATCCCCGCGTTGTTTAATGCGAGTTTCAAGCAACGCGCGGCGCCCTCGCCACGGGGGGAAGTCGCGGTGATGTGGTGGGCATCCCCGTTGAGACCGTAGCCAACAATTTCACCATAAATTTTTGCGCCGCGTTTTTTGGCGATTTCTAATTCTTCAAGGATGAGCACCCCGCCGCCCTCTCCTATTACGAAACCGTCACGGTCTTTATCAAAGGGACGGCTGGCACCTTGCGGATCATCGTTGCGGGTGGACAATGCTTTGGACGCGTTGAAGCCTCCGATACAAAGCGGAGTGATGACCGACTCGGTGCCCCCGGCAAACATGACGTCGGCGTCCCCATACTGGATGAGTCTCGCGGCTTCGCCGATGGAATGCGTCCCTGTCGCGCAGGCGGTGACCACGCAAGAGTTGGGTCCCTTGGCTCCGAATATGATTGAAACTTGACCGGATGCTAAATTGGCAATCAGCATCGGAATGAAAAAGGGAGTGATTTTTTTCACTCCCCTTTCCTTGAAAATGTTGTGATACTTTTCGATCGCGGGCAAACCGCCTAAGCCGACTCCGACTATAACGCCGACGCGCTCCGCATTATCGTCATTGATTTCGACACCGGAATCCTCCAAAGCCATTTTACTGCAGGCGACGGCATAGTGAATAAACCGGTCCATCTTTTTTACGTCTTTATGATCTATGTATTGTTCCGCATCAAACCCTTTCACTTCCCCGGCGATTTTAACGGGAAAATTTTCGTCAGGCGTGAAGGTCTTTATAAGACCAACTCCGGAACGACCTGCAAACAAATTCGTCTGGTTTGCTTTTAGCCCGAGGCCCAAGGGGGAAACGATCCCCATCCCAGTAACCGCAACGCGTCTTTTCATGAATGTACCACGGGGCACTATCTTGACTAATTAGTTCGTCCGGCCGTTTATGTAATTTGTGGCATCCTGAACCGTGGCTATTTTTTCAGCTTCGTCATCGGGAATTTCAATATCAAATTCCTCTTCAAGAGCCATAACCAATTCCACCGTATCCAGAGAATCCGCTCCAAGATCATTGATGAAAGATGCGTCCGCTGTCACTTGGTTTTCATCAACGCCTAACTGGTCCACGATAATTTCTTTAACTTTTTCTTCAACAGACATCTTTCAAACTCCTTATTGGAATCACATCAACATACCACCGTTCACATTAATAACTTGCCCTGTTATGTAACTGGACTTATCGGAAACCAGAAAAGTAACACAGCGTGCGACGTCTTCCGGCAAACCCAACTTGGCTAAAGGAATTTGCTCGGTCAAACTTTGTCGCACCGACTCATCCAAAGCCCGCGTCATTTCCGTATCAATGAAACCGGGCGCCACCGCGTTCACTCTGATTCCTCGCGACGCAACTTCCCGCGCCAAAGTTTTCGTCAAACCAATCACTCCCGCTTTGGAGGCAGAATAATTGGCTTGGCCAAAATTACCCATCACGCCGACGATTGACGCGATGTTGACAATCGCGCCGCTCTTTTGTTTCATCATCTGCTTTGCGGCTTGTTGGCTACAAAGAAAAGTTCCTTTCAGATTGATATCGAGAACGCGGTCCCAATCCGATTCCTTCATCCGTATCATCAAACTGTCGCGGGTAACTCCCGCGTTGTTGACCATAATGTCCACGGGTTTTTTATCTTTCAGGATGGAATCAAAAACCTGTTTCACCTCGGCGGGATTTGAAACGTCTATCTTAACAGCGGAAGCGGAACCGCCGCGATTATTTATTGCATCGGCCACGGCCTGTGCGCCTTCCAAGTTCACATCCCCCAGCACGACATGGGCTCCGTTTCGCGCTAGTTCCTCACCGATGGTTTTACCAATACCCTGCGCTCCTCCCGTGACGAAGGCCACCTTGTTTTGTAATTCCATTTGATTTCAGCGTAACGCGGTCAGGGTTTGCGACAAACTCTCTCGGTCTCCAACCTGATAACATCTGACGCGTCGGGTAAATCTTTTCATCAAGCCGCTTAATACTTTTCCCGCGCCCAATTCTATGACCGTCTCAATCCCTTGGCCCACCAACACCTGCATCGTTTCAGACCAACGCACGGGGGAACAAACTTGTTTGACGAGAGCCGATCTTGCTTCGCTTCCTTTGGTGATGAGTTTGGCCGCAATGTTGGTGATTACAGGATAGGACAGGTCGTGAAACTCGGTCTGCTCTAATTCTTTTTGCAGTTTGATTTCCGCCGACTTCATCAGAGTACTATGAAACGGCGCGCTCACCGGCAACGGCACTGCTTTTTTCGCGCCGACTTGTAACGCTTTGTCGGCAACTTGCTTGACGGCGTCTTTGTGACCGGCGATGACTGTTTGCGCGGGACTGTTTAAGTTTGCCGGCTGAACCACGCGGGAATCTTCGGAAACTTGATCGCACAATCGTTGCAGCGTTTCAATCTCCAATCCAATAATGGCGGTCATCGACCCCACGCCGTTCGGAACTGCTTCCTGCATGAATCGACCACGCAACCGAACCAGCCGCACCGCATCTTTGAATCGAAGGGCACCCGCCGAAACTAATGCCGAAAATTCACCGAGACTATGTCCCGCCGCGAGCACCGAGTCCATACCATTTTCCCTTAATATGTTCAAGGCCATTATGCTGTGCACGAGCAACGCCGGCTGAGTATTTTCCGTCGACCGCAAAGTTTCTTCGGGACCATGAAAACAAATGTTCGCGAGGTCGCATTCCAAAACTTCGGCGGCGTCATCCATGAGTTTCCGAGCGGACGGCACGTGTTCATAAAAATCTTTGCCCATCCCGACGAACTGGGAACCTTGCCCCGGAAACACGAACGCGGTTTTCACCATCTAATCACCGCCGCCCCCCAGGTCAGCCCGGCCCCGACCGCCGCCAGAACAGAAGTTTCCCCCGACTGAATGCGTCCATTCCGTTTTGCTTCATCGATTCCGATCGGGATGGAAGCGGCGGATGTGTTTCCATATTTGTGAATGTTCATCAATATTTTTTCCATTGGAAATTTCAGCCTTTCGGCAACGACGCGAATAATTCTTTCGTTAGCCTGATGGGGTATCAAAATGCCAACTTCATCCGTGCTGATATCATTGAACTCCAATGCCTCCTGAATCACTTCCGCCATCCGTTTGACCGCAACCTTAAAAGTCGCGTTGCCGGACATTTTGATGCAGTATTTTTTGTCGACCATATCCTGCTTATTGATTCCCGTCTTGCCGATTCCTCCCGGCACCCAAATCAAATCGGACAATCGCCCGTCTGAATAAATATGCGTGGATAAAATTCCGGCGGCGGACTTTTTTTTCTGCGCAACTCTTTTTAGCAACAACGCCCCGGCGCCGTCGCCAAAGAGTATGCAGGTGTGCCGGTCCGACCAATCCACGATTCTGGAGTTGACCTCGCTGCCGATGAGTAAAATATTTTCGTAACGGCCTGTCTTCAGATATTGTTCGGCGATGGAAAGTCCGAAAATAAAACCGGAGCAAACCGCGGAAATATCGTAGGCGGCGGAATTGAAAGCCTGTAATTTATTTTGAACAAAACAAGCGGTGGAGGGAAAAAGTACATCCGGACTCGATGTCGCCACGATGATCAAGTCCACCTTCTCAGGACTGACCCCGCCCGCTTGCAAGGCTTGCTTGCCGGCTTCCGCCGCCATAGAAGAAGATGTCTCTTCGTTGGCCGCGATGCGGCGTTCACGGATGCCCGTCCTCTCGGTGATCCACGCATCGGAAGTATCCAGCGTTTTTTCCAACTCCCGATTCGTTAGGATTTTTTCCGGCAAGTAGGCGCCAGTTCCCGCAACTACAGCGCTGAAGGTATTAAGGTCGGTCATCAAAGTGTGGGGTTGTCAGGTTTCGTCCGTGTCTTTATCCGCCGCCCGCGGTTTCTGGAAGTCCGGCGCTTCCCTTCCGTCCTCTTTTGGTTCCGTCCCAAAAGCCATAGTTTTGATTTGCTTCCAGATGGTACCTTTGACCGCTTCCACATCCGTTAAATTCAATTCAATATCTTCGCGAATATGTTCGTTGATATTCTTCTCGGTCAATTCGCAAGCCTGATTGATCGCGTTCTTTATCGCTTTGGGCGACGAGTTTCCGTGAGCGATGATGACGACTCCGTTCACTCCCAAAAGAGGCGCGCCGCCAGTTTCGGAATAATCAACTTTTTTCTTGAACTGGTCTAGTTGCGGTTTTAATAATAGATAACCCAGTTTGCTCGCCCAATTATTCTGAAACATTCTTTTGAGATTAGCCTCGATCATTTCGGACAGGCTTTCACTTATTTTTAGCGCCACGTTGCCGGTGAATCCATCGCAAACAATTACGTCGGCGTTGCCGCGATAAACCTCTTTGCCTTCGACGTTGCCGATAAAATTAATGTGGCTGGCCTTGAGCATCTGAAAAACTTCCCTGACAATTTCATTGCCCTTCCCGTCCTCTTCGCCGATGCTGAGCAAACCCACCAAAGGTTTTTCCTTCCCGAGAATATATTCCGCAAAAACATGTCCCATAATTCCAAATTGAAATAGTTGGCTGGGTTTGCAATCCACATTCGCGCCGGCGTCCAAAAGAATGGCGTTGCCTTTCAGAGTCGGCAATTGAATGGCAATCGCGGGGCGATCCACACCTTTCACGGTTCTTAAAATAACGGTTGAGTAAGCGAGAACCGCGCCCGTATTTCCAGCGCTGACAAAGGCCGCCGCCGCCCCTTCTTTCAGCAGGTCTAAACCAATTTTCATGGAGGATTTACGTTTCGAGCGAAGAACCTTGCTGGGAAGGTCGCGCATTTCCACCACTTCATCGGCGTGGACGACTTGCACCGACAGTTTGTCAACGGCATCCAAGCGGACTAAAATCGCCTGAATCGTTGCGGATAAACCGATGAGAATAATTTCCGTACCATATTCGCGCGCCGCCATGACGGCACCTTCCACGACGGCCTCTGGAGCATAGTCGCCTCCCATGGCGTCAACCGCGATCTTCATTTATGAACGTGGCTCCTTCCCAGAGCGGTGGAAATTTTTTGGAGAGAAATGAGTGACCATGAAGTGAGAAAACCGAGGTATCAAACCGCCTCGACTTCCATCACCTCCTTGCCCTTATAATAACCGCAGTGTGCGCAAACGTGATGCGGTCGGGTCATTTCATGGCACTGAGTACATTCTGCATAGGCGGGGACGCTAAGGCTTAAGTGGGACCGATGCATTCCCTGTTTGGATTTGGATCTTTTCTTTTTCGGTACAGCCATGACACCTCCCTATTTCGACTTGTCTTTCAACTTTTGCAAAACCGCCAACCGCGGATCGCAAAGTTCTTCGTTGCTGCAACCGCAATTATTTTCATTCAGATTCGTCCCGCACTGCGAGCACAACCCAGAACAATCTTCCCGACACAACCTGACTTGCGGCAAACTTAATAATATCAAATCCCGGACGAGGCAAGACAAATCAATCCGTCCTTCTTCATAAAACTCCTGTTCGAAATCCCGGTCCGTCAGTTCAATTTCGTCGCCCGTTTTTCCGTCTTCAGGCTTGGCGATGAAATGAACCTCGATTTTATTCCGCACCGGAAAACCAAAACCAGACAGGCACCGGGTGCACGTTACCGAGAGACTCGTCGCCAACAAACCTTGACACAGAATTTCCGCGCCGATTTTTTCCAGTCTCCCGCGAATTTTAACATCTTCCGCCAAGACGCAATCGGGCACGTCGATATGAAAATGTTGCCTTGATTCGAGTACTTCAAAGTCCCGACCTTCCTCGCCGATTTTATCAATTTCAAAAATCATGGCTTGAAAAAACCTTTGCGTTCAAACCTTTTATAAATCCGGAAGTTCAATTCAGAAGGAGGGATGTTGGAGGGGGATGTTATCTTTTACGGCAAAGCCAGTCAAGAAAATAATTTCTTCCGCGACCGCCGTTGATGCCGCCGCCCGCCACCATCATCGCCGCGCGTGTTTCGCCACAGCGCCGTGGCGGTTGTTCAACCTGCTCTGGGGTGAAACTTGTCGTGGACTTCCAGCATTCTTTTTTCAAGAATGTGTGTGTAAATTTGCGTGGTGGAAATGTCGGCGTGACCAAGCATTTGTTGCACCGATCTTAAGTCGGCTCCCCCCTCCAACAAGTGCGTGGCGAAAGCGTGCCGCAAAGTGTGCGGCGACACTGTGGCTTTGATATTGCTGCGGCGCACATATCCTTTCAGCAATTTCCAAAATCCTTGCCGGGTCATAGATTTTCCACGGCCGGTCAGGAACAACTCTTCCACTCTTTGCCTCTTCGCCAAAACGGGACGGGAATTTAGTAAGTAATCTTCCAACACTTTTCGCGCGACCATCCCGATTGGAACGATGCGTTCTTTCGCGCCTTTGCCGAGAGTTCTCAGGCTGCCGGTCACTAAATCGAGACTATGTCCTTTCACCGATATTAATTCCGAGACGCGCATTCCGGTTGCGTATAAAACCTCCAGCATGGCTTGGTCTCTTAAACCGACGGGAGTTTTTGGGTCGGGGCAACTCAAGAGTTTGTCAACGTCGGTCGGGGACAGAATGTCGGGAAGTTTCCGCCACCGTCGCGGTGTCTCTAAAATCTCGGCGGGATTTTCCGTGAGTTGTTGGTCGTCGCATAAGTAACGGAAAAAAGATTTGATGGACGACAAACTCCGCGCGATGGAAGATGCCGACAATCCTTCGTCGCGCAACAAAATCAGAAAGCCGCGGATTTGCGCGGTGGTCAAGGCGGAAACTTTCGCGGCGGGAAACGCGGCGGCGAAACGTTTCAGGTCGCGACAATAGTTCGTGACCGTGTGCGGCGAGTATCTTTTTTCAATGCGCAGATATTCGGAAAATTCCTGAATTAACGCGTACATGCCAAAATTATGTTACAATTTTCGGCCGCTTACAATTATTATTTTCCTGCCGTTCATTCGTTTAAACTTAAACTTTTTATTGAACAGGTTTGCCATCGTGAATCAAGAATCAATCAGAAACATTGGAATCATCGCCCACGTTGACCACGGAAAAACTACTTTGGTCGACTGCCTTCTCAAACAAAGCGGAACGTTCCGGGACAACGAACTTTTCGGAACTTGCATCATGGACAGCAACGAGTTGGAGAGAGAACGGGGCATCACCATCTTTTCAAAAAACGCGGCGGTGAAATATAAAGGATACAAAATTAATATCGTCGATACGCCGGGGCATGCGGACTTCGGCGGCGAAGTGGAACGAATTTTGAAAATGGTCAACGGCGTCTTGCTTCTTGCGGATGCCGTGGAGGGACCTATGCCGCAAACTCGGTTCGTCTTGAAGAAGACGCTTGAGTCGGGACTCAAACCCATCGTCGTCGTCAACAAAATCGACCGTCCCGCGGCGCGGATTGAAGAGGTGGTCAATGAAGTTTTTGATTTGTTCGTGGAACTCGGCGCCAACGACGAGCAACTGGACTTCCCCCTCATTTACACTTCCGCCAAGCAGGGAATCTCAAGGCTCAATCCCGAAGACCCCGACCGCGACATCACTCCCCTCCTCGACCTCATCATCGAAAAAGTTCCTCATCATCACGGCGACCCCGATGGTCCTTTTCAAATGCTAGTTTCCTCCATCGATTATGACGATTACGTTGGAAGGATCGCCATCGGGAAAATCACGCGCGGGCAGATTAAAATAAAAAATTCTTATACCCAGATTGATCGGCAAGGTGCGACGCGGATTTTCACGCCGTCGAAATTATATTGTTATGAAGGATTAAAAAAAGTGGAGTCGCAAACCGCGGTCACGGGCGACATCATCGGCGTCGCCGGGATGAAGGAAGTGGAAATCGGAGAGACCATCGCGGACTCCCGTTCCCCAGAACCGTTGCCGGTGATTGAGATTGACGAGCCCACTTTGGCAATTCACTTTTGCTGCAACACTTCGCCGTTCGCGGGACGAGAAGGCGAGTTCGTCACCGCCCGTCAGTTGCGCGACCGTTTGTTCCGCGAAATCCGTTCCAATGTTTCTCTTAAGGTGGAGGAAACCGACGCGCAAGATACCTTCAAAGTTTCTGGGCGGGGGGAGTTGCACTTAACGATTTTGATAGAAACCATGCGGCGCGAAGGCTATGAGTTTTCCATTTCCCGCCCGGAAGTTTTGATTAAAAATATCGGCGGGACACTCCACGAACCGGAAGAGTTTGTGACGCTGGATATCGCAGACGCTTACGTCGGTCCCGTCATGGAGGCGATGGGAAAAAGAAAAGCCACTCAGAAAAATATGTTCAAGAAGGGAGCCGCCGTGCGACTTGAGTTCGTCATTCCCACGCGCGGACTTTTTGGGTTTCGTTCGGAATTTCTCACGGTGACCAAAGGCACGGGAATCATCAACCGCAACTTTCATAACTTCATCGAGCATTGCGGCGAAATCGCGCAACGCGCCAATGGAGTTTTAATCGCCATGGAAAACGGGAAGACAACCGGTTTCTCCCTATTCAATCTGCAGGAAAGAGGTTCCATGTTTCTAGGCGCCGCCGAGGAAGTTTACGCCGGGATGATTGTCGGAGCGAACAACAAAGATAACGACTTGGTCGTTAACGTCTGCAAGGAGAAAAAGTTGAGCAACATGCGCGCCGCCGGTTCCGACGCGAACATCCTTCTCACGCCGCCATTGAAAATGAGCCTGGAACAAATCCTCGGTTTTCTGAACGAAGACGAGTTGGCGGAAATTACCCCGAAAAATACACGCCTGAGAAAAAAGATGCTGAACGAACACGATAGAAAAAGATTTAGCAGAGCACGCAACACCGTTCCCGTTTCTGCATCCTAACCGATTCCGTTTTCATTTTTCATTGCCCGGATTTTTGAAGTGATGTAGAATCGGCAACCTTTCAAACGTCGGCGAATTTTTCGAGCCCCCACTAAATTTCTATGGAACGCACAACCCTCGTTCAACACGTCCGCCAGCAGGAAAAAGCGACTCCCGAAGCGACCGGCGAGTTCAGTAGCCTGATGAATGAAATCATGGTCGCGGCAAAAATCATTTCCCTTCAGGTCAACAGCGCGGGAATTGGGGAGGACATCTTCGGGCTTACCGGAAAAATAAATGTTCAGGGAGAAGAAGTTAAAAAACTCGATGAGTTTTCCGACCTCACCTTCACCAAAATCATCGGCCAATCTGGCACGGTGTGCGCCATCACCTCCGAAGAGAAGGAAGAGCCTTTTATAATTCCTGCCGGCGACGACCGCGGAAAATATATTTTTATGATGGACCCGCTGGACGGGTCTTCCAACATCGACGTCAACGTCAACATCGGCACGATATTTTCCGTTTACAAAAAGAAAAGTTCCGGCGACCGCGTC
Source organism: Nitrospina sp. UBA6727 (assembly GCA_002454045.1). Lineage (GTDB taxonomy): Bacteria > Nitrospinota > Nitrospinia > Nitrospinales > VA-1 > LS-NOB. The sequence continues at coordinate 2,691 of DKID01000018.1, read as the reverse complement.
ACGGACGAAGACCTCATGCAAAAAGGGGAACACCAAATTGCCGCGGGTTATATCGTGTACGGTTCCAGCACGATTTTTGTTTACACGTCCAGACAAGGTGTGCACGGATTCACGCTTGACCCGACGCTCGGCGAATTTTTTCTCTCGCACCCCGACTTGGTCATCCCCGAGCAAGGCTCTACCTACAGCGTCAACGAAGGCAACTGGGAACTTTGGGATGAACCACAAAAAAACTTAGTCGCTTATTTGAAAGAGGAAGACCACGCCACGGCGCGTCCCTATAAATTGCGCTACATCGGTTCGTTGGTGGCAGACTTCCACAGAACTTTATTGAAGGGCGGACTCTTCATGTATCCAAAAGACAGGAAAAGTCCAAACGGAAAGTTGCGGTTTTCTTTTGAAGCAGCGCCGTTGGCTCTCATCGTAGAACAAGCCGGAGGAAAAGCTTCGACGGGAACGCGGCGAATTTTGGACATTACCCCAACCGGCATTCATGACCGCCTGCCTCTTTTCATCGGCAGCAAAAAAGATGTGGAGATGGCGGAAGAACGTCTCGCGGCGTCAGCAAAAAATACAATTGATTTGAATGGTTGACGACGGAGTCAACAACCTTCACCGAACGCAACGGCGGCGTCAGCACTAGCCAATTCCCTCCGCGGCAACGCGACGCCCGCGACGAAAATCTATCATTATGAAAATCCAAAGCATACGCGGCGTTAAAGATATCCTGCCCGATGAAATCTGGAAATGGCAACACATCGAATCCGTTGCGCATAATATTTTTCCGCGGTACGGCTTCAAAGAAATCCGCCTTCCCATTTTTGAAAACACACAATTATTTTCACGCAGCATCGGCGAAGCCACGGACATCGTCGAAAAAGAAATGTACACCTTCAACGATCGCGGCGGCGACTCCATCACGTTGCGACCAGAAGGAACCGCTTCAGTCGTCCGCGCCTACGTGGAACACAAAATGTACAATCCGCCCGCCGTGCTCAAAATGTTTTACATCGGTCCCATGTTTCGCTACGAACGACCGCAAGCGGGACGGCTACGACAATTCAATCAAATCGGCGTCGAAGCCATGGGCTCGCCCAGTCCGATTGTTGACGTAGAAGTGATGACCATGTTGATGGAATTTTTTAGAGAACTCGACCTCGACAACATTAAACTTTCGATAAACAGCCTGGGTAGCCACGAGTGCAGACCCCGCTATCGCGAAATATTGCAAGCGGCAATCGCAACACACCTCGACCAACTTTGCGCCAACTGCAAAGAGCGACACCAACGCAACCCCTTGCGCGTCTTCGATTGCAAGACGGAACAATGCAGCAAAATCGCCGCAGGTTTCCCGAAACTCATCGACCACTTAGACGCCGCCAGCGCGAACCATTTCTCGGAAGTCCGCGCCCTGCTTGACGCTACCAGCACACCCTACTCCGTCGACCCCAAACTCGTTCGCGGTTTAGATTATTACAACCGCACCGCGTTTGAAGTCACCGCGAAAAATTTAGGCGCACAAAATGCAATTTGCGGCGGCGGTCGTTACGACACTTTGGTCGCGGAACTAGACGGCCCCCCCACCCCATGTTTCGGTTTCGCCCTAGGTTTGGAACGACTCGTTTCGTTGACACCTTTTCGCGACACGAAAAACTTTCAGAAACATCCCGACGTTTTCGTCATCTGCCTCGGCGAAAAAACAAAAACCATCGGCTTTCAAATTGCGCACGAACTGCGGCTAAAAGGATTCCGCGTCGAAAGAGATTACGAAACGGGAAGCATGAAAAGTCAGATGCGCAAAGCCAACAAAACACAATCCCAATTTTGCCTCATCATCGGCGACGACGAAATCCGCTCCGGAAAATTTGTACTGAAAAATATGGCGACCGGCGAGCAAACGGAATGTCCCGCCGAAAAACTCGCAAGCGAAATTCTCTCTCACCGTCACCGCGAATGAAACGCGATGGCGGCGTTCACAATGACGCCGGCGGCAGGCGACGGTGTTCGCCGACACCGAGCGCGTGATTGACCCCCGATAACGCCCGTGTTAAATTGCGCCGACGCCTCCAACCTCGTCGATCAAGGAAGTTATGCCCCGCAAAGAATTAGATGTTCTCGAAGATTACATCGCCCAAAACAATTTGAAGATCACCCGGCAAAGACGCGCCATCCTTAGCGTCTTCCTCGAATGCGAAAAACATGTCAGCGCCGGAGAACTTTACAATCAAGTTGCGTCCATCGAACCGAAGGTAGGACTCGCCACCGTTTACCGCACTCTGGCTCTACTGACCGACAGCGACTTGGCGTTGGAACTGGATTTTGGCGACGGGCAAAAAAGGTATGAACATAAATATATGCACGGTCATCACGATCACATGATTTGCACCGAGTGCGGAAAAATTATCGAATTCAATCATCCCCTCATCGAAAAGTTTCAGGAAGAAGTAGCCCGCCAAAACAGTTTCACCATCATCTCCCACAAACTCGATATGTTCGGTCTGTGCAACGAATGTCGCTAGCCCGCAAGCAAAAATATTTTATGCGCGGCGGGAAAGCAATGAAAATAAATCGGCGATGACAAACGATAAAAAGCCAACCAAAACTGAGACGCCATGAACCTCAGCGACAACGAAAAACGCGATGCGATAAAACTCATTGAGGCGGGCGAGCCCTTGCCGGAGAAGTATCGCT
>DKID01000012.1:59896-77977 GCA_002454045.1 Nitrospina sp. UBA6727 | reverse complement strand
AATGTCGGGAACAATTATTTGCCAAAACCATAATCCCAGCGCGAGCATCAATCCCGCCGCCGTATGTGGTGCGGCTTCGCCGCGCATCTTTCACTGGATTCCGTGTCAAGCACGGAATGACGACGACGCGGTCGCCGCGGTTGCGGTTCGATGCCGTTGCACGATGCAACATTTTTTTGCGGGCGCGGTCGATGACGGTGCGGTTGTCGTCGCGTTTTTATTTGCGGTGGCGATAAAGTTGTTTCATAACTTTTCCGAAACGCTATAAAATAAAAGTATGCGAATATGTCCGAAGTGTGATGAAGAGTTTCCCGACACGCATTCGCGTTGCCCGGTTTGCGACGTGGAACTTGCGTCGTCCGTGGCGGAGGATGCCCCGGACTTGGTGGTGCTTTGCACGGTTTTGGACGAAGCGAAGGCTTACATCATGCGCGGCTTTTTGGAGAGCGAGGGCATTCCTTGTCAGTTGGAAAATATATCTTTTCACGCAGAGCCGGCGCCGGTCGCCGACCTTATGAAGGTTCGACTTTGGACGCTTAGGGAAGACGCGGCGCAGGCGCGCGAGTTGCTAGAGGAGTGCGAAAACGTTCGGCTTTGTTCCGCTTGCGGAGAAGAGGTGGCGGCGCGGGATGAGGTTTGCTTGCATTGTGGCGAGCGGTTGGCGGAAAGTTAAACGGCGAACTAAACTCGCGCGCCGCTGTTGTCATCACCGCCGTCGCGCCACCACTGTCGTCACCCCCCGCGCCCCCCTGTCACCGTCACCCGCCGCCATCAACGCTGTGATGATTATTCTTTTGTTCCGCGCGATGTCGTCGGCGTTGCGGGGAGGCAGCGGGTTTCGTCCGCTTTATCTGCGAAGTTACGAGTTACGTCGTCGCGGTGTGCGTCACGGTTCAAAGGTCAGCAAGGTTTGCGTGTGAAGTTGGACCGAGTCGCTCAACGCGCGGTAGTCGTAGCCGCCTTCCAGCATGGAGAGCAGGCGCCCGTCGCAAACATCGGCGGCGACGCTCATCAACAACTCGGTCATTTTGCCGAAGCAATCCGTGGTCAACTGAACTTGGGCGAGGGGGTCATTTTGATGTGCATCGAAACCCGCCGAGATAATTATCAGGTCGGGTTTGTGGCGTTGAATTTCCGGGATGAGTTTATTTTCCACCGCGGAAAGATAGTTGTCGTCATCGGCGCCTGCGTTCATCGGTAGGTTCAACGTGGTGCCCAGTCCGTCTCCCGCGCCCGTTTCTTCGCGCGCGCCTGTGCCGGGATAAAACGGATATTGATGCGCGCTACTGTAATAGACGGACGGGTCATTATAAAACGCGTGTTGAGATCCGTTGCCGTGATGTACATCCCAATCGAAAATAAAAATTTTGTTGAGCCCTTTTGTTCGTTGCGCGTAGCGGGCGACTACTCCCACATTGTTGAACAGGCAGAACCCCATCGCGTGGTCGTGTTCGGCGTGATGACCGGGTGGGCGTACTGCACAAAAGGCGTTGTGAATATTTCCGGCGATGAGTTGGTCGACGGCGTTCATTCCCGCACCAGCACTCAAAAGCGCCGCGTCGTAGGAATCGGGAGAGATTACCGTGTCCGCGCCCAAACTACGAACTTCGTCGGCGCAACTTTTCTTCACGCTCGCCACGTAGTTTGAATCATGCACCATAGCGATTTCTTCCGCGGTGGCTTTGCGGGGTTGTATTGGAATGAGATTGTTGTAAAATTCCGAAGATTCCAATCGGTTTTGAATGGCTGTTAGTCGCCCCGGGTTTTCGGGATGCGACGCAGTTTCGTGCTTAAGATAAAATGGATCCGATGCGTAACCCGTTTTGTTCATCTGAAAAACTTTCCCGTGCAAAGTCTGGATGGAGCAACCCTGATGCTAAAAATATCTCGTTACCAAATTCTTCGCCGCCGTTTTTATCGAAATTTTTTCCGCTTATATTTTTGAGAATATCAGAGTCCTCGCGTCGAATCAACTTCCGCAAGTTATGAACCTTGTCGAAAAAAAAGAGAAGTTAGCGCGCCTTGAATCTTTCGCAGAGAGTTTAGGCTTTGATGGATTCGGAGTGACCCGTCCCGAATTAGGTCCCGTCGGCGAGAGATTTGGAAAGTGGTTGCGTGCGGGTTATGACGGTGAGATGGCCTATCTGCGGCGCGGCGCGGAGCAGCGGAAAAATCCGCGTCTCGTGCTGGATGGTGTAAAAAGTATTTTGTGTTTTCGTACCAACTACTACGCGATGGAAAAGGATATGAGTTATATCGCGCACCGTGAAACTGCGGACATTTCTATTTATGCTTTGAACAAAGATTATCATGATGTCATCACGCCGCGTTTGAGGGAGATGGAAAAAAGAATCCACACGCAGTTCGAGGGATGCCGAACGCGGATTTATGTCGACACCGGTCCCCTTCTCGAAAAACCTTTGGCTCAGCAAGCGGGCTTGGGCTGGGTCGGCAAGCACACCAACCTTCTCACTCAGGGAACGGGGTCTTGGTACTTCCTCTCTGAAATACTGACCGACGTTGCCCTTCCTCAATCTCAACCTGCTGACGACCATTGCGGTACTTGCAGAAGTTGCATCGATATTTGCCCGACGAAAGCTATCGTCGCGCCGTATGTTTTGGATGCGAACCGATGTATTTCTTATCTCACTATTGAGTTGAAGGGGGTCATACCCGTTGAGTATAGGAAGGCAATCGGCAATAGAATTTACGGTTGCGATGATTGTCAGATAGTTTGCCCGTGGAATTCTTACGCGACCAAAACCGATGACCCTGATTTTCAGAAAAAACAGGACACGCTAAAACTGATTGACTTGATTCAAATCACCGACGCAACGTTTCGCCAAAGGTTTAAGGGAAGCCCGATCAAACGCATAAAACGAAGAGGGCTACTTCGCAACGTTGCCGTCGCCTTGGGAAACTCCGGCAATCCGCAAGCCATACCTCCTCTGATAAAAGTACTGGATGACGACGAGCCTTTGATACGGGCGCACGCGGTCTGGGCTCTCGGCGAACTTGCGGGCGGCGAGATTCTCCCGGTGATTCGCAAAAAATTAAATGACGAGAACGAAGACATTGTCCGCGTAGAACTGGCAAGAGTGGTCGCGCGATTTAACGGAGGATGCGGGTAACGTCCGCCTCCGCATTAGGTTTATGGAAAATTCAAACGAGCACCGTTTTATAAAAGCTTGTCGCGGCGAACCGGTGGATAAAACTCCGGTATGGTTTATGCGCCAAGCAGGTCGTTACATGAAAGTTTACCGGGACCTTAAAAAGAAACACACTTTTCTGGAAATGTGCAAGACCCCGGAATTAGCCTGCGAAGTTACACTGCAACCTCTGGATGTGATCGGGGTGGACGCCGCTATTATTTTCGCCGACATTCTCCTTCCTTTGGAACCGATGGGAACGGGGCTGGAGTTTTCGGCGGACGACGGTCCCGTGATTCCGCGGCCGGTGCGGGACAAGAACGCCGTCGAAAAACTTTTGTCGGTGAACGCGGAAGAGCAATTGAGTTTTGTCGCCGATGCAATTCGTTTGGTGCGGCAGGAGATTAACATTCCCTTGATCGGTTTTGCCGGCGCTCCTTTCACCCTGTGCAGTTATATGGTGGAAGGAGGAAAGTCGCGGGAATTCAAAACCACTAAACGGATGATGTACGAAGCCACCGACGTGTGGAAACTTTTGATGGACAAAGTGTGCGCGGTGCTGGTGAATTATTTGAAGATGCAAGTCGCGGCGGGAGCCCAGGCGCTGCAGATATTCGACAGTTGGGTGGGATGCGTCAGCCCCGGTGATTACGAAAAATATATTCTGCCTTATTCCAAACGTGTTTTTGATGACCTCAAAGATGTCGGCGTTCCCGTTATTAATTTCAGCACCGGCACCTCCGCGATGCTCGACCTGATGCAAAAGGCGGGCGGCGATGTACTCAGTTTTGATTGGCGAATCCAAATGGATTCTGCGCGGGCTCTGTTAGGAAAAGAGCAACCCGTTCAGGGCAACCTCGACCCGGTAACGCTCTTCGCCCCGTTGTCGATAATCCGCAAACAGGTTCATGATATACTCCGCCAGGCAGGAGGAAGAGGACATATCTTTAATTTGGGGCATGGGATTTTGCAACACACACCAGTGGAGCATGTTAAAGCCGCGGCGGAAATGGTTCATGAATACCAGCATGAGTGATGACGCCGCCGAGTCGCGCGTCGGCGTTTTTCTTATGGCGCACGGAGCCCCCGAGTCCACCGATGACATCCCGGAATATTTGCAGAACATCCGCGGCGGGAAGGCAGCCGCGCCCGAGACCATCCAAATTATTCGCGACCGCTATGAACAGATTGGCGGGAAGTCTCCGTTGCGGGAAATTTCCCAAAATCTTTGCGCCCGGCTGGAAACTTTTCTCAATCAGCAGAAACCTCAGTTCAAAGTTTATTGCGGGATGCGCAACTGGCGTCCTTACATCCGCGACGAAGTAAAACGGATGAAGGCGGACGGAATCAAAAGAGCGGTGGCACTTTGCTTGGCTCCGCAATTTAGTACATGGAGCACGCGTTTATACTTCAAAGTTTTTAAGGAAGCGTTGGCCGCCTGCGATGCCGAAGATATAGATGTGAGTTACATAGGAAGTTGGGCAGACCATCCGCTGCTGATTGACGCCTTTGAAGAAAAATATCGCGCGGCTCTTGAAAAATTGGGACCGAAGGCGGAAGAATCGGTTTACACAATTTTCACCGCGCACAGCATTCCCTCTGAATCTTTGGAGTCCGGAGATCCCTACGCGGAGGAGTTTGACAAAACCGTTACAAATCTTGTGCAACGCGTGCGACCGCGCCATTGGTGCAAAGCGTACCAGAGCCAGGGCATGATACCGGTTCCCTGGTTGGGGCCGACGGTGGAATCGGTTTTGGATAAGATTGCGCAACGAGGTCCCAAAAAAGTTTTAATCGTCCCAGTCGGTTTCGTTTGCGACCATGTAGAAATTTTATTCGATATCGACATAGAATTTAATAAGTATGCCAACGAGCGCAAATTAAATTTACACCGCACCGAATCGTTAAACCTTTCTCCCACATTTATCGAGGCGCTGGCTTCCGTGACTTGGGAAAATCTAGTTTGACCCCGCCTAACGTGAGCCGACTAAAAGGGTGAACGGGCGACACGTTCTTCGCCCGTGAAACAGCATGCGGTGGTCGGGTCACATACGGTTAGCGACGACGCTCTCGTCCCGATGAGATTCCGCGTTGCCGCCGTCTTTCTTTTGAAAAACTATGCATCTTGAAAACTTAAATCCCCAGCAACTGCAGGCGGTGTGCCACGGCGGCGGACCACTGATGGTGGTGGCGGGAGCAGGCTCGGGGAAAACACGCGTCATCACCCGCCGAATTATTTATCTTATTAAGGAGCAGGGCGTTTCTCCGGAAAGTATTCTGGCGATAACATTTACCAACAAAGCGGCGGGGGAAATGAAGGAGCGCGTCCGCAGTATGTTGGCTCTGCGCGGGGCTCTCCCTTGGGTCAGCACCTTTCATTCTTTTTGCTTGAGAATTCTGCGGGCGCATATTTCGGAGCTGGGCTTCTCCAACGATTTTATTATCTATGACGCCCAGGATCAGCTAACCCTGGTCAAGCAGTGTATGAAGGCGGCGCAAATCAGCGCGGACACGTTCCCTCCCAAAACCATCCTCAATCACATCAGCGGATTTAAGAACGATTTTCTTTTTCCAGAAGATATACAACGGGACGAGATGCCTTACGGACACCAGTTCAAGGCGGCGGGTCTTTATCCCGTGTACCAGTCGGCGCTGAAAAAAAATAATGCTTTGGATTTTGACGACTTGCTAGTTTTTGCGGTCCGACTTTTTCAGCAACATCCTTCTCTATGCGCGCATTACAACGATGTGTTTCGTCACGTTCTGGTGGACGAGTTTCAGGATACCAATGCGGCGCAGTATAAGTTGGTGCGCTTGTTGTCGCAGTCCCACAAAAACATTTGCGTTGTGGGCGATGATGACCAGAGCATCTACCGATGGAGAGGGGCAAATGTAGAAAACATTTTGAAGTTTGAAAACGATTTCCCCGGAACCACGGTGATTAAGCTTGAGGAAAATTATCGTTCCACGCAAAATATTTTAAACGCCGCGGCAAGCGTGGTGAAGGAAAACCGCCGCCGAAGAGATAAAACATTATGGACGCAAAATGAAAAAGGCTCGCCGGTGTTGTGTTACAGGGCTGAAGATGAAAACGATGAAGCGGATTTTGTTTGCAAAAAAATCTTGGCGTTGAACGATGAAGGTTTCAGCTTCAACGATATAGCCATCCTTTACCGCACCAACGCTCAATCGCGGGTGATAGAAGATGTGTTGGGGAGAAGGGGCTTGCCCTATCAGGTGATAGGGGGGCTCCGTTTTTATGAGAGAAAAGAAATCAAAGATGTGCTGGCGTACATGCGGGTCGTTGTGAACCCGAACGATTCGGTTGCCTTAAAACGAATCCTCAATACTCCCGCGCGGGGAATCGGCAAGACCTCGATAGAAAAGGTGGAAAACTATTGTCGGCAGAAGGGGGTAACGCTCCTGGAAGGTTTGCGTCGGAACGAACAGGAAAGGTTAACAGCCTCTGCCGCCGTCGCGAAGATTCTCCAATTTTTGCAAATCATTGATCGTCTGAACACGGTCTTTCAAAATGGTAATGCGCTGGATCTTTTGAAAGAGGTGACAGCCCGAACGGGTTATATGGAAATGTTGGAGGCGGAGGATACTCACGATAGTAAGCGGCGCATCGAAAATGTAAAAGAATTATTTTCTTCTGTGGAAGAGTCGATGGAAGAAGGAGGAACCTTGTCAAAATTTTTGGATTCCACCTCCTTGTCGGCCGACCTGGATAGTCTGGATGATGAGCGCGGAGTTCTTCCGTTGATGACTCTGCATACCTGCAAAGGGTTGGAGTTTTCATCCGTGTTTGTGGTGGGTATGGAAAATGGACTTCTGCCGCACGCTAGTTCTATGTCGGACCCGGAAGAGTATGAAGAAGAGAGGAGACTGTGCTATGTAGGTTTTACCCGAGCCAAGAAAAAACTATTCGTTACCCATGCGCGCAGGAGGAGAATTTATGGCGGCACATTTAATTACCTGCCTTCAGATTTCCTGCTTTCCATTCCCGATGAAGTTATGATCCGGGAATCTGGCGTCTTAAGTAGTGAAGCCGCGCCGCAATCTCGCGGACGTCCCGCGCACGCCGTTCCTTGTCAGGAAAAAAGCGCGGGCGTTTATTCGATTGGGACAAAAGTTTTGCACGCAAAATTTGGTGCGGGCATTGTGCTCAATCTTTCGGGAAGTGGCGAGGATTTGAAACTGGAAGTTTTTTTCAAAGCACCGCATGGCAAGAAGCGACTCTCCGCCAGCCACGCAAAACTGATCGTTCTTTAAAGAACATTGCGGATCAAAAAATATGTCATCCCGCTGCGGTCTTAAGGGACTGTTGCAAAATGAACTTCAGTTTAGCCTTCGCTCCCGGAGAAAGTCTCAGGTCTAGCGCGATGCCGTTGGAGTTATAATCTTCTTTTAATACCAACGCGAATTTCCGTATTTTCTGAACGAGGATGGCTTGGGAATGGTCGAGCGCGAGATGATAAGGGACTAATTTTTTTTCGTAGTGACGGATAATTTCCCGGCGAAGCGATTCAATGCCCCGTTCTGTTTTGCAGGAGACGGCGATTGAGGAAGGAAAAACATGGAGGGCATGATCCAAAATTTCCATATCCGGCAAAGCATCAATTTTGTTAAAGGCAATGAGAATGTCGATGTCGCCCATGTCCATTTGTCGGAGCAGATCATCGGTGGTGCGCATTTGCCCAATGTATTCGGGATGGCTGATGTCCACGACGTGAATCAACAAGTCGGCGCTACGAACTTCGTCCAGAGTACTCTTAAAGGAAGCGACAAGATCATGCGGCAGTTTGTTGATTAGTCCTACGGTATCTGACAGCAACACCGGGTACGGAAAATTTTTCTTAATCTTACGCATGGTCGCATCCAGGGTTGCGAAGAGTTTATCTTCGACCAGCGTATCAGCGCCGGTCAGGCAATTCATCAAGGTGGATTTCCCCGCGTTGGTATAACCGACTAACGCAACTTTATAAGTTCCCGTTCGATTTTTTCGTTGCGTCTTTTTTTCCTTGTCGATTTGAATGAGTTTTTTTTCCAACTTGTGGATTTGATTGCGGATCATTCGGCGGTCTAGTTGGATCTGTGTTTCCCCCACATCCCTCATACCGATTCCGCCGCGTTGCCGGGAAAGATGCCCCCACATTCGGGTAAGGCGGGGAAGCGCGTACTTCATCCTTGCTAGTTCAACCTGGGTTTTTGCCTCTCGGGTTCGTGCGTGGTTGCTGAAAATTTCCAGGATAATCCAAGGCCGGTCTATCACTCTGCACTTGAAGATATTTTCCAACTCCCGATTCTGGCGCGGCGAAAGTTCCTCGTCAAAAATTACCGCTTCGGGATTATGGCGCTTGATGGCCAGCCTGATCTCTTCCACCTTTCCGCTACCCACAAAAGTTTTGGGATTGATACCCGTCAGGTGCTGGGTCAATGTGGCAACCGGTTTGTATTGGGCGGTGGTGGCGAGACCTTCCAGTTCTTCCAGTGAAATTTCGGCCAACGGCGAAGATACACTCGGCATACTAACTCCCACCAATATGACTTTTGGTTTTGAGGGGCGGGTCTCTGTGTAGTTCGGAGTTTTAGTTTTCATGCGTCAAGCGGATTATAACGTATCGAGATGTGACAAGGCTGGATTTTTCGGTTATAAAAATGAGAGAGCAAGCGTGACAACGAAGATGTGTGACCAGACGAAAAAAAATAAGCGATGAAAATCAAGTTAGCAGAACATGTGGGAACTCACTGCGCATCCATCGATGATGGGCAGAAGGTGTATCATTTGCTTGCTGCGGAATTTAAGAAAGGCAACGCGGTGACATTGGATTTTCAGGGCGTGCAATCTATTTTGACACCCTTCCTCCATCATTGCATCGGCAAGTTGCTAGACGAATACGAAAAAGAAACCGTTATGAAACGATTGGTTTTGTGCAATCTTTCGGCGGAACATTTGAAGCGGGTGAACTTATATATTGATCGGCAAGACAAGGAACATTTTCAAAACGATTCCAGAAATTCCATGATGGAATTATTCGAGGAGGACGAACTGGGCGACTCCGGTCTTTAAGATGGTGACGGCGAGCGAAAATTTTCGCCGCCGCCGTCATCGCCGTCGTCACGGTCACCACCATCGCCGCCGCGTTTTTTTTCATGGCGGTGGCGTTTAAAGATTCGAGTTGTGCGGAAGTGCCAGGGTCAGGTATTTGCCGCACTCTCCGTAAAGGAAACCTTTTTCTTCGAGGAACGCGACGGTATTTTCTGTCAGACCATCTTCCGGCTCTCGCCCAATTTTTTCGCGGAGATGTTCGTGAATGTGTTCCAAGGATTTGGGTGCTTCATTGCAAAAAATAAACGCCCAAGCGCGCGGTCCTTCCAACCTGGTCTTGACGGATTCCAGCGACCTGTCGTCATAGACGGTCACAAAATCCATAGACTTGGTGAAGATTAGAAAAGGTAATTGTTCCGACTGGTGCCTGCGTTTCCATTCTTCAGCGATTTGATACAACTCCTGCTTCAGCCGCGGGTCAACGCGGTCGTTGGTTTCAAATTCAAAATCATAAGCGATTTTTAAATGGTCGATGTCGGGATGGTCGTAAACGTAGGGGTAGGCTTCCCCAGGTGCGGTGATTTTTATTTTGTATTCTTCCGGCCGTTTGAAATAGGGACTGAACCTTTCAAGCCACAAGTTGCCGACACACTCTGGCGGCGGCAGGTGAAACAGTAATTTGATTAAGCTGATTTGTGTTCGGTAGTCCTCATCGGTTTCGCCGGGAAACCCGATCAGGATATTCCAGTTGATCTCGATACCGTAATACATAGCCCATTTCATGCAGAGGATATTCTGCAAAGGTCGAACGCCTTTGTCCATTTCCAATAATTGGTTCAGGCTGAAACTTTCGATTCCCGGCTGAATCACTTTTGCTCCGCCCTGCGCCAGAGTTTGGATTTGTTTTTTGGTTAGATTACTTTTGACTTCTACAAAAAAATGCAGGTCATAATTATTTTTGGCAAGTTCGCCAAAAACTCCGTCGATATATTTCATCTCCAAAATATTATCGACTAGCCGGAAGCGAAACGAATCGTATTTTTTTGAAAGCTGAGCAAGGTCGGCGTGAACCTGCTCAATGGACTTGGCGCGGAACTTCATGGTGTTGGCGTTCAAGCCACAAAAAGTACAATGATGTTTCTCCCCCCACCAACAACCCCGTGCTGTTTCATAAAGTATCACCGGGTTTTCCAGCAAAGGAGATTGCGGGTCAATCTCCCGCAACTGGTCGAAAAAATCATCATAATCGGGCGTCGCATAATCTTGAAAGTTGCCGAACATAACCTTAGGCTCCTCATACGAAACTTTCCCTTCACGGCGGTGAACCACGCCCGGTGGGACGGGCCCTCCCTGCGTAATATGTTTGACCAACTGCGGCAACACGTCCTCGGCTTCTCCGGGCACGACGTAATCGATCCAAGGAAAAACCCGGAAATATTCCAACCCCATATCGGATTCAAAATTGGACCCGCCGAACATTATTTTTACATGCGGATATTTTTCCTTGATCCATTTAGCAAGGGTCAGGCTGGCGACGTTTTGGTTGAATGTCGAGGAAAAACCCACGACGTCAAAGGCTCCCCAGTTGTGGGCGTCCCGGGACCACCGCAAGAATTCAGGAACCATTTTGGTTTTTACATCGACCAGATATTCTTTTGGTCGCTCAATGGAACGGCAAACGTTTTCAATGTGCGAATTAAAATGGAGTATATAGTCCTGGTTTCTGGCGTTGTCTCCAAACAAGGGATGGGAAAATAGCCATTCGCCGATGAGGAATCTTTTTTCGCAGAGTTGGTTGTAAATCGGCAGGCCGAGTTGGTGCGCAAAATGAAGGTTTAGGTAGTGGCTTTTCACTTCGCAGCCGTGGGTTTTCAGCAAGGTCGTGAGCGTTCCCAACTGGATGGACGGGTAAATATGAAACCCGAAGGGCATATTGATCAACGCGATTTTCAAAGGCATAGCATTATTGTATCAATAATAATGTGTCTATCCATCACAAAAATCCAGGGCGGGAAGCTAAATGACTTCCTGCCTTGGTCTTTGTGTGGCGTGGAAACTGGGGGGCGACGGCGACGCGACGGCAATCGCGGCGCGGGGAAAAAGATGCTGGCGATAAATCGGTGTGCGGATTGAAGCGACGACGGCCAGGACGAAGCGACACCGAATCTTTTCGGTGGGAACCTACGCGGTGGGGGAGCTTCAAAAAAACTCGTGAGTTACCGTGCGCGCACGGGCTTGGCGTCCTTGCCTAATACTTTGGCGGGGGGCTTTGTCTTACGCCCCTTCTTGATGTAAGAGGAGGGAGAATTGATTTGCCTGTCGGATCTTCTGGTCAGGGCTTTGACGGAAATTATTTTCTTCAACTTTCCTGAACGGTCATAAACTTTTACTTCATGCATTAACTGTCCTCATTTTAATAGGTTGCATACACGCGGTTAGCGGCCAAACTCAATCGGCGGAATAACACTCCGCCAGAGAAAAACATTTGAGTTCGTTTATTTAGGAATAACTTTTGATGCTTGCGGTCCTTTTTGGCCCATGGTCTTTTCAAATTCCACGGCCTGACCTTCGTGGAGAGTTTTGAAACCGTCGCTTTGAATTTCCGAAAAATGAACGAAACAATCTTCCCCATCGTCGGACTCGATAAAACCATAACCCTTGCTTTCGTTAAACCAATTTACTTTTCCTTGAGCCATGCCAGGCACTCCCCTGCCGATCAACGGGAATCTTTTTTCTGCGCCAGAAATCAGGACTTCTAAAATTTAAAACGCCGGAACGATAATAGCATAGAGCCTGCCAGAACCCAAATTATTTAGCTCTTCAGCCCGTTAGTTGTTTGAGTTCCACGTGGATGGATTTAAATAACCGATTGTCTTTTCGTCATGCATCCAAACTTTTCCGAATCCACGACGTCGCCTTATAATGACGCAAGTCCAATTTAGCATGGCACGCCTGGTAGGACTCGAACCTACGACCTACGGATTAGAAGTCCGTTGCTCTATCCAGCTGAGCTACAGGCGCACACTACTTGATCAAACCGCGCGCTGGAATTGTACCACAACCATCATCCGCCCCTAATGCTATAATGCCCCGCCCGTTGGCGCGCATCCTTCGCGGGTATGAAGATTTAGGAAGGATAATTCCCCGCGGAGGTTCCCCACCGCACAAGTCGCGAAGAGGGATAGTCGTGGATTCATCGCGTCATCCGGCGCTACAAGGAAACAGGAGAAAAGATTTTGCAAACGATTGATTCCGACCCCCCCATCCATTTCATTCAGAACATCATCGCGGAAGATTTAAAAACTGGAAAATATGACGGCCGAGTTCATACCCGCTTCCCCCCTGAACCAAACGGGTATCTGCATATTGGCCACGCGAAGTCCATCTGCCTGAACTTTGGTCTAGCTTCGCGATATTCCGGCAAATGCAACTTGAGGTTTGACGACACCAACCCCAGCAAGGAAGCGGAAGAATATGTGCGCGCCATCGAGGAAGACGTGCGATGGCTAGGGTTTGATTGGGACGACCGACTGTATTACGCGTCAGAAAATTTTGACCAGCTCTACGAATTCGCAGTCCGGCTGATCAAAAAAGGCAAGGCTTATGTGGACGCGTTGAGTCCCGAACAAATTCGCGCATACCGCGGCACGCTGTCCGAGCCGGGGCGGGACAGTCCTCACCGCGACAAGTCGGTGGAAGAAAACCTGGACTTATTTCAACGGATGCGCGTCGGTGAGTTTGCGGAAGGCGAGAAAGTCTTGCGTGCCAAAATCGATATGGCGTCGGGAAATCTAAACTTGCGCGACCCGGTGATGTACCGAATTTTGAAATCACCCCACCACCGTACCGGCGACAAGTGGTGCATCTATCCCATGTATGATTTTACGCACGGGCAATCAGACTCTTTGGAGCGGATCACCCATTCACTTTGTACTTTGGAGTTTGAGGATCACCGTCCCCTTTACGATTGGTTCCTGAACGAGTTGAACATCTATCGTCCCCAGCAAATAGAATTCGCCCGCCTCAATCTAAACTACACGGTGTTGAGCAAACGCAAACTTTTGCAGTTGGTGGAAGAAAAGCACGTGAGCGGGTGGAGCGACCCACGCATGCCGACCCTATCGGGCATGCGCCGCAGGGGTTATCCCCCAGAAGCCATCCGTGATTTTTGCGAACGGGTCGGCGTCTCCAAAAGCAACAGCACGGTGGACTTTGCTTTGCTGGAACATTGCGTGCGGGACAATCTGAATCGGACGGCACTGCGCGCGATGGTGGTGGTGCGGCCGTTGAAAGTCGTGATTGAAAATTACCCGGAAGACCACGCGGAAGAATTGACCGCCGAGAACAACCCGGAAGATTCCACGGCGGGGTCCCGCAAAATTTTCTTTTCCCGGACTCTTTACATCGAGCGAGACGACTTTATGGAAAATCCCCCCGCGAAGTTTTTCCGTCTCGTCCCCGGCAAGGAAGTGCGGTTGAAGTACGCTTACATTATAAAATGCGAACGGGTGATTAAGGATGAAAACACCGGCGACGTGATCGAGTTACGTTGCACCTACGACCCGGAAACCAAAAGCGGTCATTCCCACGCAAGCCGCAAAGTGAAAGGCACGCTGCACTGGCTTGCCACAACTCACGCCGAGCCCGTCGAGGTGCGACTATACGACCATCTTTTCCGCAACGAAAATCCCACCGCAGACGAAAAGGAATACCCGGACCTGCAATCAAGTTTGAATCCCGATTCTCTCGAGAGTATCCGCGGTGCTTTCATGGAACCTTTTTTGAAGACCGCGGCGTCGGGCGACCGATTCCAATTTTTGCGGATGGGCTATTTCTGCGTGGACAACGAAAGCTCCGCTCCCGGCGCTCCGGTTTTTAACAGAACCGTAACGCTCCGCGACACCTGGGCGAAAATTGCTAAAAAATCCCCGCGACGGCGATGACGACGGTGACGACGGTCGCGGTAACGGTGATGATGACGGCGCGGTAACGGCGGCGCGGCTTGCTGGAAGTTTTTCTCTTTGACAGTTTTTTGCAACTGTGCTAATCCTAGCCCCAGAAACGAATCGGTTGCTTACCTTAAAGGAGTCCCATGGAAGTCAGAATAAGTCGGGATGTTCTTCTGAACGGCGTGCAAAGAGTTCAGGGAATTGTTGAACCAAAAGGGGCGATGCCCATTCTTTCCCACCTGCATCTTTCTGCCGAGAAAGACGCCATCAGTATTCGAGCCACCGATTTGGAAGTTGGTACCTTGGGTCATTATGCGGCGAACGTGATCGCGACCGGGGCCGTGACGCTCAATGCCAGAAAAATTTTTGACATCGTCCGGGAACTTCCCAACGAAGAAATTCATTTAAAGAAGGAAGACAACAACTGGGTCACGGTAAAGTGCGGGAAGTCCAAGTTCCGTCTGCCCGGGCTTCCCCCCGATGATTTCCCGCCGTTGCTGGAGTATAGCGAAAAACCGCTGTTGGAATTTGACGGCAAGATTTTGCGGGAAATGGTTCGCAAAACTTTTTTTGCGATTTCTCCCGATGAGACTCGTCAGGCGTTGAACGGTTTGTTGCTGGAGTCGGAAGGCGACAGCGTAAACTTGGTGGGCACGGATGGACACCGGTTGGCGATGATTTCCCGACCGACGAAGTCGAATGTTGCAAAGGGGGAATCGTTAAGTTTTCTTCTGCCGAAGAAAGCGTTGTCGGAGTTGCTGAAATTGATGGAGGACGAAGACGCAACGTTCGGGTTCTCTGCCCAGGATAACCATCTGGCTTTCATTTGCGACAAGCAGGTGATCGTGTCGCGCAAAATAGACGGGAAGTTTCCCAATTATCGGCAAGTGATTCCAAAGGAAAATAACCTGAAGGTAAAAGCCAGCAAGGATGATCTGACCTGTGCCCTGAAGCGTGTGGCGTTGTTGGCGGATGAAAAGTCGAAAATGGTACGGTTCGAAATCCGCAAAGGCAACCTGACTATGATTTCAGACAACACGGATTTGGGAACGGCCGTCGAGGAAATGCCCATTGAATATGAGGGCGAGGACGTCTTGGTCGGACTCAACGCAAGGTATGTTCTGGATTTCCTGAATGTCGTTGAAGGGGATTCGGTGACGCTGAACCTGAAGGATCAAAATCACTCCTGCCTGTTCACGGTGGCGGACGACGATCAATACAAGACCATCGTCATGCCGATGCGTCTTTAGGTTTGTCGGTCAAAGGTCGAAAAACTGCCCAAGTTTTTCATCGCTCCGCGGCGTTTTCCCGGTTACGCCTTCCCAGATTTCCCGGGTTTCCATGCAAAGATAAATGCTTAATTTTTCCGCGCGACACTTAAGATAATTGCGGATGGTTTCGTAGGCATGGTTTCGCAAGGGACGAAGATAGCGGAACTTGCCGTCCTTGCTGGGCAGGTGTTCACTGGTGAACAAGCGGGTCTCGGGGTGGCGGTTTTTGATGATGGATTTCAGAGCGGGGCGGTATCGAAAACTTCCCAGGCTTACCCACTCCACCTTGGCGATGGGCAGGCTGTCGCACAAAATGTTTACCAACTGCCGATAAGCGTCCTCCCAACCCGGTATCAAAATGATCGGGTCAAAATGAAACCCGACGCGGTAGCCTTTGTCCAGACACGCTTTGGCAGATTCAAACCGTTGCGCCAAACTCGGTGTCCCCTTTTCCTCTAGGTCGATGACGGCTTGCGGATTCACCGACCATGAGACAACTACATTCGTGGGGTCGGGATGGTTGAGTAGATTTGCAATTTGGTCCGACTTGGTTTTCAACTCCAGCACGGCGTTCGACTGCTGGTTGAAAAAGGGTAGCAGGTATGCCGTGTAGGGGACGATGGAATCCAGAGCCAAGCTGTCCGTCAATTCCCCCGTCCCGACGCGAAAGTTACGGTCTGGATATCGCGCGAACACTTCTTCCAACTCGCGCAACAAGTCTTCAACATTTACGTAAGCCATCTGCATGGGATTGTTCTCCAAAAAATCTTGCAGGAAGCAATAGGAGCAATCGTAGATGCAGTTCTTCGACAAGTTCACCACGTAATAATTACAACACACCATGCCCGGGCTAACACCCGGACACTTCTTCAGGAAGGAGCCTTTGAAACGGGATAACGCCAAGCACTTTTTTCCTGCGCCAAACACATCGTACCGCGAGTGCCTCATCTGTTCAGTGAGGATGGAGATATCCTGAAACTCCCGCCGCGGAATTTCGGGAAGTCTGGATAAGACCTCGCGCGCAAGGGGGTACTCCTCCACGCCTTCTTCCAAGAAAAGAACTTCCGGCTGATAGTCTGCAACGGCGGGGCTAGAACGTGTTGTATTGTTTGGCATCATTTTATACAATGGCGAGGATTTTCGAGGCGTTGCATTTTTTCTGCTCCCATCATTTCTTTATGAATCCCTTATTGTTTTCCCGCGGCCTGTTTTTATTTTAGACGACCACTGTATCATTTAACCAAAGGAAAGAGAATGAGCATCCCCGCCTCCCCGCTTCACGACCAGCGCACCCACAAGAAAAATAAATTTCCTTTTCGCTTTGGGTGCGCCGCTCTCCTCATCATTTCGGTGGGGCTGAATGTTTATCTCCTTTATTTTGATTACAAGCCCGACGTTGCCATTGCGTCTTTACAGCAAGACCATGGGAAGGTGTCGCAGAACCTTATCGAGCCGCCGCCCGAGCCTGAAGCATTAAAGAAAGATGTTCGCCAAACTGTCGAGACTTTTGCGGGGACGATGGAAGACAAAGCCGTCCACTCCATAAGTTTTAAAGTCCGGAACTCCCTGAGCTATACCGTGTGCAAAATAATTTCCCGCGAAAAAGGTTGCGCCGCGTTTGCCGCGCATCTGGGGCGTCTTATGATTTGGTCTATGGATGTCAAAAAAGGCGTGAGGAACGGCGATTCCATGGAAGTGGTGTATCAGCGACTAGAAGGTGCCGAGCAGTTTAAAGTTCTTAAACTTTCCTATGCAAGTAAATTATTTGGCAAAACATTTGACGCGTTTTATTTTGACAAATTCGACCCGGGGAATGGAGGGTATTTTGACAGAGAAGGAAAAGAGATTGCCCGGCGTATTGTCGAAACGCAAAGTCCCGTTCGGCGTTATACCGAAATCACTTCCTTGCCCGGAGATTTTCGCAAAGGAACAGGAGGGCATTCCGGGACGGACTTTAAGGTTGAAGTGGGGACTCTCGTTTATTCGGGGTTCCCCGGCAAAGTCACTCGCGTAAATTGGAATGTAAGGGCGAACGGTTATTGTATTGAAATTGATCACCAGAAACTGGGAATCAAAACCCTATACCTTCACTTGAGTCGCGTCAAAGTCAAACCGGGGCAAACTATCCGGGCGGGTCAGCAGATCGCTGAGTCGGGGAATACCGGAAGAACGTTTGCCCCCCATCTGCATTATGAGATTCAGCACCGAAGAAACAAAAAAACAATTTATAACCCTTTCACCTTCAAGCACCATAAAAGTTATACCCGAAAAATTTCTCCCCAGCATCACCGCGCCTTCCAAAAAACCGTTACGCTTTTTGACTCCGTGGTCGTAATGAGGAAAAGCTGAATTCACGAATGCCTAATGTGGGGAGACCGCCAAGACGGGGCATGCCACGAGACCATCCCGCAATTTTCCCAGAAGCTTTTTATCTAGAATCTGCTTGCCAAGGTAGGACCATAAGGTTGGAAAAACAATGGGTTAGGGTGCTGAAACGATATGGGTTATTAGCGCTACACCTGAAAAACGAATTGAGGGTCAATCCGTTCCATTTAGCATCGGCTGGAAAGAAATTTAAACTACCCTTCCTATCTCTTAGCCTTTGCCCTTTTCCTCTTCGTTGCTTTCTTCTTAGTTACTTTTCTTTTTGTTGTTTTCTT
>DKID01000012.1:0-59837 GCA_002454045.1 Nitrospina sp. UBA6727 | reverse complement strand
TGCTTTCTTCTTAGCTACTTTTCTCTTGGTTGCCATCAAGATTACCTTTCTTACCGTCTTATCGGTATTCGTTTCAGCACCCAAACACCGTTGTCCATACTATGCAATAAGCGTTTGATGTCAAGTGAATATTAAGAAAAAATTAATGCCGTGGACAGATCGTTGCATCGCCGTGAAAATCGAGAATAAAAATTTAACAGGCGCTGATTTTATAGAACCTTATAAAATCCGCATGAATAAAGGGGGAAACGCATCGTTTGGTTTTTTAAAATCATTACGAGTATACTGAATTGATTTTCTGAACACTCTAAATAGGTTTGTAAAAATAATTTATTTTTTATGAATGCTTCGCTTGAAAAATTAAAATTTAATCAGTTTGATAAATTTCCCGAGTTAGTTCACGCCATCAGTCCCCGTTGTTTTGAAAACGATCAAGGCGAAATTAAAAACTTTTCTTTCTTAGGTGATGATAATTTTGGGAAAACAAAAGATCATTTGAAAGTGTTTTTAGAATCCATCGGAATAACAAACCGTAGTCTTTTTTTTGTTAACCAAGTTCATGGCGATAAAATTTTTGTGTTGAGTGATGCAAGCCTCGCTTCTAGTGAGACGATGAAAATTTCTGCCGATGCTTTGGTGACGCATCTTTCTGGAAAGCCCATCGGAGTTTTTACCGCGGATTGTCTTCCCATTTTGATTTATGACCCGCGGTTAAAAGTAATCGCGGTCGTTCATGCCGGACGGAAGGGGTCGGAGCAAAGTATTCTTTTTAAAGTAGTTAGGGAAATGGGCCGCGTGTATGGATCCCGGCCTGAAGGTCTGATAACAGGTTTTGGGCCAGCGATTGGAGGATGCTGCTATGAGGTGCGTGAGGATTGCGTTCGACCGTTTAGAAAAATGTTTCCTGATGAGACGGGTTGGTTTCGGGACGGTCTGTCTGGTAAATATTTTCTGGACTTGATTGCGGTGAACAAAATGGAAGGTAAAAAAGCCGGTCTCCTTCAGGAAAATATTTTTTCAATGGATTATTGTACTTGTTGCTCTGCTCGAAAAATGTATTCCTATCGACGCGAAGGAAGAACAGGAAGAATCCTCTCAACAATTATGTTGCGCCCATGATGGGTTTCCAGATTTTTAATAGCGCAGAATTATGATCGATGCAATGAATAAAGAAAATTTACTCGGCGAGAAGGCTTTGCCGTTTCCGGTGGATTGGGTGAGAACCCAGCCGTGCAAGGTGGAAGATATTTTGTCCAGCCTGTCCGTGGAAGAGCAGGTGCGGTGCATCCTCGGGCTTGATCCTTATCTTCAAGAGAATATTCTCGCGCTTTCCGAAAAGGCAGTTGAGGTGACTCGGTCCCTTCCGGTGGAAGAAATTTATAATTTGATAAAGGGAGTAAAAGAAGAAGATTCTCTTCTGGTTTTGTCCATGGCTTCTTCGGAGCAACTCCAATACATTTTTGATGTGGAATGGTGGCAGGGCGACAAGTTCCAACCTAAGCGGGCGTTGGATTGGATTGTTTTGCTGGACCAATGCCACGACCCCGAAATTCTGGAGTGGTTTTTGCGGGAAGATTTTGACCAAAAGGTCGTCCTGTTTCAGGCTTTTTTGAAAGTCTTTAAGAAGGATGAAATGACCGATTCTTACGAAGGGGCGGAGGGGCTGGAACATTTTTCCCCCGACGGGGTCTATGATATTTTTTTCAAAGTTGAAAACAGCAAAGAGATTAGAAAACTTTTGCTTTTGCTGTACGAAAAGAATCAAAAACTTTTGTACAACTTGCTGGAAGCAGTGATTTGGTATCCCGTTACCATCACGGTAGAGAAGGCTTATCAATGGCGGGTGAATCGCACCGCCGAGAGAGGCATCCCCGAATTTCGGGAGGCGATGGGTATTTACAGCCGTCTCGATGCGGAAACTTTAAAATTAAAATTGTCGTCACCGCAAGAACTCCCGACAAGCCGCTTCGGGCTTTCCCCCCGATACCCTCTGGCTCATTTGGATGGAACCCTTTTTTTTGCCCAATGTCTCGCCGCCCTGAAAAACGAAAGCCGTCTTGAACTCTTGCGTTGGGAACTCGTGTGCCTCGCCAACAAGGTCATCATCGCCGATGGACTCGACCTGTCATCCACGGATGCCCGCCATCGGGCTCTGCGAAAAACGCTGGGTTATATAAACATTGGTTTGGAACTGGGGGCGGAAGGGGACACCGAAAAGGGCACGGCGTTGCTGGATAAAGTTTGGACGCAATCATTTTTTCAGGTGGGCTACCAACAACTGCGACAAATGCGCTCGGTGGCAAGCACCTTCATCGACGAAAATGGTACATACATCGAGCATTTTATTTCGTCGGAAGACAAGGAAAAGTTAGGCGCGTTGGTCTTTCGGTTTCCGCAAGTTGCGGAAATAATTCAGGGAGAGGATTCCTTTAATTGGCGCGACCCGGAATCCATTAAGGATATCCAAGCCATCGATGATTTTGTCGGTCGATGGAAATTTTACAGCCGTTTCGCGAGGCAGGCACTGGGACTGCGCGAGTCAATGTTTTCATCTTCGCCGCGAGAATTTGATTACCCCGAGACCTTGGACGCCATGAACATTTTAACTTTGGTGACCACGGCCTTGGCGAATTATATTTTATTTGGTCGGATATCCTGCGACCCGCTGACCGACGTCGCGGCGAAAAGTTTTCTGGAGATGATTTTCTTGCCAGACATTTTCCGGGACGACGCGAAGGTGTGCAACGAAGACCTCATCGCCTCCTTTGAACAAAAGTTGTTGAAAACTCCCATGGCTTGGACGGAATTGGATAAGAAATGTTTGCGCGACTTGCTCGGCGAATGTTCCAAAAACATTGAGGCTCAGTTTGGGAGTCTCGACCTGACCCGCCACGTTGACTGGAAATTTGCGCAAGGTCTCTGCGTTACTACTCGCCGCCGACCAGCATCGACGCGGCGGTTGCGGTGACAACGACGGTGACGCGATGATGATGACGATGCGACGGCGGCGGTCGTGGTCGCGTTTCCCGCGCGGATTTATATTTTCAAACTGACGCGAAAAAGTGTAGACTTTGCACTTCGCATGAGTCCCTACCTAAACTAAAACCTTGGCGAGTGAATCGCGCCGCCGAGTCCCGCTTGGAGAGGTGAACGATGACCGACCCCGAAAAACCTGCAGCCCAACTCCCGAAAAAAGAACCCGCACTTTGGGAGTCCTACGGCTCCTTCCCGGTCTGGATGTTGAAACTGATTCACGCGCTGACCCCGAACTTTCTTATATCAAAGTCTCCGGCTCCCAAAAGAAAACTTCCCCAGTAAACGCAAATTTTTTTATTTTGATGAAACCCATTCGACGGGCATTGATAAGCGTATCGGATAAAACCGGTATATTGGACTTCGCTCTCGAGTTGCAGAAATATGGCATCGAGATACTTTCCACCGGCGGCACGGCGGATTTGTTGCGCAACGCCGGCGTCCCCGTGATTCAGGTATCCGACTACACCGGTTTCCCCGAGATGATGGACGGCAGAGTCAAGACGCTACACCCCAGAGTTCACGGCGGGATTTTGGCGCGCAGAGATGTGCCAGCGCATATCAAGGCGATGGAAGCGCACGGCATCCGCCCCATCGACATGGTCGCGATCAACTTGTATCCGTTCGAGCAGACGGTCGCGCGGAAGGATTGTTCGCTGGAAGACGCTATCGAAAATATCGATGTCGGCGGTCCCGCAATGGTTCGGTCCGCGGCGAAAAATTCCAAAGACGTGGTGGTGATTGTGAACCCGGCCGACTACAGCAAAGTTTTGCGCGAGATGAAATCCGGCGACGGTGCCGTGACGCTGAAAACTTGCCGACGGTTGAGTCGCGACGCGTTTGCGCACACGGCGCGTTATGATTCTTTGGTGGCAAATTATTTAACCGGGAAATGGGATGACGATGCCAAATTTCCCGCCGTGTTGAATCAGTCGTTGGACAAAGTGCAGGAACTCCGCTACGGCGAAAACCCTCACCAGTCCGCGGCGTTGTATAAAGAAAGTTCTCCCGCGCCGTCCGAAATTATTTCCGCGCAACAACTTCAAGGCAAGGAATTATCCTTCAACAATTTTATTGACCTCAACGCCGCTTGGGAGTTGGTGCAGGAATTTGATACGGGCGCGGTGGCGATCATCAAGCACACCAATCCGTGCGGCGTGGCGTTGGGCGATGACCCGTGCAAAACATTTGTCGCCGCCCGCGAAGTGGACCCGGCGTCGGCGTTTGGAGGGATACTCGGATTCAATCGAACGGTTACTGTTCAGGCGGCGGCGGAGGTCGTCAAAAACTTTGTGGAAGCCGTCGTCGCGCCCGGCTTTGATTCGGCGGCGATGAAAGTGTTCGCCACGAAAAAAAACATCCGCCTTATGCAGATGCCGGCGATGCGGTCTCCCGCCGCCGCGGCGAAGTTTGACTTGAAACGAATCGGTGGCGGCTTGTTGGTACAAAGTCCAGACACGATGACTTATGTCGAAGGTCAACTCAAAGTGGTCAGCGAAAGAAAACCCGACGACCGAGAAATGGCGGACATGAAATTCGCTTGGGTCGTCGCCAAGCATGTTAAGTCCAACGCTATCGTTTACGCCAAAGACCGTGAAATTCTCGGCATCGGCGCGGGGCAAATGAGCCGCATCGACTCTGCCCGCGTCGCAGTCGAGAAGGCGCGCAAACCCTTACGCGGCGCGGTGATGGCGTCGGACGCGTTTTTTCCTTTCCGGGATTCCGTTGACGAAGCCGCGAAAAATTGCATCACCGCCATCATTTCCCCAGGCGGTTCTATCCGCGACGAAGAAGTTTTGCGAGTAGCCAACGAACACAAAATAGCGATGGTGTTCACCGGCATCCGCCATTTCAAACATTGACGCCGCCGTCGTCATCCCGCCGTCGCGCTTGGGAATGTGGCTTGACCGACCGGCGCCGTCATCATCGCGTTGCCGTCCTACCGTCATCACGCCGTCACCGTCGTCCCCGCCGTTGCCGTCATTGTTCTTTTTCTGCGCGCGGAGTTTGTTTTAGGTTTTCCGTCAACTGATTGACCGCGGTCGCCAACTGTTTAATTTCGGTGTTGGATTTGATGGCGGGAAGTTCGGTGGTCCCTTGCGCTTCCGCAAACCGTACCAGTTTTCTTAGCGGCTTTATAATCATGCCGACGGTGTAAAATCCGCCGATGATGCAAACCAAAGTTCCGATGATGGCTATGCCGACCATTTCACTTTTCGATTGCTTGGCGCTGCGGATGATTCGGTTCTTCAACAATTCTATTTGTTCGGGCGTCAAGGTTTCGGTGTCCATGGTTCCGACAATTCTCTCGATTTGCCCGAGGTGGATGTAGAAGAAGAACGCGGCGTAGCCTAGGCAGGAGATGGCGATGATGTAACCGGTCATCAACAGATTGATGATGCTTTTTTTTTCGCCGGGGAGTTCGTCCCGAAAAATAGAATTTCGTTTCATGATTTCGCGTGCTTCTCGAAAGTTTTTTTTAGTCGCGACCAATTGAAGGCTGACCCCGGGTCGTATTTGCGCGCGACTCCGTTTTCGCCTTTTTGCACGTGGGCGTGGCCGAGGATGCCGGAATATTTGGAATAATTTTTTAGTCTGTCGAGAGGGTGTCGACCGGATTTATTGTCGAAGGGGACTTGCAGTTTGATTGCGGGCAGAAGGTGGTTGACGCCGATGCAGAGTTTTATCAAGGCGCGGTATTGTTCCTCGGTGAAGTCCCACATGCGCACTACTCGTCCGTTGATCTTTCTGCTGAAGTATCCTCTTTCGCCGTAAGTGCGCGATGGGCTGGTTTGGAATCCGGCGGTCTGAATTTTTTTGCGGTAGGCGGCGGGGAGCGACAACACCCATCGTCCTTTTTTCTTTTGGTATTTGTCGCGGTCGGTGTGGAGCCATTCTGATTCGCGGGCTAGAGCTTCCCACGCCAAGTTTGCCATTTCGACATGGACGGATCTTTCGTTCCCTTGTTGGTCATCGGCGGGCGCGCTGTTGGTTTTCCAATACAGGTCGCAAGTTTGATAAAGAGTGCCGTCGAGGTCCAGGTAGAAGTGGCTACCTTTGAAGGAGCTTGCCGTCATTAGTTGGTGGCAGTGGAGGGAACTGTAGCACGCATCGTAATGTAAAACGAATTGGTGGACGTGCTGAACTAGTTCTGCGTACGCCGATTCGGGTTTGCGTATTTTGTAGGCTGCGTCTTGTCGGGACGGCGCGTCGTTGAGTTTGGGGTCGTGATGGGAACAGTTGGCGCGGCCTCTTTTGTTGGGGCAGACGAGCCCTGCTTTTTCCTGCCACGAAATCACACGGGTGCCGATATTTATTTTTTGGCCGCAGGCGGTGATGTTTTGATTCATAATTTAATCCGATTCAAAACGGAGTGATTGAAACTTGATGGCGGTGGTCTTCAGATTTTATTTTCCGCGGCGCCGCCGCCCCAATGAAGTTTTTTCCGCAGGGTTTGGTAATAGTTTTTGCCGGGGGCTTGTATCAGCCTCACGGAGACGCGGGCTTTTTCTGCTTTCAAAATGTCTCCCGACTTCATCGCGTAACCCATCTTCCCGTCAAGCGTGATTCCGACGTCTTCGTCTTCGTTGCGCTTGGTCAGTTGCACTTGAATCTTGGATGTGTCGGGGATGACGATGGGTCGGTTTGTCAGGGTGAACGGGCATATCGGACTCAACACCAAGGCGTGCATACTGGGATGAATGATGGGTCCTCCCGCCGAAAGCGAATACGCGGTGGAGCCTGTGGGCGTGGCGATTATCAACCCATCGGCGCGGTATGATGTCATGAGTTGTTCGTCAACTTGTACTGTGAGATTTACGATTCTCGCCAAGGCGCTCTTGTTGATGACAATCTCGTTCAATATATTAAAATCGTGCAACTTGGTTTCGTCGCGCCAGAGGGAGGCATTCAGCAACATGCGCCGTTCAATTTTGCATTCGCCGGCCAAAGTGCTTTGCAAAGTTGGGTAGAGGTCGTCCAAGGTGGTCTCGGTCAAAAACCCCAGGCTTCCGAGGTTGACTCCCAAAACGGGGACGTCGTGCGGGTGGGCGATGTGCGCCACGCTCAACAAAGTTCCGTCCCCTCCAAGTACGATGAGCAGGTCGGCGCGGGCGGGGATTTCTTCTTGCGAGCAGGGGGCCGTCTCGCCGATTAACTTGGCGGTGCTTTGGTCTACATAAAGGTTGCAACCTTTTGCTCGCAACCATTGCGCTAAATCGCTCACCACTTTTTGGCTTACGGCGGGACGTTGCTTGCAAAATAATCCTACGTTTTTCACTGGTCCCTCTTCACCAAAATTATGGGGCTGGCTTGAGTTTCGGGGAGCAACCGCGCATCGAAAATCATAGCGGCGTGGCGGGGCAGTAGGGCGTGGGAAATTGCGGCGGGCGGGGACTCCGGTATTGTTCTATGGATGGTGTCAAAGTCTGCCGAAGTCCTCCGGCTTAATTTTATCCAGCCAGTCTCGCCATTGCTTGTCATCATTCGTTTTGATTTTTTCTGGGTCGGGGAGGTCCAAACTTTTGGCGGCTTCAATCACTTTTTCTTCAACGTAAATGGGCGACTTGGTTCGCAACGCTAGTGCTATGGCATCGGAGGGACGCGAGTCTATGGAAATAGTACGGTTTCCGCACGCCACGGAAATGACGGCGTAAAAGGTGTTGTCCTTTAATTCGTTGACGAGGATGTGATTGACTTCCGCCTTCATATTTTTGATTAGGTTTTTGAGCAAGTCATGCGTCATCGGGCGTGGCGTGGAAATGCTTTCTATTTCCAAAGCGATCGCGTTGGCTTCAAAATAACCGACCCATATAGGAAGAGCTTTGGAACCGGTTGAGTCTCGCAAAATTATGATGGGCATGTTGGTGAGCGGATCCAACGTCAGGCCCTCGACTCTCATCTCGACCATTTCCTTTACCTCAAAAGTGAATCACAAAACGATAACTGGTTGCATGCGCGAAACCTAATGCACGCTGACTAAAAAATATAGATGACCCTGCGGGGTTTGTCAATTGCTGTATCGGGCACGGCAGACGTTGCAATTGTTTCTCGCGTTGCGGCGACGGGCTACATCCCCTCTTGCTGGATTTTATGTTCCTTCAGAAAATTTTGCAACGTGTGGCGAACTTCGTCAGGAATTTCGATTTGGTGTAAGGTCTCCCGACACAGGCGGCTTGTCGATTTATAGGTGTTTAGAAAAGCGATGCACGGGGGACACTCACGGAAATGTTCGTCAAGCGCATCTCTGGTTTCTTGAGCCAGGGAGCCTTCAAGATAATCGTGCAGCAGGTCGATGCACTCTTTGCAACAGATCATATTTTCCCCTTTGGAGAACCGTATTCTTCAAAATAGCCGGAAAGTTTTTTCCTCAAAAACAACCGCGCCCGATGTAGTCGCGACTTCACCGCTGGCACGGTCAGGTCCAATATCCCGCTCACTTTTTCGGTGGAGAGCTCCTCCACATCCCGCAACAGGAAAACCACTTTTTCTTTTTCTGGCAGAAGGTCAACCGCTTTTTTAATAACCTCCCGCGTCTCGTTGGTGAACAATGAGGACTCGGTACTTTTCGACCAGTCGCGAATTTTTTCCTGCTGAAATCCGGCCCCGCTGAAGGAAGGCAACAACTCATCGATAGAAATGTTGGGCTCCTTTTTCTTGCTCCTCATCCTCATATAACAGGCGTTCAAGGTGATGCGATAAACCCAACTCGAAAACGCCGACTTGCCCTGAAACGTGTGAATCTTCCTGAACAATATCAGGAGAACTTCCTGCGTCACATCCTGAGCATCCATTTGGTTGCGCATCAGGTTGAAACTGAGAGCATATATTTTTTGCTGATAGAGTTCAGCTATTTTGTCGTAGGCGTCCAGGTTTCCCGCTTGAAAATCCTTGACGAGAGCTTCTTCTATTTCCTTATCTTCTTTTTGCTGAGTAAAAGTCATAAAGAGCAAATCCGGTTTCATCTCCTCGCGGGAAAAGGCGCAGGCTTCTTTCTACAGGAGCCCGCCGGGATTTGCAATTCCCTCTTCAATACAGTTGCCTTTAGGATGCTTCCCACCTCAAAGCGATTCACCAAATCACGCCGCAACGCCGCCGTGTTTTTGTCAACGGCGTCACCGTCGCGCCGCCGTTTTTTTGTCGCCGCGAAAACGAACTAGCCCGCGGTACTTTTTGGTGGTATAGAATAAGCAAAACCGCACGCACGAAAACGTTCTGGAAGAATAGACTTATCAAACAAAATGTACATCCCGAACCACGTAGCAAAAGTACGATTTATCTGGGCATGGGGTTGATGGGCGCCACGGGACTGGCGATCGGCTGGGTGGTGCACAGTCCGCTTTTAATGTTCATCGCCGGGGCTTTAGGTTTGGTGACGGGCGGATTTGTGGGCTGGTTGGGCGGCCGACTTTTTATGATCGCCATTTGCTTGGGAATTTTGCTGGGGGCTTTCTTCGGATACGGCACCGGCGACCGGGACATTTTCATCATCGCCGCCGGCAGCGGAGGCGCCATCGCCGGATTCATCGGCGCGCAAATCGAACAATTTTTCCGTTAAGCGCGACGCGACGGTGATGACGGCGCGCAGAAAAAAAATTCGTCACGCATATAAGTTGGCGACAAATTTTCCGTAACCGTTGTAAAGAAGAGTGCGGCGAACTTCGCCGGTGTCGATCATTTTCTCGCGGGCTTGAGGCCAGCGCGGGTGGGGGATTCGCGGGTTCACGTTGGCGGTAAAATCGTACTCCAATCCTTGCAACGTGTTCCAGAAAGTCGATGGGCGATAATTTATCAACTCGATTTTCACGATGGACTTGATGCTCTTGAACCCGTATTTCCACGGCACCACTAGGCGAATCGGCGCGCCGTGTTGTTTCGGAAGCGGGTGCCCGTAAATTCCGGTGGCCAAAAACGCCAGTTCGTTCATCGCTTCCTCGATGGTCAATCCTTCCACGTAAGGCCACGGTTCCCAAAACGCCAACTGACCTTGCGCGGTGAACGGCGCGTAAAAAGTTTCCAGCCTGATATGCGTGGCTTCCGATTTCGGCTCGACTTGTCTGAGCAGTTCTCGCAACGGAAATCCCGTCCACGGCACCACCATCGCCCACGCCTCCACGCAACGCAATCTGTATAGGCGTTCTTCGAAGCGCATAGTTTTTAGCAAGTCATCCATGTCGAAAGTTTTTGGTTTGTTCGCGAGTCCGCCCACCTCAAGAATCCATGGCCGAGTTTTGAGTTTCTGCGCGTAATGCACCGGGTCGATTTTGTCGCCGCCGAACTCATAAAAATTATTGTAGGTGGCGGCGATTTTTTCCAGCGTCGTGGGCCGGGTTGATTTGTAACGCGGATTTCTTTTGGCGGGATAGATGAGTTTTTCAAGTTCGCTCCACTCCACTTCCGGCAGAACATTCGGCGGCGACGTGGGACCGCAACCATAAAGCGTTCCCAATATGGCGGCGACGGTCAGCGCTGTGCCCTTCAGAAATTCCCGTCGGCGAAGGTACGCGGATTCTGGCGTAGCCAAATTTTCCGCAATTCCCCATTCCTTTTTTATATGGATTTGCGCCACGGTGTTTTCATCTCCGCCGTCATTCTTTTTTTGTAACCCAGTCATCGATGCCCGACAAGTACGCGGGCAGACCTCGCTCGATGGGCAAGGCGATGATCTCCGGCACTTCATAACTGTGATTGATTTTGACCCAGGTTTCCAGCGCATCGTAGCGGTCTTTCCGGGTCTTAACGATTAAAAGAAATTCTTCGTCAACGCAGATTTCCCCGTCCCAATAATAAGTTGACTGAATTTTGGGGACGGCGTTGACGCAGAACGCCAACTTGTTCTCGACCAGTCCGCGGCTTATTTTATCCGCCTCCTTTTTTGACGCGGTGGTAATAAATAGTACGCAATGCTCGCTCATAGCAAACTCCATCAAAGTACAAATTTTAATAGATAAAATCCTATGATAAGCAGAATGAAAAATACAACGCTACAAAGGTTGAAATATTTTTCGATCAGCACTTTGATGGGCGGACCAAATTTGTGGATTATAAATCCGATTAGAAAAAATCGGGCGCAACGGCTGACCGCCGACATCAGGACGAAAACCGGAAAGTTGATTTTGAATGAGCCCGCCGCCAGCGCAAAAATTTTATAAGGCAAAGGCGTGAAGCCCGCCGCGGCGACGGCCAACGCTTGGTGTTCGTTGTAGAGCGCGCCTATTTTTTCGAACTCGGCGTGTAAGTGGTAGAACTCTACGATACGATTGCCGACCTTATCCATGAACTGGTATCCGATGAAGTAACCAAACATCCCGCCGATGACGGAAGCCAAAGAGCAGACGAAGGAAAACTTGACCCAAAGTGCCGGCACCGCGACCGTCATCGCGATCAACAAAACATCAGGCGGGATTGGGAGGAACGACGATTCAACGAACGCAACGAAAAATAAAGCTGGCAGCGCGTAAGGCGTGGCAGCCCAATGCAGAACCCAATCGTACATGGAGCGAATAATTTTCATGGCGGCGATGTCATGATGACGGTTGATGAAAGTTTGCTACATCGAGTTTATAAAAGGTTGAAGGGATCTACATCGACGGAAAGTTTCAACTTCCCGCCGCCGGCAGATTTAAGTTCGCGGAGTTCCCGGCTGTCCGCCAGAATACTTTGCAAGGTCTGCATGTTCTGCCCCCGCAGTATCAAATGCCAGCGGAATTTATTTTGAATCCGATACAACGCCGCTTTGGACGGGCCCAATACTTCCACGCCGTTTTGACGAGTCGCCCGCCGCGCCAGTCCCCGCGCCAGTTTCCCCGCGGCGTTCTTTCCGATTGATTCCGTGGCGCTGACAATCTCGACGGCAATGAGCCGGGCGAACGGAGGATAGTTGAGTCGTCGCCTCAACTTTAATTCCTTCGCGTGGAAAGCGTTCACGTCGTGTTCCCGGACAAACTCGAACATATAGTGATTGGGATTGTTGGTCTGGATTATCGCCTTGCCGGGAACTTCCCCGCGCCCCGCCCGCCCCGCAACCTGCGTCAACAACTGGAATGCTTTCTCGCACGATCGGAAGTCCGGAATGTTCAACGACAAATCGGCATGCACCACTCCGACCAAAGTAACGTTGGGGAAATCATGTCCCTTGGTAATCATTTGCGTGCCGATGAGGATGTCAATTTTTCCCGCGTTCATATTTCGGTGCATGGCGGCGAAAGAGCCGCGGCGGCGGGTGGTGTCGCGGTCAAGCCGGGTTATCCGCGCGGTCGGAAAAAGTTTGCGGACTTCTTCCTCCAGTTTTTGCGTGCCGAAACCGCTGCAACGAATCACGGCGCCGTTGCATTCCACGCAGCGGCGGGGCATGCGCGCCGTGAAGTTACAATAATGGCAAAGCAGGCGGTCTTCCTTCCCGTGGAAGGTGAGGGTGACGCTACACCGCGCGCATTCTAATACGTAACCGCAGTCGGGGCAAAAGACAAATCGCGCCGTCCCGCGGCGGTTGAGAAACAGAAAAACTTGTTCCTTGCGGGAAAGTCGATCGCGAATTGCGTTGCACATAATTCTGGAAAGCATCGCGAAGTTTTTAAACTCCCTGCGCTCGCGCCGCATATCCACCATGCTCACGACGGGCAACATGCGCCCGCCGATTCGGTCTTCGAGGGACAGATAATCGTATTTTCCCCGCCGCGTGTTTTGAATTGATTCCAAGGACGGCGTCGCCGACCCCATGATGACCACCGCGTTCGACGACCGGGCGCGCATGACGGCGGTGTCCCGGGCGTGATAGCGCGGCGTGGCATCTTGTTTGTAAGAACCATCGTGTTCTTCATCGATGACGATTACGCCCAAGTTTTCAAACGGCGCGAACACTGCCGAGCGGGCGCCGACCGCGATCGAAACTTTCCCGTCGCGGATTTTTTTCCATTCCAGATAGCGTTCGGTTTGCGATAAGCCGCTATGCAGCACGGCCATCCGGTCTCCGAACCGTTGGCGAAACCGCGCTACCGTTTGCGGGGTGAGGGAAATTTCGGGGACCATCATGATCGCGGTTTTATCTTTTTCCAAAGTACGCTGAATGCAACGGATGTACACTTCCGTTTTGCCGCTCCCCGTTATGCCGTGCAGGAGAAAGGGTTGGAACCGGCCGTCATCAATCGCCGCCGCAAGTTTTTTGAATATCGCTTCCTGTCCAGGAGTGAAGGCCGGCGGCGGGACGAAGGTTTGGTTCGCCGCGCTTTCTGGAACAAACGCTGCGTGTTCTTTTTTCGCGCCAAAAACTTCCGCCAGTTTTTTTTCTTTCAGACCGCGGACGGCGGACGGACTTCCCGAAATCCGCGCTTTTAATTTCGATAAACTGATTTCTTTTTGCCGCAAAAAATCGAACACGGATTTTTGTTTGGGACTGCGTTTGAGCAGGCGGGCGATTTCTTTTTCGTCGGGCAGGCAACGGGCAAGGCGGACGAACTTGACGCGCTGGTCGGCGATTTTGTCGAGCCCGGCGGGAAGAGCGGCGCGGATGGCTTCGCCCCACGACGATTGATAGTAGCGCCCCAACCATCGGGTGAGCGACAGCATCTCCGCGTTCATGATGGGTTTGGCGTCGGGTAAATCGGCGATGGTTTTGAGCGCGATGGGCTTGTCCCATTTGTCCGCAAAGTTGACCACATACCCGGTGATGCGCCTTCTACCGAAAGGCACCAAAACCCGCATCCCGACTTGAACATTTCCTCGCCATCGCGGTGGGATGATGTAAGTGAACGGTCCTTGGAGGGGAAGATTGAACACCACTTCGGCGAAAGGTTTTGCATCGTCGGGAAAATTTTCACCGTCGTCGAAAAGTTTTTCGCGCAAGGAATCGGGTTCTGTTTCGGTCCGAGTATTCATCGGGGCATACAAAAATTTATGAGTTTGCCGACCGCCTCCCGACATCGGCATCTTCGCCGTGGAGGAAGAAAACATCGCGCCGCGACAACTCCCCGCTCGCCAACTAAAGACGCCGCCGCCGTGTTCGCGCCGTCGTCGCCGTGCCGCGCGGCTAAAAGTAGGTTTTGATTTTTGCTTGCTTTTTCAGGACTGCGATGTAGTCGCGGGTGGCTTGTGAAATTTTCTTTTTGGTGAGAAGGGTTTTGATCTTTTCCTTTTCCGCCGCGAAAGGACTAGTCCCCGCCGATTTTTTGTCGGTGACTTTCAGTACATGAAACCCGTGCCCGGTGCGAAAAATATCACTGACTTCGCCTACCTTCATCTTGAACGCTCTTTCGCTGAACGCCGAGAGCATGTGCTTGCGGGCGAAGAATCCCAAATCTCCTCCCTTGGAAGCCAAACTGTCTTGGGAAAATTTTTTCGCCATCGCCGCGAAGTCGGCTCCGTTGTGAACTTGGTCGAGAATGGACTCGAATTTTTTGAGGGCTTTCTGTTCCCCCGCTTTTCCTTGCGACGGATCAAACTTTAACAGGATGATGCTGGCGCGGACTTTTTCTGCGCTCTTAAACTCATTTTTATTTTTTTCGAAATAGTCGCGGGCTTCGTTTTCGCGGACATTAATTTTCGTTGCAATTTCTTTTTTGATGATCTCGTCAATATACAAATCGGTTGCGAGTTCCGTTTTATACTGCGACAAGGTCATGCCCCGGTCGGCGAGTTTGTGTTCAAAAACAGCATCGGACTGGAACTTCGCTTTCACTTCTTTCAGCTGTTCGTCGATCCGTTTTTCGGTGATGTTGATTCCCGAATCTTTGGCTTTTAGAACTAGTAAGGTTCGCCCGATTTCGTCCTCGATTAATTTTTTCGCGGCGGACTTTTCTTGGTCCGCGTCGAGCGGCATGCCGCGTTTTTTGTATCGTTGCGCCGCCTTTTTCAGTTCGCGGGAAATGGTATCGCTGCGGATGTCCACGCCGTTGATTTGCGCCACCACCTTGGGAAGTTTGACTTGCAACGCGTCTTGTTTATGTTCGGAATGAGCCCAGATTTTAGCGGGGTTGGCGGCGATGAAGAGTCCCACACTCAACAGAGTCAAACAGGAAATCGAGGGGACGAATCGTGCCATGCAGGTCGCGCCTTTCTGCGGGGTGTCCGCGAAAAATATCTTTATGTCCGCGGGACGGAATCGAATTGTCAAGGTGTCTTAAAGCTAATCATTTGGTCGCGTGATGTCAACTTGTTTATCAACGCTAATGTCCGCGGACATCTGCCGCGTCAAGTTGCGAAACAGGAAGACCGCCACGGCGACGATGATCAACAACGCGGTCACTGCGGCGCGGTATTTGAGCGTCGCGGTCGTCGGCGCGGTGGCGTCGAAAATCCAAACCACCGTTCCCCAAAGCATGGGACCGAAGATGGACGCCGCTTTGCCTGCGAATCCGTACAGCCCAAAAAATTCCCCGACTTTTTCGGGCGGGGAAAGTTCGACGATGAAAGCCCGGCTGACCACCCAGACGCCGCCCATTCCTATCCCGGCGATGGGACCGACCAGCGAGAACAATGTCGCGCTTTGGCTGATGACGGTCAGCGCGAGGGAGACGACCCAGAGCCACAACACTAGCCAGTAAGACCAGACGACTCCTTTGCGTTTGACTAAAACGCCGATGACCAGTGACCCGACCATCGCGCCGACGGTCGATGAGATTAGGAATTTTATGATTTGGCCGTCGCTGAATCCAATCACTTTGTTGGCATACACGGCTATGAAGGCGACGATGGTGTTCACTGCGTCGAGCACCAGAAAATGAATCAGGATAAACCGCAACAGAGAATGATATTGTTTGGCGCGCAGAAAAGTTTCTTTGAGTCTGCGGAATGCTTCTTTGATTTGGATGGACGGCGCCGTGCGGGTTTCGTCGTCTTTGACGAACAAGAAGCAGGGGAGGGAGAAGAACAGCAGCAAGCCGGCGGTGGGAAGAAACGCCGCGGTGCGGTCGCCTGATTCCACGAACGGTTTCACCAACATCATGCCGACGATGGACCCTAGATAACCAAGCGCCACTCCGTATCCCGAAATAAGGCCGACGTGGTTGCCGCGCGCGATGAAGGGAAGCATGCCGTTATAAAAAACCAACGCCGATTGATATCCGTAGTTGGCGACCATGAACAAAACTATGCCGAGCCATAGATGGTCGCCGCCGCCGATTAGTCCCGTCGCGACAACGCATAGCAAGGTGAGTCCGACCAGTGGCGCTCTGCGTTTGCCGGTGGCGTCGGAGAGAGTTCCGAAGACGGGAACGCTCAAGGCTACCGCGAGCATGGAAAGTGCGAGGGCGGCGCTGTATAAAATATCTTGACCGCCGCGGTCCACCGTCACCCACAACGCGAAGTACAGGGAGATTACGTTCATGGAAAAAATGGTGTTGGCGAAATCGTAAAGGCACCACGAGAAGGTGGCGAGTTTGCTGGCGGGCTGGTTCACGGGGAGGAAAATGGCTGACGCGGTCCGGCGCGCTCGGCGGTCATAAATCAAAAAATCCGATGTGGGCGACGAGGTCCCGCCGAGTTTTTGGCGCGAGGTTTTTGCACTCCTCAATGTTTTCTATGTTGAGCCATTGGTAATGTCCGTTCCAACAATTAAGGCTCAGCACGGTGTTGCCGTACCAGTCCATGCTACTGTTCAGGAAAATTGGCGCCTGGCATTTTGGGCACCGCCCGTAAATCTCCATATTATTTTTAGACTTATACATTTACTTTTTCCAATCATCGATTCGTGCAACCATCACTGCGAATTAAATTATAAAGAACCTCAATCTGCAAGCAAATTTTATACGACGGTGATATTTTGGAAGCCGGTTTTTTCCAAGAGAATTTTTAATTCGTCGACGGGGAGTCCAATTATGTTGGAACGCGAACCGGAAAAATCACGCACCATAAAACTTCCTTCCCCTTGAATGGCGTAGGCTCCGGCTTTGTCCATGGGCTCATTCGTTGCGACGTAGCGTGATATTTCTTCCGACGATAACGGTTTGAAGCGGACTTTTGAGACGACGACATCGTCGCGAGTTTTCGTCGGGCCGACGACGCAGATGCCGGTGATGACGCGGTGTTCCCTGCCGCTCAATCGGCGGAGAATTCTTTGCGCGTCGGGAATGTCCATCGGCTTTGCAAATATTTCTTGGTCCATAGTTACGAGCGTGTCGGCGCCGATTACCCAGCAACGCGGATAATTCTTCGCGACGCTTTCGGCTTTGGCGCGGGCTAAAGTCCTGGCGTTTTCTTCGGGACGCAGTCCGTAGTCCAGTTTCTCTTCCACCGAACTGGGGACGACTGCGAATTGGTCGGCAACCAGTTTTAACAATTCCAAGCGGCGCGGGGATTGCGATGCGAGAATGAGTTTCGCCGTATTCTTCGTCATAGACTTCGCAACGTAACGGAAACAAAAATCCGGGTCAACCGGTCGCGGTGGAAATTCGCGCCGAGATTTTATATGATTGTTGTTTATCCGGCGCGCGGAATTTTCTTCCCTTCATCACTAAACTAAGGAACTGGCATGGCGGGCGCAACGCATCAAATTCAAATACGACATATTTTGGTCGAAAAAAAAGAGGTGGCGGATTTGCTCCGGGAGACGATCGCAAGCATCCCCGCGGAAACGGGACGGGTCAAAATGCTGATGCAGTTGGCTGACAAGTATAGTATTTGTTCCGCCTCCAAGAAAGATGGCGGCAACCTCGGATGGCTGGAGGTGGGTTGGAATAAGAGCGACCCTCGGCAACCGCGCGGCGGTTTCAAAAAATTAGACAACGCCGAGTTGGACAATTTTATTCGTGACGGGCTTGAGAAAATGACTTTGCACAAAGGCGGCGTGTTTGGTCCCGTCGAGTCTTGCGAAGGATTTCATGTCGGCATCATTTGCCAAGAAGTCAAGTTGGATAGGATTCTTTAACCACCGCCGCCTCTGCGTTTTCGCCGACAAAATTGTAAGCAAAGCAGCCGCTTGTGCATCGCACCATATAGTGCGGACAAGATCGGCAAGGCTCCTTCGCCTCAGTTTTTTCAAACACCGTGTGCAAAAATTTCGCCCCCATCTTCGCCACGGCGATGGAGTTCACCTCCTTAAAATCCGCGACGTTCCCCAGTTTCAGATTGTGGAAGGGGAAACAGTTGAAGCAGTCTCCCTTGGAGTCGATATCCATCGGGCTTCCGTCTGCGCATCCAAAATAATATTCGTTGCGGTTCCATTCTTCCATCGGCGGTAACTGTTTGTTGCCGTGAAAATAAATCCGGTCCGTGAGCAACATTTGGTCGTCACCGATGTCATCCAGAAAACAAGGAGGCAAGGAGCAGTCGAATCGAAAACACAATTGCGGAAAACGTTGCATGATGTTCAGCATTTTCTTGCCGACTTTCGGGAAGTCGCGAATCGGCAGATAGGTGTTGGCTTCCCCGCCGATAATGGGAAACGCTGGGCTGACGCGGATTTTATATTGCTTGTCGCGCGGCAATCCGGCGCGCTGATAAATCTGGTCAATTTCTTCGCACTGCCGATCGAGTTCCTGATCTTTGGAGTAGAGGTTGACGCTGAAGGTGACGCTGTAGCCGTTGACGCGCAACATACGTTCGGCGACTTCCTTGCACCGCGCGTGGTTTTTTTCCGAAATATTTTCCATCGTTTGCCAGTTCAATAGAATGGCGAAAGTAATTTGTTTGCTCGGGGCGCCGTCGGGGCTGGCGGTCTTCATCAACAGCGACAAAACTTTTTCCGGCATCAACCCGTTGGTGAACACGCTGAGGTGGGAGAACGGCAGAACGCGGTCATAAGTATTTTGAAAAATGTCGTTGAAGCGGGGATGCAAGGTGGGTTCCCCGCCCATGAAATTAATGATGGGCGCGTTTTTTATTTTCGGCAGAAACTCGTTTAGGAAATAATCATACTCCATGGATTTCCCCGGAGTCTTCACCGTCTCTTCCATATACTCATCCGCAAAACAGTAATTGCAACTCAGGTTGCAGTAGCTATTCAAAATAATATTCACCCGTCATTTCTCCGTGACATGAAACGGTTTCGCGCGCCGCCGTTACGCCGCCGCGTCGTCATACCATTCTTCAAGGGTCGAACTTTTTCTTCCGGCGCAAAATTTGCGACGCCCCGGCCTGGACGACAATCCCCATCTCGCAGGGATACGTCCGCACTACGTTGATGAACACCTGCATGGCTTTATCCTTCGCGTCGGTGTCATCGTCGGCTTCGCAAGCGTACTCCCACGCGGAACTTATCGCGGGAATTTTTTCGACGCCGTGTTCTTCAAGTCGCTCGGCAATTTCCCGATGCACCTCTTCCGCCAAACCTTTAATCTCCACCGCAATGAAAACTTTGTACTGCAACGGATTCCTCCCTTGTCTGCGCCACGCCGTGGTCCGAAATTTTTTCGTGACGTCAGTATATAATACGCCGCGCGAAACCGCTAGCGGGAAATGTGGCTTGCAAAAGGATTTGCCCGTTTACTTGAATTTTGCGAGCGGGTAGAATTAGTCCGCCGTCACCACCACCGTCGTCATCGACGAACGCTGCCGTCGCCGTTGCGCCGCCGCCGTCATTCCCGCGAAAGCGGGAATCCAGAATCTCGCGCCCGCGCCGTTGCCACCACCGTCATTGACGAACGCCACCGGTGTCACGCTTGCCGGCGGAAATTTTTCCGCTGGAACTTTACAGAACGGAGCGGGAACATGTTCACGGAATCACGCAACACCACGATGGTCGCAACCGCCGTTGTTTTTCTCGCGCTACTTTTTTTCGGCGGCGTCACGGCGGCGGAGTTGGCGGACAAAAAGCCAATCGCCGAATCCGCCGATAAACGTTTCGCCAATTATGCGGAGGGCATCACTCTCGACCGCAAAAACGGTTTGCTCTGGATGACTCGCGACTACTGGCAAATGGAAACCGGGTGGGTCAACTGGTACATGGCGAACGAGTACGCGCAACGCATGAGTCATAAAAATTTCGCGGGGTACGACGACTGGCGTTTGCCCACTCCGGAAGAAGCCGCCACGTTGTATGACCGACGCAAACGCAACGTCGATAAAGACGGCGACAAAATTTTCATCGACAGCATGTTTCCCGAAGGCGCGGGTTGGGGAACTTGGACCAGCGAACAGAAACGTAATAAAGCCGTGACGGTTTCCTTCAAAGATGAGGGGGGCAAATCTTATCAGGATAAAATATCGGGCACCGATGCTTTCCTAAGATTAGTCCGCACCGCCCGATGACGGCGGCATCAACCGCAGCGCAACGGCGCGACGGTGACGGCGACGACGGCGGTGAGCAAAAGTTTTTAACGCCGCGCCGAACTTTTTCACGGCGGCGTTTTTATTTCACGGCGTGAACTTAGACGATGCGAATTTTTTTGACTCCGATAGTTGCCTTGGCTTTTTTGTTTGCGTGGAAGTCGGCGGCGGGCGCGTTTCACTTGGACATTTACGAGCCGAGAGTTCCCCCTGAACTGTTGGAGGAAATTCAGGACTTGGACAATCCCTACCCCGCAACTCTTGCAAGGATTAAAGCCGGCCGCGAAATTTATTTTGGCAAAGGTCTGTGCGTTGCTTGCCACGGCGACGACGGGCGGGGGGTTAAACTTCCCGGCCACCCGCCGCGAGATTTCACCGATCTAAAATGGCAAGAGATTCGCACCGACGGCGAGTTCATGTGGGTGTTGAGGAACGGAAGCCCCGGAACGGAGATGCCGGTTCGCATCGGAAAAGTTATCAGCGAAGAAGAAGGCTGGAACGTGACCCATTTCATTCGGACATTTGTGCAAAGCAAAAATTAATCGCGCCGCCGTCGTCACCGCCGTTGCGCAATTTTTAATGAAAGCATTTTCATTGTGAAAACTATGGCGAGATTTGTGTTACGGAATTATATTCGCGAAGGTTAGTGGTTGAGTTCACTTGTTGCGAAAAAGTCAACTTGCGGTTTTTCCCGGCGGTGAACTTTGCTTCCAATTTTTGACGAGGAGGTCGATATGTCTTTCATAAACCAAGTAGCCAGCACCAAGGGCAAAATCCTCATCATCGACGATGAACCGGAGGTGAGAGAGGTATTGCGAATTCATCTAGAGTCAGCCGACTACAACGTAATCGAGGCTTCGGATGGTGAAGAAGGAGTCAACTTGATGAAGTCGGGTTCCAACCTACTGCAAGTTGGGATGATCATTTGCGACATCAGAATGCCGAAGGTCAACGGCATCGAGGCCATCGATTATTTGAGGAAGCACGCACCTTCCATCCCGATCGTCGTGGTCACGGGCTATCCCGACTCGGACCTGGCAGTTTCTCTGCTTAAGAAAGGCGTGCAGGATTATATGGTCAAGCCTATCGAGAAAGAAAAACTGCTGACCAAAGTTGCGGAGGTGTTCGCCGCGCCGCAGAATTTTAACTATGCCTGAATCGTATATCCATAACGAGAGGCTTATCCATGGACGCTATTCACGGCGGCACTTCTGCTCACCGCGGCGGTTCCGGGCAATCGGGAACGTCGCGCATAAAGGCTGGGTTAAAAAATAAATTAGTCTGGACCATGCTGGGGGTTGGCGCCCTGCCTTTGATACTGGCGATGATCCTTTCCTATTTGCAGGGGACGAAATCCTTGCAGGGAGTAATCGGCGCCAGTTTCAAAGCCTTGGCTTACGAAACTTCCACCAAGATAGATTTGTTGATTGAAGGCGAGGTCGCAAGAAATATCCGCCACGCGACTCATCCCGTCATCAAGTCCGCCGTTCAGAATTTTAACCAAGTTCTCCGCGCCCTCAACCCCACCGCGCGCAAAAAAAATATTCAGGAACAAGAAAGAGCCTGGGTTGCCGATTCGTCCCGGTCCATCATGGGAACAGAAGCGAGCCGGGTGTTGCAAAGTTTCCAGCAAAGCAAGACCCCGTTGGACTTTGCGACCCGCGCCTTATACGTCACCGACGCGTTCGGGATTCTCAGGGCGAGCGTCAATGACTTCCCCGATTTTCTCCACGCGGGAAAACCAGCGCGGGAAAAAACTTTCCACGGCGGTAAAGATTTTGTTCACGTGGGACCGATTACTTTCGATGAAAAGACCCAGTCCTTCCTGATGACTTTCGCCTTCCCGATTCTGGATGAAGAAGAAAAAACCATCGGAGTTCTGCACCACGTGTTCGACACGAAGGAATTTTTTTCTAGTTACATAGAACCGATTACTTTCGGCGAGACGGGCCACGTCATGCTAATCGATGCGCGGGGGATGGTGCTGGATTGCCCCATCTTGCCGACGGGATTTGTGTTGCCCGACCCGGTCTTGGTGAAGCGCGTTACGGGGAAGAATCCCGATTGGGTGAAGACCATGGGCGATGGTCACG
Source organism: Nitrospina sp. UBA6727 (assembly GCA_002454045.1). Taxonomy (GTDB): domain Bacteria; phylum Nitrospinota; class Nitrospinia; order Nitrospinales; family VA-1; genus LS-NOB. The sequence continues at coordinate 37,515 of DKID01000012.1, read as the reverse complement.
GCGGCGAAGAACTTTCTATCATCGGGTTTTCGCCGTTGGAGCAGACCCGGAAATGGATTGCCGGGTCGGAAGGAAAAACTTGGTACACCTTTGCGTGGCAGGCGTCGGACGAACTCTTTGCTCCCACGCAAAAACTTTTTGCATGGATTTCCATGGCGGGCGTAGTTTCCATCCTGTTGATCGGCGGCATGGGTTCTCTGGCGGCGAAGAAAATCGTGCAGCCGATTCGCAAACTGCAGAAAGCCGCGGAGCGTATCGGCAAAGGGGAAAAAGTCGAAGCACTGGAAATTAAAACCGGCGATGAACTTGAAGCACTTGCCAACGAAGTGAACTTGATGAACGCGTTGTTGCAAAAATCTTTTTCAGGATTGGAAAACCAGGTGCTCGAAAAAACCGAGGAGGTTCTTTATCTCAAAGAATACACCGACAGCATTCTCAGAAGTGTTCCCGACGCGGTGGTCATTTTTGACCCCAACCTAAAAATAGAATATGTGAACGGCGCGTTCGAGAGTGTCGCCCGCGAAACTGCCGACCGACTTCACGGGCAGTCCTTAACCGACTTAAGGCTTGAGTCTGCTCCGGCGTGGAAAGTTTTGCAGGAAGTGCTCCTCAATTTTCACGGCGAAGTCGCGCCTATTTCTTCCCGAAACTTAGGCGGCAAGACGATGCAATGTTACACCGCGCAAGACCCGCTTGCCCCGAAGGAATCTCCTCCCCTGCAAAGCATGAAGCAAACCGTCAAACTGGGCGGCCGCGTTTTTGCTTTTCAGATTTTTGACATTGTCATCCACGACGGCCGCGGCAAACGGTTGGGACTTCTTTTGCGCGACGTCACCGAGGACGTCGAGTTGCACGACCAACTGGCGATGGCGGAAAAGCTGTCTGGACTGGGCACGCTCACCGCCGGCATCGCCCACGAGTTGAACAATCCGCTGGCGTCGATCATGGGTTTTACCGAAGCCATTCTTGCGGAAAAGGACCCGGACAAAATCCAAAAATATGCCGACAAAGTTTTTGCCCGCTCCAAACACATGTCGGCGATTATCCTAAACATGTCGGGGTATATGCGTTCGGCGATGACGGCGAACGAAACGGAAGTGAATCTCAACGAGCGTATCGACGCCGCGGTTGATATCGCAATTCTTACTTCCTACAACGACGACATCAAGTTGGATAAAAAGTATTCCGCGTTGCCTCTCATCAAAGCGAAGCCGGAGGAAATTCAGCAGATTTTTGTCAACCTGCTGACCAACGCGGTGCAGGCGATGGAAGGCAAAGGCGAACTGGCAATCTCAACCGAAAAGAAAAACGGCAACGTTCTCGTGAAAATTATCGACACGGGGCCGGGCATTCCAAAAGAATATTTGTCGAAAATTTACGACCCGTTTTTTACCACCAAAGAGCAGGGGAAGGGAACCGGCTTGGGACTAAACATCGTCCACCAACTGGTGTTGAAATACGGCGGCAAGATTAACGTCGCCACCCGCGAAGGAGAAGGCACGACGTTCTCCCTGACCTTCCCAACTTCCGCCAAGCACGGCGCCGACTAGCGACGACGACTTTTGTCGGCGAACAAAAAACCATCGCGGCGAACGAAAGGACGGGAAACTGCGGCGGGCGGCGGACGGGACGGGAACGGCGGCGGACGAAGAAACGGTGATGGTCATGACGATGACGGTGGCGGACGGTTAGTTTTTTGTATTTGCCGCGGCGATTTTTTTCTTCGCCGTCGAGTCCCCGCCAAAGTTTTTTTGCAACTGCGGCGCGCGCGGTTTTCGCAACACCACAAAATCGTATTCGTTATTGAAAACCAATTCAAACCCGATGCTTCCCGCCAGCCAGCGGAAAGTCGCGGTGCAGTAAAAAATGATGTGCGTCGGGTCGCGTTTGTAAAACCAGTTTGCGAATTCATCCGCCACGGGTCTCTTGTTTGCGGCGGGATAAAACCGGGTCATGATTGCGAGAATCCCACCCGCGGCGACGCGGTCGGCGATGCGCGGAATTTCCTGCGCCGGGGTTCTGAAATGCTCAAAGGTTTCCGTGGAGATGACCAAGTCGTAACGTTTGTCCAAATGGATGTCGGGGAAAAAATTCGGGTCGTATCCGTCCGTCTTAATGCCCTGTCTTTCCAGCAAAGTTTTGAGCACGGGTTCATAGCCGCAACCATAATCCAACGCCGACTTAATTTCGTACGTTTGCAGAGCGGAAATTTTTTCCTGAAACATTTTGACATAGCCTTCGTTCTCAAGATTGTTCTCGTGTTGCAGATAGCGTTTGACTTCTTCGTCGCGGGGAACGTGAAACTTCGCCGGCACGGATATCGCCCGGCACCGGGGGCAGAGCCAGTATTCACGCCCTTCTGCGGCGGTCAGGTAGCGGGCGGAAAAACTACACAGCGGACATTTCATTCCCTCAATCCTCCCGGACTTTCCCGTTGCGGCCACGGTGATAACGGTGATGGTGACGACAATTTTTCTTGATTCTTTTCCTCGGCTCCACGATAATCGCCCCGTCGCGCGCGCGGTGATTTTGTTTTATCCCGCTTCAACCAATCAATAAATCTACGGAAATTTTCGGATGGTTACTTTCGTCAATGGTAACGGACTTCGTCTCGGTTATGTGATCAAAGTTAAGGGCGAGTTGTATCGCGTTATGTCGGCGGAACACCGCACGCCGGGAAAAGGCAGAGCCTTCATGCAAGCCAAACTTAGAAAATTGAAGGATGGAACGCAAATGGAAATCAAGTTCCGCGCCGATGAAACCATCGAGCGCGCCGAGATGGAGCAGGTGGAGATGGAATATTTATACGACGACCCGGCGGGGCTTTGCTTCATGAACCGCGGTACTTATGAGCAGATATTTCTGGATGAAAAAATTGTCGGCGCTGGCAAAAAGTTTCTGTTGCCTAATGCCCGGGTGACGATTGAGTTTTGCGACGACCACCCCGTAGGAGCGTCCTTCCCCGAGACCGTGGACCTCAAAGTGACCGATACCGAACCGCCGCTGAAAGGAGCCACCGCTTCGGCGTCGGGAAAACCTGCGACGCTCGAAACTGGTTTCGTTGTGACGGTGCCGCAGTTTATCCAGACCGGCGAGTTGGTGCGCGTCTCGACTGCGTCGGGTGAGTATCTGGAACGGGCGAAGAAGCGGTCCTGAAATCGGCGCACGAATGTTGCGTTTGCAATCGGTTGCAATTTACCGCGACGCCTTCCCTGGTTTTTCTTTCCTAACAAAATTTGACTTAAATTGCGGATTTAATTAAAGTGCGCGGTGGTGTGTAGGGGAAAGTAGAATTTTACCTTTTGCGTCCCGCCTTCGGTCCTCATTTTCCAGCGAAGAGATTCCTAGTGCAAAATGTGATTTCGGACAGTCCATTAAGCGTCGTTGAGTTGGTCATGCAATCGAGTTTGATGGCTAAATGCGTTCTGCTTTTGCTCCTGATATTTTCCATCGTATCTTGGGCGGTCATCGCGAGTAAGTTCAGAATTTATCGCACGGCGAAAAATGAAGACAGCCGATTTCTGCAAGTCTTCTCGAAGATGGAAAACTTGACGCACATTTACAACTTGGCGAAAGAGTTGCGGGTCAGCCCGTTGGCGCGCATATTCTTGGCCGGCTACCGTGAACTTTATATTTTTCAGAATCAGAAGTCGCCGAAAAAAGAACGCGAAAAATCTCCGTCCGCCGACAGCAAGTTGATAACCCCTATAGACTTGAAAGGCATCGGTCTTGTTCTCAACAAAGCCACCAATCGGGAAGTGGAACGTCTTTCGCGCCGACTCGATTTTCTAGCGACGACGGGAAGCACGACGCCCTTCATCGGATTGTTCGGGACGGTGTGGGGGATTATGCATTCCTTCCGGTCCATTAGCGTGCAAGGTACAGCCAGTATCGGCGGCGTGGCGCCCGGGATTGCGGAAGCGCTCATCGCAACCGCCGCGGGGTTGGCGGCGGCGATTCCGGCCGTCATATTCTTCAACTACTTCAACAATAAAGTTGTACTTTTTACATCGGTCATGGATGATTTTTCGCAGGATTTTATTTACATCGCGGAAAAAAACTTTGCGCGGAAAATGGTGGGAGGAAGTTCGCCCGACCCTTCGTGACTCGTTAAGCAGTCCCTCCCCCATCCCTTGAAACGAAATTTATGCGCAGGCACCGAAGACCCTATCTGGCGGAAATCAACGTGACGCCCTTTGTAGATGTCATGTTGGTGCTGCTGATTATCTTCATGATCACCGCGCCACTCATGCAACACGGCGTGGAGGTTCAGCTTCCCAGGGAATCGGTTGCCCCCATCCCCATCAAAGAAATCCCGACCATCACGTTAAAGAGCAACAAGAAAATATTTTGGAAGCAAGAAGAAATGACGAACCTGATGGGACTAACCCGTCACGTGAAGCAGTATATCCAAGCGAATGAAGAGGGCGGAGTTTATCTGCGGGCGGACAAGACACTCGACTATGGTTTCATCATGCACATCTTATCCACCGTGAAGAAGGCGGGCGCGCGAAATGTTGGGATGATAACGGAACCTTGAGAGCCATGAACATTCAGCTGTCGCAGCCCTTTGATTTTAATCAGATGCTCGTGTCCTCTGTCTTCTGGCATCTTCTGATACTGACGGTTGTCTTGTTTCTTCCCAAACCCGTTTTTCGCGAGGATACGGTTGTTCCGGCGCTTATGGTAAACTTAGTCAGCGAACCGAGAAGGCCCAAGATTGTCGCGCAAAAACGCCCCAGACCTGTAGCAGAAACCAAAACTCCGAGGGAGTTATCATCAACTCCAAATAAGAAACAGCGTGTCCAAAAAAAAACTACGACGAAGGAATTGGTGAAAGTAAAAAAAACCGCGGTCGCAATTCCGCAAGATTTGAATAAGCGCGAAGAAAAAATAGAACCGGTTGTCGCCCCGTTGGCAAAAAAAATAATGGAAGATTTGGCGCAGTTAGAAAAACTAGAAACTAAATTCCCGCCCGCCGAGTCAGTTGCGCGGGAACCGATTGTCGAGGAAGCCTTCCGCGAGTTGGACGCCGCGAAAAATAAAAATGTCGTGGCAACGGCAACGAGCACGGTTGCGGAAAGTACGCAAAAAAATGGTGAATCTTGGAATCCCATTTTGCAGAAATTCGATTCTTTGTCGGTTAATTCAGAACCGATAAAAGTGAAAATTTCCAGCGCGCGACTCGACCACTCTTCCAGTTTTCAAAGCAAGTTGCGCGCCTTGCCCACGGCTTCGCAAGCCACAACGCAATCGGCGGCGGCGGAAAATTCGTCCGCGAAAAAAGCAGGAGCCGCGAGCACGGACGACGCTCGATCATTGTATGTCGGCATGATTCGGGAAAGAATTTACAAAAACTGGCAAGAGCCTTTAGCCGAAGAACACGACCGGGAAACCATCGTCTCCTTTCGCATTTTTCCCGGCGGAAATATCGACAAGTCCTTCATCAAAAAAAGTTCAGGCGTGGACGCTTTGGATACTCTTGCCGTCCACGCGATTTTGGATTCCGCGCCTTTCCCCGAGTTTCCCGAGCAACTAAAGTTGCCCAACCTTTTTGTAAATATGCATTTCAAATATGTTCCGAAAGACAGATAAACCCGGCTTGCATTTTTTCTTGACGGTGTTGGTGCTGACGTTGTCGCAGACCACGACTGGTTTTGCGGAGCCTCAAATTCGCATTGACATGGAACGCGTGACGCAGAAAAAAGTTATGCTCGCGGTCATAGATTTTGTCGCGAAAGATTCCGCGAAAGGTTCTGCCGCGGATTTGACGGGGATTGGAACGGAAGCCAAAGAGATTTTGGAAAACGACTTGATGCTTTCCGAATGGTTTTCCCTGCTGCAAAAGTCGGTGTTTTGGGAACTGGAAGCAGAGGAAATGGAACGCTCAACCGCCGCGGTGGACTATGAAAGTTGGTATCAGTTGGGAGCGCAGTGGCTCATCAAAACCGAATATAGCGTGCTGAAAAACGGGGCCGGGCAAGTTTTTGTTTTCCGGCTTTACGACGCGGTAAATAAACGGTTCTTGTTCGGCAAACGTTATAAGGCTTCGCGCCATCTACTTCGAAAAACCGTGCACCGGTTTGCCGATGAAGTGGTCATGCAGTTGACGGGAAAACGCGGCGTCGCGGAAACCCGCATCGCTTTCTTGCAACAGGAAGGCGCGGACAAGGAGATTTATCTCATCGATTTTGATGGATACGAGCCGAGTTTGGTGCGGTTGACGAACGACCATACGGTCAACCTCAGCCCGAGTTGGTCGCCGGATGGCAACTGGATTGTTTACACTTCGTACGCGGCGCGCAATCCAGACTTGGCAATAATTCACGCGACTGGAAAGCAGCGGCGGACCCTACACCGTCTTCCCGGCTTGAACACGGCGCCGGCGTGGTCTCCGGACATGCAGAAGATTGCGCTGGTGTTAAGCAGGGATCAAAATTCCGAGATTTATGTTTTGGATGAGGATTACCAACTGGAACGGTTGACCCACCATTTTAATATCGATACGTCCCCGACATGGTCTCCCGACGGAAAAAAGATAGCCTTCACCTCAGATCGATCGGGAACTGGAAGGCCACAAATTTATATTATGCGCTCCGATAAAGGCGACCGTTCCCGCCTCACTCGCATCTCCGCCGGTTTTTCTTACAATGATAATCCGGCGTGGTCTCCTGACGGCGACCGAATTGCCTACACATCGCGAGTGGGGAAAAAGTTTCAAATCAAAGTGTACAATCTGAACACAAAGAAGAGCGAGATCGTAACCGCGGGCGTTGGAAGTTGCGAACAACCTAGCTGGTCGCCTGATGGTCGATTCATCATTTATCGAAGGGAGGAAAATAATCGGTTTGATATTTTCATCCAGAAAGTGGGGAGCGAGGAGACGAGACGGTTGACTTTCTCCGGCAACGGGCATAGTCCCGCCTGGTCTCCTTACCTCAGGGAAGTCGTTCCCCGTGCTCCTTTGTCGTTGAAAAATTGACGGTTGCTAAAAAGCCTACAAAAGTTATCGAGTTTTTGCTACACTCACGACCGGGCGTTTGTGTGCCACAAATTTTTAAGCGCGATAGATTTTAAAACTTGTCCTTAGGATTTGGTTGCATAAAAATAAATTTTTTTTGATGTGAGGGTGACATGAAAATTACGGACTGGAAGGCAATCGTTGTCGCAGGATTTTGTGTGCTCGTGATGACGGCTTGCTCGAAAAAGCTTATGCCGATCGAGAGCGGAACTTCGGGAGGAGTCAGTGAGGAAATGGAGCGCGACACGGGTTCTTCCTCCATGTCGTCAGGAAAGGGCTTTGCCGGGTCGCCAGGAGGGGACTCATTCTTCAGTGAAGAACCTATCATGGAGGATGGATTTTCTCCAGACGGATTTTCTTCGGGGGGAGGATTGGGGTCTAGCATGGGTGATGGACTTTCTTCAGAGGGTAGATCGGGATTAACCCCGCCGCTTTTTTCGGACGACGGACGCGGTGGTTTCGGGTCGGGTGACGGACGTGGTAGTTTCGGGATGGATGACGAAATTCAAGAATCCAGACTGCGGCCTTTCCGTCACTCATCGGGGTTGACGGATATTCATTTTAAATTTAACCGATATGATTTAGACGATAATTCCAGGGCAGTCCTACGGGAGAACGCTGAGCATCTCAAACAAAACCCGAGTTTGTATATAGAGGTGCAGGGCCATTGTGATGAGAGAGGCACCAACAATTACAACATCGCTTTGGGCGAGCGCCGCGCCATGTCCACCAAGCAATACCTGGTGATGCAAGGCGTGAGCCACAGGAAGATTCGCGTCATCAGTTTTGGCGAAGAACGACCTTTCTGCCTTGAAAGTAACGAAGCCTGCTGGTATGAAAACCGCCGGGCGCATTTCATGGTTTCAGAATAATCTTTTCCGTTTTTAACGATTCCAGCGGTTCGTATATAATGAAGCCGCGTTGGGGATTCGTCCCCAGTGCGGTTTTTCTTTTTTGCCGTCAACGCGGAAACCGTTAACTTCGGCATCTGAATTTTTTAGGAAAGAACGGAAGCCATGAAGGTGAAATTCACCTGCGCCATTCCTTTTTTATTACTTCTAATACTTTCCCCCCCCGCCGATGTGTTCGCTCAGCTCTTCGGTTCCAGCGGCGACGATTTAAAAAAAATAAACTTGGAGTTAAGAAAACTTAACACCCGTTTGGAAAATTTAAAAAAGGCTCAGTCTGATCATCTACAAAGGCAACAGCAGGACCTATCGCGCCAAATCGAAGAAATTAAACAAATTCTCCCGCCGTTGCAGGGAGAGATTGAACAGTTGCCGGGAACGATTGAACAGAATAAGCAGGAAACGCTAATCGGTATTGGCGGAATCAATTCCAAACTGACCAATTTGGAAGAGGAAGTTAAAAGTCAGTTGTCGGACATAATTCACCAGCAGAACAAAAACTTCGCATCGCTCCGGCAGGAACAGGCAAGCCTGAAAGAGGGGCTGGCGCAGGATATGGAAAAATTCGAGCAATCCGGAAAATCCAATTTTCAAGATTTTTCTGCCGCCAACCAGAAAACCATGGGCGGCGTTGTGCGACAGTTAGAAGCGCAGAGTGCTTCGATGAAAAAAAGTTTCGACGACACCATCGCCCTTTTTCGCACGGATGTCATTCCCACTATTGCCAGGGAAAACGAAAAGAACCGAAAAATAATTTTGGAACACGTGACGAAAATCAACGCAGACTTGAAAAATTCGGTGCTCGGAAAGTTAAAGGATTCGGCGCAGAAAGAAAATGTGCGCAACGTCAAAGCGGACCTGGCAAATGAGAAGCTCTCCCGCCTGATTGAAATTCTCAAGACGATTGCCAAGCAACAGGCAAAGCTGAGTTCGCTCGCCACGACACTGGGCGATGTACAAAAGGCGCAGGTCGGTTTGATGAACGACCAAAAAGAAATCAAGGAAGCACTCGCCGATTTACGCCGAAAAGCGAATGTCAATATTTCCCGAAACGACGATATTAAAAAAGCCCTCAGGCAATTAAGTTCGCCGAAAAGTGGGACCGGCGGGAAATAGAATTGTCTGGCGGCAAAAAGTTTTTTCGTTGCAAAACGGTCTCCTGCGTTTTCAAAGTTTGACCGATTGCCGAGCCCTCATCGCCCCGCCTTATTATGGCCAAGACCACCACCATTTTTGTCTGCCATGAATGCGGGCACCAAGTCCCAAAGTGGATGGGACGGTGTCCCGAATGCATGGCGTGGGACAGTTTTGCGGAAGAAGCTCTGCACCAGCAGTCGGCTCCACGTCATCCGCAACGAAGTTCGGACTCCTCAACGTTCACTCCGATTACAAAAGTTCAGTCGGTCGTCGAAAACCGTTTGACTACCGGCATCGGCGAGTTTGACCGAGTTCTTGGCGGCGGCATGGTTGAAGGCTCGCTCACCTTGATTGGCGGAGAACCGGGGATAGGGAAGTCGACCCTCACCTTGCAAAGCATGGGCCACTTGGCTCGGCTTGGCAAAAAGGTTCTGTATGTTTCCGGGGAGGAATCGGGCACCCAGCTTAAACTCCGCGCCGAGCGCCTCAACGCCTTGTCCGAAAACTTGCTGGTGTGTTCCGAAATCTGCGTGGAGGAAATTCTTCAGTTACTGGATAAAGTTGATCCGGATGTATTGGTGTTGGATTCGGTGCAAACTTTTTACAGCGCAGATTTGCAATCCGCCCCAGGAAGCATCAGCCAAGTGCGGGAAGTGGCGTTCAAAATTTTTCAAGCCATCAAGCATCGCGGCCTCCCGACTCTTTTGATCGGCCACATCAATAAAGACGGAGCGATAGCCGGGCCGAAATCTTTGGAGCATATCGTGGACACGGTGGTCTACTTTGAAGGCGAGCGCGGTCATGCTTACCGAGCTTTGAGGACGACCAAAAACCGGTTTGGTCCCACCCCTGAAATCGGCGTGTTTCAAATGATGCCGGAAGGATTGGTGCCGGTGGAAAATCCCTCCGAATGGTTTTTGTCCGAACGCCCCGAGGACTCCTCGGGTTCCACCATTGCGGCAAGTTTGGAAGGCAGCCGAACCTTGCTGGTCGAAGTCCAAGCCTTGGTTAGCACATCTTCTTCCATCGGAATGCCGCGGCGAATGTCCACGGGTTTTGACGCCAACCGCGTGTCTCTGCTGATTGCCATCATGGAAAAAAGGATGGAGTTCAACCTGCACGGCGAAGATATTTTTGTGAATCTCACCGGCGGAATAAAAATTGTGGAACCGGCTTTGGACTTGGCAATCGCGGTCGCCATCGCGGGAAGTTTCCGTGATAAAATCATCGACCCGTTGACGGTGCTAGTCGGTGAGGTAGGCTTGACGGGAGAAGTGCGCACGGTCATGCAGTTAGACGCCCGCATCATCGAAGCCAGAAGGCTGGGTTTTAAACGTTGCGTGATTCCGCATTCCGCGAAAAAAATAAAGAACCTGCCCGATAAAAACATCGAGTTGTGTTTTGTGAAAAATCTTTCCGACGTTTTTGAAAAATTATTTTGACAACCAATTATGAATGTATGCGCGATTATTCCCGCGGCGGGACAGGGAACTCGGCTGGGGGGAGCGACCCCAAAACAGTTTCAGACGTTGCGGGGAAAACCCGTCTTGCATTACACCTTGCGAACGTTTCAAGAATCGGGACTCATCGATTCGTTAGTTCTGGTCGTGCCGGAACGGGAACGGAAGAACGCCCGCGCCGACTGGCTGAAACGCCCGTCGGTCGTCAAACAAGTTGTGGTCGGCGGTGAAAAAAGGCAGGACTCTGTTTACAACGGATACAAGTTTCTTCCCACCGACACCGACATCGTTTTGGTTCACGATGGCGTTCGCCCTTTTTTATCGAAACGTATGATTCAGGAAACAGTCCACGTTGCCGAAAAATTTGGCGCGGCAATCACGGCAATTTCCGTTCACGACACCATCAAGCAGGTGGACGCTGCCGGATTGGTGCAGCGCACCGTGGAACGGAACGGCTTGTGGCGGGTTCAAACTCCCCAAGCTTTTCGCTATGACTTGCTCGGCGAGGCTTTTCGCAAAGCGCAGGCGGATTCATTTTATGGCACGGACGAAGGCGCCTTGGTCGAATACCTGGGGCGGGAAGTTCGCGTGGTAGAAGGGTCTGAGTGGAACCTAAAAATCACGCGCCCGGAAGATTTGGTGTTGGGCGAAAGCATTGTGGCAAAATTATTTCCAGAATGTTAAAAGTTTTTCGTCCCGATGTGATTGGCGGCGATGGGAAAATTATAGACTTCATCTAATTTTCAAAAATTTTTAAGCGGGGAAAAACATGGGCTACAAAGATGTCTTGATGCCAGAACCATTGGACGAAGGCAAGAAGAAAAAGAAAAAGGAGATTCTAAACACCCGCGTTGCTCCGGTTGACTTTGAAAAAATTAATGACGTCGCCGACCTGGTGGAGTCGTTCCAATCGGCTTCCATTCAAGCCCGGAACCTTGGGCAATGCGCAAAGATATTCGGGAAGATGTTGCAAGATGAAGAGCAGCCGACAATCATTTTGGGGATGGCGGGTCCGCTCATCGCGGCGGGACTGAGAAAAATTATCCGCGACATGGTGCATCACAATATGGTGGATGTAATCGTTTCCACCGGCGCGATTTTATATCAGGATTATTACAACTCCCTCGGCGGCGGTCATTATTATGGCAGCCCGAACGCCGACGACACCAAGTTGCGCGAACTCTTCATCAACCGAATTTATGACACCTATGTCGATGAAGAATTGTTTGCGGAAGACGACACCTTAATCGGAAAGTTCGCGGACACTTTGCCGCCCGGGAATTATTCCAGCCGTGACTTTATCCACAAACTTTCCGCGACCATTGACGATGAAGATTCCATTCTAGTCGCCGCCAGGAAAAACAACGTTCCGATTTTTTGCCCGGCCATCAACGACTCCAGCATAGGAATAGGATTAACGGAGCACTACCACTCGGCTCGTAAAGAAGCGCGCGCGCCCATCACCATTGACTCCATCCGCGACAATTACGAACTGACTCAGATTGTGGTGAACTCGACGCGCACGGCGGCTTTTTACATCGCCGGCGGCGTTCCCAAAAATTATATCAACGACTCCGTTGTCATGTCCTACATTTTCGGGAAGGATACCGGCGGCCACAAATATGCTTTGCAGATGACCACCGATGCCCCGCACTGGGGCGGGTTGAGCGGGAGCACGCTGGCCGAAGCGCAGTCGTGGGGAAAAATAAATAAGGAGGCGACACACGGCATGGTGTTCGTCGAGCCCAGCGTTTCACTGCCTTTAATTTACGGTTACGCTTTTCAGAAAGGACTTCACAAAGGGCGCCTCCGAATAAACTTCGAATGGGAGGGGGATGCACTAAAAAAAGTTAGTCGCCGCGAATAAAAAACTCGGCGTTAGAGTTCGCGGTTGAGGTCCAGAAACACTCGCGCCTGGCCGATTTGCGGCGCGGTCTCCAGTTTAGATTTTACGTTCGCGACCAACGCGCGCGAGTCTTCCATGCTTTGACTCAAGTCAATCTGCATAAACACATCCACGATATTTTTTCCCTTGATATGATGCACCCGAATTTCCGGCGGCGAAATATTTTCAGCCAACTCGGAAATTAATGACCGCGCAATTTCCATCAACTCTTTTCGCGTGACGGGGTAGATTGTCTCGACTTCCGCATCGTGTTCGCCGTCAACATGAACCAGCACGTCCTGAATATTGTGGATGGCGTTGATGAGATTGCGCCGCGCGGTTTCCGCAACACGGTGTCCTTCGGTGACCGTCATTTCGGAATCGACGAGGATGTGCACGTCGATGAGAAACTCGCCGCCGATGACGCGAGTGCGCAAATCATGAAAGTGCAAAACCTCGGGGATGTTCCGTAAAATGTCCTGAATTTTTTTGGTGTGTTCGTCGCTGAGCGCCGTGTCCATCAAGTCCCGCAACCCGTTCCGGGTTATGTCAACGCCAACTTTTATGATCATGCAACCGACCACGGTTCCCGCCAGCGGGTCCATGAAAGCAAACCCCAGCCCCGCCCCGACAATTCCAACTAGCGCGGCGATGGACGAAATGGCATCGGTCCGATGATGCCAAGCGTTGGCGATTAACGACGGACTTTTCGTCGCGTCCCCCACGCGCCGCGTGTAATGAAAAAGTCCTTCGTTGATGCAAATGGAAAGTAGCGCGGCGACGACCGCCAACCATCCCGGCACCGCCGCATTTTTTTCGGCGAGCGCTTCCCAAGTTTCGTACGCAACACCCGCGCCGGTTATGATGATTAGTAAGCCGATGACGGTGGCACCAATCGTCTCCGCCCGCCCGTGTCCATAAGGATGATTTTCGTCCTGCGGAATTTTCCCAATCCGATGAGTGAACAAGACGACGAGGTCGGTCATCAAGTCGGAAAGGGAGTGGATAGCGTCCGCCACCAAAGCCACGCTGTTCCCCAGTATGCCGCCGGCGAACTTAAAAAAGGCGAGCAGTATGTTGGCGATCATGCCGACAATAATGGCGCGGATTCCCGTGGTCATAATTTTTTCCAAGCGGATTGAAAGACGAACGCCGCCGCGAAAAATCTATGCTTCATACGCTCTCTTGATTTTTCATCAGGCGTTTTATGATTTTAACATTTGCCGATGGAAAGGGATACCTGCCCAGTTCTTCCGCCGTTACCCAGTTCCATTTTTCACACCGCGTCGGTGAAACTTTTCCCGCGCAGACTCGACAAAGAAAAACATGCAAGGTTACTCGGAAGCGAGTATAGCTGTGCTTGACGGTCATGAACTTTTCATCGATGCGCACCGTCACCCCCAACTCTTCTTTGATTTCGCGGCGCAGACATTGTTCCGCCGATTCGCCCGACTCGAATTTTCCGCCGGGGAACTCCCACAACCCGCCCATCAATCCCCCCGTTTTTCGCATTTGAATATATATCTTGTCGCGTCGGAAAAGAACTCCGGCGCTGACGGAGATTTTCGTGACGGGCACCGCCCGATTGCGTGGCGGATAAAAACTTTGCTGCCCGGATTTCTGCGCTTGGCAATTTCGCTTCACGGGACAACGCGGGCAAAGCGGATTTGTCGACAGGCAGACCGTGGCGCCCAACTCCATGCAAGCCTGATTAAAATTGCCAGCGCCCGTCGCGGGGAGAAGGCGTTGCATCGTTTCCCACAATATATTTTCCGATTTGCGCGTCCCGCCGTTTTCCTTGAGTAAAAAAATCCGCGACAAAACTCTTTTAACATTGCCGTCGAGCACGGGAACTTTTTTGCCGAAGGCAATACTGAGAACGGCCCCCGCCGTGTAACGACCGACGCCGGGCAATTTCAGAATTTCATTCATAGAGTCCGGAACTTTTCCCGCATAGTCCCGCCGAATTTTTTGCGCGGCCTTCCTCAAGTTTCGCGCGCGGGAATAATAGCCCAGCCCTTCCCAATGTTTCAAAACGGTGGACTCCCGCGCCCGCGCCAACTTTTGCAAAGTGGGAAACGATTTCATCCACCGCTCAAAATATGGGATGACCGTTTTGACCTGAGTCTGCTGCAACATAAACTCCGCAACCAAAATGCGATACGGGTTGCGATTATTGCGCCAAGGCATCGGCCTTTTTTCATCCTCGTACCAACCCAGCAATTTTTTTCGCAGAGTTTTAGCAAACGCACAGGAAGTCATAGAATGCCGGAGTCAGGCAGAAGCATCAGGAGTCAGACACTGACAGCGTCTTTGCTCCGAATAACTTTTCATAGTCGGCGCGGGTCAAGAAGGACGAAGGTTTCGACCTTTTGCGTTTTGGGGAACGTGGCATGATATTGTGGATGGAGTCGGTATCGCCACAAGCCAGTTTGCTGATTAATTGCTGTTGTCTTCGATTATTTTATCCGCCATATCATTCAAAATATCGTCAAGTTGTTGTGCATCCAACGCATTCAACATAATTCGTCCGCCACGCCGATTTAGCATTTTCATTAGTTCACGGAAATTTTCTCTTTTATAAATATTTGGATCTTTATCTTCTTTTTTGTCCTTCGCGCTACAGTCATTGAGCGATTTGCCTAGCAACCGCACCACTCCGCTAAAAATTTCGTTGCTCATGCTTAGCGAGGAGCGTTCAAGTAAACTCGCTCGAACATCGGAATCTCGCAACAAGATAGTTAATGTTCTTTCTAAATCGTAATCCCGACAACGGGAAGCAATGTGACCCATCCACCATAGACGGGCGACAGCATTATCCCGAATCAATCCGCGTGTGCCAGAAACAAAGTAATGCGACCGGATGTATTTAGTCGCCTTGTCGTCGTCTTTCGGTATATTGTTCCAACGTTGCCTAACATAATTCTCCGCTAAACAATGAGTCGCATATGACCAAATTCGCCCATCGGACGCCTGTTGTGGCGACAAAAATTTAAAAGCATTGTAAATAACAATCACATTTTTCAGGTCGTCACTATCTGCACAATTTGAATTCAGTGCATCAAAACATGAAAAATCGGTTGATGTTGAGTCTGACATTTCTCCATACTCATCACTAATAGGAGAGGGAGCGTTGTCGTTTTCACCACGATACCAAGGAAGATTTTGATCTATGCTCGCTTCTAATGCGTCAAGCGTATTCTGACGAAAAAATCGTGTTCGTTGCATGTTAGTCAGATGTTTCTCTTTTCGGCAAGATATATTCGAGTGGGTTGTGAAGCAGTTCTTGCGCTAGAATAAAAGGGTCGGATGATTCCATATTTTTTCCTATTTCGTCTATTTTATACTCAATGGAACGATACCATTTTGTATTCTCGTCATCATCGTTGTCAGCATCTTTCATTTGTTTCAACACTTCGACAACGACTGGAAAATATGCAAACAGCGCAAGCGGTTTATACTCACTTGAATGTCGCATATGCTCAAACTGTTCCTTATCTCTCGGGTGCATTTGAATATTGACTTTGTCTCCGCCGGTATCCACCTCATACATACCCCGGGCGATATTATCGTTTGCGACAATATCAAACACCGATGTCAGTGGTGCAGTCAATTCCGTGTCCCAATAACAAATTTCGGTGCTGCTCGCCGCCAATACATCACCCGGACGCAAGTCAAACGATGGCTTGTCGCCAAAGTCTTCGTGAAAATTTGCGCTAGAATATTGCTTAACTACTTTTGTGCAGATAACAAAAGCACTTACTTCGACTTTGCGATAAAGATCGCCTTTATCAAGCACGAATTCTCCAGAAATTTCATTTGTGCAAAATACGCGACGCACGAAAGTTGTAGGGCAGTAAATTTCCACAAAATAAGTGGCTTTATTTTCCTTCAGAAGTTTGTCGATTACCTCTTCATTAAGAGCAAAATTAAACGACAACACCGGCACATAGTCGTTCCTCACATCAAACTTCCTAGTCGCTTGAAATTGCCGACGAACATAATCATCGGAATCTTCCCGCAAAACCGGATGCGGAAAGGTTTTATTGGGTAATAGTTTCATCGCCTGAATCTTGCGTGTTTTTTTCGAATGCTTTGACGGCGATCGAGTCGCTCACGATATTCTTCAAGGTGACGACCAGTGACTTGCGTTCGTTTTCTTTCGCATCAACAGAGATAAGACCGTTGTCGCCTTCGTCAATGAAAATCTTTTCTGTGCTACCGTCGTCACCCATAATCGCAAGCATAATATCAATTTTGCCACCTTTCATCGGCGTGAAATGCACCGTTTTCTTTTTTGGCTCGGTATCATCGGAAACAATACGCACATTTTTTAGTTCTATCATCGGTTTGGAGTCGCGCGTGCCGGTGCCACCAGTGCCACTACCGTGACCGCTACCGTCGCCGACTTGATCGCCTCTACCACCATCACCATCGCCCGCGCCACCGTCGGTGCCATCGTCATCCCATGTATCTCTGGGTTTAGGTCGCTTCAGAGGTTTCAGGGAAAAAGTTGGTCTGCCTTCAATATCCGGTTCGCCGTCTCCAGGAATCGATTCTGGCGCATCACGGTCGGGGAAAAATTTTGCCAACTCGTCGATTGGCGTGACTGCAGTTGTTTCCTGTTTCGCCAACTTGTCCACGTTTGTACGCACCCAAGTGACAAGTTCAGATAATGCATCCTTGCATTTTTTACGCTGGCCAGGAATGGCGCGCTCTGGCTCAAAAGCGTTGTGTAATGGATTTTCCATATCGCGTAATAACGCATTTCCATTGTCGCTGTCACACATGAAAACTCCAGCAAAATCTGAGCGCCCTACCCATCGCTTAAGTCCCGCTTGATCATCAGTAATGAGCATCCCGGTTTTGCGCAACAAAGCAACCCTATTTGGTAGACCCTCTTGCACCTGAACCCACATTTTGCAGTGCCCAAGATGAGGAAGTTGAGCGTCTTTCAAGATTTAGATCGATTCATCACCTGATAATAGCGGTAAGAATTTTTCACTTTCTCATCATCAATTTCCGGATCGTCAATTTTCTGAAAGCATTCATCCAGATGTTCTTGGTCAATCACTTCAATATCTTTATTTTCGTTCTGAATTAATACTTCCAACTTATCCTGAGCAATAGCGCAGAAAAAGTTAGACGCTACCGTAGCCGTGATTTTTATCCACCACTGGGGTTCGGCAACAAATCCAGGAACAAACACAACGCAACCCTGTTTTTGAGGGCGTAGAATATCTGGAACATCGTCTCCCTCAATCGGCATGCATTCATTAGCCTCACCGTAAAATCCAGTTGCCTGAGTGTATTTGTCGCCATCACTCTCATGTGACATCAGAATAGATTTCCCTTGCGCGCGCAAAACATCTACGCCGTTGATCTGATATAGCGTGGAATAAAAAACCGTGCGTAACGAAGAGACAGCAAACGGCGCGTTCTTTCCGATGCCGAAAGATCCACCCGCAGTCATGTTATTGTCCTTTTCGCTAATACCGCTCGCCTTGGTAATGGCGTACCACTGCCCTTCACGCTTGCGGTAATTACCGCGCAGTCCGGTTGTTCCAAAATCAGAAATCTTAAGGCATGGAATCTCTGTCTTTTGCATTTCCTCCACAGCATTCTTAAAAAACGCTTTTCCCTTGTCGTCCTTGCATTCTTTCTGGCATCGTTGCATTGCTTGAAGCAACTCACTTGCTCCTGGAAAATCTTCCCGCGCAATTTTAACGAAATCGAACTCTACGGTAACTTTAGTTTTATCATCGATGGCGGCGTCTAATGAATTTTGGATAATCTCCCGTGCTAATCCATCGTAGCGGGCACCGGTGAAAATTTCGATACCGGCAGCGTTGAAGCCGTCAAAGGTCCCGCCGTCACTTGACGGGAATCGCCAATCAATACTCATGCGACACGCCTCTCTCTACAAAACGACTCTGAATTATAAAACTGCAAACATGCCAACGCCAATTGTTCAGCGACCGGCAACGAAACCGCATTGCCAATCTGTTGATAGCGTTTGCTAGTAGCAATTTCCGCTGGAAAATTGAAATTTTCAAAACCTTGTAGCCTAGCACATTCTTCAACACTGAGGCGGCGAATACCCCAGCGATCTCGGATAAATGGAACATTATGTCCTCCGCCACCCATATTGGCGGTCAAAGTCGGGCATTTGGTCGAATACTCGCGCACGTAATAACGACGCAGTTGATAAATACTTTTGGTATCACCTTGCTTGATTTCTTCGGCGATAGTTTTGTAGTAACGATTGTCGCGTGGCAAGTAATCGCTCGCGGGCGACTTTTTGTTGCGCGTGATGAAATCAGAAAGTGGATGCAACTTAGCGTCCGCTTCGGGGAATGCAAAGTCGTTGCAAAAGAACGCATCAGTACTTGCGGCAACCATAAATAGCCGTTCACGCCCCTGTGGCAGGCCAGAAACTTCATCGGTTTTGAGAAGACGACAATTGTTTTTGTCAAACCAGTATCCGGCAAGTTGTATCTGCGTGATAATTGTTTGTAGCCACTTGCCACCGTCGCCATTCGCTAAATGTGGGACATTTTCCAACACAATAATTTTTGGCTTGTTTTCGCCGAACTCTTTAATCAAACGGATAATCTGAAAAAACAATTTCCCGCGCTCGTCATCAAATCCGAGTTTATAGCCAGCATGAGAAAAACTTTGACACGGAAACCCCGCAGTTAGAATGTCCACCGGTGATAGTTTGTCTTTTTCAACGGATAGATCGCATATATCTTTTTCGATCATTTTCACGCTCGGATAGTTTGCGCGAAAAGTGCGGGTGGCGTGTTCATCATTTTCGTTCGCCCACAATGTATTGATGCCGGCTTTTTTAAAGCCACCACAAAAGCCACCCATACCGGCAAATAGGCAACCTGCAGATGGGATGGAATTTTCCGCGATTTTATTAGTGTTGTTGGTCACTCTGTTTTTTCGCTCGCGCTCATTGCCCTTGCAACCCCTCCAAAAAAGTGACTAGCACAATGGTCGAGGTATTCTAGGGAAGAATAAAGAGTGAGCATCGTACCAATTTGTGCCGAATTTTACAAACGAAGCCGTGGCGCAAGTTGCGTGACGGCGCCATCGTGTCGCCGTCGCCGCCGGCGGTGTTGTGGTGGGGATTGAAACTTTTGTTGAAAACTGCATAATTGGTTTTTGGTGAGGGTTTGTTTTGTCGCGAAAAAAATTGCGAGGGGGGTTTAGAGTGAAGCGCATCGTTACTGTTACGAATATGTTCCCCGAGGCGGCTTTGGAAAAGTTGCGCCCGCGTTGCGACTTGCGTACTCATCAGACGGAAAACCCGCCGTCCGCCGCTGACCTAAAAAAATACGCGGCGGAAAGCGCGGTGATTGTCACTCGCTTGACGGACAAAATTGGTCGGGACATTATTGATTGCGGCGCGAATTTGAAACTCATCGCGAATTACGGCGCGGGGTTTAACAATGTCGACGTGACGTACGCCGCGAAAAAAAATGTTTGGGTGACGAATACTCCGGGCGTCTTGCATGAGACCACCGCGGATTTGACTTGGGCGATGATTCTGGGAGCCGCGCGGCGCATCGTTCCCGGCGACCGCTTCACTCGGGAAAATCGATTCACGGGATGGCAGGTGAAAATGTTTTTGGGGGGAGATGTTCACGGAAAAACTTTGGGCATTATCGGCTGCGGTGAAATTGGCCAAGCGGTTGCGCGCCGCGCCGCGGGTTTCAACATGCGGGTTCTCTATTGCAACCGCCGCCGACTGCCTGTCGAAAATGAACTCGTCCATGCTTCGTTGGAAACGTTGTTGCGGCAATCCGACTTCGTCACGGTTCACGTTCCTTTGACGGAGCAGACGCAACACATGATCGGCGCGGAACAGTTTTTGATGATGAAGCCGACGGCGTATTTCATCCACACTGCTCGGGGCAAGGTGGTGGACGATGCAGCGTTGGTCGCGGCGTTGGAGCGGGGCGAAATCGCCGGCGCGGCGTTGGACGTTTATGAAAACGAACCGGCGCTCACCGCAGGCATGACTCGCTTGGAAAATTTGATGTTGCTCCCGCACATCGGCAGCGCCAGTTACGAAACGCGCGACCGCATGGCCGACTTGGTGGCGGAAAATGTGCTCGATGCTTTGGCGGATAAAACTCCGCGTTGCTTGGTGCCGGCGTGGAATGATGCGGGTTAAACGTTAAAGCGAAAGTGCATGATGTCGCCGTCTTGGACGACATACCCCTTCCCTTCAACTCGCAGTTTGCCCGCGTCTTTAACAGCCGTTTCGGATTTGTGTTCCACCAAGTCTTGCAGATTATAAACTTCGGCGCGGATGAAACCTTTTTCGAAATCTGTGTGGATGGTTCCCGCCGCTTGCGGTGCCGTTGCGTTTTTGCGAATCGTCCACGCCCGATTTTCTTTGCCTCCCGCGGTGAAAAATGTGACGAGTTCAAGCAGTCCGTATCCGGCGGAGATCATGCGGTCGAGTCCGGTTTCGGTCAACCCCGTTTCTTTTCTGAAAGCCAGTTGCTCCGCCGCGCTTTCAATTTCCATAATCTCGCCTTCCAGTTTTCCGGCGAGCACGATCACCGATGAGCCGTCCTGCTTAGCAATTTCTTTGACTTTTTGCGCGAAGTTATTTTCCATGTCGTCGCCGTCCATGACGTTGCAAATATAAAGAACCGGCTTGGCGCTCAGCAAGGTCAGGCTTTTTGCGAATTGGTTTTGTTCATCGCTGAACCCCGCGACGGTTCGCGGCGGTTGGTTTTGGTCGATGGCCGCCGCCAACTTGGCGATCACTTCCATCTGCATGCGCGCTTCCTTGTCTCCAGACTTTGCTAACTTTTCAACTTTGGTTTTTCTGCGGTCGAGAGTTTCCATGTCGGCGATCATCAACTCGGTGTTGACGGTGTCGACATCGGCGGCGGGGTCGATGGCGTCGCTGACATGCGGGACGCTGCTGTCCTCAAAGCAACGGACTACGTGGGCGATGGCGTCCACTTCGCGGATGTGACCGAGAAATTTGTTGCCGAGTCCTTCGCCTTTGGACGCGCCTTTGATGAGTCCCGCGATGTCGACAAACTCCATAGTCGCGGGAACGATTTTGTCGGCTTTGATATGTTGGGAGATGATGTCCAAGCGTTTGTCGGGAACCGGCACGACGCCGCTGTTGGGTTCGATGGTGGTGAACGCGTAGTTTCCCGCCATGGCTTTGGTTTGCGTCAATGCGCCGAACAAGGTTGATTTTCCTGCGTTGGGGAGACCAACGAGGCCGCAAGTAAATCCCATTTGAATCGTCGTTCCTTTATTTGTTGATGGGTTGCGAGGAAGAAAAAGATTGCAAAAAAAACAGGCATAAGAATATCAGAAAAGCGTAGCCGGCGATGATTTTAAAAAACATTTGCGGCGTCACGAAACTGAACAGGGTGAGGAAGATGACGGCGCCGACGCTGCCGTAGGCTCCCGCTAGTCCCGCCAGTTTTCCGGTGATGGGTTTGGAGATTAACGGAATCGCCGCGAAACATGCGCCGTTGCCCGCGGTCAAGAAAATGGAACCTGCGACGACGACGGCGATGGCGGGGGCAAGTCGCCAACTGGAATCTATTTCTCCCATGAACCAGTGGCTTACTATTCCGCCAAAGATCAAAATGAAAAGAGTTCGCCGGCGACCGAATTGATCGGACATCCAACCGCCGCCGGGGCGCGTTACCAAGTTCATGACGGCGTAACTGGCGGCCATCATCCCTGCTAATCCCACGGAAAGCGAGAAGGTCGTTTCCAAAAACTCCGGGAACATTGAGACGATCGCCAACTCGGAACCGAATGTCAGCGAATAGACCAAACACAATATCGCAATTTGGCTGAACGAATATTTTGCTGCTTCGGGCACGCGGCGTTGCAACGCGGGCAGGTTGACTTGCCAGCATCGCACTGCGTTTAGGATGAAAAGAAACGCGACGGCGAGAATCATCGCCAGCGAAAGTGGGTCGGGGATTACGGCGAACGGATGCGCGGAAAGTTTCCAGATGAACAAAATCATGGTGCCGTAAATCGGCAGGAGAAAAAGGATTTGCAGAATCAAGTCGCGGCGCGAGGTTACCTCCACCACGCCGTGCAAGTCCACCGGAAAGTCGCGCCCCTTTCCCGGCGCGTCGAGACAAAACTTGTAATAAACTCCCGCCCAGATTAAGCAAGCGAGACCGGAAAAGCACGCGGCCACTCTCCACCCGAACTCTGCGGGGAATGGCATGGCGATGAGGGGAAGAGAGAACGCCGCGAACGCGGAACCAAAGTTTCCCCAGCCCGCGTAGATACCTTGGGCGGTTCCCATCTTTTGCGGCGGGAACCATTCGGCGATCATTTTTATGCCGACGACGAATCCGCCGCCGACAATCCCCGTCAGCAACCGCGTGGTTAGTAGTGCGGTGAAGTTTTGCGACAGGGCGAATCCGAAACACACGAGCGCGGAAAAGATTAACAGGATGCTGAAAACTTTTCGCGCGCCGTGTCGGTCAACCCAAAACCCGATGATGATTCGCGCGGGGATGGTCAACGCCACGTTGCAAATCATCAACACGTTGACCTCGGCAGCGGACAGGTTCATGGTGCGCATAATCGTCGTGTTGAACGGCGCCATGTTGAACCAAGTCACGAAGGTGAGAAAGAACGCAACCCAGGTCAGATGCAGGGTGCTCCATTGGATTTTGCTGAAGCCTGACATCCCGTTGTTTTTACCGATGCATGTTTGCTGAAAAATGCGGGGCTGAAAAAATCATAGAGGAATGAATATCCGCGCGGAAAAAAACGGCGCACCGACGATGCTCCGATGATTCCGTAAAATCCGTTTATCGCCTGGTCTCCACTGCTTCCGGCTGGTTGGTCATTATTTGACGGGACTTCACTACGCGACGGTGGTCGAAAACGATGACCATATCTTTGGTGATGTTGTTGCCCAGGGAACTATAAAAATTGTATTCGTAAATCCAAACCGGGTAACCGTTCTGGATGCCGCGTTTGAAAGGCGAACCAAACATGGCGTGGATTTCCTTTTGCGTCGTTATTCCCGCGACGATATTTTTATAAAGAGACGCGTTGAAATTTTTTCCATAGGAGCCGCAACCGTACGCAAATAGAAAACTCGCCAGCAGAATAATTTTTGATGCGCGGGTGAAGGTGGAAGCTGTTTTCATTTTACGGGCGTTCGCTACGAAGTCGCAATTTTGTATTTTTCGCGATGCAATTTTGGGTTCACTTGAAAGGTGATTTCGCTATTGTTTTGCTTTTCCATCTCTTCGAGGAAACCGCTCTCCTCTTCAATCAACATGTCATAAACGGTCGGATGCACTTCGATGTCAATTTTCTTTTTGGTGATGTTGTCGGTTCCTACGCGCTGAATTTCTCGGACGATTTCGTAGCAGAGAGGCGTGATGCCTTTGATGTAGCCTTTGCCATCGCAGTAATCGCAAGGGTCGCAAAGAGTTTGCATTAGGCTTTCGCGCACGCGTTTGCGGGTCATTTCCATCAGTCCAAATTCGGAAATTTTTAGGATGCGGGATCGCGACCGATCGGCTCGAAGCGCTTGCTTGAGCGCGGCGGATACGATTTCTTTGCTTTCTTCTTTTGCCATGTCGATGAAATCCACGATGATGATGCCGCCGATGTTTCGCAGGCGAATTTGGTACGCGAATTCTTTAACTGCCTCCAAGTTGGTTTTCAAAATGGTTTCTTCGTGGTCGTTGCGGCCGACATATTTTCCGGTGTTGACATCAATGGCGACCAGCGCTTCCGTCTGATCAATCGTGATGTAACCGCCAGATTTAAGCCAGATGGTTCGGCCTAAAGCGCGGCTGATGTCCATCTCAATTCCATAGTGATTGAAGATCGGCATCGGGTCTTTGTACTGCTCAATTTTCTCCGACAAATGGGGCAAGTAAGTGGAACAGAATTCCACGCATTTGGTGAAGTCCGATTTGGAGTCGATCACCAACCGCTCGGTTTCGTTGGTGAACAGGTCGCGGATGGAGCGAAAGATTAGGTTCAGGTCTTCGTAAACGAGTTGCGGCGCGCTCAGATTTTCGGATTGCTTTTTTAGGTTTCCCCAAAGTTGGTGGAGAAAATTTAAGTCCGATTCGAAATCCGCCCGCGTCGCATCCTGCCCGGCGGTGCGGACGATGTAACCTTCGCCGCGGTTACCGATTTCGCCGATCAAGTTTTTCAGCCGTATCTTTTCGTCTTCATCCTCAATGCGTCGGGAAATGCTGATGTGATTGACCGTGGGCATGTAAACCAAATAACGCCCCGGCAGGGAAATATAATTGGTGATGCGCGCGCCCTTGCCGCCTAGCGGATTCTTCGCGACTTGCACCAAAATTTCTTGACCTTCCTGCAAAATATCTTGAATGCGAATTTCATCGTCGGGCTTGCCAAATTTTCCATCGTCGTCGCCGTCACCGTCTTCTTTTTCTTCGCGCGGCGATGGAGAGTCCATCTCGTCTTCGAGTCCGAGCGCGTCGATGGTGTCGATGTCGCCCACGTAAAGGAAGCCGGCTTTTTCTAGTCCGATGTCGACGAAGGCGACTTGCATTCCGGGGAGAATTTTCGCGACCCTGCCGCGGTAAATATTTCCCGCGATGCCTTTGTTGGCTTTGTGCTCGATGAACAATTCCACGACCTGCTGGTTTTCCATCAGCGCAACGCGGATTTCCCGCGGGTTGGAATTGATCAGTATTTCAGAAGACATCGGCGTCCTTCGGGTAGCGTAACGATTCGAAAATTATACCACGACGGTGACGGTGGCGCGACGCCGCGCGAAAAACAAAACGGCGACGGCGGTGGTGACGGTGACGGGCGCGCGCGGGATTGGCGGCGGTGACAGTGGCGACGACGGTGGTCGTCTCGCCGTTGCGTTTTACTCAATGATTACTTTGCGCATTTCAACGTTGAGGAGGAGTCCCACCGCAAAAAAATTAGCGACGAGGGAAGAGCCGCCGTAACTCAGGAAGGGCAGGGGAATGCCTGTGATGGGGAACAAGCCGACGGTCATCCCGACGTTGAAGATGATGTAAAAAGTGATGGAGCTGATGAGTCCCAGCGAAAGAAAAAAGCCAAACCGGTCTCTGGCTCGGAACGCGATGTTCAATCCTTTCAGGATGACAAAAAGGAATAAAGATAAAACGATGGTCACGCCGAGAAAACCTGTTTCTTCGGCGAAGACTGCGAAGATAAAATCCGTATGTTTTTCCGGCAAGAAGTTGAGTCGGCTTTGCGTCCCGGTGAGGATGCCTTTCCCCCAGAGCCCGCCTGACCCGATGGCGATTTTAGATTGGATGGAATGATAGCCCGAACCGAGCGGGTCCAATTCAGGATTGAACAAAGTCAAGAGTCGGGATTTCTGATAGTCCTTCAAAAAGAACCAGATTGTCGGAGCCAGCAGGAGGATGCTACTGAAAAGTTTTATCACGGTCGCGGTCTTCATTTCGATGGCGGCGATGAAAACCATGAAGACGAAAAAAATCATGATGGCGGTGCCGAGGTCGGGCTGGATGACGATGAGCCCTCCTAACGCGGCGGTCATCACGGCGGGAACGAACAGGTCTTTCAACGTATATCGCCCCGACATCTTTCCCTCCTCAAAGTATTTGGCTAAGGCGATGACCAACGACACTTTCGCAAACTCGGACACTTGAATGCTGATGGCGCCGATGTGAATCCAGCGGCGGGAACCCGACACCGTTACTCCATACGCCAGCACGTAAGCGAGAGCCAACAGCGCGAAAAAATAAATGAGGTAGGCGTGGCGACTGAGCCAGCGGTAATCCAGTGCCACGGCGATGAACATGGCGACCAGCCCGCAGCCGATCCAGTAAATTTGTTTGATGTAAAGTCCGCGCAAAAAATCTTCCGACTGACCGTGGTTGGCGCTGTAGATAATCACCACGCCGAGGATGGAGATTCCCAGACACGCTAGAAAAAGCGACCAGTTGAAATTGGAAACCACGCGGTAATCAATCATGCGGGCATTTTATCACAGCGCGAAAGATTGTGGGATTCCCGGAGGATGCCGTATATTTATCCGCGTTGCCGATGAGAGCGGCGGTTGAACGATTGGGAGAACGACGATGAAAAATCCAAACCGGCGGCGCGCGCGGGACGACGGTCGACCGCTTTTCGGAAAACGTGGACATCATGCCGACCGTGCTTGAGTGGCTCGGTCTGGCGCGGTATAATTGTAAAGGCCACCAACTTTGCGGCTATCACCTACGCCGCTATTCATTCCGCCTGACCGCTAACGCGGCAGGTTAACTCCGCCGTTAGGTGTCATAAATGAATATTAAATTTGCAACATGGAATATGGCACACTGGAACCACAAAAAGCACGATAAAGAAGCATGGAAATACTTAGCTAAGAGCATTGATTGCGATGTATTGCTGTTTCAAGAGTCATATCCAAATTTAGAAGTGCTCAATTCATCTCAGCTTGTTTGGAATGCTATTGGCGGAACACGCCCATGGGGTTCTGGGGTTTATAGTTCAAGATATAAAATCAGAGAGGTTTCATTTACAACTGATTTTTTTGGCTCCATAACAGCAACGGAGATTACAATAAAAGAAGATTTAAAGTTAATAGTGATTTCTTTGTACGGCTTAATGGAAAAGATTTCAAATGTTGTTTATTCAATTCCAAATTTACACAGGATGTTTTCAGATTTAACGGGTATTTTAGAAAGTAGAGACACAAGGCATAACATAGTACTCGGTGGTGATTTTAATGCAAGCCTACAAATAGACGAACAACAGACAGGAAATTCTCATAAAGTTCTATTTGATAGGCTAAGAGAATTTGGTTTAGTGAATTGTTTCGATATGTTTTTTGATGATTTTGTGCAAACCCACAGACATAGTCGAAGTGAAAAGCCTTGGCAAAATGACTATTTTTTTATCAGTAAAAGGCTTGAGAAAAATTTAATCAACTGCGATGTTTTAGACAACGATAATGTTCGTGAATTTAGCGACCACAACCCAGTTATCATAGAGTTAGACTTATGACGTGCGAAATACGAAATAAAGGAGGCAGTGTAAATTAAATGCAAGTTATTGATATTATTTTCTATAATTCACCTAAACAAATCATTCCAGCCACTGCTAACGCGGCGGATGAATTCAGGCGTTAGATGCTGAATAACGCCACGGTGCTTTTCTATTTCTTTTTGAATGGCGTGGAAAAAGTATCAAATGAGGAATACGAAAAAAATCATTACCGAGGAAGAAGAATCCCCCAGCGACGGCGACACGGCCGCGACCGACGGCGTCATGAAGGAAGAAAAGGATAGCCCCGCCGTTCGCGATGACGGCAAACCTCCCCGCTTGGCGAAGCGCAAGGGCCAGCGCCCAGCGTTTCCCTTCCGCCGAAAATCAGTTTAGCGGCGGACTCCTTCCCCCCGAACGCCGCCGAACGCGTCAGCTGAATTCAAGCATTATGCGGAGTTGTGCCCACGATAAATCTAGATTAAGATGTTTTCTTTGGTGATGCAGATAAAGACCTAAAAAAGGTAGCGTCCCTTTTTTGATTATGAATAAATACATCTTGTTATCCATTGGTGTATGCTGTACGAAAGGGGGTAATCAATATGACTACAATAGAAACATTTGAACTTGATGTGGAAGATCTTAGTATTGAGCGTTTTATGTCTTTAACCGAAGAAGAAAAAGAGAACATTGACTCAATTAAAATTATTCCTCCTAAATTTACAAATACCGATACCGATTTCGACGATTTTGGAAAAATACGGGTAAGGTACAAAATTCCTAATTATAAGGCTCTATAATTTCGCATATGTCCACTAATCTAACACCAGATTTATTAAAAACTTTTCTTAATAATCAGACGAGAGAACTAGAAATAAGAGCCGAGCAGTTAGCATTACAAAAACAAAAAGGCGAGCATGGATTTGAATTTGGAAAAGTTGCTCTAAAAGCCAAAGTTGAAGATAGAAAATTACATCGAGACCATACGCTTAAAGTGCGGATTTATACATATCTGTTTATCGGAATAATAGTAATGCTTGTTTTTGCCACTATTTTTTATGCTATGTACTCTGGAAATAAAGATATAGCGATGGAAATAATTAAAGCAATCGTTTATTTGTTGGGAGGTGGATTAGGTGGATATGGGGTTGCTAAAGCAAGTAAGTCAAAATTTACCGAAGACAATAGTCCGAAAGAGTGATTTTTAGAATATAAAAAGTTGTTAAAAAAGATAGAATCCCCCAGCGACAAAGAAGCAAAGGATAGCCCCGCCGCCGTTCGCGATGACGGCAAACCTCCCCGCCTGGCGAAGCGCAAGGGCCAGCGCCCGGCGTTTCCCTTCCGCCGAAAATCAGTTTAGCGGCGGACTCCTTCCCCCCGAACGCCGCCGTTGCGCTCCGCCACCGCCACCACCGTCACTGCCGTCGCCGTCATCGTTGCGCCGCCATCGGATTTTGGCGTTGCGGTCGCCGCGCGCCGTCGTCCCTGTAAAATCAAGGCGTTGCCAGATTGCGCACTTTTTAGTCAGGAGACCCTAACGCCTTTAATTGCGTTATGTTAGCGGATGATTCCATCGCGTTTTCCAAAGGTTTTACACAGTTCGTGTGGAAAATTTATTTTTGCCGACCGCGCCCACTTCGAACGCCCTACCAAATAAGGCGATGGGCGATGTTCGGGACGGAACCTCGCGTCTTACAAAGTCGGTTTGACGATGCCCGCCGCACGCCTTTAATTTGTTGATTGCGCCAGGGTCGCGAGCGACTTGGCTGGCGTTGGATTAAGTATAATGACGGCATCGCCGGTGTCAAAAATCCGCAACGCGATTCATCCCTATATTCAAGCCTCCGACGGGGGGAAGTCATGTCGCGCGGGATGTAATGTTTTTTGACACTTTAATGAAGCGAGAAAAAGCATGCTAGGATTTTGATACCCCGTTCCCCTCCCTATTTCACGCCGTTTTGCCGAGCCTCGCCAAATCCAAAAAAAATTGTGGAGAAAATAAAACGCCGCTTCCCGCCGCCGCCGATTTTCCGTCACGACGCGGGAATTTTATAACGTGTTGAAAAAACAAGGGGATTAAGCATTTTTTTCGCGCGCGGAGATTTCGCCGTCGCGCAAGAATAGCGAGTTTTCATGGCGGCGGAAGTTTTCCACAATTAACTCACAATTTTGAGGCCGCCGCGAAAACTTGAATCGCCGCGCCGCGGGGACGGACGCGGCCGACGTTCGCCGTCCCGCCAAGTTGTCAAAACTTATCGGCGGCCGTCACCGCCCGTCGTCACCGTCGCCGTATCCGTAAGACCGCAAGAAGTCCGCCATGTCCGCCGGCAGCGGCGCGCAAAATGATAAGTTTGAGTCCGTGACCGGATGCTTCAATTCCAACCTGTGCGCGTGCAAAGCCTGCCGCGCCATTTTGTGTTGCGCAGATTTCCCGCCGTAAAGTTTGTCGCCGATTATGGGGTGATGAATCGAAGCCAGATGAACGCGGATTTGATGCGTCCGCCCAGTCTTCGGAAAAAGCCGAAGATAGGACCAACTTTCGCCGCGGTGTAAAACTTCGTACTCCGTTTGCGCGTCGCGTCCGTTGCGGGATTTCGTGTCCATCTTTTTGCGGTGAACTTTGTGGCGACCGACCGCGGCGCGGACCACGCCTTTGTCCTCCTTAACATTGCCCGTCGCGATTGCCAGATATTCTTTGCGGACTTCGCGGTTTTTGAATTGCCCCGCCAAGTTTTTGTGCGCCGCTTCGGTTTTGGCGACGACGACCAATCCCGATGTATCTTTGTCCAACCGATGAACGATGCCGGGACGCTCGACGCCGCCGATTCCCGACAGGTCATCGCAATGATGTAGCAACGCGTTGACCAAAGTTCCCGCGGAATGCCCCGGCGCCGGATGCGTCACCATCCCCGCCGTTTTGTCCAGCGCGATGAGATGTTCGTCTTCAAAAATAATTTGCAGTGGAATGGCTTGCGGCGAAGTTTTCATCGTCGTCGCCGCGGGCACTTGCACCGTGATTTGGTCGCCGGCGCGGACTTTATAACCTGCGTTTTGTTCCGCGCCGTTGACCGTCACCCGACCGTCGACGATTAATTTTTTCCAGCGCGATCGGCTAATCTCCATTGGCTGAACCGATAGAAAAATATCAAGCCGTTGTCGGTGCGCGTCGGGATTAACTGCAAATTTGAGTTGTTCCATTTCGCGTTTTTCGTTAGCGTCTTTCGCGCCGCGGTTACGGTGTGTTCGCCGTCGCGGTTGTCGGCGATTATTTTTCGCGGAGGCGCGGAATCAGTTCGGCGAGGTTGCAGGGCTTGTGGGTGTTGTCGAGTTGGTGGACGAGAATCTGGTCCCATCCATCTTTGCACGCTCCGGTGGAACCCGGCAACGCGAACAGGAAGGTGCCGTTGGCGACCCCGGCGGTGCAGCGTGATTGCAGGCTGGATGTGCGGATGTTTTCATAACTCAACATGCGAAACAGTTCGCCGAATCCGGGAATCGATTTTTCATACAATGCTTCGAAAGCCTCCGGCGTAATGTCGCGTCCCGTCACGCCCGTCCCGCCCGTTGCGATTACCACGTCGACATCGGGATTGGCGATCCATATTTTCAATTGTTTCCGCAGCAGTTTTTTTTCGTCCTTAATAATTTTCTTTTCGACCAAGCGATGCCCCGCCGTTTGAATTCGGTCAACCAGCATCTGCCCAGATTTGTCATCCACTTCTGTCCTCGTGTCGGAAACCGTCACGACGGCGATGTTCACGCATTTTTTTTCACTCATAACTGCGGCACTCCTGATTTTGTTTCAGATTGAAAAACGGTTTCCGCCAAGCGGGAAGTTTGGTTTTCGGTGGATTTTAACGGGCAATTGGCGTTAAATAATTTTTCCTCAAAAGTATAACACAAGCCTATCTCGGGAGACGAAGATGCCGACAGCTATTGTGACGGGGGGGGCAATCCGCGTTGGCCGCGAGATGGCTCTGCATCTCGCCCGCAAAGGATTTGACATCGCCCTGCTTTACCACAGTTCCGGGGCGGACAGTGCGGAAACGATGCAGGCGATACGCGCGCAAGGGGTGCAATGTCGCGGCTACGCGGGCGACTTAAGAAAATCGCGCGTCGCCGAATCGTTCATCGGCAAAATCTTACGGGACTTTAATCAAGTGGAACTGCTGGTCAATTCCGCCGCCAACTTCGTTCAAGAAAACGTGGAGCAAACGCGCACGGAAACTTTGGTCGACACGCTTCACCTCAATCTCATCGCGCCGTACTTGCTGATGCGCGAATACAAACGCACGGTCAACAAAGGGTTGATCGTCAACATTCTCGATGAGCGGGTGGCGAGGACGGTTCCCACCTTCGCGGCTTATTCCGTCAGCAAAGTCGCTTTGCAACACCTGACGGAATTGGCGGCGGTGGAATGGGGCGAATCGATTCGCGTCAACGGCATCGCGCCGGGGCTCATCATCCCGCCACAAGGCGGCGCGGCGGACTATCTGGAAAAAGCCGCGAAGAATGTGCCGACCCGCACCCACGGAAACTTGGGCGACATCCTCCACGCCTTGGACTATTTGATGGAAAACAAATTCGTCAACGGCGAAACTTTATTCATCGACGGCGGAGCATCCCTCTGCTAATCGCGCCGCCGCGCCGCGTCACCGGCGGATGAAAACGTCGCCGTGAAAAGTTTTCGCCCGCCGTCGCGCCGTTAAAAACTTTTGCGCGCCGCCGCCGTCACCGCCGCGATGCTTCCCCCACCGTCATCGCCATCACCGGTGCGGTGGTCGCGTCGCGTTCTAATTTCTTGCGCGCGCGCGGTTGTTACTATATACTGCCGCGCCTGAAATAAATCTGACCGTCCCCTTCAACTTAAAATTTTTCGCCCGGTCTCATGTGTGATAATTTATCGGCTCGTGCGGCGGCCTCAACTTCGGCAGTCTTGCGGGGACGCGGAATGTCGGGGAGCCAATTTTTTTAGGCGGAGTTTTTTATTCGTCGGCAACTTTACGGACCGCAAAAAAACGTCGGGCTAGTCCCGCAAAACAGGAGAAAATAAATTGGCGGTTGTAATTCGATTAACGCGGCGGGGAGCAAAGAAGAAACCTTTTTATCGCATCGTGGCGGCGGATTCCCGCATGCCAAGAGACGGCAGATTTCTCGAGATTCTCGGAACCTACGACCCTCTGAATCGTGAGGCGGGTTGCAAAGTTGACGCGGACAAAGCCGTGGCGTGGATCAAAAAAGGCGCGAAGCCGAGCAAAACCGTGGACGCCCTCTTCAGAAAAGCCGGCGTCGGAGTTTAATCCGTGGACTGGATTCCCGTCGGCAAACTTGCGCGCACGCACGGACTGAAAGGCGAGTTGAAGTTTTATCCCCACGACCACGAAGGGTTTGAGTTTGCGGGCGGGCAGACGGTGCGTTTGGCTAGAGCAAAAAAGCAAGCGCAGGTGCAGTCGATTCGCGGGGCGCATGCTCCCTTCATCATCAAGTTGGCGGAAGTTGACGACATCGCGTCCGCAAAACTTCTGACGGGGGACGAAGTTTTGGTGAGCCGCGCGGATTTTCCATCGCTGCCGGCGGGAGAATATTATCGCTTCGAAATGGAAGGACTCGAAGTTTTCGACGAAGAGAGCCAACCCTGCGGGGTCATCGTCGACGTCGTCCCAACGGGGAGCAACGATGTGTACATAGTACGAAACGGTGACAACGGCGACGCGGAGTGGATGCTCCCCATGATCGACTCGGTGGTCAAGTCCGTTGACCTGCAAGCGGGCAAACTGGTTTTTCGTCGCGTCGAGGGTTTGTTCGATGACACTCCGGTTTGACATCGTCAGTTTATTTCCCGAGATGTTCGCATCGCCTTTTGGGGACAGCATCATTCAGCGCGCGCGGGAAGAAGGGTTGCTGGATATTCGCGTTCACGATTTGCGCGACTACAGCCTGAACAAACATCGCAAGGTGGACGACGCCCCCTTCGGCGGCGGGGTGGGCATGGTCATAAACGTCGAGCCCGTCGCCCGCGTTATCGCCGCGATTAAAAAGGAAGTTCCCGAAACTCGCACGATATTATTGTCCCCGGCGGGTCGGCCCTTTGATCAAAAAAAAGCCTGGGAACTTTCCCGCTTGCCGAGCCTGAATTTAATTTGCGGTCGCTATGAAGGCGTGGACGAACGAGTGCCGCGGCATTTCGTCGACGAAGAAATTTCCATCGGCGATTACGTTTTGACCGGCGGCGAAATTCCCGCGATGGTTCTCGTCGAAGCCATATCAAGATTGGTGCCGGGGGTGCTGGGCGACCCGGCGTCGACGGCGGAAGAATCTTTCACCGACGGCTTGCTGGAATATCCGCAATACACCCGGCCGCGCGATTATCAAGGATTTAAGGTGCCGGAGATTTTGGTTTCCGGCGACCACAAAAAAATACGCGACTGGCAAAAAGCGGAAGCGTTGAAAAAAACCGCGCGGGTTCGTCCTGACCTGCTCAAAAAAAATAAGTAGCCGCGCAACGAAAAGTTTTGACACAGGACAGCATTGGACGCGACGCACTATTCGAATATTCATCTGGCGCTGGTACACTTTCCCGTTTATAACAAACTGGGCGAGGTGGTAGTTTCCTCCGTCACAACTTTGGATGTGCACGACATTTCGCGGATTTGCAGGACGTTCGGCGTCGGCACTTTTTATGTAATCACGCCACTAAAAACTCAGCAGCAACTGGTGGAAAAGTTGATCGAACATTGGATGAAGGGACACGGGGCGCAGTATAATCCGACACGAAAAGAAGCCTTGCTGAAAACTAAAGTTATGAAAAGCCTAGACGCCGCGGTGGCCGACGCGACGCAACAAAGCGGCACCCCGCGCGTGGTGGTCACCGGAGCCAAGCAGGTGCCGAACAGCATTGAGTTCGGAACGTTGCGAAAAAAATTACAAGACGGGCGGCCCACACTTTTGGTTTTCGGCACCGGGTGGGGCTTGGAAAAAAATTTAATTCGCAACGCCGACCACATCCTGCAACCCATCGAAGGCAACGCCAGGTTCAATCACTTGCCAGTGCGCGCCGCCGTGGCGATTATATTAGACCGACTGTTGGGCAGGGGCGACGAGAGCGTCACGAAAAATTTTTAACGCGGACCGAAAATAATTTATCCACCAAAACGGATTTCCGAAGGAGAGAGGGTCATGAATTTAGTAGATCAGATTGAAGCGGAAGAAATGAAAAAAAAAGTCGCCGATGTTCACATCGGTGACACCGTCAAGGTGCACATGCGCATCGTCGAAGGAGAGAAAGAACGCATTCAAATCATCGAAGGCGTCGTCATCAAGATGCGCGGCGGCGGAGTTCGTAAGACGCTGACGGTGCGCAAAATTTCTTTTGGCATCGGCGTGGAGCGCATATTTCCGTTTCATTCCCCCCGCGTCGAAGAAATTGAAATCCTCAGACGCGCCAAAGTGCGCCGCGCCAAATTGTATTACCTGCGCGAGTTGCGCGGCAAGGCGGCTCGCCTCAAAGAACGCAAAGCCCCGTCGTCCACGACGAAAGCGAAAAAGTCTCGCGGCAAAAAAACCAACGCCGCCGCGAAAAGTTCATGACGCTTCGCCTATGCGACGAAATTTATGGGACTACGAAATCAAGGCGCGCGCAAAGGGTCATCGGCTTGTCGCCGGAGTAGACGAGGCGGGGCGCGGCCCTTTGGCGGGACCGGTGGTTGCCGCCGCCGTGATTTTGCCTCCCGATATTATTCTTCACGGTTTGGATGATTCCAAAAAACTTTCGCCCGCAAAACGCGAAGAACTGTTTCCGAAAATAAAAACGCAGGCGGTCGCCTACGGCATCGCCACGGTTGACCCGGAAGTGATCGACGAAATCAACATTCTCCGCGCGGCAAAATTGGCGATGAAGCGCGCAGTGGAAAATCTTCCGTCCGACCCCGACCTCCTCCTCATCGACGGCAACCAAAAAATAGATTCGTCCGCGGCGCAGTGGGCGATTGTAAAAGGCGATGCGAAAAGTTTTTCCATCGCCGCCGCTTCGGTTCTCGCCAAAGTAACCCGCGACCGTATTATGGAAGACTATCACCGCCTCTATCCGCAATACGAATTTGCCCGCCACAAAGGATACGGCACGCGGCGGCATCAAGATTTAATCGCCGAGCATGGCCCCTGCCCGATTCATCGCAACACTTTCAAAGGCGTTGCGGAATATGTGAACCGGTAATCCTCGCATGTTGTCATTGTCCAAAAAAAATTGGCGCCTTGCCGAACCATCGCCATCGGCGGTGTCCCTGCTCGCGCGCGAACTCCATCTGCCAGCCGCGGTGGCGACGCTTCTTGTGAATCGCGGCGCGACTTCGCTGGAATCTGCGCGCGATTTTTTGGAAGCGGATTTCCGCCGCCTGCACGATCCGATTTTGATGACGGGCATGCGTCAAGCCGTGGACCGGGTGATTCGCGCGTTAGACCAAAAAGAATCCATCACCGTGTTTTGCGATTACGATGTTGACGGCGTAACCTCCGCCGCTTTCCTCACACATTTTTTCCGCGACTTGAATTGCGCGGTCGATGCCTATTTGCCCGAACGCCAATCGGAAGGCTACGGACTCAACTCGGCGGCGGTTCGCAAAATCCGCGACCGCGGCGCAGGGTTGATGATCACCGCCGACTGCGGCATCACCGGCGTAAAGGAAGTGGCGTTGGCGAACGCAATCGGGTTGGACGTAATCATCACCGACCATCATCAAGTGGGGGAAGGCGGATTGCCCGCGGCCGTCGCGGTACTTAATCCGCATCGCGCCGATTGCGAATATCCGTACCGATTTTTATGCGGCGTCGGCTTGGCGTTCAAGTTGGCGATTGCAGTGCGGAACGGATTGTACGCGGCGGGCTGGCGCAAGGAACGCTTGCCCAATCTGAAACGTCATTTGGATTTGCTCGCCCTCGGCACCATCGCCGACGTCGCGCCGTTGACCGGCGAGAATCACATTTTGACACGACACGGGCTCGCGATGTTGTCCACCACTTCCAAGCCCGGGCTAGTTGCGTTGAAGGAAATCGCCGGCGTCGTCGGCAATGTTTCCGCGCGCGCGGTGGGTTTTGCGCTGGGTCCCCGTCTCAACGCCGCCGGCAGATTGGGCAGAGCCGACAACGGTTTGCACTTGCTGACATCCACGAACATAAAGGAAGCGCAAACTCTCGCGCGGGAATTGGAACAGGTTAACCGCGAGCGCAAAGAAATTCAGAAAGAAACCGTCGCCGAGGCGGACGCACTTTTTCATCGCCAAGTCAATACGGAAAAAGATCGGGTCATCGTTCTAGCGTCGGAAATTTTTCACCCCGGCGTAGTCGGCATCGCCGCCGCGCGCATGGTTGAAAAATATCACCGCCCCGCGATTCTCGTCGCGCTCGAAGCCGGGCGGGGGAAAGGGTCGGGACGCAGCATCCCGCGATTCAATTTGTTCAAAGCGTTCACCGATTGTTCCGCGCACCTCATCCAATTTGGCGGCCACGCTTACGCCGCGGGACTCAGCATCAAAGAGGAACAAGTCGATGCGTTTCGCGCCGCCATAAACGAAGTGGGACGTCGGCATCTCACCGACGAAGATTTGATTCCCGAAGTGCGAGTGGACACCGTGTTAGACATTGCGGAAATCGACCGCGCCCTCTACGGACAAATAAGTTTGCTGGAACCATTCGGCGCGGAAAATCCAGTGCCCAGTTTTTTATCACGCGGCGTGAAAATTCAGGCGGTGAAATTTATCGGCGCGGAAAAAAATCATGTGCGGTTTCGCGCCGTGCAGGGTGACGGACGGATTGAAGGCGTGGGGTTTGGTTTCGCCGCCGTGTTTGAATCGGTCAACCCCGCCGCGGAACTTTTTGACATTGCCTACGAACTCAACCTCAACATTTGGAACGGCAAAGAAAAACTAGAAATCAAACTCATCGACATTCGCCCCCGCGCCCACTAAGCGACGAGACCGCCACCGCCGTCATTCCCGCCGCGGCGTTTTTCATTGCGACCGCCACCGTCATTCCTAATCCCCCCGCCGTCACCGCCGTGCTCTGCGATTTCTCTGCCGATGTATTCATGGCGAG
>DKID01000030.1 GCA_002454045.1 Nitrospina sp. UBA6727 | reverse complement strand
GTTGGCATCGCCGGCTTATGCGGGTCACCACGAGGCTGTCACCGTCGTCATCGGTGAAGGCGCAAAAGCGCAAAGCACCAGAGAAGGTTATATCCAAGGTTTTCGAGATATTTTTGACGTCGATGCCGCTGCATCCACCGACGCGCGCACAGTTGTAAATGCGGCTGTGGAACTTGCCAACGCCGTTAGGTCGGCGGATGGTAATAGCGGGACGGCAAAGACGCTGGCAGATGCGGAAACGCTCCTGAGTTCCGATACCACTGACGCGAGCAATCGTGTTGCCCGTACATTGGCAGTCACCAACGCTGAAAAGGCAGATGCCGCAGCAAGAACCGCCGTTGCCGCAAATGAATTTTCCGTGAAACTCGTAGCGCTTGGCAGTGTTGCAGCAGATGCTAACGCTGACCTCGTCCAAGCTCGAATCGATGCCTTGGAGCTAGTTGAAACGCAACCCGATGGTGCCGTCAGCATAGGTAGAAACGCAAGAGTTAGCGGTGGAAATGGTGTCGCCCTCGGCGACGGCGCAAAAGCCAAGGGCAACGGCATTGCCATCGGCGCAGGCGCGGACGCCGGCGAAAACGAAATCGTCATCGGCACTGCGGATCACAGCGTCACCATCGGCGGCGTTGACTTCAAAGACATGCGAGCCGATGTCACCCGCAACAGCGACGACATTGAAACCAACCGCTCCGGCGTCGCCATGGCAGTGGCGATGGCGCATCTGCCGACGATAAAAGGCGGCGGCTGGGGCATCGCGGCGGGCACGTTTGACAGCGAAACCGCAATTGCCATCGGCGCGCATTTCAACATTTGGGAGAACGCCTTCGTAAAAATCGGCGGTGCTACTTCCAACAGCGAGACCAGTTTCGGCGTAGGTTTCGGCAAAGGCTGGTAGTCGTTGACGGCGCGAAAACTTTTCGCGGCGGCATCGTGAAGTAACAACAAAAGCCCCGTGCAGTTATGGACGGCGATGGTTTCCTCGGACTTCGCCAACCCAACGGCGCGGGGCTTTTTTGTTGCACGTGACGCGTTGCGTTTTCCATCGCGCGCAATGTTGCGCTGCCGTCAACCATTCCGCCGCGGCGGCGGTCAATTTTCACTTTTGCGCAAAGTCTTTAACGGCTTGGCGCGGACTACATCCAAATTGCTCGCGATGCCGGTGGTCACCGTAATCAAAACTGCGAGGCAGAACGCCCACGCGGCGGTGGTCGGGTAAAGGTGCCAGTCGGATTTAATCATGTATTTCATCACTGCCCAGGAAAGTCCCTGCGCAAGCGTAATCCCCACCAACGCGGCGATCACTCCCAACGCGGCGTACTCGTCTCCCAAAATTGCGGCGACCACTTTGCGCCGGGCTCCCAATATTTTTAGTATCGCCGACTCGCGCAGGCGTCTGAACTTGGTGGACGCGATGGAGCCGGTGAGGATGAGGAGTCCCGCCGCGATGGCGAACCCCGACATGAAGTCGACGAGGGTGATCAGTTTGGTCACGGTGGATTCGATGGTGTCGATGATGTTGCGCGTGCTCAAGGCGGTGATGTTGGGTAGCGCGGCGATGACGGCGTGTTGCAGCGGCAACTCTTTGTGGTCGGGGACGTGCACCGTGGCGACGTAGGTGAGCGGCGCGTCTTGGAGTGCTCCGGGCGAGTAGATCATGTAGAAGTTTGTGCGCAGGCTACGCCAATTCACTTTGCGGATGCTGGTCACGGTGGCGGTGGTGGGAATGCCTTGGATGTTGACGGTGAGTTGCGAGCCGATTTCGGCGTTCAATATTTTCGCCGCGTCTTGTTCTAACGACACCTCGGCGTTTTCGCGGCGGGCGGCGTCCCACCATTTTCCGGCGATGATTTCGTTGTCGCGCCCGGGCGGGTCGGCCATGGAAGTCAACACGAACTCGCGGGTGATGAACCATTCCTCTTTGCTCTTGTCCTGGTATTCCCAGCCTTCCATCAATTTGCCGTCGATGCTGTGCAGGCGCGAACGCACTAGCGGCGTGAGGGTGCGCTCTGCTTCCGGCGCAACTTGATCGAGGACGGCGGTGAAAATTTTTCTTTGGTCGTGTTGGATGTCAACGAAAAAATAATTCGGCGGGCGGCTCTCGGTATTTTTGTTCAGCATCGTCAGCATATCCATTTGCACCAAGCGCACCGTGAGGATTAGCATGATGCCCATGCCGAGACAGGTGATGATGGCGGTGGCTTGGCTGTTGGGTCGCGTGAGATTGGACACGCCGTAACGGTGGACGATGGAACGCGGCGGCGGCAACGTTCGCAAAAGTTTCAGAAGTAGCCACGACGCCAGCGCGAATATTCCCGCTGAAATTGTCAGCGCGGCAAGAAAAATCAAACCGTGCTTGATGGATTCCACCTGCCAGGAAATCAACGCCGTCAGTCCCAACCCCAGCGTTGCCGCGGAAATCCAGCGTTGCCGTCGCGGCTCCTGTTTTTCTTTTTCGAAATTTCTGCGGAACAAACGCAGCGGCGGAGTTTTCACCGCGCTCAGTAAAGGACGCAGGCAAAACAAAAGCGTGACCGCGCAACCGAGCAAGAGCGATTGCAACGCGGGCGTCCAATAGAAAGTCGGCTCCAGTTTTAAGTTGATCAATCCTTCCACTTTGGAAGGCAGCAGAAAGGTGAGCGCGAACCCGACGCCTATGCCGACGAGACTGCCCGCCAATCCCATCAGCATGGATTGAAGAAGGTACACTTTGAATAAAGTTCGCGACGAAGCGCCGAGACAATTCAAGATTGCCAGCGTGTCGAGTTTCTGCGCCATGAAAGTGCGGATGATCATGGCGACGCCGATGCCGCCCATGAGTAGCGCGATGACCCCCAGCGCGCTTAGATATTGCCCCATCCGCTCGACGAAACTGGACACCGACGATTGCACGTCCTTGTAGGTGCGGATGGAAATTGACTTGTCGCCTTGCTGCAAAAGCGTCACGGCTTTTTGCGGATCAAACCCGGGCGGCAACCGTATGAGAGTGCGGTGTCGGATGCGGCTGCCGGGCTGAATCAATTTCGCTTTGTCCAAAGACGCGCGGGAAATAAAAACGCGGGGACCGAGGCTGAATGCTCGGGAGATGCGGTCTGGTTCCGAGAGCACCGCCGCGGTGATGCGCACTTCGGTTTTTCCCAGGGAAAATTTGTCGCCCACTTGCAAATTAGTTTTTAGCAAGAACGAAGGCTCCACCACCGCGCCGTCATTAGCCAACAACGCCGCCAACGGTTTTTGCGGCTTGCTCTTCAATTCACCGTAGAAAGGATATTGCGCGCCGACAAGCGGCACGGCTTTGAGTTCGGCGATTAGCGTGCCGGGTTTCGCGTCGGGCGTCGGACTTTTGAATCGCGCCATGCCGTGAAGTTCTTTGATGAAGACGAACTCCGCCGCCGCGGGCAAAATCTTTTTTTGGTACTCCACCTCTTCCCGAGTTTGTTGCCAACTTCCTTGGATGGCGATGTCGGCGGACAGAAGACCCTTCGCCTGATTTTGTACGGCTTCGCCGACCAAAGTCGAAAAACTTTTCACCGTCATCACCGCGCCGACGCCGATGGCGATGCAGAGAATAAAAAATAACATCCGCCGCCACGCGCCGCGCGACTCGGCGAAAGCCAA
The DNA here is from genome assembly GCA_002454045.1 of Nitrospina sp. UBA6727. Lineage (GTDB taxonomy): Bacteria > Nitrospinota > Nitrospinia > Nitrospinales > VA-1 > LS-NOB. The sequence goes on along the minus strand of DKID01000030.1, from coordinate 8,771 downwards.
CGCAAAAAGTTGCCGCAGGTTCAGTTGCGAAGATTTCATAGGTTCATCCGGTCCGCGATGATTTGCCCGTCGGCAAGTGTCAGGATGCGTTGCGAACTTGCGGCGACGCGTGGTTCGTGCGTCACCATGATGATGGTCGCCCGTTGCACCCGATGCAGTTCGAGCATAAGTTCGAGGATGTGGTCGCTGTTTTTGGAGTCGAGGTTGCCGGTGGGTTCGTCGGCGAGAATGATGTTGGGTTCGTTGACGAAGGCGCGCGCCAAAGATAAGCGTTGCTGTTCGCCGCCGGAAAGTTGGGCGGGATAGTGATGCAGTCGGTCGCGGAGACCGATGGTGTGCAACAACGCGTCGGCTTTTTGCGTCGCGTCGGAAGTGCCGTTCAGTTCCGCCGCGAGCACAACATTTTCCCGCGCCGTTAAAGTTGGGATGAGGTGAAAGTTTTGGAAGATGAAGCCGAACCTTTTCCCGCGCAGTAGCGCGAGTTCGTCCTCATCGAGTTTTGTGATATCCTGCCCGTCGATCACAATTTGCCCGCGTGTCGGGGTGTCCAATCCCGCAATCAAACTGATCAGCGTAGTCTTCCCGCTTCCCGATGCGCCGGTGATCGCCAGCCATTGTCCGCTAGGAACGGTGAGGTCGAGGGACTTCAGGATTTCGACTTCGTGCCCGCCGCCGCGCAGGGTTTTTACTAATCCATTTATTTCAATCACGATAAATCATCGGGCGTTTTCAATTCAAGGTCGGGTCGATCATTGTAGTATAAAAAGATGCGAATGATTTTGCGAAACCAATATTTCCGATTATTCTTTTTGTCCGGGTTGCTGTCGTTGTCGGTCGCGGCGCCCGTTTGTTCGGAGGAGAAGTTTGTGATCTTAGCGTTGGGGGACAGTTTGACGGCGGGGTTCGGCGTGAAAGAAGAAGACAGTTATCCTTCCAGATTACAATTAAAAATTTCCGCCGCCGGGTTCCCTCACAAAGTGATCAACGCCGGGGTGAGCGGCGACACGACTGCCGGCGGCGCGCGGCGTATCCACTGGTTGATGAAGCACGCGCCGAAAATTGTCATCCTCGCACTCGGTGCTAATGACGGGTTGCGCGGATTTTCCGTTGACGAAGTACGCCGCAACTTGGAACTCATGATCGAAGTTTGTCGGAAACATAACGCCCGCGTTTTGCTTGCCGGAATGAAAGCCTTGCCCAATTACGGCGAAGATTATGCGCGGGAATTTGCAACCGTTTATTCCGACCTCGCCGAAAAATATAGTTTGGATTTTCTGCCATTTTTGTTGGAGGGAGTCGCGGGGGAGCGCGAACATACTCAGCCCGACGGACTGCATCCCGTCGCCTCCGGTTACCGCATCGTCACGGATTTGGTGTGGCAACATCTCGAACCGATGTTGAAAACGGCGCAACGCCACGGGCGATGAACGATGACTTCCCACGGCGGCGATAGTGGCAACGATGACGACGACGGCGACCGCGGCGAAAAAATTTCCACGGCGAACAAACGGCGAACAAAAATTCAACTCGGTTTAACGGACGACTGCTCCGCGCTTCGCTTCTTCAATCCACTGCATTAGTTTTTCGTAACACCCGCCGGATTGCAGCACGGCAAGCGCGCGGTCAAATCCTTCTTGCGCGGTGGCGAACAATCCGGCAAGGTGCGTCAGCGTCCCGGCGTGACTGGCGATTTGCAGACTCGCCGGTCCCCGCCCCGCCCGCAACGCGTCTTCCCCAATCGTCGCCAAAGTTGCGAGGGTGACTTCCGCCTGTTTCAATTCTTCTTGCGCCGCCGCGATGCGCCGCGCCGTTTCTTTGTCATACTGAGTTTTCAGCGACAAAGATTTCTGCTGCGTTTCGGCGGCGGTTTTATCATGGATAAACATTTTCGTTTCTTTGTGAACGCCGAACAGCGTGGTGCCTTCCATGCCGTTGCCGATGATAACTTTGTCGAACTGACTGAGTTTGCCGATGGCGATGAGCGCGACTTCGTAGCCGCGGTGAAAATAAGTGGTGGCCAGAATATTTTTCCTGGCTTTAACGGGCAGAAGAATTTTTTCCACGGTGGCCAACATGGGACGCTTGACGATTTCAATGCGCAAAGATCGCAACGTTTCCAGTTGCGGCAACGTGTCCGCGGCGTTGAGATATCCGAACCGATATTTTTCCAGCAAGGTCACGCGGTCTTCCGCTTTGCCGTTGCCAATCGCGTAGTGGTTCAGCAAAACTTCTTCGAAGGTGATGCCGAACTTCGGCGGCAACGCGAGTGATGAATGGCCATAAACCGGCAAGCCGAGTTGGGCGATCGTCGGGACCGCATAAAATCCGAGATAGGGCGCGCGCTGGAATCCATCAAACGGGTCGGCGATTTGCAGGAGTTGGTCGAGGTCAACCGCGGGCGGAGAAATACGGTTTTGCAAGGCTCGCCAATAGCCGACATTTTCCGGCACGGTTTCCAGTTTCATGCGCGCGGCGATGAGGAAAACTCCGGCGCGGATTTTTGAAACTCGGTCGTCGAGGATTAGTGACAGCGCGTCTTCGGCTTCCTCTTCCGTCAAGTCTTTGCTCAACCGCGGACCGGCGGCGATTTTTTTCAGGTAGCCCTGCATTTTTGTTTCCGGGTCCGTCGGCAGCATTCGGCGCAGGCTCCTAATCTTGAGATAGTTGCGAGAGCATGATAGCATCAAACTTAATCATTGATGTTAAGGGTGGTGTCTTGCGCCAAATGTTATGTGTGTGAGGCGAGAGTCATACAACAAGGTGCTTGTTCGGACGCAGACTATGCTGTGCTTCGTTTGCGTCGCACGGATTAGTTGTTGACTTAAAATAAATTAAGTAACCAAGGAGGGAGGGGCATGAGGAAAGAACTAAAAAAACTGATAGCGCGGGTGTTGTCTTACTGTGTTTTATGGTTGTCAGTTGTGCTGGCAGAGCTGCGGCACCAGTGATGGTGCATCAGTATGGAGATGAAAGAAAATCATGTAGGGCATTGGAAAGAGAAATATCGTTTACGGAAAGTGAAATTACACTGCTGATTCCAGAGACGGAAAAAACAGGGAAAAATATTGTGCTTGGCGTAACAGGGTTCTTTTTGCTTGTTCCCTTGTTTTTTATGGATTTGAGTAAGGCCGAGCAGATGGAGGTTAATGCACTTCGTCAGCGTTATAACCATTTGGTAATTCTATCTGATGAGAAAGGGTGTGGTTTTGAGAAAGAACCGATTCCAGATTTTAAGAAACAAAAGAATGCTACGCCAGAAGATGAGCAGACCTAGAATTGCAAAATGAAGAGCAATCTAACAATCGCATTCACGAGGTAGTTTGCGAAAAAATACGAACAACTTATTGTTCGACCCGTCCGAGCAGAGTGGGCGCGGTAACTTTTTTTGATGGTGCTTATGCAGGTTTCTTGTTTATCCAATCCGTCTCTTGATTCAACCCTTGCGCATTACGAAATGACAGCAGCAGGATTAGAGCCTCTCATTTTTGACGCAGAGTTGTTGGTTGCCAATGTCTCGTACGATTTAGACCTATTCAAGGAGCATAGTAAGCGTATTGCGCGAGAATTCTGGGGGATACAAAAAAGACCGGGATGACAATGCGTTGCAGGCAACGGGTGACGGCGTAGTTTTTGCCTGTTCGTGCCGTCCCCTTCCTATCACCCACACCCAATCTTGAGATTAGGCTTCATGTTTGAATGTTTATGATATATTGACAAATCGGTAAATGTGTCACATACTGACACCATGCGGAAGAAGCACCGGAAAACTTATGAAGATATTCACAAAAAACCAACTTTGGCTAGCATTTCATGGAAAGATATTGAGTCTCTATTTGTTTCTTTGGGTGCTGAAATAATTGAAGGTAGCGGTTCCAGGATTTCTGTCGTTTTAAATGATCACGTGGCTGTATTTCATGGACCGCATCTGCGGAAAGAAGTTGCGAAGGGTGCCGTCGTGTCTGTAAGAGAATTTTTAACGCTAGCAGGAGTAGAGTAATGTTAAAACACAAAGGCTATACAGGAAGTTTCGAATATGATTCGGAAGAGGACATTCTATTTGGTCGCGTCATTGATGTTGGCGCCGTTATCACCTTCTATGGTTCCAGCATCAAAGGAATCAGAAAGGCTTTCAAAGACTCCGTTGACATGTACCTTAAAACTTGCGCCGCTAAAAATGTTGCACCGCAAAAATCATTTTCTGGGAACATTCGTCTACGAGTGAGTCCAGAGATTCATAAGCAATCGTTTGTATCTGCAAGTTCTTCTGGGAAAAGCCTCAATCAATTTATTCAAGAAGCACTGCTTCGCGAAATCCAAGCTTGACCAGCATCAGCCTAATAAATTGTTCATCACAATCGCAACAATAATAGGAGTTAAGGGCGAAATGTTATTTCCTTTTTAGAGAGTACGATGAAAACAAAAAATGAATATACCGCGATTATAAAGCAGGAACATGATCGGTATATCGGTTGGATTAAGGAAATACCCGGTGGCAATTGCCAAGAGAGAAGTGTGGAAGAACTTAAGGAAACATTAAAAATTACCCTAAGCGAAGCATTAGAGTTTAATCGTCGAGATGCAATAAAATTTGCTGGCAACGTATACCGAGAAGAAAAAATTACTGTGCCAATGTGAGACGAAAGCAATTACAAAAATATCTCAGGAGTCAAGGTTGTGAGTTGCTACGTGAAGGAGGCAGACATTCATGGTGGCATCCAATTTTGAACAAACGCTCAGCCATTCCGAGACACATGGTGGTTAATGATATTTTAGCTAACAAAATATGTAGGGACTTGGGCGTGTCGCCAATAAAACAGTAAATCTGTTACGGTGACTTTTCGTTTGTTTGCATGTCTCGCCGCCGTGAACGCGGCGACTTTTTTTGATGGTGCTTATGCAGGTTTCTTATTTATCCAATCCGTCTCTTGATTCAACCCTTGCGCGTAACGACTTGCGCGTGCTTCTTGTCTATCCCAACACGCGCGATGTGGCGATGGCCAACTTGGGGTTCCAAAAAGTTTATTCCCTGTTGAACCAAATTGATGGGGTGGTGTGCGACTGCTATGCCTTGCCGCTCGGGTGGAAACCGGAAACTGAGTTTCTGGAACGCGACGCGTTGCGTTCGATGAATTTGAAAATGCACCCGCTTGACTTTGACGTCATCGCGTTTTCGATTTCGTTCGAGCCCGATTACCTCAACGCCGTTTTAGTTTTGAAATACTTCGGCATCCCTTTGGACAGAGACAAACGGGCGGCGTCGTTCCCGATGATTGCCGCTGGCGGGTCGGCGGTGTTCATTAATCCCGAACCATTGGCGGAGTGCATGGACGTCTTGTTCATCGGCGAAGGGGAGGGCATGGCGGAACGATTTTTCGGACTGCTGCGCGAGAATGATGACAGGGAAAAATTCTTCGCGCGCGCCGCGTCCATCCCCGGAATTTATTTGCCGCAACATTATCGTTCCAGAATGGAGCAAGACCAACAGGTTGGAGTTTCCGCGTCGGACGGGGTTCCCTCCCGCGTAGTGCGGCATTGGGTGGAACAGGAAAATTCACTTTGCACCCACTCGGTTCTGCACGACGAAGAGTCCACGTTTAAGAACATGGCGTTGATGGAAATAACACGCGGGTGCATCTGGGCTTGCCGATTTTGCACGGCGGGTTTTATCTACCGCCCGCCGCGTCTCCCCAATTTGGAAAAAACTTATCGTTCCTTAGACACCGTGATCACCGCGGCGGGGAAGTCGGCGCAGACGATAGGTATGGTTGGACCGTCTGTCACCGACCATCCAGACCTGACCGCATTGGCGCGGAAAATTACGGAGCAGGGCAAGACGCTTTCGTTTTCTTCCTTGCGGATGGAAACGCTCACCGATGAGTTGGTGGATTTAATTATCGCGAGCGGTCAGAAAACGTTGACGGTGGCGGTGGATGGTCCTTCCGAAAAAATGCGGGACGTCATCAACAAAGCCGCCACCGATGATTTCATTGTCGAGAAGTGCCGCTTCTTGACGCGCAAAGGAATCCTGCATTTAAAAATTTATTCCATCATCGGACTTCCCCATGAGACCGAGGAGGATATCGATCAATTCATTCGGTTGGTCGAGCGAGTTCAAGCGGCGTATATCGAGGAGTGCCGGGAGCGAGGAAACATCGGCCGAGTGACCATCAGTTTGAGTCCGTTGGTGCCGAAACCGGGAACGCCTTTTCAATGGCATCCGATGGAAAAAGTGAAGAGCCTGAAGAAAAAGTTTGCCCGCGTGAGAAATGCTCTCGGTAAATTGCCGTATCTGAAAATGAGTTTCGGGTCTCCGAACGAAGCCTACCTGCAAACTTATTTGTCGCGGGGAGACCGAAGTGTGCACGCGTTTTTCAAAACTTACCTGAGTAACGGTCACGACGCCAAGAGTGCGTTGAAGAAGCATCCCGCCGACCGATATGTATATCGCCAGTATGAAAAAGAAGATTACCTCCCGTGGGATATTATCGATCACGGCTATCGCAACGGTTTCCTGTGGGAAGATTATCAGCGCGGATTAAACGCGGTGCGCACACCTGTTTGTAATACCGCGATCTGCCGCATCTGCGGCCTCTGTCATTCGTAGCCGTAGAGGCGACGGGCGATCATCCAAATAGAATCGGCGACGAAAGTTTGCGCGTCCCTCACCACTTACAACTTTTCCGTTTATGGATAAATTACCGCGCGACGAAAAGTTTGTTGACCTCAGTGATTATTCGCGTCCACTCGCAAACCTTCTAGTAAGGTTGTTGCTACCGTTGCATTTTATCTCGCCGATATTTATTACTTGGTGTTTCACGCTGGTAGGTTTAATCGCCGCATATTTAATTTGGGAGGGAATCTATATTTCGCTCGCGGCAATCTTGTTAGTGTTCAAAAGTTTTCTCGACGCGACGGATGGAGCCTTGGCGCGCGCGAGAAAAAAGCCGTCACTGGTCGGGCGTTATTTGGATTCGGTAAATGACTTCATCGTTAACCTCGCGCTTTTTTTGGCGATCGCCCGTTACACCGACCAACCCATTGCAGTTGCGCTCGCGGCGTTAATCATGGCCAGCCTTCAGGGGACGGTTTACAACTATTATTATTTAATCAAAAGACATTCGTGCGCAGGCGACAAGACAAGTCGGCTGGACGAGTGGAACAAGCCGGCGGGATATCCGTGGGACAATGCGCACGCGTTGCGCGTCCTGCATTATTTGTACTTAATAATTTATGGTTGGCAGGATAAATTGATTTACATTCTGGACCACGCCGCGCGAAAAAATAGCGCGTCGTTGACATCGGGTTTCATGAGTGCTACGAGCATTTTGGCGCTGGGTTTTCAGTTGCTTTTCATGTGCGCAATGTTGCTGATAGATTTTCCGTGCTTCATTTTTTTGTATTTCATTTTTATCGCAACGATATATTCGGCCGTCTTGATTTTAATCCGCCGCCGTTGCTAATTGCTAATCGGGCAATTTCTGCACAAGAGATTTTTCGTAGCCGACCAGTTCGACATAACCTTTCCCCGACACTTTTTTTTCTTGAAGCCTGCCCGTTATAGAGACGCTTCCTTCCCAATAAGAACCGGAAATGGAACGCAGATCATAAAGTTCCTGATCCGAAAAATCAGGAGTAACGTTGAGAACTCCTTCGGGAAGAGTGAGCGTCCAGCCGGCGGGGTAGGTGGTTTTTGTGTGCGGACTGGTCCAGAATTTATTGACGGCGATGGAAAACTCGCGACCAACGATGTGGCGGGATTGTCCGTCGGGAAAAACTAAAGTTCCGCTGGAGTGAGAGTCTTTGCCCCCGTCCCGATTGCGCAACTGGTAGAGCATGATCTCGGTACGGTCGTCGAGTTTTATGGAAAACCAATCCCAGCCCGCCAAGTTTTCATTCAGTTGGTTGCTGGAAAATTCATGATCCATCCAACTCGTTCCCCGCACCGGAATCACTTCTCCCCCCAGCAAAATTTGTCCCGTGGTTTCCATGCGCGTGAAAGAAAAATAATGCGAAGCGTTCCCGAGGCCACTGCCTTTTTCGCTGATGCCCCCTATGCCATGCACGACTCGTTTTTTTATCGGCGTCAATTTCAGGTTGAGTCCCATCCCGTTTTCCTGGGCTTGCAAATGGTGGAAATTATCTTTTGCGACCAGGCTCCAATCTTCATTCCACACATGCAGTCGGCCAGATTCGGCGCCGGCGTTTTTAATTCCTTTCCGATTGATGCGCTCGAAGAAATGAAATTTTTTTCCACGAATATCCGACACCGTCATATGCGAAAAATAGATGTGGTCGATTTTCCAAGAGGAAAGATTGTCAACGGGATTAGCCCCTTCGAGTCCGACGCGGAAGAAAGTAAGTTGGTAACCGAACGAACGGCCCCCTTCGTTTTTCAAGTTCCCGGTGTAATACCACCACTCAATGCGAAACTCATCGTGCGAAAAATCATCGCGGGGAAACTGGTAGTCGTATCCACGAAGCGCCTGCTGGAAGGAAGCGGATTTGTGAGGCTCCGCGCCGACCGACGACAGCAAGCAAAACAAAACTAGAAATACGACGACAAAGCGCACGGACTCCAACCTCCCGAAAAAAAACGCTACTGATTATACAACTTCGCCGACGGCGGTCGCGATGACATCACCGCGGCGACCGTCAACTTTTCACGCCGTCACTCCCCAAACCACCATCGTCGTCCCGGGTTGGCGCGGCGGGCTGCTCGGCGTTTGGCGGCGCGGGTGATCGCGGGGGCGAGTTCGGGGTCGTTCGCCGCC
>DKID01000019.1 GCA_002454045.1 Nitrospina sp. UBA6727 | reverse complement strand
AGATGAACGCGGCGCAAAATTGCAGCACATCGACGACGTCGTTGACTATCAGATCAATCGTATTGAGTATGATAATTTGCTGGACCGGATGATTGTTACGCCGTGATGAATTTTGACATCGCGCGTTACGAGTAATATCATGGCTTTTACAATTTGAAAAACTATCGGGAGGCAAACCTATGACGCGGGTTCGAGCAAGCCAAATTTTTACCCATTCCAAAGAAGATGTCGTTGCGGCGAAAAAAATGTTAGACGGCGGCGCTTCGTTTGAAGAGGTGGTAACGCGTTACAGCACTTGTCCGTCCAAGGAAAACGCCGGCGACTTGGGATGGATGCCGGAAGATAATTTGCAGTCCATGATGGGGCAAGAAATTTCCAAAGCAGACTTGGGAAAAATCGTCGGCCCGATTCATTCCAAATACGGTTATCACATCCTAAAAATCTCCGAGATTGAAGTGGAAAAAAAGGAACTTGTGGAGAAAAATATTTCCGTCATGACGTGCGAAGAATTGCAGCAAAGAATTGCTGCCGACAACCGCCCCGTCCTGCTGGACATTCGCGAAAATTGGGAGCGGGATATTTCCAAGATTGAAGGGTCGCACATCATCAGTTCCGAAAACAACGAGCACATCATGAGAACTTTCGAAAAGGATCGTGAAATAGTATTGATCGACTGGAAGCAAGACCGCAGTCCCAGTTTTCAAAAATGGCTGCAGCAGAAAGGATTCACCAACGTAAGTTGTCTGGAAGGCGGCATCGATATGTGGTCGGAAAAAATTGATACGCGGCAAAACCGCTACGACATTGACGAAGACGATGGATACCGATACGAAGACATCATCGAGGAACAAGACGGACACGAAGGTCACGACCATCCATAAAGCAAACTCTTTTCTTCCGAAATAAAATGCGACCCGCCCCCCTCCTCGAAATAGAAAACCTGAGCACGTTTTTTCACACCGAAGACAACATCGTTAAGTCGGTGCGCAACGTTGACTTGTCCATCCACGAAGGCGAAACGCTGGCGCTTGTCGGGGAATCCGGTTGCGGAAAATCCGTGACCGCGCTGAGCATCATGCGCCTCATTCCTACTCCGCCGGGGCGATTTGAATCGGGACGTATTTTTTTTAAGCGGCGGGATCTTCTACAAACTTCCGAGGCGGAAATGCAGAACATACGCGGCAACGAAATCAGTATGATTTTTCAGGAGCCGATGACTTCTCTCAATCCGATATTCACCGTCGGCGACCAAATCATGGAAGCCATTCGTCTGCATCGCGAAGAGACCCGCTCCCATGCGCGGGAGTTGACGTTGCAGGTTCTGCGGCAGGTAGCCATCCCCTCCCCCGAAAAACGTATTGACCAATATCCGCACGAATTATCCGGCGGCATGAAGCAACGCGTGATGGTCGCCATCGCGATCATCTGCCGGCCAGCATTGCTCATCGCCGATGAACCCACCACCGCCCTCGACGTTACTATCCAAGCGCAAATTCTCGACTTGCTGGATCAGTTGCGAAAAGAAACTCGGATGGCCATCCTGCTGATCACCCACAATCTCGGTATCGTCGCCCAGTATGCCGACCATGTCGCGGTGATGTATTCCGGGAAGGTGGTGGAATCGGCGCCGACGGAAAAATTATTTTCCGCGCCTGCGCATCCTTACACCCGCGGGCTCCTCAATTCGTTGCCGAAAGACAGCGCCAAACTGGAAACGATTCCCGGCTCCGTTCCCCATCCGGCGTACCTTCCCGACGGTTGCGCTTTTCATCCGCGGTGCGCGGAAAAGTTGGACAAGTGCATGAAGATGACGCCGCCGTTGGAATCCATTGACCGCGGGAATCCTCATCAGGCCGCATGCTGGTTGTATGAAACCACGCCGCCGTCATGAAAAAATTATTAGCCGTTCAGTCCTTGAAAAAATATTTTCCCGTGTATGGAGGATTGCTGTCCCGAGTGGTTGGTCAAGTAAAAGCCGTGGACGGCGTGTCATTTGATATTCACGACGGAGAAATTTTAGGGCTCGTCGGGGAATCCGGTTGCGGCAAAACGACGGTGGGACGCATGACCCTGCGCCTCATGGAACCCACGTTCGGCAACGTGTATTTTGACGGCGTAGATATTTTTAAATTGAAGCGGAAGGAGTTGGCGAGATTCCGCCCCAAGATGCAAATCATTTTCCAAGACCCTTACAGTTCGCTGAATCCGCGGTTCACCGTCGAGCAAATTATCGGCGAGGCGGTCGCGGTACATTCCCGCATCAACGGCAAAGAATTGCGAGCGAAGGTGGAGTCGCTCATGGAAAAAACGGGGCTGTCCCCCATGTATCTAAACCGGTATCCCCACGAGTTTTCTGGGGGACAGAGGCAGCGTATCGGCATTGCCAGAGCCTTGGCGCTTAGCCCGCGTTACATCGTTTGCGATGAACCCGTTTCCGCGTTGGACGTATCCATCCAAGCGCAAATCATAAATTTGTTGCAAGCACTTCAGGAAAAAGAAAACCTTTCCTTGCTTTTTATTTCGCACGACCTCAACGTCGTCAAACATCTTTCCCAAAGAACCGCCGTCATGTATCTGGGAAAAATTGTAGAGTTGGCGCACACCGAACAGATCAACAACAACGCGGCGCATCCCTACACGCAAGCGTTACTCGCCGCCAAGCCATCGCTGGACCCCAAGTCCCGCAACCGCCCGCCACCACTTGCGGGAGACGTCCCCTCCCCTTTTGACCCGCCGTCGGGATGCCATTTTCATCCCCGTTGCCCGAAGGTGATGGACCGATGTAAGAATGAAGTTCCCCGCTTAACCATGCTGGAAGCGGGTCATCAAGTGCACTGCCATCTTTATGATGAGTAACCGTTTCGTCATCCGAGCCAGCAAAAACTCTTCACCATCCCGCGCGAACTGCGGGCGGTCATTTCACCTGCGGGGAGGTTGGCGTTGATAACGGCCGCTGAAGATTTGTTATGAAAACTGAAAACTCGGAGTCATCGTCGGCTTCTTTTTCTCAGGACTGGTGCGCCAAAGATTTGGAATTAATCAACCACGTTGAGGTGTTCCAGCATAAACCCGACATACTCGGGAAAGTTGAAAATCGTTTGCTCAAACTTAAGGAGGCGATGGTCGAAGAACTGATTGCCTGCGCTTCCCAGTTGCCGCCGGGAACGGACATTCAAAAAGGACAAATTGCCCGCGGCGAAAATCACAACGGGTTTCCTTTTTTATCTTTGGACATTCCGCAGAACTTTTCCAAAACGACGATGTTCACCTATAGAATCCTTTTCTGGTGGGGACATTATCTCGGATTTTCCTTAATCCTGAAAGGCGATAAACTAGCAACCTATTTCCAACTTTTATCTGCTGCGCGCAACGAATCTGCCTTCCAGAATGTCTACCTCTCCATGGCGTCCAACCCGTGGGAATGGCGTTTGAAAGATGAACTTTTCATTCCGGTTAGCAACCTTTCAAAACAAGAGTGGTCGGACAAAATAAATTTTTTGGATTACATGAAAATTATGCGGGTTTGTTCCGTCGCGGGGGAGTCCTTTAAGGAATTGGATTGGACGCAAGCCGGAATAAATTTCTGGCGGGACATGACGCCGATTTCTCTTGGTTCGCCGCGCGTATAATTTTCGCGCGCGCGCATTTCAACCGCGTCTTTTTTGTACATATTTGAGTAGTGTTGCAACCTGTAATTTCCCATGAATGAATCCAGTTACCAAGAGGCATTGGACTACCTCTATAGTCTTACACGAAGCGGCATTAAACTCGGACTTAAAAACACCGCGCAGATTCTTCGACATTTTGGTGACCCGCAATTACAAACACGCACCATTCATATTGCTGGAACTAATGGCAAAGGGTCCACCGCGGCGATAACGGAATCCATCTTAAGAACATCCGGGTATAAGGTAGGACTTTACACTTCGCCTCACTTGTTGGATTTTCGCGAGCGTGTACAAATCAATCGCAGGATGATCGAAAAATCGGAAATGGTCGACTTGATTATCCGCATAAAATCCGCGGCGCAAAAACTGGAAGTCCCTATCACGTTTTTTGAGTTTGGAACTGTTCTAGCTTTTCTTTATTTTCATGAACAAGGCACCGACATAAATGTCATCGAGGTTGGTTTGGGTGGCAGGTTGGATGCCACCAATCTTTGCCAAGCCGAGATATCTATCATCACCTCCATATCCCGCGACCATACCCAGTTTCTTGGAGAAGAGTTGGAGCAAATAGCATTTGAAAAAGCTTGCATCATAAAGGAAAGCAGTATAGTTTTTGCGCACATCCCAGAAGACAGAACGTTTAGAGTCGTCAACGATTTTTCCAAAAAGTGTTCGGCAAACCTTTTTTGTTCAGGAGTGGATTTTCGCGTAGAGCCGCAATCTGGGAATGAAGAAAAAAACAGCTTTAGTTTTCAGTGGGGCTCTCTAGTTTTAAACAACTTGACGCTATCTCTTATGGGCGCATGTCAAAGGGATAACGCGGGATTGGCGTTGTCAGCCTGTTTGAAATTAAAGGAACGCGGATTCGTAATTGAGGAGGAACATATCCGACAAGGACTGAAAACAGTTGCGTGGGAAGGGCGATTGGAAACGGTCGCCTCGCGACCAACAGTTGTTCTGGATTGCGCGCACAACGAGGAAAGCATCAGAAATATGACGATGGAATTGCGCGAAAACTTTAAGTTTTCCCGATGCTTTATTATCTTCGGGATGATGCGAGATAAGAAGATTGACGAGGTTATTAAAATTTTAAGTCAGTTGGGGAATCATTTTTTCCTGGTACCGATTGACCCTTCGCGGGGCGAGGCACCAGAAAAACTGGCTCAGAGGTTGAAAACTTACGATAAACCTTCGCGGGTTTTTGAAACTGTTTCCGACGCGTTCCAAGTTGCAAAACAAATTGCCAGCCAGAACGATCTGATTTGCATTACGGGTTCCATACTTCTAGTTGCGAAAGCCAAAGAATGTTTTAACGATGAAAATATTTTTTTTGATTCTGGGAATGCTCTGCTCTCTGACGAGTAAATCCTACTCCAATGAAAAAGATACCTTAGAAAATGGAAAGCCGCTGACGCCGAATGAAAGAGTGACCACGCCCGAGCAATCGACTTTCCCCAACTGGCTTCAGGCCGCCGACACTTCTACAATCCACCCCGCAGAAAAATCGATAGAACAATCCACCAGAAAAAAAGTTTTTCTGACCGCCGACCATATGACCCGTGACAACAAACGGGATATTATTTCGGCGTGGGGGAAAGTAATAATCCGATTCGATGATAGAACCCTGCAAGCGGACAATGTCAAGTTGGACAACAAGACCGGAGACGGCGAAGCCGTTGGCCATGTCCTCATCACTCAAAACGATGGCACCCGCATCGAAGCCGAGAAGACTTTGTTCAACATCAATAACAAGCAAGGCGAAATTTTTGAAACTCGCGGCAGGCTCGGCAAACGCCATTACATCCGGGGAGAAAAAATTACTCGGCACTCAGCGAGTCATTACAAAATCCAAAAAGGCCACCTCACAACCTGCGAAGGCGAACTACCAGACTGGGCTTTTGAGGCAGGGTCTATAGATATCGTAAAGGGTGACCGGGCTCTTTTTACTAAAGGAGTTTTCAAAGTAAAAGGCGTCCCCATTTTTTATCTCCCGGCGGGTTACATCCCAATCAATCAAGACCGTAAAAGCGGACTCCTGCTTCCTTCTTTTGGAAGCAGTAGTATTGACGGCGTGACCTTTAACAACGCCTATTACTGGGCTATCAACGGGCACTCCGATGCTACGTTCACTTTGGGATATCGGAGTTCGCGCGGCTTCTCTCCTGGAATTGAATACAGGTATACTCCCGACGCAACCACCGCCGGCACAATCAACGCTTCCTATGTCGACGACAAACTTACCCGCGCCAAGTCATGGAAAGTGGATGCCAGCCACGAACAAACTCTTCCCGACGAATTTGAATTCAAGGGAGTGCTTGACTTGGAAGGCGAGGAGTTCAACAGAAATTTCAGCGACAATACCAACGCGCGGTCCCGTCGCAACACGGATTCTTTTGCCACCATTAAAAAAATCTGGGAGCACAGTTCCTTGGATATTCTAACTCGTTACCGCGATGACGAAGACCAAACCTTCGCGGAGTTGCCTCGGGTAACCTATAAAACCCAAAAGCAACCCATCGGCGAAACGAATTTTTTCTTCAATCAAGATAGCAACTTCGCTTTATTTCTCACTAAGGATTCAAGCCAGGGTAAAGACAATAAATTCTCCGTCGGGCGTTTTGATTTTCATCCGCAGATCACCTATGCGATGAAAATTTTTCCGTGGCTCTCCTTCACTCCCACCGTGGGAATTAGAGAAACCGTTTATAGCAAGGGATCAGACGCAAATAAAAATTTCTTTGCCCGGGAATCCCTTGATATTACTGCCAGACTGGAGGGCCCGAGGTTTGAAAAAGTTTTTACAATTCGTAACAACGAAAATGTTTCTAAGGTCAAACATTTAATAGAACCTCGTCTCGTCTATCGTTACGCCCCCGACATCGATGAAAAAGATCGCAAAAGAATAAAAGAATTGGATGGAATCGATGCCACGAATCAGCGCGGCCGGCAAAATCAAATCACCTATTCCTTAACCCACAGACTTTTGCAAAAGGAACTTGCAAAAGAAAATAACTTTTCCACCCGCGAAGTTCTTCGCTTTGATATCAGCCAAACTTTCGACCTGACTAACGACGACAAAACTGACATTACCGACATCCGTTTTGATTTGGACAGCCGTTTGCACGATAACTTGGAACTCAATTTTGACGGCACTTTTGACGTCGACGACAATGTTCTCCAAACTTTTAATTTTGAGGCGGGGATTAAACCCGTCGACTCGCTGTTTCTATCTTTCGAGAGACGTTTCATGCGGACGGCGGGGGATGATAAAAAAACTTTCCTCATAAGTTCCGTGGACTGGCGTCTGGGAAAAGGCTGGAGAATACAAGGCACGGTCCGCTTTGGCGAAACATTCGACGGGAAAGATGAAACATTTCGGGAAAAAAATTTCAGCGTGCTCTACGAAAATCCCTGCGGATGCTGGGGTTTCAATTTTGATATAATCGACAGAAATGATCTTTCATCCGAGTCGGGAGACAAAAGAGAAACCAAGTTTCTTTTTGGCATCACACTTAAAGGCCTCGGCTCTTTCAGTGCAGGAAGCAAAAAGAAATTAATCCACCGCGAGTTCGAATCCATAAGATGACCATCGCAGAAAATATTGCCCAAGTGGTGTTGGAAATCGGCGCAGTCCAATTCAATTCGCAGCAACCTTTCATCTGGACGTCGGGTTACAAAATGCCCATCTACAATGATAACCGTCTGCTCCTGAGCAACGCCAAGCACCGCGCCCTGATTACTCAAGGCTTCCAAGACCTGCTGAAAAAGTGCGCCGGCAAAGTAGAAGTCATCGCCGGCACGGCGACCGCCGGCATTCCCCACGCCACCACCCTGGCCGACCTACTTCAGTTGCCCTTAATTTACGTCAGGCCCGCGACTAAAACTTACGGCATGGGCAATCGAATCGAAGGGGCGCTTCGGAAAAATCAACGCGTTTTAGTTATCGAGGATCTAATCTCAACGGGGGAAAGCGCCGCCAACGCCGTGACAGCCGTCCGCGAAGCGGGAGGAATTGTCGACCATTGTTTCAGTATTTTCAGTTACGGTCTCGTTGACGCCGCCGATAAATTTAAAAGTATATCCTGCGAAATCCATTCCATTCTGAATTTTTCCGAGTTACTCAAAATCGCTTCGTCCACAAAAAAACTATCCGCCAGTGACATCGCAACACTCCGCTCTTGGCAGAAATCTCCGTTCGAGTGGGCGAAAAATAACGGCTTGTAAATTACGACGACACGCTCCCAAGATTGCCGACACATCCCCGCCGTCGCGCCACCATCGTCACCATCATTGTCACGCCGCCGTCATCACCGTCATTACCGCCGTCGCGGCGCCGTTGCGCGGGAATATTATTGACAACGTCCCGCTTTGATAATAGCATTATCGGTTTTGAACGGAGTCCATCGCAGACCGAAAGTCGCGGTTAATCGCCGTGCTTTATAAGTTAAATTATCTTGGAATTTCTATCGCAGAAAATCCGGGTGCAATTTCAAAAAATTTATTGGAGGTTTGTTTAGATGCCCACACTAGAATTAGGTCCTATTGGTTTACTCCCCCCTTCCGCCGCGGCCATGGGAATTTTCCAGCCTGAAAAAGGTTCGGGAATGGACTTGGTCGAAGGAAAACATGTTCCAACCGATGAAGCAATTAAAAAAGCCGCGCACGAGTTGCTGACCCGTCGCAACCCAACCCTTTTCCCCGGGCCGATGATTGTTTGGGGATGGAACGAGGAAACCATGCACAAAGCAGAAATGGCGATGGAGTTAGTCAAAGAAATCCCCGGCATGAACGTGATTCCGATGCCCGACTACCGACCCATCTATCCCAAAATTGACCCCGAAGCGGTGATCAATCCCTGCCATCCAAACCTGACCATTCAGCACAACAAAATTCACACCTGCATCTTTATCGGAGTCCACTGCCATTTCGCAAACGTAACCCTGAAAATGATTCGAGCAAACACCAACTGTTACACCATGGCATTTTGCGCGTACGACGGCCACGAAGACGCCCTTCTCTCCTTAAGAGATTTGGACGGTCCCAAACTGCAAAAGGTAATTGACGCGGTTCGCCAAGCAAAAAAAGACGGGTTAGAGCCGTGGGGACTGAGCAAGCAAGGCAAAGAGGAACTGGAAGAAACCGCCGCCAAAAAATCCGCGGCGAAGGCTCCCGCGAAAGAAAATACAGATTTATTCATGGGAGATTTAGAACAAGGACTGGACGAAAACGCGGAGTGATGAATTGGGGATAGCCATGGGGGTATCGAAGTGAGGGAAATCCGCGGCGACGCCAAGAGTATCCGTAGCATGTTGGGCGGCTCCAAGTTCGCCATTGACTACTACCAGCGCGAGTATAAATGGCAGAAGAAACAGGTTACCGAGCTAATCGACGACCTCGCCGAGAAGTTCCTTGAGAGCTACGAGCCGGGTAACGAGCGTAGCACCGTGGATCAGTATGGACACTATTTCCTTGGCTCAATCATCATCAGCGACAAGGATGGGCAGAAGTTCATCATTGACGGCCAGCAACGCCTGACCTCGTTGACGCTGTTGCTCATATACATCTACCGGAAAATCAGCGACGATGAACAGAGGAAGGAGATCGCAAACCTCATATACACTTACAGGGTTGGCAAGCGTTCCTTTAACCTTGCTGTTTCCGAGCGCACCCCGAGTATGAACGCGCTCTTCACGGACGAGCCCTTTGACGACACCGGTCAGCCGGAGTCAGTGGTGAACATCCTCGCGCGCTTCCAGGACATTGAGGAAGGATTCCCCGACGATCTGGCTGGCAAGGCGTTGCCATATTTCGCGGACTGGCTAATAGAGAATGTCCATTTCGTTGAGATCACCGCCTATTCGGATGCGGACGCCTACACTATCTTTGAGACTATGAACGACCGCGGGCTGTCACTCACGCCCACGGACATGCTGAAGGGATACCTGCTCGCCAACATCACCGATTTAGATCACCGCAACAAGGCCAGCCACACTTGGCGAGATCGCGTGGCGGCGTTGCAACAACTTGGCAAGGAAGAGGATGCCGACGCCGTCAAAGCCTGGTTGCGTAGCCAGTACGCCAAGGACATCCGTGAGCGCAAGCGCGGTGCCCTACCACGTGACTTCGACCTCATCGGCACCGAGTTCCACCGCTGGGTGCGTGACCACGAGGATCCTCTGGGGCTAACCACGAGCGCCGCGTTCGGGCTGTTCATCCAGAAAGACTTCGACTTCTACAGCAACTGGTATCAGCGCATCCGGGATGCCGCCGAGACACTGACCAACGGGCTGGAGACGATCCACTTCAACGCCCAAAACAACTTCACCCTCCAGTATCCCGCGCTCCTGGCGCCGCTACGCCGTGATGACAGTGAAGAGGATATCCTGCGCAAACTGCGCATCGTCGCAAACTATATTGACATCCTGATCGCTCGCCGCATCTGGAACTGGAAGGACACCAGCTACTCGACCATGCAGTACAACATATTCCAGTTGGTGATTCTGAATATCCGCGGCAAGTCTACCGCCGAACTAACCGATATCCTGGTCAAGCGACTGGATGCCGAAGAGGAGACCTTTGTCTCAAACGAGCGCTTCCGACTACATGGACAGAATGGTCGCCAAATCCACCGGTTGCTCGCCCGCATGACCGATTTCGTTGAAACTCAATCTGGGCGTCCGTCCCACTACGCCGAGTACATTCAGCGCCGCGGAAAGAACGGTTACGAGATTGAACACATTTGGGCCAACCATCCAGAACGTCATGAAGACGAGTTCGCGCACCCCACCGATTTCGCCGAGTACCGCAACCGCATCGGCGGGCTACTGCTACTACCTAAGAGTTTCAATGCCAGCTATGGCGACATGCCCTACGCCGAAAAGCGCGAGCACTACTACGGCCAAAACCTGCTGGCCCGGTCGCTGCACGAGAAGGCCTATGAGCACGATCCGGGGTTCCGTCGCTTTATTGAGGAGTCCAGTCTCGACTTTCAGACCCACGCCGAATTTAAGAAAGTCGACATAGATGCCCGACAGGACCTCTACCGTGTGCTGGCCGAAAAAATATGGAACCCAAAGAACCTGTTACGCGAGGTGAAGGCGTAATCACCAACTTCAAACCTTATCCCGCGGCGAAGAATTCTGGCGGCGGATGGTTAGGGGAGATGTAATATGCGAGGAGCGAAAATGGAGATGGTAGAAGTATCCAAAGCAATACATGAGAAGCGTGAACGAGTGTTCATCGTCTTGGCGGCATTTTTCCTCTGCGCAATGACGATGCTCAACATCATCGGCATTACCCGGTTTATTCAACTGGGACCCTTGGCACTGGCGGTCGGCGTCCTGCCTTATC
>DKID01000037.1:59793-63662 GCA_002454045.1 Nitrospina sp. UBA6727 | reverse complement strand
CCATCCATCTTTCGATACGGCTCATAGTTTCCCGTGCCGAATAAACTTCTCGGATAGGCCGCGGCGTTGATGAACGATTTGGCGCAACGCCAGCGTTGGCCGGGCAGGCATATCGCGAACGGCAAAAGGACAACGCCTTTGACAAAATAAAACAACGCGCCGGCCAGGATGTGCGCCGCCGGTTTTGCGTTGTTGACGCGGGCGGCGTAGGTCAGGATGACGATGCGATTGTAGTGCCGCTTGAGAGTGAACCGCCAGCCTTGATGATGTCCCTGCGCTTGCGCGGGCGCGGCGGCGGGATTCACAATCCAGGCGTTCGCCGCGCAGCGCGAGTCGGCGACGAACTGCGCGCCGGCTTTAATCGCGCGCTTGGCGAAGTCGGTGTCGCCGCCACCGGTGAAGTTGAACAGCGGGTCATAACGCACCCTCAGGTCGCGGTAAATTCTGGCGGACAGGATGATGTTCCGAGACGGCAGCGGCGGATTCGCCGCGCCGCGTTCGCCGTGCGCGGGCCCGACGGCGTCGGCGCCGGTCTCCTCAATCGCCGCGTATAAGTCCGCCAGCCAAGTCGCGCTGACCGCGCCTTCATCGTCATCGCTGCTGGCGAGGTAATCCGCGCCCAAGGACACGGCATGGTCGAATAGATGATTGCGAATGTGGCTGTGCCCGCGCTCGGGGCAGACGCTGTAGTCCACCGCAAACGGCGCATCGCGGGCGAATGTTTCCACGACTTCGCGCGCGCTTTCATTGACATCGTTGTCGGCCACGACCATGCGCACATCGACATTTTCGGGAAGCGCGCTCGCGCCGATGGACTGCAAGCAAATCGCCAGCATGCCCGGCCGCATGCAGGTCGGGATGCCGATCATGATCATCTTCGCTTGTGTTTCAGAGCTCACGCCGCGCTCCCGCCATCGTCATTGCCCAAGCCACCACCCCAACGCGAACGCCGCGACCGCGACCATCACGCGAAACAGGCGGTTGCGATATTTTTTCCATCTGGTGTCATAATTTTGCACATGCTTGCCAAAGCCGGTGTGCTTGACCGCATCGTTTTCCAGCAACACCGCGAAGCAGCCTTGCGCGGCGTAGTGTTCGCTTGCGATAGTTTCCATATCGGCCGGCGATTGCCGCTTCGCCACCAACGCCGCGTAGCCGCCTTTCGGGTATTGCGCGCGCCGCCGCAAGCCCGGATTGAACGAGAAACACTGGCTATGGGGAAGCGTGGAATCCACCCGATAATACGCGACCTTGCCCGTTGTTTTTCTGTCGCCGAGGAATAAAGCGCGCGCGCCATAAAACATCAGGTCGTGATGATAACTGCGCAACTTCACCATTAGCGCGCGCGGCTCGGCTTGCAAAACCGCTTTGGAATCCTCGATAAAACCCGGGCGGTAAAACAGCCAATCGTCCTCGCAATGAAAAATATAATCCGTTTCAACTTTCTGATACGCTTTGTCAATGGACGCAATTTGGCCGACGCGCGGCTGATTGACAATCAAGTCAACCTGATTGCGATATTCATGCGGAATGGAATCGCGCACCGCGTCATCGCCGGAATCCTCGACCAAAATAAATTGCCGAATGGGATGGGTGTTGTATTCAAAAAAACTGTTCAGCGTTTGCGCGAGCAAATCAAACCGCCCGCAACTGGTAAGCACCACGGCGACATCGCTATCTTTGGAAAACATGGTTATCGTCCAACCAGCCAACCGGCAACAAATGCCGCCGCCAGCATGACCGCCGCCAACATTTTCTCGTGGCGTCTTGCACGTTTTTTGGCGGCGCGTTTCGATGCGGACAGGGATTGCAGTTTTGCGCTGTTTATTTTTGGCGCGTTTTTAACCTGCGCTATGCCGTGTTTCTTTTTCAGTTGTTCAAATAACGACTGTTCATCGAAGCGCGCGTTTTTATTAAATCCCGGCACAGTCCGCGACATTTCGTTCCAGAGATGCGCGGCATAAGTGTTTTCATAAAAATCGATGCCTGCGCTGTAACTATGGTTAAAAGCGCTCTGCCAATTTCCGTAATATATGGGATAGAAACACATGAATGGCTTGGCATGATTTTCCAATCCAAAATACTTGATGGCTTTGGTGAGTCCGCCGGGGGCTATGGGATTGTTAAATTCCATTCCTTCTTTGCCGCGCCTGAACAATCTTTTCTTCAACTTCTTTCTTCGGGTGGAGGCGTTCTCCCACGGAAAAATTTCGGTATGGTTTCGTCCCGCTTTTTCCATGGCTTCGGCAAGGATGTGTTCTTTTGGGAGCGCAATCACCGCGCTTCCAAACACCCCCCCCCCCCCCCCCCCAAACACGACATCCGAGTCAAAGGAAAACGGCTTGATGCAAACCACATCCATATCCACCCAAAAGCCTCCCCGCTTGTTCAATAGCGCGTATCGGAACCAATCGCTGAAAGCGGCGACGCCCCCTCTACGATTTTGGAATATTTCGCTCTCCGGCAATATTTCATTCGCATCCTTAACTGCCGCGCCGCGCGGAATGCCGCCGATGCCGCCGTAAGTGTATAAATGAAACTCATGCCCGTGATCCAGAAACGACTTGACGCACAACTTCTCCATATTGGACAAGTCGTCCCCGATCCATAGCGATTGAATGATGGGCAGCATAATTACAACTTAACGATGGACGAAAGCAGGGGGATGTATTGGTTTTCAATGATGCGCTTGACATCAAAATTGTTCTTTGCGTAGTCCCTGATTTGTCGCCGCATAGCCAACGCCTGGTCGCGGTTTTCCGCGATGGCATTGGCGACAAATTCGCGGTCATGGATTTTGTGTTCGGGGACGATGTCAATGAAAGGCAGCGATGTGTCCAAGTTCACGGCGGCGGCTTCCGAAAGGACAAGACCAAGCCCGCCCGCTAAGGCTTCCACGCACACCATTGCGGCCGCCTCGGATTCGCTCAGCAAAACCAGATTGGCGTATTCCGTAAGTTCTTGTTGCACCTGTTGTCGGCTCCACTCGCCGAGGTAGTTTTCTTCGACAACATCGGTCGGCTCATCAACCTTACCGGCGAAATCAAGCCCGGGCAGCCCCCAATACAGGTGCTGCCGTTTTCGCTTAGTGACGGCCGCGAGATAAATGGAGCGGCTTTTGTGCTTCGGTTTTTCAGTGAAGCGGTATTGGTCGGTCATCAAGCAGTTGGGAATGACATGCACAAAATCAGGTGGCGCGCCAGCGGCTAAGTAATGCGCCGAAATGCGCTCGGACAGGCAGACGATGTGCGCTCCTTTTTGTAGCGCGCGGCGGTGATAGGGGTATTCGGCAAGGCACACTTGCGGCGAGTGGTCGGTCAAAAATAGTGTGCGGCGCTTGAAGTAGCGGCCCATGCCGAAATATTTGGAAGCCACTATATGCACCAGGTCCGGCTTGAATGAATTAACTTCGCGGATAATTTTCAATCGCCGCACAATGCTGGCGCCTTGGGTGATGTTGACAATGCGAATCCGATGCCCTTTGCGCTCGAGAATCTGGCGGTAATTCCAAATCACCAATTCAATGCCGCCGTAGGATTGCGGCGGAAACGAACGGTCGCAGTCGCAAACAAACGCGATGTTCATGTTGCTTGCCCGGATTCTTTCGGCGGCGATCCCAGTTGATGCGCCACGTTCAGCGCGCACCGCCATTGCCCGGCGCGCAGCGCGTAAAAAAGCACGCCGCGCAACACTTTCCTGAATATCCGCAGGTCGTCGTTGTCGGTGGATATGACGGTTAGTCCGTCAATGATTTGCGCAACGTGATCCTGCGCGGCGCGGCTCGTTCCGTTACGCAACGCGCGTCTGCACCAGTGGCGCGCGCTTTTCATGCAAGCCGCCTTGACGGGATGCGGCAACGCGGCGAGCGC
>DKID01000037.1:0-59625 GCA_002454045.1 Nitrospina sp. UBA6727 | reverse complement strand
GAGAGATCAAAATCTTCCAGAACCCGGAACCAAGGGCGATAAATTGCGTCCGTCCATCCCAGCGATGAAAGCCGAATCATCGCGGTCTGGTTGACCAGTATTTGCCCATGCAACAGTTCCGCCAGCGGCCGCCCGGCTTCCTGCGCCGGCATCCTCGCCCGTTGTGTTTTTAGGCGCGCGCCGGTCTCGTCGATCAATTCGCAACGGCACGAGACCGCGGCGTATTCGGGATTTTGGACGAGAAAGGCAAATTGTTTTTCCAGCCGTTGCGGATGAGCGATGTCATCGCCGTCCATGATGGCGACGAAATCGCCGTGGCGGCGGGCGATTGCCGCATTGCGCGCCGCCGCCAATCCGGCGTTGTCCTGGCTGATGACTTTTACGCGCGCATCGCGCCCCGCGTATTCGGCAAGAATCGCGGCGGTGCGGTCGGTGGAGCCATCGTTGACCACGATCAATTCCCAATCGTCCAGGGTCTGGTTCAGGATGCTTTCCACGGCATCGCCAACATACGCCGCGACATTATACGCCGCCATAACCACGCTGACCGCTGGCTTTGTTTGGTTTTCAATCATTCGCGGGTGTTGCAAAAAAGTTTTACGTCTTCTTACTTGGCTCTTTTTATCTGGGCGCCGAGGCTGGAAAGTTTTTTTTCCATGCTCACATATCCGCGGTCGATATGATAAACGCGGGAAATTATTGACTTGCCTTTCGCCGCCAACGCCGCCAACACTAGGGAAGCGCTGGCGCGGAGATCCGTCGCCATCAAGGGAGCGTTGGAAAGTTTTTGGACGCCGCGGATGACCGCCGTGTGTCCGTTGAGCGCGATGTCGGCGCCCATTCTTTTTAGTTCCGCAACGTGCATGAAGCGATTCTCGAATACGGTTTCCGTGATGATACTTCGTCCGCGCGCCAAAGTCATCAACGCCATGAACTGGGCTTGGATGTCGGTGGGGAAACCGGGGTGGGGATGAGTGCTGGCGTTGACGGCAAGCAGGGGGTGGCGGGCGCGGACTCGCAACGAAGTTCCGCGCGCTTCCACATCAACTTGCGCTTCTTGAAGTTTTAGGGTGATGGCTTCCACGTGTTGCGGAACGCAATTTTCGATCAACACTTCTCCCCGCGTGATCGCCGCCGCGATCATGTAAGTGCCGGTCTCGATGCGGTCGGGAAAGATGCGGCACTCAATCGGTTGCAAGGAAGAGACGCCGTGAATGGTAATCGTGTCGGTGCCGTGTCCGTCAATTTTTGCGCCGGCGTGATTCAGAACGTCCGCAAGGAACGCGACCTCCGGTTCCTTCGCCGCGTTTTCGAGAACGGTCTTCCCCTCCGCGAGAGTTGCCGCCATCATCAGGTTTGCGGTGCCTGTCACCGAAACCGTGTCGAAATAAAATTGAACTCCGCGAAGACGGTCGGCGGTCGCGTGCACATAACCTTGTCGCAAAAATATTTTCGCGCCCATCGCTTCCAATCCTTTGACGTGGAGATCAATGGGACGCGCTCCGATGGCGCAGCCTCCCGGCAACGAAACTTTGGCGCGACCTAACTTCGCCAGCAACGGTCCTAAAACCAGGCAGGATGCCCGCATCGTGGAAACCAAATCATACGGCGCTTCTGGATTGTTCGCGCGGGACGTGTCTAAAATAATTTTTTCGTCGCGATAACTTTCGACTTCCGCGCCGAGGTCTTTGAGAAGTTTAATCATGGTTGTCACGTCGCGAACGTTTGGAACTCCTTCGATGACGTTGCGGCCGCGGGTCAGTAGCATCGCGGTCAAAACCGGGAGCACCGCGTTCTTCGCGCCGCTAATTTTGACCGTGCCTTCTAAAGGTCGCCCGCCGTCGATGACAATTTTATCCATTCGCCGCCCTCGCCAACACCACTCTGTCGTAACCGGAATAATCCTGACACACTTGAACATTTCGGTAGCGGGAACTGTCTTGCAACAAAGCCGTCACCGCCGCCGCCTGCGTGTGCCCGATTTCCAAAGCCAACAAACCGTTTTCGCGCAGTTGCTCCCACGCGCGCGACACGATGAACCGATGATAGTCCAAACCGTCGCCGCCGCCATCCAACGCGCAAGCCGGTTCGTATTGCCGGACCTCGGGCATGCACTTCGACAAACTTTGCGATGGAATGTAAGGAGGATTGGAAACGATAAGGTGATGCGGTCCGCGCCAGTCCGCCGTCGTCATGTCTTCGCACACGAAGCGAATCCGATTCATCACCGCGTGACGCGTGGCGTTTTCGCGGGCGACCGTCAAAGCGGCGGCGGATTTTTCGATTGCTGTGATATAACTTTGCGGAATTTCTTGCGCCAAGGTGACGGGGATAATTCCCGACCCGGTCCCCAGTTCCAAAATTTTAACGGCGGGCGAAGGGGAAGATATTTTCGCCAACGCTTGCAGACATTGCTCGACCAGAATTTCTGTTTCCGGTCGCGGCGTCAGAACTTTTTCATCAACTTTGAATTTGAGTGACCAGAATTCTTGGTAGCCGATGATGTGAGAAATCGGTTCGCGCAAAACTCTTCTCTCGATTTTGGAACGAAGGACTGCCTCCTCGGCGCGATGCAAAACTCGGGAAGGGTGCGTCATCAACTGCGTCCTTGAAACTCCAAGACCATCCGCGATTAAGATTTCCGCGTCCAACCGCGAGGACGCAATCCCGGCGCGAAAAAGTTTGCGGCACGCCCAGTCGAGAAAAGAGTGAACGGTTTGGTCTCGGCGGCGGCGGTCTAATTTTAATTTTTCACGAACCGCCACCCTGTTCTCCCTTGAGAGCTTGCGTCTGGAAGTGGAGCGTCAACGCGTCAATCATCTCGCCCAAGTCTCCCGCCATGACAAGGGACAACTTGTGCAGGGTCAAGCCAATCCGGTGATCGGTGATCCGCTCTTGCGGATAGTTGTAAGTGCGGATGCGTTCGCTACGGTCGCCGGAGCCGACTTGCTGTTTGCGTTCGTTCGCCATGGACTGCTGTTGTTTTTTTTGTTCGTCGTCATACAACCGGGCTCTTAATACCTTCATGGCTTTTTCTCGGTTTTTGTGTTGCGATTTTTCATCCTGGCAAGTAACCACAATTCCGGTGGGGATGTAAGTCAAACGCACCGCGGAATCTGTCGTGTTGACACTTTGACCGCCTGGCCCCGAGGAACGGTAGACGTCCACCTTTACATCTGCCGGATTGATTTTGACATCCACCTCTTCCACCTCGGGCAAAACGGCAACCGTCACCGCGGAGGTATGAATGCGTCCCTGACTTTCCGTGTCGGGAACCCGTTGCACCCGGTGGGTACCTCCTTCGTACTTGAGTTTGCTATACGCCCCGCTTCCCGAAATGTTGAAGATGACTTCTTTGAATCCGCCTTTGCCGGTCGGGCTGGAACTTAAAATTTCCACGTTCCATTTTTTCTCTTCGGCGTACCTCGAATACATCCGGAACAAGTCATTGGAAAAAAGCGCCGCCTCTTCGCCACCCGTGCCGGCGCGAATCTCCACGATGACGTTTCGCTCGTCGCGGGGATCTTTCGGAAGCAAGAGAAGTTTCAGGGCTTCCACCGTTTCTTGTTTTTTGGTTTCCAGCGCGGCCATGTCTTCTCGCGCCATTTTAATTAGTTCTAAATCTTTTTCTTCGTCGAGGATTATTTTGCTCTCTTCCAACTGCCGATCGATCTTCTGCAAATCTTGAAACCGGTTGACGATGAGGGCGAGCTCCGACTGCTCCCGGGCATACTTCTGAAACTCGGACTGTTGGGAAATGACCGCGGGGTCACTGAGTAATTGATTGAGGTCGTTGTAACGTTTCTCAACCGATCTCAGTTTGTCAAACATGACTGGAATAGTTTCTTGAAAAACCCTATGGGGTCAGAGGAAAGAAAAAGGGGGGAACGCGTTTAGTGGGGACGGGATGCTTCTGGCGCGACGGCGGGTTTCGCCTTGGCGTATTTGCGTCTGAATTTTTCGATGCGGCCAGCGGTATCCACGAGTTTCTGTTTGCCCGTGAAAAAAGGATGGCACCGTGAACATATTTCCACGCGAAGGTCTTTCAGAGTTGTGCGAGTTTGCACTTCGTTCCCACATGCGCACCGCACCGTGATTTCATGGTATTCGGGATGAATGCCTGCTTTCATTGAGTCGCCGTCAAGAGTTCATCGCCGCCAAAAACTCGGCGTTGGTTTTTGTTTCTTTTATCTTTTGCAGGAGGAGGTCCATCGTATCATGGATGCCCATCGGCAGCAAAACTTTTCTCAACAACCAGACGCGTTGCAGGTCTTCCTTGGGGAGCAAAAGTTCTTCCTTGCGGGTTCCCGACCGGTTGATGTCGATGGATGGAAAAGTTCGCTTGTCCGCTAGTTTGCGGTCGAGAACGATTTCCAAATTTCCCGTCCCCTTGAACTCTTCAAAAATAACATCGTCCATGCGGCTTCCCGTATCGATGAGCGCCGTGGCAAGAATGGTCAGGCTTCCTTTTTCCTCCAGATTTCTGGCGGCACCAAAAAATCGCTTGGGCCTTTGCAGGGCGTTGGAATCCACGCCGCCCGACAAAACTTTTCCGCTGGGGGGGACGATGGCATTGTAAGCTCTGGCGAGACGGGTGATGCTGTCGAGAAGGATTACCACATCGCGTCCATGCTCTACCAAACGTTTGGCTTTTTCGATCACCATCTCCGCCACCTGCACATGCCTTTGCGCCGGCTCGTCGAAGGTGGAACTGATGACCTCGCCCTTAACGGAACGTTCCATGTCGGTCACTTCTTCGGGACGTTCGTCAATGAGCAAAACGATTAACGCTACTTCCGGATAATTTGTGCTGATGCTGTTGGCAACGGATTGCAACAACATGGTCTTCCCGGTTCTGGGCGGCGCGACGATTAACCCGCGCTGGCCTTTGCCAATGGGGGTCATCAAGTCCATCACCCTGGCGCTGAAATCTTGCCCGCCTGGTGTCTCCAACCGAATCCGCTCTTCGGGATACAACGGTGTCAGGTTGTCGAACAAAATTTTATCTTTGGTCTTTTCTGGATTCTCAAAGTTGATTGCCTCGACCTTCAACAAGGCGAAGTACCGTTCGCTATCTTTGGGCGAACGGATCTGACCAGAAATGGTATCGCCCGTGCGCATGTTAAACTTGCGAATCTGGGACGGCGAAACATAAATATCATCCGGCCCCGGAAGATAGTTGTAAGTCGGCGCGCGCAGGAATCCGAATCCATCAGGGAGAATCTCCAGCACTCCGTGGCCAAACATCAGGCCGTCCTTTTCGGTCTTAGCTTCCATGATCCTGAAGATCAGGTCCTGCTTTCTAAGTCCGCTGTGGCCTTGGATTTTCAGGTCCTTGGCGATGCTTGTAAGTTCGGATATGGTTTTAGACTGGAGTTCTTCTATGTTCATCTGGGTCATGGCTTGTGGCTTTTTTTAGGGGAAGTTGGGAATGGTTTCGCTCTCGTAAATTTTACGCCTGCGGAATGGAGGCCATACTTCAGGACGCGGAAGATTCGATAACGGTTTGAATGCTGTGAACTTTTTTTTATTGATTAGCGATAAAAGGCACGAAAAAATTCAGCTGGATAATTTGGTTGGTTTGAGAATCACGTAGGAACCTGGACAAACGAACAGCATTCAATTGAGTGTGTCGAAGTTGCTACGGATTGGATAACGCGGGATTCTTGCCAAATTGATTTGGAGAACGGCTTTGCCGTTGCGCAGAACAGCAAACATAATCGTAACCGCTAAAAAAACTAAAGGTGGAGTTAGAAAATCCATAAGGTTTCCCACACAGTTCCTATCAGTTTTGTGCGGGATTTTTATTGGGGGCTTTCAGGGTTCGGCTACTCTATCCAGTTTTATAATTTTTGTCAATCCTTTTTATTCGCTGATTTTCTATCGCCGCGCAAACCGTCGTCCCGTCGCGATGAGTGGACTTTGATTTGACTCTACAACACCAGCAAGGCAAAATGGCCGACAGTGAATTTCCCGAAAAACTAGATGCACTTTCCTCCGACAATATATTCTTAACCCAGCAAGGGTTCGTTCATGAAGAAGACGAAAAGCCAGCGAGACGACACACACCAATGCGAAAAATGCCTGCCGGCGTATTGTTGCAATTATTTCGCGTTTGGCATTGATGAACCCGAAGACCGCCGGGACTATGAAAGTTTGTTGTGGAAGATTGCCCACGAAAACGTTTCGCTTTATATCTACCGGAAAGATTGGTACATCATGATTCACAATCGTTGCAATTTTTTAACGCCAGACAACAAATGCGCCATCTATGAACACCGACCTTATATGTGCCGCGAACACAGCACAGAATCGTGCGAATACACTGGCGACGATTACGGCTTCACGGAACATTTCAAGAGTTACGACGACCTTTTGGTTTACATCAAGGAAAATACGAATTTCAGATTTAAGCAAGAACCAACAGGGGTACACCCAAACTGTTTGTGACCGCGTCCCCGGCGCGATAAAATCCTAGTCTATTTCCGCGCGTGTTTCGTGAAAAGGATTATTTCTTTTTTTTATCTTCCGCCTTGTCTTTTTTGGTCGTCGCTTTTTTGGAATCGGATGGCTTTTTACCTTTATTTTTTTTGGGCGCCGCTACTTTTGCTTCGACTTCTTTCTTTTCCGTCACTTTTGGTTTGGCGTCCTTCGCTCCTTTTTTCGGCGGCGTTTTTTGTTTGGAAGAAACCTCCCCATCTCGGTCTACCAGTTCGATAAATGCCATCGGCGCATCGTCGCCTTTGCGGTGACCGATACGGATGATCCGCGTGTATCCACCCGGTCGGCTGGCATAACGTTCCGCGAGCAGACCAAACACTTTTTGCACGGCATCTTTGGCGGGAGCCAACTTGAAAGCCTGACGGCGGGCGTGAAGCGTACCTTTCTTCCCCAGGGTGATTGTCTTTTCCACCTTGCCCCGTAGTTCCTTGGCTTTCGCCAAAGTGGTGCTGATGCGCTCTCTTTGGATAAGAGCCTGGACGAGGTTTCTGAACAATGCCTTCCGGTGCGCGGAAGTCCGCCCGAATTTTCTACCCGCTTTTAAATGCCGCATGACTTTTTACCAATCCTGTTTTGCGCCGCGCAAAGTCGCTAAAGTTCGTCTTCCGCATCAATTTCTTTTTTCTTCTGAGCCTGACTGATTTGCCGAAGGTCTTCTTCTTCGACTTTCATTCCCAGATGAAGCCCCATGTCTTCTAAAATTTCCTTAATTTCGTTGAGCGACTTCCGACCAAAGTTTCGCGTCTTCAGCATTTCGCTATCGGTTTTTTGAACCAACTCGGCGAGGGTCTGTATGTTGGCATTTTTTAGACAGTTATAGGAACGTACGGACAGTTCGAGTTCTTCCACGCATTTGGCCATGTTCGCCAGCATCTTCTGTTTTTTCTCATCCACTTGAGGTTGCACCGGTTCTGGCTCTTCATCGAAGTTGATAAAGATTTGCATATGATCTTTAACGATCTTGGCGGCGTGAGCCACCGCATCTTCAGGTGTGATGCCGCCATTGGTCCATAGTTCCATGACCATGGAATCATAATCCGTGGATTGTCCGACGCGGGTATTCTCAACGTGAAAGGTGATTTTTTCGACCGGGGAAAAACTGGAGTCCATGGGGATCATCTGCACGGATTCATTTTCGATGTTGTGCTTATCGGCGGGAACATAGCCTCGACCTCTTCGCACGATCATTTCCATTTCCACCGCGCCGTTCTGGTCGATGGTGAGGATGGGAAGTTTGGGATTCAACACCACCACATTGGGGTCGGCGATAATATCCTTCGCGCAAATCGTCCCCGGCTTTGATGCTTTGATATAAATCCGCTTGTAGGCATCCTCGCCGTTTAGTTGGAGGTTGACCTGTTTGAGGTTGAGGATGATGTCGGCAACGTCCTCAACCACTCCCGGAATGGAGGAAAATTCGTGAAAGATTCCCTCAAACTTCACGGCCACGATGGCGGCTCCTTCAATCGATGACAACAGCATCCTTCGTAAAGAGTTGCCAATGGTCACTCCGTAACCGCGTTCGAATGGACCCGCGCTGAGTTTACCGTAATATTCCGATTTGTTTTTCTTATCGAATGTTAATCGCTTGGGTTTAACAATTCCCTGGGTTGTGAACATGAAACCTCCGACATCGTGATTAGGGTCTTAACAATTTTTTATCTAGTTTGATTAAGCCAACAGAGTTGGTTAGCGCGAATAAAGTTCGACGATCAACTGCTCCTCAATCGGCATGGTTACGTGCTCTCTTGCGGGTAAAGCCCGGACCACGCCTTGTTTGCTATCCACATCAAACGCCAACCAATCCGGAAGGGTTTTCCCCTCCATACTTTCTATCGCATTTTTCACGGGCGCTTTTTTCAGTTTGTTCGGGTTGGGGGCTATCGTGTCCCCTTGCTCGAGTATGTAGGATGGGATGTTCACCTTTTTTCCGTTAACGGTAAAATGGTTGTGTGTGACCAACTGTCGCGCCGCGTTTCGGGAGGATGCTAATCCCATCCTGAAAATAACGTTGTCCATCCGCAACTCTAATTTTTGCAGAAGGTTCTCGCCGGTGACGCCTTTTTTCTTGTCCGCCGCGTAGAAGTAGTTGCGGAATTGTTTTTCCAGTAAGCCGTAAATGCGTTTCACTTTTTGTTTTTCGCGCAGCTGAACTCCGTATTCCGAGAACTTCTTTCTGCCCTGACCATGCTGCCCTGGAGGATATGGTCGTTTTTCAATCGCGCATTTTGTCGTTTCGCAACGGGAACCTTTCAAAAATAATTTGATGCCTTCGCGCCGACAAAGTCGGCAAACGGAACCGGTGTACCTAGCCAAATTCAGTTTCTCCTTTCGGTTGTGCGCAATTAAACTCTGCGGCGTTTTCTGGGACGACATCCGTTATGAGGGATCGGGGTCTTGTCGCGGATGACAAGAACTTCCATCCCCGCGGCTTGTAAAGCTCGTATCGCGGATTCTCGTCCCGACCCCGGTCCCTTAATGTGAACCTCCAGTTTTCTCATCCCCAAATCCCGTGCCTTGACAGCGGCTTTGTCCGCCGCCACCTGCGCGGCAAACGGGGTGCTTTTTCTTGAGCCCTTAAAACCTTGGGCGCCGGCACTAGACCATGACACGACGTTCCCGGACATGTCCGAAATGGTGATGATGGTGTTGTTGAACGTGGCTTGGATATGCGCCACCCCGACCTCTGGCACTGTCTTCTGCTTTTTTTTGCTACCCTTAGATTTCTTGTCCATACGTTTTCATCCTTATTTTTTTGATCGTGCACCGACCGTTTTCTTGGGCCCCTTGCGGGTTCTGCCGTTCGTGTGCGTCCGTTGCCCTCGCACTGGCAATCCTCTGCGATGACGAAGTCCCCTGTAAGAACTAATGTCCATCAGACGTTTTATGTTCATGGTGACGCTGCGCCGCAAGTCTCCTTCCACTTCGTAATCTTTCTCGATGATGCCACGGATTTGCGTCACCTCTTGCTCGGTCAAGTCTTTCATCCTGATTTCTTCCCCGACCTGGGCTTTTTTCAGGATACCCCGAGAAACGCTGAGCCCCACTCCGTATATGTAGGTCAAGGCGATCCTCGCCTGCTTGTCTCCGGGAATGTCCACCCCTGCAATTCTCGCCACCGTTTCTCCTTTAAGGAATTTAACCTTGCCGTTGTTTATGTTTCGGATTCTCGCAAATAACTCGCACGACTCCGCGGCGGCGAATCACTTTGCATTTACTACAAATTGGTTTGACTGATGCTCTAACTTTCATGTCGTCGTCCTCAATTATTTGTATCGATAGGTAATCCGCCCGCGGGTCAAGTCGTAAGGCGAAAGTTGCACTTTAACTTTATCCCCCGACAGGATGCGGATGAAATGCATGCGCATCTTCCCGGATATATGGGCTAGCACCTTGTGGCCATTGTCTAATTCCACTCGGAACATCGCGTTCGGCAACGGTTCAAGTATGGTGCCTTCCACCTCTATGGCGTCTTCTTTTGACATCCGCTACCGCACCATTTCGCAAACGCGGGAAAAAATTTCTTCGACAGATCCTCCCGCTGCGACCGTTTTTAAATTCCCCTGCTTTTTGTAAAACTCCTTCAAAGGGGACGTGGACTCCTGATAAACTTCCAAGCGTTTCAGAATTGTTTCTCGGTTATCGTCCTGCCTCTGCGCCAGATGGCCGCCGCAACCGTCGCAAACCCCTGGCACTTTTGGGGGCCGGGATTCCTCGTGAAACATGACCCCGCAATCTGAGCAGGTGCTTCGTCCCGTCAATCGACTCACCACTTCCTCCGCATTGACTTCCATGTCCACCACCGTGTCGATGGCGATGTTCATCTCGGTCAATGTTTCCGCAAGTTTCTCGGCTTGAATTATGGTGCGCGGGAAGCCGTCGAGAATAAACCCCGTTTCGCAATCGGCTTGTTTGATGCGTTCCTCAATCAAACCGATGACCACATCATCCGGAACCAACTGGCCGGAATCCATAAACGCTTTTGCTTGAACGCCCAACTCCGTATCGTCCTTAACCGCCTGTCGCAAAATATCGCCGGTGGATATTTGCGGGACCCGAAACTTTTCCTTCAGCATTTTTGCCTGAGTACCCTTGCCGGCTCCCGGCGGACCTAAAAGAATCAATCTCATTCCTCAGCCTCTTCGGCTTTTTAATCGCCCCTTTTTCACAAAACCGTCGTAATTTCTCATGACCAAGTGGGACTCAATTTGTTGCATGGTGTCCAACGAAACACCGACAACAATCAACAGGCTTGTGCCACCAAAGTAAAACGGGATGTTGAAATACTTTATCAAATAATCGGGCAGAATACAGATCAGAGAAAGATACACCGCGCCGTAAAACGTAATCCGTGAAAGGATCGTGTCGATGTACTCGGCGGTTTTAGCGCCTGGCCTGATTCCCGGAACATACCCGCCGTGTTTTTTTAAATTGTCCGCCACGTCCAACGGATTGAAAATGACGGCGGTATAAAAATAGCAAAAGAAAAATATCGCCCCCACAAAAATCATGCTGTACACAATAGTCCCGGGGGTCAACATCACCGAGACCGATTGCATCCACGGGTGACCGATAAACTGGGCGATGGTCGCCGGGAACATGATGATGGATGACGCGAAAATCGGCGGGATAACTCCCGACGTGTTGACCTTCAGAGGCAGATGCGTCGCCTGGCCGCCCATCATTTTACGCCCCACCACTCGCTTCGCATATTGGATTGGAATTCGGCGTTGTCCTCCTTCCGTGAAAACGATGACGCCGATCACTACGATCATCACCACCAAAAGGAACAGCATCACGAGCACGGACAACTCGCCGGTTCCCATCAAGTCCATGGATTGAAAAATCGCCGCCGGAGTTCCGGCAACGATGCCGGAAAAAATAATCAGGGAGATCCCGTTGCCAATACCCCGTTCGGTAATCTGCTCGCCGAGCCACATCAAAAAACAGGTGCCGGCGGTCAGGGTCAAAACCGTCATCATTCGGAACGACCAACCCGGTTGCGGGACGATGAGGCCGCCGCTCGGGCTCTTCATGGCTTCCAATCCCACGGCGATTCCGGAACCTTGAATCAAACTCAGCACCACGGTTCCATACCGGGTGTACTGGGTAATTTTTTTCTGTCCCTGCTCTCCCTCCTTTTTCAATCTTGCCAAATAAGGAGAGACGATCGTCATCAACTGCAGGATGATCGACGAACTGATATACGGCATGATGCCCAGCGCGAATATCGTCAACCGACTCAACGCGCCGCCGGAGAACATATCGAAAAATCCCAGGATGGTACCTTGAGCGCGGGCGAAAAGTTCCGCCAACGCGATGGAGTTGATCCCGGGCGTCGGGATGTGCGCGCCAATCCGATAGACGACCAGAACTCCAAGCGTGAAAAGAACTCGCTTCTTCAGCTCGGGGACGCGAAAGATGTTGCCAAAACTATCAGCACCGCTCATTTATAGGTTTACGACCTTTCCCCCGGATTGCTCAATTTTCGCCTGCGCCGTGCCGCTGAATTTGTGTGCGTGAACGTGCAACGATTCTTTCAGTTCGCCGTTGCCTAAAATTTTCACCGCGGCGGTTTTTTTTATCAGTCCCTTTTCTTTCATCACTTCCGGGGTCACCGGGTCGGCTCCGGCACAACGCGCCAACTGGCTCACGTTGACAATCTCGAAATGCTTCTTAAAAATATTGGTGAACCCGCGCTTGGGCAACCTTCTTTGAATCGGCATCTGCCCGCCTTCAAACCAAGGGTGAGGGCTTCCCCCCGACCGCGACTTCTGTCCCTTCTGCCCTCTGCCGGAAGTTTTCCCGGTGCCGGAACCGATGCCGCGACCGACTCGCTTTCTATTTTTTCTGCCGCCGACGGGTCCCACTAAATTTGATAAATGCAACATTCCTAATCCTCTTAATAAAATTCCGGGCGCGTTATTTTCCGCGCAGGCGGATGCATGCTTTCGCGTCGCGCAAACTGACTAACCCGCAGATCGTCGCCTTGACCACGTTGTGCGGATTGTTGGTGCGCAAACATTTAGTCAGAATGTCGCGGATGCCAACCGCCTCCAGCACCGCGCGGACGGCGCCGCCGGCGATCAAACCGGTGCCGCGCGAGGCTGGCTTCATCAACACTTGCCCCGAGCCGTAAGCGCCGATTACTTCGTGGGGGATGGAGGAGCCGTCTAAACTTACGGACACCATGCTCTTCTTGGCTTTCTCCACGCCTTTGCGGATTGCTTCGGGAACTTCATTCGCTTTGCCTAAACCCCATCCCACTTTGCCTTCGCGGTTGCCGACCACCACCAACGCGCTGAAACTAAAACGGCGGCCGCCTTTCACAACTTTTGCTACGCGGTTGATCTTGACAACTTTATCGACAAAATCTGTAGGTTTATCCGACTCGCGTTGTCGCAACATTTTCTCCTGTGTAGTGAATTAAAATTTTATGCCTTTTTCCCGCACCGCGTCGGCCAAAGCTTTGACGCGCCCGGCATACAGAAATCCGTTCCGATCATAATGAACTTCTTTGATGCCTTTCGCCGCCGCCGCATCACCGATCAGCGAACCGACCAGCGTCGCCGCTTTGAGATTCCCCCCGGTCTTCATCTGCTCTTTGAAGTTTTTCGAAAGCGACGACATGGTCACGAGAGTTCTGCCTTCATTGTCATCCACAATTTGAGCGTAGATATGTTTGGCACTGCGGAACACCGTCAGCCGCGGGCTACTTTTTTCTTTTTGTACTTTGAGCCTGACTCTTCTTTTTCGTTGCAGCCGAAGTCGTTCTCGCTCAGAAGTTTTCATGGAATTATCCTTTGCTCACCGCCGTCTTGCCGGCTTTTCTGCGAATTCTTTCTGTGGAGTACATGACTCCTTTTCCCTTGTAAGGTTCGGGCGGACGAAACCCGCGAATCTCCGCGGCGGTCTGTCCCACCATTTCTTTGCTCGCGCCTTTTACGACGATCGTATTTTTTTTGGCGTCGACATCAAACTCAATTCCGTCGGGGGCGGGGTAGTCGATTGCGTGCGAATGTCCGAGGTTCAAAACCAAGTTCTTGCCTTTGAGTGCTACCTTATAACCCACGCCCACAACGTTGAGTTGCTTGGTGTAGCCCTCCGTGACGCCAAGAATCATGTTGTTGATCAAGGTGCGCGTTAGTCCGTGAAGAGAGCGGTCTAGCCTGCCATCGGTTGGCCGCGTCACTCTCACCTCGCCGTCTTGAAATTCAATTTTCATATTGGGATGCAAATCGCGTTGCAACTTTCCCCTCGGTCCTTTCACCGCCACGTTGGGGCCGGTGATTTTCAACTCCACGGCGGCGGGAACTTTGATCGGCTGTTTTCCAATTCGCGACATATTACTCTTCCAAAAAAAATTCAGGTTTCGCCGTCGCAACTTTTTCTGCGCAACTTTTTCTGCGCGGAACTCCACGACCGATGACCGCGACGGCGGTGGTCGGTTGCAATCAAATATTTTTTTCCGCGGGGAAAAGTTCGCCGCCGAAAAAAGTTCCGCGGGGTTTTACCAAACGTGACCGAGCACTTCGCCGCCGATGCCTTTTTCTCTGCATTCGTGGTCGGCCATCACTCCCGAAGAAGTGGACAGGATGGCAAGCCCCAGTCCGTTAAGCACGCGGGGAATTTCGTCACGTTTGACATAGTTTCGTCGGCCGGGTTTGCTGACCCGCTTGATTCCGCGAATCACTGATTGGTCGTCTTTGTATTTCAGATACACCCGGATAATCCCTTGCAAGTTATCGTGGTAGATACGGAAATTTTTGATATACCCTTCTTCCCGCAGTATCTCCACGATGCGCGCTTTCATTTTTGAACCGGGGACATCAACCCGCGTGTGCCTGACCATCAACCCGTTGCGGATGCGGGTAAACAGGTCGGCGATGGGATCGGTCATCATATCGAAACGAAACTCCTTCAAAAAAATAATTGTACGAAACTACCAACTTGCTTTGGTGACGCCGGGGATTTCGCCGCGCAAGGCTCTCTCCCTAAAACAAATCCGGCATATCCCGAACTTGCGGAGAAACGCCCGCGGCCTGCCGCAGACTTGACACCGACTATACTGGCGCACTTTGAATTTCTGTTGCTGCTTCTGTTTTGCCACGAGTGATTTTTTTGCCATACGCTTTTACTTTCTAATCGGTAGCCCCATGTGGGTCAACAAACATCGGCCTTGTTCGTCATTTTGCGCCGTGGTGGTAATCGTGATATTCATTCCTTTGATTTTTTCAACTTTGTCGAATTTGATTTCAGGAAAAATTAATTGCTCTTTAAGTCCAATCGTATAATTCCCCCGCCCGTCGAATGACTTGGGAGGCAAGCCTCTGAAGTCGCGGACGCGGGGGAGCGCGAACGATACCAGTCGCTCGTAAAACTCATACATTCTGTTTCCCCGTAGCGTTACTTTTAGTCCGATGGCCACGCCCGCGCGCAACTTAAAATTGGAAATAGATTTTTTGGCTTTGGTGACGACGGGCAATTGTCCGGTGATCACCTTCATTTGTTCGATTCCAGACTCAATCAATTTCGAGTTTTGCAGCGCTTCGCCTAATCCCATGTTGACGGTGATCTTCGTCATCATTGGAACCTGCATCACGTTCTTGAATCCCAATTCCTTTTGGATGGCGGCTTGATGCTTTTCAAAATAGGCTCGTTTGAAATTCGGCATGTTACACCCTGTCCAGCACGTCGCCGGTTTTCACACAAACGCGGACGCGTTTTCCGTCTTCCAACTTTTTCATTTTGGTGCGCACGCCTTTGCCCGCTTTGTCGCTGACCAGCAGAACATTGGAAATGTGAATCTTGCTTTCTTTCTCCACAATCCCAGGCTGCCGCGTCTTGCCATCGCCCTTCGTGTGGCGTTTCACCATGTTGAGTTTTTCGATGGTCACCCTCTGCTCCCCGGCGAATATGGCGAGCACTTTGCCTTTCTTGCCTTTCTCCTTGCCGGAAATCACTTGGACGATGTCGTCTTTTTTCAGATGGAGTTTGCGCGGGGCGTTCTTCATTTCAAAGCACCTCTGGTGCCAGCGAAAGAATTTTCATATAACGTTTGGCGCGCAACTCGCGACCCACTGGACCAAAGATGCGCGTTCCCACCGGTTCTTTTGTGTCCCCGATTAGGACTGCGGAGTTATTATCAAACTTGATGTAAGTTCCGTTTGAACGACGGATTTCTTTTTTGGTTCGCACCACCACCGCCTTTTTCACTTCACCTTTTTTGATATTGCTTTGCGGGTCGACCTCCTTGACCGCGACCACGATGACATCCCCAATCCGAGCATAACGACGGCGGGAACCCCCAAGCACCTTGATGCACTGAACTACTTTGGCTCCCGAATTGTCCGCCACATCTAAAACCGTTCGCAACTGAATCATGACGCTCCCACCCCTTCCCCCTTCTTGATGATTTCGACCAAACGCCAGCACTTGGTTTTGCTCAATGGTCGGGTTTCGCGAATGCTGATGAAATCGCCGGGACGGCACTCATTCTTTTCGTCGTGAGCACTGTATTTGCGGGAACTCTTCACCACCTTTTTGAATTTAGGGTGAATGAATTTCCGCTCCACTCTCACGACCACGGTTTTATCCATCTTGTTACTCATCACAAGACCCATCATGGTTTTTCTCGTAGTCTTTTTTTGCAAAACTTTTTCCCGCTCCTGTTCGACAATCTGGCCCGTCACCCGGACCTCTTGACTTTATTTTTCGGAACCTGTTTTATTTTCCGCGCTTTGCTTTGCAGGGTTTTCATCGGCAACGCGGTTTTCGCGTTGGATAGTTTTCAACCGCGCAATGTCTCTCCGCAGACCCCGGAGCCGACTGGGATTTTCTATTTTCCCCGTCGCCAATTGGAATCTCAGGTTAAATATTTCCTGGCTGAAGTCGGCTATTTTTTCTTCCCGCTCTTTTTCGGAAAGACTTCTAATTTCTTCGGCTTTCATCTTGCGTTCATCACTTTTTTCAACTGGCGTTCTTGACGACGAATCGGGTGGAAACGGACAACTTGTGCGCCGCCAAGCGAAACGCCTCTTTGGCAACTTCTTCCGACACGCCCTCCATTTCGTAAAGCATTCGTCCGGGTTTGACGACGGCGACCCAAAATTCTGGATTGCCTTTGCCTTTGCCCATCCTCGTTTCCAGCGGCTTTTTGGAAACTGGTTTGTCGGGAAAAATCCGCAACCAAATTTTCCCGCCGCGCTTGACATGCCGAGTCATGGCGATACGGGCGGCTTCAATCTGCCGATTCGTGATACGGCCACACTCTAAAGCTTGCAGACCGTAAGTACCAAAATCCACGGAACCGCCGCGGTAAGCCACGCCGCGCATCCTTCCCTTATGCCGCTTTCTATACTTGACTCTTTTCGGCATCAACATGATGCGCGGTCTCCTAAAACATTATGACTTGCCGACAAACTCAAACTTAAATCTAACCGCAATCAGGCGGGGGCTTTTCCCTTTCCGTCAAACTCCGGCGACTTTTCAACTTTCTTGACGGGGAGGATGTCGCCTTTGTAAACCCACGCCTTCACCCCGATAATTCCGAAAGTGGTGTGGGAGATCGCGGTGCCGTAATCAATGTCTGCCCGCAAAGTGTGCAAGGGAACTCTGCCTTCCCGACACCATTCGCTGCGGGCGATTTCCGCGCCGCCTAGTCGACCCGACACGCGGATTTTGATTCCCTTCGCTCCGAACCGCAGCGCCGAGACGACGCTCTTTTTCATTGCTCGGCGG
This sequence comes from Nitrospina sp. UBA6727, assembly GCA_002454045.1. Classification (GTDB taxonomy): domain Bacteria; phylum Nitrospinota; class Nitrospinia; order Nitrospinales; family VA-1; genus LS-NOB. The sequence goes on along the minus strand of DKID01000037.1, from coordinate 42,384 downwards.
AACGAAACTCTTTTTTCCAATTGCAGGGCGATGTTCTGCGCGATCAAATTCGCGTCCAACTCGGCGCGGCGCACCTCTTTGATGTTGAGATTAACTTGCTTCCCGGACGTGACTTTCTGCAACTCTTCTTTCAGCCGGTCGACTTCAAGTCCTTTTTTCCCGATGATGATTCCCGGGCGCGCGGTATGGATATTGATCCGCACGCGGTTCGCCGAGCTCTCAATCTCCACCTTGGAAATTCCCGCGTGAGCCAACGTCTTGAGAATATGTTTGCGCAGAATCATATCCTCAATCAACTGCTCCGAATATCCTTTCTTGGCGTACCAGTTTGACGTCCAAGTTTTGTTGTATCCCAACCTAAATCCATAAGGATGAACTTTTTGCCCCACGGTTTTATCTCCTCACGATTCTTTTTCTTCCAGCATCAAAGTGATGTGACTGGTCTTCTTTTGAATCATCGTTGACGTTCCCCTTGCCCGCGGCATGTTTCGTTTCCAAGTTACTCCTTCATCCACTCGGACGCTCTTCACGACGAGGTCATCTACGTCAAGAACTTTATGGTTTTCCTCCGCGTTGGCGATGGCGGATTTTAGCAATTTTTGAAAAGTCCCCGCCGCGCGCTTGCGGGTAAATGTGAGGATGTGAATCGCATCGTTCACGTTCTTCCCGCGAATCAAATCCGCGACTAACCGCGCCTTGCGCGGCGCCGTCCGCGTGTGCTTGAGACGAGCCTTGACTTCCATAATGCTCCCGTTCAAATCTTACTTGGTCACTGCTTTTTTAGTTCTGCCCCCGTGCGACCTGAATGTGCGCGTAGGAGAAAATTCGCCTAACTTATGTCCCACCATGTTCTCCGATATAAAAATCGGAAAGAATTTTTTACCGTTGTGCACGGACACGGTATGGCCGACAAAATCCGGCGTGATGGTTGACCGACGCGACCAAGTCTTGCACATCTTCTTTTCATTCCTCCGATTCAGATCTTCGATTTTTTTCATCAAATGCGAATCGACGAACGGACCTTTTTTTAATGACCGAGCCATGCCAAAACCTTTTAGAGATGCCTTTACTTTTTCTTCCTGCGACTAAGAATAAATTGATTCGATAATTTTTTAACCTTGCGGGTTTTTAATCCTTTCGCAATCTGCCCCCATGGACTACACGGATGCCGCCCGCCCGAAGATCGGCCCTCGCCGCCGCCCATAGGATGATCCACCGGGTTCATCGCCACCGCGCGAACCCGGGGACGGATTCCCTTCCATCTCGTGCGCCCGGCTTTGCCGATGGAAATATTTTCATGGTCGGTGTTGCCGACGGTGCCAATCGTCGCGCGACAATTTTTATGAATCAACCGAACTTCTCCCGACTTAAGTTTGAGCGTCACGTAGTTGCCTTCTTTCGCCATCAACTGAACTCCGCTGCCGGCGCTCCGCGCAATCTGCGCGCCTTTGCCGGGGCGCATCTCCACGTTGTGTATCAGCGTGCCTTCGGGAATATCTTTGAGAAGGAGACAATTGCCGATGCGGACTTCTGCGTTCTCGCCCGACATCAACACGTCGCCAACATTCAATTTGCCGGGGGCGATGATGTAACGTTTCTCCCCGTCTGCGTAGGACAGGAGGGCGATGCGCGCGCTACGATTCGGGTCGTATTCAACGCCGACGACTTTCGCGGGAACGCTGTCTTTCCGCCGCTTGAAGTCGATGACCCGATATTGTTTGCGATGTCCGCCGCCGCGACGGCGACTGGTGATGCGGCCATTGTTGTTGCGTCCGCCTTTCCGCGCGATGGAGACGAGCAGACTTTTTTCTGGAGTTGATTTCGTAATCTCGTCGAAACCGGAAACGGTTTGGAACCGAGTGCCGGGGGAACGGGGCCTTAATTTCCTGATGGGCATTGCTACTTACACTCCCTCAAAAATTTCAATCTTCTCGCCTTCCGCTAATTGGACCATCGCCTTCTTCCACGTTTTCAACTGCCCCACGCTCTTGCCAAACCGCCGCCGCTTGCCGTGCACAATCTGGGTGTTGACGCGGAGGACTTTCACGTTGAAAATTTTTTGCACCGCGCCGCGAATCTGTATTTTGTTGGCCGCGGCGTTCACGCGGAACAGGACCCAATTTCCTTCGGCGAGCATGTCCGTGCCTTTTTCGGTGACCAACGGTTTCTCGATAACTTGATGCAAATCCATTAACTCAACCGCTCCTCAATTTTTTTTAGCGCCGCGGGAGTACAAACAATTTTCTCGTGAACTAGAATGTCGAAAACGTTGAGCCCATCAACCAACAACACATCCGTCTGCGGCAGGTTACGAACTGCCAGTTGCAAGTTGGCGGTTTTTTCTGCAACGATAAAAAGTGTTTTCGTCGGCAAACCGAGATTGACCAGCAAAGCCACGGCTTCTTTGGTTTTGGGATTCGCGAGATTCAACGAGTCCACCACCGTGAAATTCTGCGCTTGCAGTCGGTCGGTCAACACCGCTTTGAGCGCGGTCTTTTTGGATTTTTTAGAAAGGCGAAACGCATAACTTCTCGGGCCGGGTCCGAAGACGGTCATACCGCCGCGCCAAATCGGCGACCGGGTGTTCCCCGCTCGGGCGCGTCCCGTCCCTTTCTGCCGCCACGGTTTGGCGCCGGTGCCGTGCAGTTCCCCCTTGTTCTGCTTGGTCGCCGCGTTGCCGCCGCGGCGCGCCGCGAATTGCATGGTCACGTACCTCTGTACTAGTTCGTCGCGGCAATGTACTTCAAAAATATTTTGGGGCGCCTCTACCGTTCCCACTTTTTTATTTTTGCTGTTGACGATATTTAGTTCTGGCATGACGGCGATGCTTCGTTCTTTAAGATTTAAATATATTGACGAGTCCGCCGTTGGCTCCGGGGACTGCGCCTTTGAGCAGCAACACATTTTTCTCCGTGTCCACCCGAACCACTTGCAAGTTTTTTACGTGGACGTTATTGCCGCCCATCCGTCCCGGCATGCCCATGCCTTTCAACACTCGCCCCGGAAAAGTGTGCATGCCGATTGAACCCGTGCCGCGATAACTTTCGTGATGGCCGTGGGACGCGGGCGCGCCGCCAAAGTTGAACCGCTTGAACACTCCGGCGAACCCTCGCCCCTTGCTGACTCCAACTACTTCTACTAAGTCGCCGGCGCTGAAAACGTCTACCGTAAGCGGCTTGCCTAGGGCGTCGTCGTCCACGTCTTGCCCTCTGAACTCTCTGAGGATTTTCGCGGGCGCTATCTTGTGTTTGTCATAAAACCCTTGCGCGGGTTTGTTGGTATGCTTCGGCTTGCGGTTTCCGTACGCCAGCATGAGGGCTTGGTATCCGTCTTTTTCCTCTGTCCGCTTCAACACTGGAACGCAGCGTTCCACTTGAATGACGGTGACGGGGACGCAATTTCCCTTGTCCGTATAAACCTGCGTCATGCCCATTTTTTTTCCGATTAACACGCTCATGTTTTTTTACGCTACAGTTTAATCTCGATGTCGACGCCTTCCGATAGGTCTAACTTCATCAGCGCGTCTACGGTTTGCGGAGTGGGTTCAAGGATTTCGAGGATGCGTTTATGCGTGCGGATTTCAAACTGCTCACGGGATTTTTTGTCCACGTGGGGGGAACGCAAAACCGTCCATTTGTTCTTCGTGGTGGGCAGGGGAATGGGGCCGACCAACTTGGCTCCCGTGCGCCGGGTGGTTTCGACAATCTCGCCGACTGACCGATCTAACAGTTTGTGGTCGTAAGCCTTGAGTTTGATTTTTATTTTCTGATCGCTCACTCAACGACCTCGCCGACGACTCCGGCGCCTACTGTGCGACCTCCTTCTCGAATAGCAAAGCGGAGTTCTTTGTCCATTGCCACGGGTGTGATGAGTGTTACTTCCATCGCGACGTTATCCCCGGGCATGACCATCTCGACGCCCGACGGCAAACTTGCGACGCCGGTTACGTCCGTTGTCCGGAAATAAAATTGCGGGCGATAACCGTTGAAGAACGGGGTGTGTCTTCCGCCTTCGTCCTTCGTCAAAATATAAACTTCGGCTTTGAACTTGGCGTGTGGGGTGATGGACCCTGGCTTGGCTAAAACTTGCCCGCGTTCAATTTCTTCCCGCTTGGTGCCGCGCAACAGGATGCCAACATTTTCGCCGGCGCGTCCTTCGTCGAGAAGTTTGCGGAACATTTCCACGCCGGTGGCGGTGGTTTTCGTGGTGGGCTTGAACCCGACAATTTCCACTTCTTCGCCGACTTTGATGACCCCCGCCTCAACACGCCCGGTCGCAACGGTGCCGCGCCCGGAAATACTGAAGATGTCTTCGATCGGCATCAGGAACGGTTTGTCGATGGGGCGGTCGGGAACGGGAAAATAATCGTCGAGGGCTGCCATCAAATCCCAGATGCATTTTGTTTTTCCGTCGTCCTCCGGATTTTCCAACGCCTGCAACGCGCTGCCGCGGATGACGGGAACATCGTCGCCGGGGAATTCGTACTTGCTCAGTAGTTCCCGCACTTCCAGTTCAACCAGGTCGAGAAGTTCGGGGTCGTCCACCATGTCGCATTTGTTCATGAACACGACGATCTTGGGCACTCCCACCTGCCGCGCCAAAAGGATGTGCTCTCTGGTTTGCGGCATGGGGCCGTCGTTGGCGGAGATGACCAGGACCGCGCCGTCCATTTGCGCCGCGCCGGTAATCATGTTCTTGACGTAGTCGGCGTGCCCGGGGCAGTCGACATGCGCGTAGTGGCGATTTTCGGTGTTGTATTCGACGTGGGAAATCGCAATCGTGATGCCGCGCTCTTTTTCTTCGGGCGCTTTGTCAATCTGGTCGAAGGGAACAAAATCCGCCAACCCCTTCTTGGCTAGAACCTCCGTAATCGCCGCGGTAAGGGTCGTCTTGCCGTGGTCGACGTGACCGATGGTTCCGACGTTTATATGTGGTTTGTTGCGAATAAATTTTTCTTTAGCCATGCTGATTCACTCCGATAGTATTTTTCAAATGGTACTTCCTAAACTGCTAGTTTCTCTCTGGTGCCGGTCGCCTTGGCGATTAACTCCTCGGCAACCGCGGCGGGAACTCCGTCATACTTTGCAAATTCCATGGAATAGTTTGCGCGCCCTTGCGTGGCGGAGCGAAGGCTGGTGGAGTATCCGAACATTCCCGAAAGGGGAACTTCTGCCTGGATCACTTTCGCGCCGGCGCGGTCTGCAAGGTCTTTGACTTTGCCGCGCTTGGAGTTCAGCCTGCCGATGACGTCGCCCATGAACTCTTCGGGCGTAACCACTTCGACGTCCATAATCGGCTCGAGCAATTGCGGGTCGCCTTTTTTGCACGCTTCCTGAAACGCCATGGAGGCGCAGATCTTGAACGCCATTTCCGAGGAGTCTACGTCGTGAAACGAGCCGTCCAGCAAGGTCACGGAAACATCCACCGTGGGATAACCGCATATGATGCCGCGGTCCATCGCCTCGCCGATGCCTTTTTGAACGGCGGGAATAAATTCCCGGGGAATCGCGCCGCCGACAATTTTGTTGACGAACTCAAAACCCGAGCCGGCTTCTTTCGGTTCCACGCGGATGACGACGTGACCATATTGACCGCGCCCGCCGGTTTGCTTGACATATTTCGTTTCGTGTTCCACTGCCTTGGTGATGGTTTCTTTGTACGCCACTTGCGGCTTGGACACGTCGACGTCTAAAGAAAACTCGCGCCGCATTCGGTCGATGAGAATTTCGAGATGCAATTCCCCCATCCCGGAAATGATGGTCTGGTTGGTGTCGGGGTCAACGCAAACTTTGAAGGTGGGGTCTTCTCGCAGAAGTTTGATGAGGCAGTCGGAAAGTTTATCCTGCTCGGCTTTGGTCTTGGGCTCAATGGCGACGGAGATGACGGGCTCGGGGAATTGAATCGCTTCGAGGATGATCGGTTTGTCGCGGTCGCAAAGTGTATCTCCGGTGCAAGATTTCTTCAGCCCGATGACCGCGGCGATGTCGCCGGCTTGCACCGCTTCGATCTCTTCCCGCTTGTTCGCGTGCATTCTGAGGATGCGGCCGACGCGCTCCTTCACGTTTTTCGTCGAGTTGTACACGTAGGAACCGCTGCTCAATTGTCCCGAATAAACGCGCACGAACGCTAACTGGCCGACGAACGGGTCGGTCATGATTTTGAAGGTTAGCGCGGAAAGAGGCTCTTTGGAATCCAGCGTGCGGGTTTCTTCTTTCTGCGTGTTGGGATTGTTGCCGGTGATGGTTTTAATTTCTTGCGGGGAAGGAAGGTAGTGGACGATGGCGTCTAGCAACTGTTGCACGCCTTTGTTCTTGAACGCGGCGCCGCATAAAATCGGCGTGAACTTATTTTCCAAAGTTCCTTTGCGCAAGGCGGAAATAATTTCTTCGCGGGATACCTCTTTGCCGTTCAGGAATTTTTCGGCGATCATATCGTCGACGTCGGAAATTGACTCGATCATTTTTTCCCGATATTCCTCTGCCTGCTTCTGGTATTCCGCGGCGATGTCGAGCACGTCATAGGTTTCCCCTTTGTCCTGCGTGCCCGAATACACATTCGCTTTCATGTCGATTAAATCGATCACGCCGAGAAAATCCGCCTCCACGCCAAAAGGTAATTGGGTGACGACGGGGCAGGCGTTTAGTTTGTCCTTCAACTGTTGGATGCAACCTAGAAAATCGGCGCCGGCGCGGTCCATCTTGTTGACGAAACAAATGCGGGGAACGTGATACTTGCTGGCTTGCCGCCAAACTGTTTCTGACTGCGGCTCCACTCCGCTGACTGCGTCGAACACCCCGACGGCGCCGTCGAGAACCCGCAGCGATCTTTCCACTTCGGCGGTGAAATCTACATGCCCCGGCGTGTCGATGATGTTAATTTGATGGTCCTGCCAAAAGCAAGTTGTCGCCGCCGAGGTGATGGTAATCCCCCGCTCTTGCTCTTGCTCCATCCAATCCATGGTGGCGTTGCCGTCGTGCACTTCGCCGATTTTGTGGCTCACGCCTGTGTAGTAGAGGATGCGCTCCGTCGTCGTGGTTTTGCCCGCGTCGATGTGGGCGATAATCCCGATGTTCCGCATTTTTTCAGGCTGTAACTTTTTACTCATGGAAAACGTCCGTCTCCAATTACCAACGGTAGTGGGCGAAGGCTTTGTTCGCCTCCGCCATTCGGTGCATCTCTTCTTTTTTCTTAATCGCGCCGCCGGAATTACTGAACGCGTCCAAAAGTTCGCCGGTCAACTTTTCCGCCATCGACTTGCCGGAACGCGCCTTGGCGTTCTGGATTACCCAGCGCATGCTAAGAGCAATCCGGCGACTCTCTTTCACTTCGACGGGCACCTGATAAGTCGCGCCACCAACTCGCCGCGACTGAACTTCCAGCATCGGCGCGGCATTTTCCACCGCCTTGCGAAAAACCCGCAGTGGTTCTTCTTTGCTCTTCGCGCCGATATTTTCGAGTGCGGAATAAAAAATGCTTTCGGCTTTGCCCTTTTTGCCTTTCCTCAATATGCAGTTGATGAAACGGGCGACCATCGGGTCATTGTATTTTGGATCGGCGACGATCTTTCTTTTTTGCGCTTCTCTTCGTCTCGCCATAGTTAGTTCTTTTTGGGTTTCTTCGCCCCGTATTTGGATCGTCCCTGCATCCTGTTTTCCATCCCCAGCGTATCCAAACTTCCCCGCACGACGTGATACCGAACGCCGGGCAAATCCTTAACACGTCCGCCGCGAATCATCACGATGGAATGCTCTTGCAGATTGTGCCCCACGCCGGGAATATAAGTGGTCACTTCCATCCCATTCGTCAGCCGCACCCGCGCGACTTTACGCAGGGCGGAGTTGGGTTTCTTCGGCGTGGAAGTATAAACTCTGACGCAAACCCCGCGCCGTTGCGGGCAAGCCTTCAACGCTGGGCTTGCGGTTTTTTTGACCGGCTTCTTTCTCCCGGCTTTAACTAACTGACTAATCGTAGGCAAAAAAATAGTCCCCCGAAAGCAATCCTCGTGAAGGATTACCAGACAAAACTGAAAGTACCCAATGGAGTCGATTAAAACAGTGGGTTAAATCAGGCAGATAACAGGCGTGCAGGAACCCGCGATTGTAAGCGTCGGGAACTCTATTAGTCAAGCGAAAAATAAAGGCTTTCGCAATTTATTCCGTCATCGTCATCGCGTCATCGTCACCGTCATCGTCGTCGCTTGTTCTGCTTTCGCAATTTATTCCGCCGCCACCGTTGCTTGTTCTTCTTCGTCCTGCTCGACGCTTTCCGTTTCGGGTTCTTCGATACGAATGCCGCTATACATTCGACAGCCCGTGCCGGCGGGGATCAACCGTCCCATCGTTACGTTTTCTTTTAGCCCGACCAGATTGTCCCTCCTCCCGCTCACGCTGACTTCTGTGAGGACGCGGGTGGTCTCTTGGAACGATGCCGCCGAAATAAAACTTTCGGTGCTGAGCGATGACTTGGTGATTCCCAAAAGCACCGCGACGCCTTTGGCGGGCTTCTTCTTATTTTTGACCGCTTCCTTATTCGCCAAGATGAATGCTTTCTTCGTCACTTGTTCGCCGACGAGAAAATCGGTGTCGCCGGAATCTTCGATGACTAAGTGCCGGAGCATTTGCCGGACGATGACCTCGATGTGCTTGTCGTTGATTTGCACGCCTTGCAAGCGGTAAACTTCTTGGACTTCGTTCACCAGATATTTCTGCAGTTCGTCCTCGCCCAATATCCGCAAAATGTCGTGCGGATTGGAAGCGCCGTCCATCAGCGGTTCGCCGGCGACCACCTCGTCGCCTTCGTGGACGTTGATGTGTTTGCCGCGCGGAATCAGGTATTCGCATTCGTCGCCGGATTCGCCCACGACGATCACTTTGCGCATGCCTTTGACGAATCCTCCGAACTTCACGGTGCCGGAAATTTCCGTAATCGTCGCCTGTTCGTGCGGTTTGCGCGCTTCAAAAAGTTCGGCAACGCGGGGCAATCCGCCGGTGATGTCTTTGGTCTTCGCGGATTCGCGGGGAATCTTGACGATGAGGTCGCCGGCGGTAACGACGTCGCCTTCGCTGACGTTGATGTTCGCGCCGGCGGGCAGAATGTAGCTACGCACCGTCTCGCCATTTTTATCTTTCAATGAAATGCGCGGCTGCTTTTTCTCGTCGCGATGGCTGATGATGACTTTGGTGGAAAGCCCCGTGATGGCGTCGAAGTCTTCCTTCATGGTCACTCCTTCGATCAAGTCGCCGAACGCGATGGTGCCGGAAACTTCGGTGAGGATGGCGTTGGTGTACGGGTCCCACTCAATCAGGGTTTGGCCTTCTTGCACGTCTTGCCCGTCTGCGACTTTTAGTTTCGCCGCGTACACGACGGAGAACCGTTCTTTTTCGCGGCCGGAACCATCTTGGATTACGAGACTTCCATTGCGGTTCATGACGACGACTTCGCCGTTGCGATTTTTGAGGGTGCGCAAACCGAGATATTTGACGACGCCGCCGCCTTTGGTACTCAATGTGGTTTGCTCGATGATGCGGCTGGCGGTGCCGCCGATGTGGAACGTCCGCATCGTAAGTTGGGTCCCTGGCTCGCCGATGGACTGCGCGGCGATGACGCCCACTGGCTCGCCCACTTCCACCCATTCTAAGGTCGCCATGTTGCGCCCGTAACATTTGATGCAAACTCCTTGCTTGGATTCGCAGGTCAGGCAGGAGCGCATTTTGATTTTTTCGATGCCGGCGTTTTCGATTGCCGCTACCGTTGCTTCGTCAATCAGACTGTCGGCTTTGGCGAGGACGTCGCCGGTGAAGGGGTCGACCACATCTTCGAGCACCGTCCGCCCCAAAATTCTTTCCCCCAACGGCTGGATGATTTCGCCTGCTTCCACTAAGGACACGGCGTCGATGCCGCGCAAAGTTCCGCAGTCGTCTTCTTGCACGATCATGTCTTGCGCGACGTCCACCAGTCGGCGGGTGAGGTAACCGGAGTTCGCGGTTTTGAGCGCGGTGTCTGCCAAACCTTTGCGGGCGCCGTGCGTGGAAATGAAATATTGGATGACCGAAAGTCCTTCGCGGAAGTTGGCGGTGATCGGCGTCTCGATAATTTCTCCCGACGGTTTCGCCATCAAGCCGCGCATCCCGGCCAACTGCCGCAACTGCTGCGCGCTGCCTCTCGCGCCGGAGTCTGCCATGATGAAGATGGAATTAAAATCCTTGCTGGTTTTTCCGTTCACGGTGGATTCGTCTTCGGTGTCCAGTTCCTTGAACATTTCTTCGGATACTTTTTCCGTGACGTGCGCCCAGATGTCGACGACTTTATTATATCGTTCGCCGTTGGTGATGAGGCCATCCCGATATTGTTTGTGGACTTTGAGTACTTCGTCGTGGGTTTTTTCCACCAAGTGACTTTTGGTTTTGGGAATCCGCATCTGGTCGATGGAAATGCTGAGGCCCGCTTCGGTCGCGTACTTGAATCCGAGTTCCTTGATTTCGTCCAGCAGCAACACGGTTTTTTCTCTGCCGACTATCAGGTAGGATTGGGCGCAAAGATCGGACAAAGATTTTTTGTCCATCAGCCGGTTCACTAATTCAAACGACAATCCGTCGGGGAGCACTTCGCCTATGAGCACCCGCCCCGTCGTGGTCTGCACCAACGTCCCGTTCATGCGCACCACGATGTTGGCTTGCAAATCCAGTTTGTCTGCGTTGTATGCCATCACGACTTCTTTCGGTCCCGAAAAAACTTTGCCTTCGCCTTGGACGTTGCCGCGAATCTTGGTCATGTAATAGCAACCTAAAACGATATCTTGCGTCGGGACGGCGATGGGTTTTCCGTTGGAAGGGGACAGGATGTTGTTCGAGGACATCATCAACAACTTGCATTCGGTTCGCGCTTCCATGGAAAGCGGAACGTGCACCGCCATCTGGTCGCCATCGAAGTCGGCGTTGAAAGCGGTGCACACCATCGGGTGTACCTGAATGGCTTTGCCTTCGATCAACAGCGGCTCAAACGCCTGAATGCCGAGGCGGTGGAGCGTCGGCGCGCGGTTGAGCAGGACGGGGTGACCCTTCACCACTTCCTCCAACACTTCCCAGACTTCGGCGCGTTCCTGTTCGACCATTTTTTTCGCGGTCTTCATGGTCGCGGCGTAACCTTTTTGTTCCAGCCGATTGAACACAAACGGTTTGAACAACTCCAGCGCCATCTTCTTGGGCAGCCCGCACTGATGCAGTTTCAGATGCGGACCGACGACGATGACGGAGCGGCCGGAATAATCTACGCGTTTGCCGAGGAGGTTTTGTCGGAACCGACCTTGCTTGCCCTTGAGCATGTCGCTCAAAGATTTCAGCGGACGCTTGTTGGTTCCGCGCAAGGTGCGACCGCGGCGGCCGTTGTCGAACAGGGCGGAGACGGCTTCCTGCAACATTCTTTTTTCGTTGCGGATGATAATCTGCGGCGCCTTCAATTCTTGCAACCGTTTCAATCGGTTGTTGCGGTTGATCACGCGGCGGTATAAATCGTTCAGGTCGGAGGTGGCGAACCGCCCGCCGTCGAGGGGAACCAGCGGGCGTAGTTCGGGGGGAATCACGGGGATGACTCGGAGGATCATCCATTCTGGACTGTTGCCCGACTTGCGAAACGCTTCGACGATTTTTAATCGCTTGGCGATTTTCCGCCGGTTCATCACCGACTTGGTGGTGATCATCTCCTCTTTTAATTCTGCGGACAGGACGTCGAGGTCCATCGGTTTGAGTAATTCCAAAATTGCTTCCGCGCCAATCATCGCGCGAAACGTATCGGGAAACTCCATTTCCATTTCCCGATATTCCTCCTCGGTCAAAATCTGGCCGGCGTCCATATCCGAGTCGCCCGGGTCGATCACGACATAGTTTTCAAAATAGATGATGCGTTCGAGGCTTTTCAGCGGGATGTCCAGCAAATGCCCGAGGCGACTGGGCAAACCTTTGAAGTACCAGATGTGGGCTACTGGACTGGCTAACTCGATATGCCCCAAGCGTTCGCGGCGAACTTTTGAGAGGATAACTTCCACGCCGCACTTTTCGCAGACGATGCCTTTGTGTTTCATTCTCTTGTACTTCCCGCATGTGCATTCCCAGTCTTTCACCGGCCCGAATATCTTGGCGCAGAAAAGTCCATCTCTTTCCGGCTTGAAAGTTCGGTAGTTGATGGTCTCGGGTTTTTTGACTTCACCGTAAGACCAGGAACGGATTTTTTCTGGCGATGCAATCCGCACGCGGATGGCGTCGAACATGATCGGGTTTTTTGGTTTATCAAAATATGACAGGCTATCCACCGGGGATTTCTCCTTTTTAAGGTTTTTGCAAACCGTTGAAATTTTTTATACCGCCGTGCCGTCGTCGTTGCGCCGCCGTCACCGTCACCACTGCGCCACCGTCATCATCACCACTGCGCCACCGTCATCATCACCACTGCGCCACCACCGTCATCACCGTCACGCCGCACCGCGTCCCGCCTCCGCTACGCCGTCGTGCATCGAAATAATTTAGCGGCGGCAAAAAACGCGGCGGGAATTTTTGATGGCGGCGAACTATTTTCCCGCCTCGATCAACTCCACATCAATCGCCAAACTTTGCAACTCTTTGATGAGAACGTTGAACGATTCGGGCAAACTGGGATTCAAATGCGTGTCGCCCTTGACGACCGCTTCATACGCGCGTTTGCGGCCTTCGACGTCGTCGGACTTCACCGTCAACATTTCTTGCAATGTGTAAGCTGCGCCGTAGGCTTCCAACGCCCAGACTTCCATCTCGCCGAGCCTCTGCCCGCCAAACTGGGCTTTGCCTCCTAATGGCTGTTGCGTCACCAGCGAGTACGGTCCCGTGGAGCGGGCGTGAATTTTGTCGTCAACGAGATGGTGCAGTTTGAGCATATACAGGTACCCCACCATCACTTTTTGTCGGAAGGGCTGGCCGTTCTTGCCGTCGATAAGGGCGATCTCGCCGGTCTCGGAGCAGTTGCTCTGCACGAGAAGTTTCTTGACTTCATCCTCGTGGGCGCCGTCGAACACTGGGGTCGCCATGTATTCGCCGGTCGCTTTGGCGGCCATGCCAAGGTTGGTTTCGAGTATCTGCCCGACGTTCATCCGGGAAGGTACTCCCAAGGGATTGAGGATCAACTCGATCGGTTGTCCGTCTTCCATGAAGGGCATGTCTTCTTCTGGGACGATGGTGGAGACGACGCCTTTGTTGCCGTGGCGCCCCGCCATTTTGTCGCCGACCTGCAACTTGCGCTTCATGGCCATGAACACCTTGACCATCTTGATGACGCCTGGCAGCAGGTCGTCGCCTTTTTGCAAGTAGGCAACTTTTTCCGACAACATTGATTTTAGAATTTGGACTTGGTTCTTGCAATTTTCTTCCATCTCTTGAAACATTTTTCCATCGGCACGTTTGACCGGAACTTTTGCGAGTTCCTTCATGTTCATTTTGGCGATGGACTCTGCGTTAATCACCGTCCCCTTCTCCAAACTGACTCGTCCTATCGTCGCGGACTTCATCGCTTTTTTCCCTGCGAGGAAGGCGTGCATCTTTTTTTCGGTTTCGCTTTTGACGATTTTTATTTCATCGCCGTAGTCCTTTTCAATGCGCGCGATATCTTCCTCTTCGATGGCAAGGGTGCGGGAATCTTTGTCGAGTCCTTTGCGGGAAAAAACTTTGACATCGATGACCGTTCCCTGCGCGCCGGGGGGAACGCGGAGGGAAGTGTCGCGCACGTCTCCAGCCTTTTCGCCGAAGATCGCTTTGAGAAGTTTTTCTTCGGGACTCAGTTGTGTTTCGCCTTTGGGCGTAATCTTCGCGACCAAAATATCGTTGGGTTTCACGTTGGCGCCGATGCGGATGATCCCGCTGTCGTCCAAATTTTTCAGCGCGTCTTCGCCGACGTTGGCAATGTCGCGGGTGATTTCCTCCTTGCCCTGCTTGGTGTCGCGCGCCTCCACTTCAAACTCTTCAATGTGGATGGAGGTGTACACATCTTCCTTGACTAACTTTTCGCTGACGATGATGGCGTCCTCAAAGTTGTATCCTCCCCAAGACATGAACGCCACGAGCACGTTTCGTCCCAAAGCCAACTCGCCTTGGTCGGTGGAGGGCCCGTCCGCGAGCACGTCGCCGCGGAGAACCTTGTCCCCAGAAAACACGCGTGGTCGCTGGTTGATGCAGGTGTTTTGGTTTGACCGCTGAAATTTGCTCAGCGTGTAAATGTCCACGTTCGAACCCAACTGACTGCGCTTCGTCTTAACTTTGCTTCTGGATTTTTTTTCGGTGCGGACGACGATACGAGTCGCGTCAACGCTGATGACTTCGCCGTCATTTTCGGCGATCACCACCGCGCCGGAATCGTGGGCGACGATCGCCTCCATGCCTGTCCCCACCAAGGGCGCCTTCGCGCGCAGAAGAGGCACCGCCTGTCGTTGCATGTTTGAACCCATCAGGGCGCGGTTGGCGTCATCGTTTTCGAGAAAGGGGATGAGGGACGCCGCGACGCTGATCAACTGTTTCGGCGACACGTCCATGTAGTCCACTTTGTCGCTGGGGGACAAAATGAAATTGCCGTCTTTTCTGGCGGACACGACGGACTCGACGAATTTCTTGTTTTTGTCCAACTTGACATTGGCTTGGGCGATGACGAATTGGTTTTCGACTAAGGCGGTGTGAAACTCGACTTCATCCTTCGCGACGGAAGCCTCGACTTTGCGGTAAGGCGTTTCGATGAAACCGTACTCGTTCACTCTGGCATACGTGCTCAACGAGGCGATCAACCCGATGTTCGGACCTTCGGGCGTTTCGATGGGACATATGCGCCCGTAATGCGTCGGGTGAACGTCGCGCACTTCAAACCCGGCGCGTTCGCGGGTCAGTCCGCCGGGACCTAAAGCACTCAACCGCCGCTTGTGCGTCACCTCTGACAACGGGTTGGTCTGGTCCATGAATTGGGACAGTTGACTGCTGCCGAAAAATTCTTTGATGGCGGCGGTCACGGGTTTGAAGTTGACCAGGTCGTGCGGCATGGCGATGTCTAAATCTTGCACGGACATGCGCTCGACGATGGCGCGTTCCATGCGCACCATTCCTACGCGGAACTGGTTTTCCAGCGACTCTCCCACGGCGCGAACTCGGCGGTTGCCGAGGTGGTCGATGTCGTCAATCGCGCCGATGCCGTTCCTGAGACCGACGATGTACTTCACCGTGGCGGCGAGGTCTTCTAAGGTCAACAATCGGTTCGTCAGCGGGATGTCTAATCCGAACTTTTGGTTCATCTTAATCCTGCCGACCACGGACAAATTGTATCGCTTGGGATTGAAGAACATGCTGTTGAACAGCGTGCGGGCGATTTCCGGCGTCGGCGGGTCGCCGGGACGAAGCCTTTTGTACACTTCGCGGATGGCGTCGTCATGCGTATAGGTTTTGGCAATGGCGAGGGTGTCGCGGATGGCGGTGTCGGACAATTCGTCGTCGATGCGAAGAATTTTAATCTCGCGCAACTTGTGCTTTTTTATAACCTCCAAAACTTCTTCGGTGATTCCCTGATTCGACTCGGTCTCTATCTCGCCGGTTTCGGCGTCGATGATTTCGTCGAGCAGGTATCGGCCAATCAGGCTTTCCGGGTCGACTTCAATTTTCATGGACTTGGACATCTTGCTCAGTTTCCGGGCTACGACCGTGGAAACTTTCTTGCCGGATTTGAGCAGGGTGTCGCCTGTTGTGGAGTCGACGATATCCTCTTTGACTGTGAACCCGACCAACAGGTTTTTGCTGTTCATGAAGAAGCGCGAATCCCTGCTGACGCTGATTTTTTCAATCGGGTAATAGGTTTCGAGAATGGTCTTGCTGTCCATGCCGAAGGCTTGCAGCAGGATGGTCGCCGGGAGTTTGCGGCGGCGGTCGATTTTCACATACAAAATATCTTTGATGTCAAACTCGAAGTCCACCCACGAACCGCGGTCGGGGATGATGCGCGCCGAAAAAAGAATTTTTCCGCTGACGTGGGATTTGCCTTTGTCGTGCGAAAAAAACGCGCCGGGGGAACGGTGCATCTGGCTCACGATAACTCGCTCGACGCCGTTGATCATGAACGTTCCGGTGGAGGTCATCAGCGGCATTTCGCCGAGAAATATTTTCTGCTCCTTGACTTCGCGCACGGTGTTCACGGTGACGGCGGAAATCTTCGCGGTCTTCAAAACTTGCAAAATCTCGGTCGTGATTTCCGTCTTTGCGGAGATTATAGTTTTGGAGGTCTGCGGGCGTTTGACTTCTTCGACGATCATCCGCCCCTTTAATTTCTTCAGGGAACGCTCGTTGACGTCGATTGCCTCGCGGTCAAAAAGAACCAGCCGGACCATTATTTTTATCGGGTCGGAATAGGAAAGTCCTTTCTGCCGACACTCGCTGAGTTTGTGTTTTTCCGCGTAACTGACTTCCTGCCGGCAGGTGGGACACACGACGCCGGGCCCGCCGAGCTCTTTGAACTCGCCGCAACCGCACTCCCATGTGCCAACCTCAAATCCGACGTATTCGATGTGAGCGTTGGCGTTCAAATCCGAGATTGGAAAAGCGTCGCGGAAAACTTCTTCCAATCCTTTGGGCTCGCGTTCGCTGGGGTCAACGTCCCATTGCAGGAAATACTCGAACGATTTCTTTTGAATCTCGATCAGGTTGGGAATATCGATGACGGCGGAAATCCGCGCGAAGTTTTTTCTTTTTCTGAAATTGCCTAGCGTCCTCTGAGAACGATTCTTCGACATGAGATGACATCCTTCTGCAAGAAAGATTAACGGAAAATTTGCCTGGGTAGGCGCGGGCGAAATTGCTGTCCCCGTTCTCCGTTATTTCATCTCCACCGTTCCGCCGACTTCTTCAATTTTCTTTTTGATTTCTTCCGCTTCCTCTTTTTTCACGCCTTCCTTAATCGCCTTCGGCGCGCCTTCCACCAAGTCTTTGGCGTCTTTCAAACCTAGTCCCGTGATGGTGCGGACTTCCTTGATCACCTGAATTTTCTTGTCGCCGATGGCGGTAAGCACCACGCTGAACTCGGTTTTTTCTTCGGCGACGGGCTCCCCTCCCGCCGCGGGAGCGGCAACCACGACTGCCGGTGCCGCCGCGGTCACGCCATATTTGTCTTCCAATTCTTTCACGAACCCGGACATTTCCAGAACCGTCATGTTATCGATGAAGGAAATCACATCTTCCTTTGTGGCGGCCATTGCGCCCTCCTTTCTAATGATTATGGTATTTGAAATTTCTATAATATCTTTGCGATGGCCCTCTTGTGGGCCGACTTATTCCGCTGCTTTTTTCTCGCGAATCGCGCCGAGCGTCCCCACGAACTTTCTCAACAAGCCGTGGAAAACGCCGACGAAGTTCGTGGCGGGCCCGTTGAAAGTTGCGAGCATCTTTGCGGTCAACACTTCCTTGGAAGGCAAGTTCGCCAGCACCTTGACTTCTTCTGGAGAAACCTTTTTCCCTTCAATCACCCCGCAAAGTACTTTGGGGCTTTTCGCAACTCCCGATTTTGCAAACTCCGCCAGCGCCTTGGCGGGGGCGATGGGGTCTTCATAACTGACCACCAGCGAAACCGGGCCTTTGAGTTCCTCGTCCAACACTTCAAAAACGGTATTCTTCATGGCTTGCCGAGCCAGGGTATTTTTGATCACGCGAAAATCCACGGACTGCGCGCGCATGTGACGGCGGAGTTGCGTCAACATGGGGGCGTCGATTCCTTGATAGTCCGCAAGAACCGCCGCCGTGGCTTTTTGAAACACCCTGTTTAACTCTTCCACCTTTTTTATTTTTTCCGCGTTCGGCACGTCCGCCACCTCTCTCGTTTTCGTCGCTCGCCGTTCCGTGACGACGACCATCGTCGTCGCCGTCATCGCCGCCGCGTCGTGATGATAATGCGACGGCGGCGGGAAAAATTTCGGCGACTTTCTTCCTCTTCAATCAGTTGGGCGTGTAAACCACCCTGACCCCGACGCCCATGGTCGTGGACACCGAAATTCCTTTGACATAGTTGCCTTTGCTGGAGGCTGGTTTCGCTTTGACGAGCGCCTTCATCAGGGCGTGAAAATTTTCTTCCAACGCCGCCGCCGAAAAACTCGCGCGACCGAGGGAGGCATGGATGATGCCCGCCTTGTCAACTCGGTAATCCACTTTGCCGGCTTGAATAGATTCGACGGCTTGCTTGACGTCGAAGGTCACCGTGCCCGTTTTCGGATTGGGCATCAGCCCGCGGGGACCGAGGGTTTTCCCCAGTTTTCCCACCTGACTCATCATGTCGGGAGTGGCCACCACGCGGTCAAACTCCAGCCAGCCTTCCTGAATTTTCTTGACTAAGTCGTCGCCGCCAACGGTTTCCGCTCCGGCGTCTCTGGCTTCCTTTTCTTTTTCCCCTTTGGCGAACACGAGCACGCGAAACTTCTTCCCCGTTCCTTTGGGTAAGACGACGCTGCCGCGGATATTCTGGTCGGCTTTCCGCGGGTCCACGCTGAGCCGGACCGCGATGTCCACCGATTCGTCAAACTTCGGCGACGTTGCGGAAGTCGCTAAACTCAAAGCTTCCCGCAATTCATATTTGACATTGGGGTCGATTTTTTCCGCGACCGCGCGATATTTTTTTCCGTGCTTCGGCATAATTTTCGTCCCGTTCGCTGGCGGTTAATTCTCGACTTTCAAGCCCATACTTTTCGCCGAGCCGGCGATGATGCGCATCGCGGCGTCAATGTCCTCGGCGTTCAAGTCCGCCATCTTCGCTTTGGCAATTTCCCGGACTTGCTCTTGGGTCACCGTCCCCGCGGACTCTTTGCTCGGATTGGAGGAGCCTTTTGCAATCCCCGCCGCTTGCTTCAATAAAGCCGAGGCGGGGGAAGATTTTGTGATGAAGGAAAAACTTTTGTCTTTATGAACGTCGATGATGACGGGGATGATATTGCCTTCTTGCCCTTGCGTCTTGGCGTTGAAGGCTTTGCAAAACTCCATGATGTTCACGCCGTGTTGGCCCAACGCTGGTCCAACTGGCGGCGCCGGGGTGGCTTGCCCCGCTGGAATTTGCAATTTGATTTGACCCGTCACTTCCTTCGTCGCCACAACTCGGTCTCCTTAAATAATTCGCTACGAATAACTCGCCGCACTTTTCGCCGCGGACGCCACCGTCATCCAAACCGTCGCCGTCATCACCATCGTCGCCGCGGTCGGTGCGCTTTGCGTGATTACACCCGCTCGATTTGGGGGAACTCTAATTCCACCGGGGTGGCGCGGCCAAAAATCGAAATCATAACTCTCACTTTTCCGCGGTCGTGGTTGACGTCTTCCACCGCGCCGTTGAAGTTCAGGAACGGTCCCTCTATCACCCGAATGTTTTCCCCTTTCTCGAAGGAGAATTTCGGTTTCGGCCGCGCGGATTCTCCCTCAATCTGCGCCATGATCGCCTTGACCTCTTCCTCGGATAAAGGGACGGGCTCGCCGCCGCTGCCGAGAAAACCGGTCACCTTGGCGGTGTTTTTTATCATGTACCAAATGTCTTGATTCATCTCGACGTTGATTAGGATGTACCCCGGGAAAAACTTCCGCGAAGAAACTTTTTTCTTGCCCTTCCTAATCTCGACTACGTCTTCGGTCGGGATTACGACCTCGCCGAAGTTTTCTTTGAAGTTGGAGCGGTCGAACTGCTCCTCGATGCTCAACTTCACCTTCCGCTCAAAACCGGAATAGGTATGAATCACGAACCATTGCTTGGACAAGATTCCTCCGCTAAAATCCTAAATGATGCTTTGCACAATCTTCGAGAGAATCGCGTCGATGATTCCCAAAAACGTCGCCATCAATAGAACGACGATGACGACGACGACGGTGCCGCCCAGTGCTTCTCTGCGGGTAGGCCAGGTTACTTTGCCGACTTCGGCTTTCACCTCGGCTAGAAATTCTAAAGCTCTCGCAATCATAACCCTCTGAAACAATCGGGTTTCAGCACAGCAGGCCAGGAGGGATTCGAACCCCCAACCCTCGGATTTGGAATCCGACGCTCTACCGTTAGAGCTACTGACCTAATTCGGAATCCGCGCCAGTTTCGTGGAGGGTAGGAACCATCCCGCCCGGGCTTTGTGGGCACGGCGCCTCGCTCCCAGCCACTTGGTATTTCGCTATTTGGTTTCTTTGTGGGGAGTATGCTTCCTGCAAAATCGGCAATATTTTTTGAACTCCAACCTTTGCTCGGTGGTCCTCTTGTTTTTCGTCCCCGAATAATTTTTCCGATTACACTCTGAACACGCCAAATGAATAATTACTCTCATCGTTCCCAACTAAACTTTGCGTCCGCCGCTTTCGTAACTTAGTCGGAAGACATTTATAATCCACACCGAAATCAACGCCCCGGTTACGCTCTGCGGAAATCTGGAGCCCACGATCGGGATTGAACCGATGACCTCTTCCTTACCAAGGAAGTGCTCCACCACTGAGCTACGTGGGCGTGTCGTATCATTCACCAAGCCCGACCAAAGATGGAGCGGGAAACCGGACTCGAACCGGCGACCCTCAGCTTGGAAGGCTGACGCTCTAGCCAACTGAGCTATTCCCGCAAGTCCGTCCAACCTGAATTCAGGATGGGGAGGGGAGGATTCGAACCTCCGAAGGCTGAGCCGACAGATTTACAGTCTGTTCCCTTTGACCACTCGGGAACCTCCCCGGCATTCTGGATAAACTATCTCGCCCAACAGCCCGCCGTTCGCTCAACCTAAACCTCCGTTGCGGGATACCAGAATCCGCTTCAAACCAGTCAACATAAACTGGAGCTGGCAAAGGGACTCGAACCCCCGACCTGCTGATTACAAATCAGCTGCTCTACCAACTGAGCTACGCCAGCTCAGTAAAATAAATAAGCCGAGAAGCATAACACCGAAAATTCGCGAATGCCACAACTTTTTTATTTTTTATCCCACCGCAAGACGAAACCGCCGACGGCAACGTGACAGCGCGCTCAACTGGATTCCTGCTTGCGCGGGGATGACGGTGATGGCGGCGGCGAGAAATCTAACGCGACGCCGCGCTGCGAAAAAATGTTGCGGGCTCGCCGGCCACCATATAAAAATCCACTTCATGACGGCGGGATTCAAACGGCACGTCGCACCACGAACCGGCGTAGGAAGGCGGCACGCGAAATCCGATTACATCCGCCGGTCGTCCGCGCGCCAACTTGCCGCACTCCAAACCCAGCGCTTCGCCGCCCGCGCAGGTCGCCATGGCGAGGATTTCCCCGCGGCCGACGTCGGGCAAAAGTTCGTCCGCCACACGCAACTCGCGCAGGAAATTCAGGGAGTCATTGCTGGCCAGCGAATCGGTGCCTAAGGCGACGTTGATTCCCGCATCCAGCAAAGCGCGAACCGGCATGAACTTCGTCCGACCAAACCACTCGGTGCTGTTGGGACAAAATACCGCGCTGACTTTTTTTTCCGCCATCGTAGCAAAATCTGCGGAAACAAAATTGCAGTGGACGGCGATGAGACGGTCGAGCACGCGCAAGGAATCTAGGTATTGGACGGGAGTTTTGCCGGCGGGTTTCCATCGCGAATCCCAAGCGTGTCTTTCTTTGAGAAACTTTTCCAGCGCGTCGTCGCCGTCATCGAGAAACCGTACTTCATCCTGAGTTTCCGCGACGTGACAGGAGAACGGGCGATGGTATTTCCGCGCAAGTTTTCCAAGGCATCGGAACAGTTGCGGGGAAACGGAATAAGGGGCGTGCGGCGCCAAACCTAAAATGCTGAGCGGCGGGAGGGATGCGCTTCGCAAAATATCTTCCGCCTTCGCGCAAAGAGATTGCGCGTGCGCGGAACGAAACCCGATTGTCTCCAAAAATAACACCGCGCGAAAACCCAATCCGCCGATCACTTTCAGCAGTTCGGGCTCGGCGATATAATCCCCCAACGCGGTCACGCCGGAACGTTTCATCGCGTCGGCGCCGGCGTAAATTCCTTGCAGCCGACTTTCGTCGTCAACGGCGGCGTTCAAAGAAACCAGCGCGCGAATCCAATCGGCGAAGGGCGATGGCGATGGCGACGGCGACGGCGAAAGTTTTTTTTCGAGCGCGGTAAAACTAAGGTGGCAGTGCGCGTTGACGAATCCCGGCATCAGCAGACAGTCGGAAAGATCCAGCACGTCGTCGTTTTCCCCGCCGTCGATATTCCGCGCCGTCGCCGTCGTCACCCCACCGCCGCCGTCACCGCGGCCGTCATTTTTCGCGGCGTCATTCGCGCCGTCGTTTTCCCCGCCGGCATTTTCTGCGGCGTCGTTTTTTCCGTTCGCGGATTGATTGGAAATTTCTACAATTTTTCCGTCGTCAACAACCAGTTCGCCGTTTTCGATGGGGGCGCCGCATAGCGTCAGCAAAGCGCGGAATCTTATTTTTAACGCCATGGTCTCATCGTTCAGAAAAGGGTGGAGTCGCGGTAGCGGCGGTAAGGTTCCCCGAATTGTTGCAGCAAAACTTTTTCTTCCGCCCGCGCTCGGAAAATGTTCAGCGGCACCACCAACAGCAACACGTAAACCAGGCAGGATGCGGACCCGCAAGCCACGAACAATCCGGTCAACGTCAAAACTATTCCGACATAAATGGGGTGACGAAAAACGCGGTAAACTCCTTTGGTGACTAGACGGTCGGCGCGTGGCAACACCGACAACGAGGAGCCCAGCGTCCACATCGCGGCGACCCAAAGCAGGACGCCCGCCGCGCCGACGCATAATCCGATATAAACCAAACCGCGAATTCCGAAGCCGAAATTTTTCGGTCCGAAGTAAGCCAGCACCAAGGGGAGCAGGTACGCCGTCGGCACCAAAATATTCAACAGCAATCGCTGGTTAGCGCTGAGATGTTTTATGGCAAACAAGGGTCGTCGGAAGTTGAGGTGTTGCGTTGGCTTCCCGCCGCGCGGCGTGGGGACGGCACGATGACTATCACGGCGGCGGTTAGTTGAGTTGCGAGATGGAGGGTTGTCTTGACGATGGAGTGCGCTTGCGGGATTTTTGCGCGGCGGGTTTTTTCTGACGCGTGAACTTTGTGGCGAACGAGTGCTTGACCACGTCGTCCATCGTGGTGGCGGGGAAAAACTTTACGGCATCGCGGATATTTTCGGGAACCTCGGGGAGATCTTTTTCGTTGCCGACGGGGATGATAAGATTTTTGACGCCGAACCTGTGCGCCGCGAGGACTTTCTCTTTGAGTCCGCCGATGGGCAAAACTTTGCCGGTCAGGGTCAGTTCGCCGGTCATGGCGAGGTCTGGTCGCAGCGGCGTTTTGGTCAACGCGGAGACCAGCGCCACCGCCATGGTGATTCCGGCGGAGGGTCCGTCTTTGGGGACGGCGCCTTCGGGGATGTGAATGTGGAAATCGTTTTTCTGGTAGAAATTTTTGTGCAACCCGAACTTCGTCGCGCGTGAGCGCACGTAGGTCATGGCCGCCTGCGCCGATTCTTTCATCACGTCGCCAAGTTGCCCGGTGGGCACGAGCTTGCCGTTCCCCGGGACTACGGAAACTTCTATAGAGAGAGTTTCGCCGCCAAACTCCGTCCAGGCGAGGCCAGTCGCGGAGCCTATTTCCAGTGTGCTTGCGGTTTCGGCTTGCTTAAATTTGGGGACGCCGAGATATTTTTCCAAGACGGACGGAATGATTTTGATGCGGGTCTTCTTCCCGTTTTCGACGACGGTCTTGACGACTTTTCTGCAGAGCGTGGCGATTTCTCTTTCTAGATTTCGCACCCCGGCTTCGCGGGTGAAGTCGTGAATGATTATGTCCAAGGCGGCGTCGGTGAATTCTATATTCTTCTTGGTCAGGCCGTGTTCAGAAACTTTTTTTGGGATGAGAAAACTTTTGGCGATGTTTATTTTTTCCTGATCGGTATAGCCGGGCAGGCGGAGCACTTCCATGCGGTCCAGCAACGGTCGCGGGATGGAGTGCAAAACATTTGCGGTGCAGATGAAAAGTACGTTGGAAAGGTCGTAATCGACTTCCAGATAATGGTCGTTGAAGTTGGCGTTTTGCTCCGGGTCGAGAACTTCCAGCAAGGCGGAGGAAGGGTCGCCGCGAAAATCGGCGTTCATTTTGTCGACTTCATCGAGTAGGAAAACGGGATTGTGGACGCCGGCTTTTTTGATGCCCTGAATGATTTTCCCCGGCAAAGCGCCAATATAAGTTCGGCGGTGTCCGCGGATTTCCGCCTCATCCCGAATGCCGCCCAGGGAGGCGCGGACAAATTTTCTGCCCATCGCTCTGCCGATGGATTGTCCCAACGAAGTTTTGCCGACACCCGGAGGGCCCACTAGGCAGAGGATGGGACCTTTTATTTTTTTGACCAACTTCACCACTGCAAGATGTTCGGTGATTCGTTCTTTGACTTTTTCTAAACCGTAATGGTCCTCGTCTAAAATTTTTTGCGCTTCGGAAATTTTGATTTTATCGGCGCCGGCGGATTTTTTCCACGGCAGGTCAGCAAGCCATTCGATATAAGTTCGCGCGACGGTAGCCTCCGCGGACATGGGCTGCATGAGTTCCAACCGTTTTAATTCCTTGGTGGCTTTTTCGTTCACCTCCTTGGACATTTTTGCTTTCTTGATTTTTTGCTTGAGTTCGTCGATGTCGGTTTTGAACTCGTCGCGTTTGCCTAATTCTTTCTGGATGGCTTTGATTTGTTCGTTGAGATAAAACTCTTTCTGGCTGCGTTCCATTTGTTTTCGCACCCGACCGTGAACGCGTTTTTCAATTTTGAGGACTTCCATCTCTGACTTGAGAATGTTGAGAAGTTTGTTGAGACGGTCGGCGGGGTTTAGGGTTTCGAGTAATTCCTGTTTCTCTTGCGTTTGGAAAACCATGTAGGCGGCGATGGTGTCGGCGTAACGGTGCGGTTCTAAAATATTGGAACTGGCGGCGACGGCTTCCAAAGGAATTTTTTGGTTCAGTTTTACATACTGGTCAAACACGGTTCCTACGCTGCGCATCAACGCCTTGATGTCGGGCGTCAGTTGGTCGTTCTCGTGAATGTGGCTGACTTCAACTTCAAAATAATCCGGGTTGTCGGTGAACGATTCAATGCGTCCTCTCTGCAAACCTTCCACCAAAACTTTCATGGTTCCGTCTGTCAGTTTGAGGATTTGGAGAACGTTCGCGACCGTTCCCGTTTCGTAAATATCTGCGGGTT
Organism: Nitrospina sp. UBA6727; assembly: GCA_002454045.1. Classification (GTDB taxonomy): domain Bacteria; phylum Nitrospinota; class Nitrospinia; order Nitrospinales; family VA-1; genus LS-NOB. Next base: position 17,180 of record DKID01000037.1, on the reverse strand, counting down.
GCGGTTCGTTGTTGTTGGGATTGCGTTGGGCGGCGAGGAAAATACTTTTTTGCTCGGCCATGGATTTTTCCAAAGCCAGAATGGATTTCTCCCTGCCGACGAACAGGGGAAGCACCATGAACGGGAAGACGATGATGTCTCGCAAGGGGAGGAGCGGCAATACAATTTTTTCGGAACCCATATATCAACTGGCCTGTTTTTTGTTGCCGTAAACCAGCATGGGTTGCCCGCCGGTGAGGACTACTTCTTCGTTGATGACCACTTCTTCCACGTCTTTCTGGGAAGGAAGGTCGAACATGATTTCGAGCATGGTTTCTTCCAGAACGGCGCGGAGTCCCCTTGCCCCGGTTTTGCGTTGGATGGCTTTTTCGGCGATGGCGCGGATCGCCGTGTCGGTAAACTTGAGCCTGGCGTTTTCAAATTCAAACAGCTTCTTATATTGTTTGACCAACGCGTTCTTGGGTTCGGTTAAAACTTGGATCATCGCATCAATGGTCAATTCCTTGAGCGTTGCCACGGATGAAAAACGCCCGACAAATTCTGGAATGAGGCCATACTTGAGCAGGTCTTCCGGTTGTATTTTTTCGAGAACATCTTCCTCGTCAATTTCTTTTTTGGAGATGACTTTCTGCCCGAAGCCGAGGCTTTTCTTGCCGATGCGGTTGCGAATCAGCGCGTCTAATCCGACGAACGCGCCGCCGCAGATGAAAAGAATATTGGTGGTGTTCACTTGCAAAAATTCCTGATGCGGATGCTTGCGGCCGCCTTGCGGGGGAACGTTGGCCATGGTGCCTTCGATGATTTTCAAAAGTGCCTGCTGCACTCCTTCACCGGAAACGTCGCGGGTGATGGAGGGATTTTCCGACTTGCGCGAAATTTTATCGACCTCGTCGATATAAATAATTCCGCGCTCGGCTTTTTCAACATCGTAATTGGCGCTTTGCAAAAGTTTTAAGATGATGTTTTCAACGTCTTCTCCGACATAACCGGCTTCGGTCAAGGTGGTCGCGTCGACGATGGTGAAGGGGACGTCGAGAATCCGGGCGAGGGTTTGCGCCATGAGGGTTTTCCCGGACCCGGTGGGACCGATCAAAAGCACGTTGCTCTTTTGCAGTTCGACGTCTTCTAAATCGACATTGGAGTCGACCCTTTTGAAATGGTTGTGGACGGCGACGGCGAGAATTTTTTTGCACCGTTCTTGTCCGATGACATATTGGTCGAGGTGCTTGTATAAATCGCGTGGCTTAAAAAAATGCTGGGAGTCTTCGCCCTTTTCCTGCGCCCACTCTTCCACCATGATTTCGTTGCAAAGTTCGATGCACTCGTCGCAGATATAGACGCTGGGTCCGGCGATTAGCTTCTTGACTTCTTCCTGCCTCTTGCTGCAGAAGGAGCAACGATAATTTCCGGTGGTCGTATTTTTTTTCTTCGCCATAATTCTCTCTGCAAAAAGGGGTGGAGTTAAACCCGCGGGTTCGTTCTGTCTCTGCGAATCAACTTTTCTTTTTGCTCTTGCTTTTGTGGATGTCGTCCCGGTCGGTGATTACGCTGTCGATGAGGCCATAAGCCTTGGCTTCTTCCCCCGTCATATAATGATCTCTCTCGGTATCTTTGTTGACTTGGCTAACATTTTTCCCAGAGTGTCGGGACAGGATGGTGTCGAGGATAGCCCGGATTCTGGTGATTTCTTTCGCTTGGATTTCAATGTCGGTGTGTTGTCCTTGAACCCCGCCGGTCGGCTGGTGGATCATAATGCGCGAGTGCGGCAGGACGGATCTTTTCTTCGGTGCCCCCGCGGCGAGGAGTAGCGCGCCCATGCTGGCCGCTTGACCAATGCAAATCGTCTGAACATCTGGCCTGATGTATTGCATGGTGTCGTAAATCGCCAGCCCAGAACTGACGTGACCGCCGGGACTGTTGATGTAAAGATAAATGTCTTGGTCGGGCTCATCCGATTCCAGAAACAACAACTGCGCGATGATCAGGTTGGCCATATGATCATCGATGGTGCTGCCTATGAAGACGATGCGGTCTTTGAGAAGGCGCGAATAAATGTCGTAAGACCTCTCGCCTCGACTGGTTTGTTCAACGACGATGGGTACTAATTGGTTGTAAGTATCGGTCATGGTTTTCTCTGGATTAGAAATGGGGCAAGGCAAAACTTCTTTCCGAATCAAGCGATGGTTCCGAAAGCGTCCGCGACTTGTAAGTGATTAAAAAATAATCGGATATCTTTTACTGGCTGAAATTTAATTGTCCGCAATTAAATCTTTCCTGTCAACTTTTTCTTCCTTGACCGTTACTTTTGCCAGCGCGGCGTCCAGGGTTTTGTCGCGCTTCATGCGATTGTGAAGTCGCGCCAAGATTCCATTTTTCGCCCACTCTTGTTTGATCTGTTGCAGATTCCCGCCGCCTAATAATTGCAACATGTTCTTGACCTCTCGCTCCAATTCTTCTTCGGTAACTTCCAACTTTAGTTCGCGCGCTAGTTGGTCGAGAATCAATTCTTCCTGCAAGGCTTTGATGGCCGGCTCGCGATATTGCTTGAGCAGTTCGGGAGTCATCTCGACATCGCCGTCATGACCGTGGCCGTCGTCATGCGCGTGACCGTCTTCATGCTCCTGTTTTTTTCTGGCTTGCTCCGCCATAAACTTGACCTGATTTTTTATCAACCCTTCCGGGACGTTCACCTGATTCATCGCGGTGATTTTTTCCGCCAACGTTTTTTTCGCCGCCTTGCGGGCTTCCTTGCGCTCGAAGTCTTCCAGTTCGGAGCGGACGTTCTGTTTCATATCGTCCAGGCTCTCGTAATTTTTATCCGCCACGCCGCGGGCAAACTCATCGTCCAAGTCCGCGAGTTTTTGTTCCTGAATGCCTTTCAATGTAATTTGGAAATCGACATCTTTCCCGGCTATTTCTTTGTTGTGATAGTCCGCGGGCATCGGCACGCGAAGGTTGCGGGTCTCGCCAATTTTCATGCCGATCATCCCCTTGTCCAATCCCTCAATCAGTTGTCCCGCGCCTGCGCGTATAATCTGATCCCGCGCAGACCCGTCGGCAAAAGGTTGGTCGCCAACCTTGCTGGTGAAATCTATTTTGAGCAAATCTTTGTCCTGAGCGGGACGGTCGGTGACGGTGACCGTCTTCGCCGCACGCTGGCGTATCGCCGCCATCGTCCGGTCGATATCTTCATCGGTGACGCGCGGAGTTTTCACCGTCAGTTTGATGCCGGAATAGTCCTGCAACTCCACGGTTGGGAGCACCTCGATGGACGCGGAAACGGTGATGTCCGTTCCTTCTTCGGCGTTGACTTCCAGAAGGTGGGGTTCTCCCACCGCGCGCAAATCTTTTTCCACGATGGCATTGTTGAGTTGGTCGCTAATCAAATTGCTCAAGACTTCTTTTTTGACATCGGGGCCAAACTGTTTTTCCAGAATGGCGATGGGGACTTTCCCTTTGCGGAATCCGGGAACTTTAACTTGCTGCCCGAGTCTCTGATAATACTGCTTTATCTTTTTGTCGTATTCCTGATGAGGGATTTCGAACTTGATTTTTTTGTTGCAGGAATCGACGTCGGCAATTTCTATTTTCATAAACTTCCGAATGTTCAAAGATGGAATGCGGATGAGAGGACTTGAACCTCCACTCCGTAAGGAACATGATCCTAAATCATGCGCGTCTGCCAGTTCCGCCACATCCGCATTTGTATCGTTTGGTTAGGCGCGAATTTCTTCAACGGTCTTAAAAAAAAGAGACGCGCACGCAGACAACCCGCAACGCCAATATATCATTTAACGAAAATCGTGTTTCATTATTTTTGTATCGACCGCGGCTTGTGGTCTTTCGGGACGAGCAGGATTCCCGCGGGGTAATAGCCTTTGAGCACCGTCAAGCCGGGATAGATCCAGACGTCTTTCCCTATCAGTGCGCCGGGGCAGACGACGGCGTTGCAGCCGAGTTCAACATTGTCGCCGACCACCGCCCCCAGTTTTTCCATGCCGGTATTCAGCATGCCCGAGTCGAGAGGAATCTGGATGGGGTTGATGCGACCCTCGCGTTTTTCATCGCCACTTCTTAATTGCAAGTTCGCCAGTTTCGACCCGGCTCCAAAGTTGACGTGACTGCCGACAATGCTGTCGCCAATATAATTGAAATGACCGGCTTCGGTGTGATCCATGAGAACGCTGTTTTTCAATTCGGTGGCGTGACCAATCACGACGCGGTCGCCGACCATGACGTTGCCGCGAATGTAAGCTCCTTGCCGAATGTCGCAGTCTTCACCAATCACGGCGGGACCTTGTATCATGACAGAAGGTTCCAGTCGCGTTCCTTTGCCGATGAAGATGTCCAACTCTTGTAAATAAACTGGTTCCGCCAAAGTGATCCAGTCCCAGACGTAAAGCCCGCGCGCACCGCGACGGTGACCGGATGAATCCGCGGCGGTCTTTATTCCCGGCAAATGAAGCGCGTGAGATTTGCCCCGCGTTTTTTCGCGCAGCAACTTTTCCAGTCGCGGTCGCAACGTTTTCAACGGTTCCCAAACACGCTCGCAGTCGGAAAAAATTTCCCGAAAAGGTTCGCGCAGATTTGAAAAAAACAGGTGTAAATCTTTCACAAGCATAAAAACTCGATCGCTTTTTTTCGCCGCACCGTCACCGCCACCGACGCCGTCATCTCACCGCCGCCGTCCGCCCGCCGCGGTCTCGCTAATGGTTTATATACCATTTCCCCAGCGGAGTCAGGCGGTTTCCCTCGCGGCTTGGTCGAATAAGATTTTGCTTTTTCATTTCGTTAATCAGTCGCGACTTGTGCCGGCTCTCAACTTCCAAGTCTTCGTCAAGCATCGGTCGCGCGGCAATTTGGCTGAGGACATACAATTCCATTTTATAGAAAATGTTGTCGCGGTTTTTGAGCAGGGAGAATAAAAGTTGCAGAGCCGCGCCGCCGATTTTTTTCAGTTTCCCAGCATCCGATTTTCTTCCGCGCAAGTTAACGCTGATTTTGTTTTCGGTGCCGGAATTTCTTACGAAGACGCCGACGTTCTCCTTTGAAACTTTCCCCGCCGCGAAAGAAATATACAACATATCCGGGTCGTCCGGGAAGTTGCGCATCTTGGCGGGATACCCGCTTTGCTTCGCGGTCTGCAACACAAGCCGCTTGACTTTTCGCCACGCTTGCGAATCTTTGACGAATAGTTCCTGGCGTACATAATATATGTACAAAGTGGATTTGAATCCCGGCGAAAAAGGCTGGCGGACGGACTGAATATATTTTTTCGGCGACAAAGTTGCCGCCAAATTTTCGGTGGCGGCGAAAGTGTTGAGAGCGCTTTTTAATCCATTCCCGGAATACACCGCCACCGCTTTCCGGTTTGGTCGCGTTAAAAAAGCGGCGGTGATGTTATGCCCCGTTTCCTCGCTACCCACCGCCAACACTGCGCGCGCGCCGCCGTCACCACCGTCGTGAAAAGTTTCCGCCGTCATCGCCGATGTCACCGCCGCGGAATTATTTTTCGCCGCGGTCTGACTTCTTGCGGGAATGGAGGCTTCGAGGTTTCGCAAATCCGCCACTCGCGTTACTCCTTTTTTTTGCAGCGCGGCGATTTTATTTTTGAGTTTTTTGCGCTGCTTCGGCGACAGCGTCGCCAACTTTTTTTGCAACAGCATGACGCGGATTTTAAGCAATATCCATTTGTCGCCGACGGCGGTGCGGAGGGGGATTAGTCCCATCGACGCGGCGGTTGCGGCGGCATTGAAATCGCTTTCCACCGTGTTGATATAAAATGACCCGCCATACTTTTCGGGGTAGCGGGACACCAAATGTCGCGCCTGCAAGACGGCGGTTTCATCCCCGCTTGACACCCACAGCACATCTTGAAACGGGTCGTACTCCAAGCGAAAGAAACGGTCGCCGTCCGCGTCGAATACGGCGGCGGCAATTCTTTTTTTTCCGGCCGCGGCGGATTGTCGGTTTGCCCGCCCCAGTTGGAAAAGTTTGACGATGGCTTTATGCGCGTGAAAAATCCCGGCGGGTTTCACGATCATGTCCGCGGTAACGCACGGGCATCCTTCCAGGTCGGCGACTCCGGAGCGTAAGTTGACCGCGCCGTTTTTTTCGGTGTTGACTTCTAATACTTTGCCGACTCCGGCGTCGCGGAAAATTTGCGCGGCGATTTTTTTAAGCGCGCCAAAGGCGGGGTCAACAACCAAAGTGAGGGCTTGCAAAGTGGCGGCGGAGTCGAGCCATGAGTTTTCGGGTAGCAGGGAAAAACGCCGAAAGAGTCGCAGGGCTTTTTGTCGGCAATCGGTTCGTCTTCCCTTCACGGAAAATTTTTTGATGGCGGCGAAGTTTTGCTTGCGCAAGTTTCGGGTTAAGTCAATATCGTCGCGGGGCAACGGCTTCATGCCGTGAAAAGGCAGGAACAACTTCATCCCGTTTTGGTCTTCAGGATTGTGAGACGCCGTGACCATGATGCCGCCATCGGCGCCGACGTGCAGCATGAAGAGGGGCACCAGCGGCGTCGGCACCACGCCCAAAACCATCGCGTCGCCGCTGGCTTTGCGGACGCCGCGGACTACTGCTTCCGTGAAGTTGCCGGACGAATCTCTGGGGTCCCAGCCGACGACGATGGTCCTTTTTTTTTTCGCCGCCGTCGCGTTTTTCTTGAACTGACTTTTGACGCAGCAGTAGGCGTAAAGCTCCATAAACTCTTCGGTGATCCATCCGCGTTCGAGAAAAATTTGCAACGGAGTTGACCCGCGGCATTCCGAATCCGTCGCCGATTTAGTTTCCCGCCGAATCCCATCGGTGCCTTGCAAGCGGTCGGGCACAACGGTTCGCGTCGCGGTCGTTTCAGGTTTCATGCGCAATGGATGGTTCGTCGAAGGGATAAAAATTTTTGCGCGCGGCGATGAAGAAAGATGCAGGCGCGGGCGCGTGTCAAAAAAATAAAATGTCGTCGCGGCGGCAAAAACTTTTGCTCACCGCCGTCGTCACCGTCGCGCCATCGTCGCCACCGTGAAAGGGTGGTTGATTAAATACTCCGCGTCGATAACGCGCAACTTGCCGTGTTGCGGGTCCTCCACATATTTTTTGTAAATGCGGTCAAACGGGTTGTCGGTGGCGGAGATGTTTTTCAATTCGAGGAAGCGAGTTTCGACCGGGTCGCGGCGGAGTAGTTTGAGGGTGGCTTCATCAAGTTGGAACAGGCGGTCGAGTTTTCCCAGCGCGGTCAGAGGCTCCATGCCTGCCGCCATGCCTTCCTTAATACTTTCCTCCATCGAATTTTTTCTCCCGTGATGGCGGGCGTGAGGATAATCCGCCTGGGAGAAAATCATAAAATCCAAATCAAACCAGTAGTTATTGATGAAGTCATCGAAGTTCACTTCCACCGCGTTGCTCAAATGAATGTCGCGAGAGTTGTCGGGGTCATTCTGTAGCAGGCTGTTGTAAATCTGAACGATATTGTGGACGGAGTCGTAGAGCACGGGCCAATGATAGGCGCTCGCCGCTTCGTGCGTGCGGAAGGAATCCATCGCCTTGACAAGTGTCACCAACGTGAAATGCATGTCCTCCATTTTCAAGAATGCCGACGCCCAGGGAAATCGGTTCGTGTACCACTGCTTGACATCGGCGGGATATTCCTGCCGGGAAGAATCCGCCGGCGGTTGGTAATCGTTGTCGATAAAATTCATGACGTCGTCGGTTTCTTTGTACGCCAAGTCTAGTCCCGCCCGCACCACCGTGTAAGGAAAAAGTTTGCGTTGGTATTCCATATACTTTTTCAGTTCAGGAAGTTTCTCCTCCAACGCGTGACGGTGGTCTCTTTGGCCAATATCTTTAGCAAAAATCAACACAGTGTCGGGGTCCCCGGTTTTTTATTTTCCAGAATCAAAACGCTGGGTGAACATTTTCAGCATGTCCGTTTTTTCTTCGTCGCTCATATTCTCAATCATCGCGCGGGCTTGCGCCATCTGCTCCGGCGTCATGTTCCCCAACGCATTCTTAGCGGCATCCTGAAACCCTTTTAGGTTGGCGGCGGAACCCGGGGTCCAAGAAAACTCGGCGGCGGATTTAGCAGAGGATTGCGCGGCGGGCGGTTTGAAATCGATTTTTTCCCGCGAGCGAAACTCAAGATGGTCGCCAACGATCTTGCCGAAAATTTGTTGCTCCTGAAGTTTATCCAATATGTTCGCCAGCGGCGTGCCATTTTTTTTGCAGGCGTCGTAAACGCGCTTGAAAGACAGGCGGACGATCTTTTCTGGAAACCCATTCTTGCGGATGGAATGCTTGATGCTTTCTTCAACGGAATTCGATTCGGATTCGCTCATGATCACTCTCACGAAAAGGGTCGACCGCGCCGCACCATCAGGCAACGGCGTTGACCGCGGGTTTGTTTTGGAATGTAGTATACTCCTCAAAACCGCCACGCAAAATCTGTTATTTCACGAACATCAATGTTATGCGCCGAACTATAAAAAAAATTTCGGAAGCAAAGAAACGGCGACCCGTTTCCCGCGCGGGAATTTCTCTGCGCCTGGCGTTGGCGCAGGTCAATAGTCTCGTTGGCGGATTTGAGTCCAACGCCGACAAAATAAAATCGGCATGCGCCAAAGCCCGTAAAATGGGCGCCGACGTCGTACTGTTCCCGGAGTTGATGCTCACGGGTTATCCGCCAGAAGATTTATTATTCAAAAAAAGTTTCGTCAAAAATTGCCGAGCAACTTTAAAAAAACTGGCTCCCTTTACACGAAGTTTGACGGCCGCCGTCGGGTTCGCCGAACAAAAAGGCAAACATCTTTATAACGCCGCCGCCTTAATCTGCGACGGAAAACATATCGCCACCAGCAGGAAAATGTTGCTACCAAACTATGGCGTGTTCGACGAGAAACGTTATTTCGCCGCGGGAGAAAAGCCCGTCCGATTTTTCCTGAACGGCGCGCAAATAGGATTGACCATCTGCGAAGACATCTGGGAAGAATCCGGCCCGGGAAAAACTTTATGCCAAAAAGGCGCGGTGGACTTGCTGCTGAACATCTCGTCTTCCCCCTATCACCGCGGCAAAGGGGAAGCGCGCAAGCGAATGATCATCAAGCGCGCCCGCAGTTATCGCTGCCCAATCGCTTATGTCAATTTGGTCGGCGGACAAGACGAACTCGTGTTTGACGGCCAAAGTCTCATCGTTGACGCGCAAGGAAAAATCATCGCCGAGGGAAACGCGTTTGAAGAAGAAATTATTTTCGCCGACGTAACTCTCTTCCCCGGCGACCGAAAATCCCGCCGCGCAAACGCCGCGCAAGTTAAAAGTTATCGCGCCGTCGTTGCACCGTCGTCATCGCGAACAAAAAAAGTTCCGCCGTTGCCGCCGCGTTCCTACAAAAAAAAATCCGACGAGGAGGAAGTTTATTCGGCGTTGGCGTTGGGCACGCGCGACTACGTTTGCAAAAACGGATTTTCCAAAGCGGTCTTAGGCTTGAGCGGCGGCATCGATTCTTCCTTGACCGCGGCGGTGGCAGTCACCGCGTTGGGCGCCGACAACGTGGTCGGGATTTTGATGCCGTCGCGCCATTCCTCAAAAAGCAGCGTCGCCGACGCGTTGGCGCTAGCAAAAAATTTGGCGATACAAACCGTCACGCTTTCCATCGAACCCATCGTGAAGGCGTACGACTCCTTGCTGAAAAATGTTTTCGCGGGGACGATGCCCGCCGGCGTCGCGGAAGAAAATTTGCAAGCCCGCATCCGCGGCAACTTGTTGATGTGGCTCTCCAACAAAAACGGTTGGATGGTGTTGACCACCGGTAACAAGAGCGAAGTCAGCGTCGGTTATTGCACACTCTACGGCGACATGGCGGGCGGATTCGCCGTGATCAAAGACGTCCCCAAAGTCATGGTTTACAAACTCGCGCGATGGCGAAACCGCGAACGAAAAATTATTCCGCAAAATGTTTTGACCAAAGAACCCTCGGCGGAACTTAGGCCGAAACAACGGGACACCGATTCGCTGCCGCCGTATGATTTGCTCGACCCGGTGTTGTTCCGCTACATTGAAAAAGATTTGTCGGCGGACGAAATTAAAGTTGCGGGACTGTCCAAATCCGAAATCCGCCGCGTCGCGCAGTTGGTGGACCGCAACGAATACAAACGTCGGCAAGGTCCCCCCGGCGTGAAAATCACCCCAAAGGCTTTCGGCAAAGATAGGCGGCTGCCCATTTCCCGCGGCGCAAAATAGCCCCCCCCCCCGCGCGCCGCCGTCATCGCCGTCACCATTTTCGCGAAGAGGGTTGTGATAGAATCGGCGGTCAACGCAAAATAATCCGTTCGTATTTTTTAGGGGGAAACGACGATGAAAAAAATTGGTGTGGTGCTTTCGGGATGCGGCGTGTATGACGGCGCGGAAATTCACGAGTCGGTCATCACGCTGCTGGCGATCGACCGTGCCGGTGCCGAAGCGGTGTGCATGGCGCCCGATGTGGAGCAGATGCATGTCGTCAACCATCTCACCGGCGAAGAAGCGGCGGGAGAAAAACGCAACGTGTTGGTGGAAGCAGCCCGCATCGCCCGCGGCGAAATCAAAGACATCAGCACGGTCAAAGCCGATGACATTGACGCGCTAGTATTCCCCGGCGGATTCGGCGCGGCGAAGAACCTCTCAAGTTTTGCGGTCAAAGGAGAAAACTGCGACGTCCATCCGGAAATTTTCCGGCTGGTAAAAGAGTTCGCCGCCAAACAAAAACCGCAGGCGGTGTTATGCATTGCCCCGGCGATGATGGCGAAAATTTACGAAGACGCGCCGCAAAAACCGGTGCTGACCATCGGCAACGATAAAGAAACCAGCAGCAAAATCGAAAGCATGGGAAGTCGGCATCAGGACTGCTCGGCGCGGGATTTCGTTTTCGACGCGAAAAACAAAATCATCTCGACACCGGCTTATATGCTCGGACAAAGTATCGCGGAAGTTGCCGAAGGCATCGAAAAAACTATCAACGAACTGATAAAGATAACTCCCTAAAAAACGCCGCGGAAAATTTTTCCCCGCGGCGAACTTTTCACGGTGACGGTGATGACGGCGTCGCGGCGTTTCGAGGTTAACGACGATGAACTTTTCCGAATACGATTTGCTGACGTTGCATAAAAATTTTTCGGGCATGAACAATGTCTCCAAGTTTTGCGACCGCATGCGGCGGTTGGACTCGGATAAGTTGACCATCGCGTATGAAACGTTGCGCAAGACCGCGCCGCGTCGTCATCATCGCGGCAAGAAATATTTTGTCGGACACGACGGCGCTGGCGGCGGTGAAAGAGAATCCAACCGCGGCGAAGAGCATTTGGCGATGGCGCTTTGGAATGACTTCGCGACGATGGCAACGGTGACGCACGCGGCGATGTCGCGCTTGCGGTTGCTGGATTATCAGTTTCCGTTGAAGGCGCGGCGCGATGATGCGGGCATCGGCAAGGTTGATCTTTTCGCCGCGATTGACGACGAGTTTGCGTGCGTGATTGAACTCAAAGTGGACGGCGACGCGAGCCGCGGCGACACGCCGTTGTATGCGTGGATTGAGGCGTTGGGATATTGCGCGATGGTCGATGCCAACATCAAAGACATCGCGGCGGAGGCGAAAAGCAAATTCGATTTGCATCTTGCGACCGCGCCGCCGCGGTTGATGGTCATGGCGCCGGAGTCGTATTGGGACGGGTATCGGCGGCATCCGAAAGCCGGTGACTGGCAACCGGCGTTGCAAAAGTTGGCGGACGACATCGCGGCGCGAATCGGCGTGCAAAGTTATTTTGTCTCGCTGCGCAACGCAAAGTTTTCGATGGGCGGAGCCGGCGTGAAGCCGCGGTTATGCGGAGAATGCGTGGTCGAGGAAGCGTTGGCTTAAACAATTTCCAGCACTTTAAGGTTGGCGAGCGCCGTGGATTTTTGCAAGGCGTCTTCTCCTTTGGGACTAATTTTGTTGCCGGCGACGTTCAAAAAATGCAGGCGCGAAAGTTGGCGGGAGTTCGCCAGATAAACCGCGCCTTCGTCGCCGATGACATTCAAAGCGAGCACCAGTCGACGAAGGCTGGCGAGGTTTTTGGATTCGGCAATCGCCTTAGCGCCTTGCGCGTGAATCCAGTTTTCATTTTCCAGAAATAAAGATTCCAATCGCGTCATCGTGGCGGAACGGGCTAACGCCGAAGCGCCAAGGTCGGAGACGTTATTGTTGTTCAGCCGCAAAGTTTTTAGTCCGGCGCAATGGGGAGATTGCGCCAAAGCCTTCGCGCCCTCCGCGCCGATTTTGTTCCCGCCGAGGTCAAGAGTTTCCACGCCGTTTATATTTTCGGACGCCGCCAACGCCGTCACGCCCGCGGCGCGAAGGTCGTTGTTGTTCAAGTCGAGCGTTTTAAGTTTGGTAATCGTTTTAGATTCGGCGAGAGAAATGGCGCTGTCCGCCGTCAACCCGTTGTTGTGCATGACCAGCGTTTCCAACTTGTCAAACATGGGCGACTCGGCCATAGCGTAAACGCCGTCGTCGCCGAGATGGTTGTTGTTTAGGATGAAAACTTTGAGACGGGGAAACACGCGCGACTGCGCCAGTGCCTCCATCCCGTTGCCAGTCAGACCATTGTCGGAAAGATCAACGCGGACGATATTTTCGAGCGGCGGGGACTGTTGCAAAAACCGCAAGCCGTCATCGCCAACTCCCGTGTCGCGAAGATCGATGTCGGTCAACCGCCGCGCCAGTTTTGAATCGGCGAGCGATTTGATGCCGAGCGGTTCCAAACGGTTGTAGGAAAAGTTCAGCCGTTCCAGATTGTTCATGTCTTCCGCGAGGGAAAGAACCTTTGCGCCGAGTGCGCCAATTTCATTGCTGGATAAATTCAAAACTTTCAGGCGGGTTAATGCGCGGCATTTGGAAAGAAAGAACAAGGCTTCGTCGTCGAGATTATTGTTCGCCAACGAAAGGTTTTCTAGATTACAAAAACAGTCGCAAGTGCTGAGCGATTGTAGTCCGCGCGAGTTCAAACCCGTTTGGTCGAGGTTGAGGGAAGCGAGAGATTGGACGGGACGAAACCCAGCAATGGCGCGGAAATCCTCTTCGCGCAGTTGGTGTCCCGAAAGGTTTAAAGATTTTTTGTCGGGGCTCAACTTTTCTTGAAGGAGGACGCCGAGGTCGGGGCTCTCGGTATATTTTTCGAAGTACCGCAGAAAATCCAGGCTGTCGTCGATGTCTTTCGCTTCGTCCATATAACACGATGAAGTTAAATCCGCGGCGATGATTATACCACCATCGCGCCACCGTCATCGGCAAACTCTTCGTCGCGCCGTCACGGTCACCATCGTCACCGCGTTGTTGCGTGGAGGAGGCGAACGGCGGCGGCGTGAAAACTCCGCTTAGTGGTTGAAGTGGACGGAGACCGCTTTGGAGACGCCTTGCTCTTCCATGGTTATGCCGTACAGAGCGTTGGCGAAAGACATGGTTTTTTGGTTGTGGGTGATGATGATGAACTGCGTTTTGACGGCCATCTCTTTGAGCATTTCTTGGAAACGGACGACGTTGGCTTCGTCCAGCGGGGCATCCACTTCGTCCAGCAAACAAAAGGGACTGGGGCGTGCTTTGAATACCGCGAACACCAGGGCGATGGCGGTCATGGCTTTTTCGCCGCCGGACATCAGGGCTAAACTTTGCAAACTTTTCCCCAGCGGATTGGCGGTGATTTCGATGCCCGAATCGAGCGGGTTGGATTCGTCGGTCAAAGTTAAGTTTGCTTTTCCTCCTTGGAAGAGTCGCGCGAAAATTTCCTTGAAGTTTTTGTTGACCAGTTGATACGTGTCGAGAAACCGTTGCTTGGTGGTTCGGTTTATTTTTTCGATGGTGGAATGAAGCAGTTCGATCGACTCGGCGAGATCGTCCTGTTGCTTTTTCAGAAAAGTGTAACGCTCATTAGTTTTTTCAAAATCCGCGAGTGCCGCAAGATTGACCTCGCCTAACCGCGCCGCCTTCTCCTTAATTTTTTTGACCTGCTCGTCGGTTTCATTTTCATCGATGGTTGCATCGTAAGCCGACTGCAATTCTTCCCGGGTTGCGTTGTAATCTTCGTAGGCGCGTTCTTCCAGATGGACGATTTGCAGGCGACTTTCGGAGCGCTTGATTTCTATTTGCGAGAGGGTTTCCGTGATCTCCTGAATTTTTCGCGACAGTTCGCGGATGCCCTGCTCCATTTCTTTCTGCTCGTCTTCCTTCTGCTGCAGCGATTCTTCTTCTTGAGTCGCCGTTTCGCTCCACTGATCTTTTTCCCGGGAAAGTTTGAGGACGGTGTTTTCTAAAGTTGAAATTTCCGTGGCGATTGCGGTGATGCGGTTCTGGTTTGAAACTCGGTCGGCTTCACGCTTTTCGATCTGTTGCTTTAAGTTTCGTTGTTGCAATTCCTGCCGCTTGATTTCGGTAAGCGTGTTTTCCCGTTGGCCAATTCGCGACGCAATCAAAACTTTTAGCCTGCTGATCTCGGATGAAATTTCCTCAACGCCGCGGCGACTTTGCTCCAGTTCTTCGCGGTGACGGATTAAAAGTTCTTCGTCGCGATTTCTTTTTTGCTCGGCGGAAACCACCTCCTGCTCCAGCGAAGATTTCTCCGCGACCAGTTCGTCCCTTTCGTTCTCCAACGCCGAAAGTTCTTCGCCTATCACGGCGTCCTTATTTTCCATGCGCTCCGCTTCCTCGCGCCGTTGTTCCAAGTCGCGGAGTTTGTTGTTCGCTTCGAGTTCCGCGGAATGGGTTTGCTGGTCTAATTTTTTCAGGTCGCGGTCGCGTTCGCCGAGGCTTTGTTTTTTCCCTTCCATATTTTCCCGCGCGGCATCCAATTCCTTTTTGAGCCGACTGGTATTGCGACCGAGAGTTTCTATTTCGCGGTTCCGCGCTAGCAGGCTGGAGGAAACATTTTCCAACGAGCCGCCGGTGACGAATCCGTTGGCGTCGATCATCTCGCCGTTTAAGGTGACGACCGTTGCGTGAAAATTCGCGTCCTGATGCAGATGAAGCGCCGCATCCATATCTTGAACGATGACGACATTTTTCAGCAACAACTCAATGACGGGGCGGTATCCTTCCTGACACTCGACAAAATTAAGCGCCGCGCCGACGATGCCTTGCGTGCCGTTCAAATTCATCGGCGGCGACGGCGCGGATTTCGGATTGAGGGGAACGAATAAGCCGCGGCCGGAATGATGGCTTTTGAGATAACGAATCGCCTCCAGCGAATCGGAATAGGAATCGACGATAACGCTTTGGAGTTTTTCGCCCAACGCCGTCTCGATGGCCACTTCGTATTCCTCCGCGGTCTGCAGAACATCCACCAGCACTTCGCGGATTCCCGGCATGCGCTCGCCGTTCTGATTGCCCATCAGAGATTTGATGCCTTCTTGAAATCCCTCAAACTGGTTCCGCAGTTTTTCCAATGAACCCAGCAAGGAGGCTTGATGAAAATAGTTTTCCTGCTTGGAACTGTGACCGTCAATTTCAGATTGAAGTTGTCGCGAAGATTCGGCAACTCCTTGGCGCAAGGCTTCCTGCCGCTCCCGCAACCGTGTAAGTTCCTCGCCCTTTTGCTCGTGCTCCGATTTCTCCCGCGCCAGTGCTGACTGATTTTCCTGAAGTTGGGAACGGACTTCGCCTTTTTCTGACACAAGTTTTTCGCGGCGGACTTCCAGCCCGTGAACTCGCGTCTCAAGCGCGGTCAATTTATTTTTCGCCGCCGCCGTTTTCTGGAACGCATCGCGGACGTTTTTTTCTTCGTCGAGAACTTGCGCCTGAATTTTCTGCGCGGCGTCGCGCTGCTGTTCATTTTCCGCGTTGCGCTGCTCCAATATAATTTCCTGCTCGTTGATTTCCCGCGACGTGGCGGAAAGTTTTTGCCGCTCGTTTTCCATCTCGCCCGTCAGGTCGCCGATTTCCTTTTGCATGCGGGAAATTTCGGCGGCGGCGGATTCAATGTCCGCCGCCGCTTCCGACTTCTGTTCTTTTTTGAAGGCGACGTTTTGTTCGCTGCTTCCGATTTGGGAGTTGAGTTGATGAACAGTTTCGCGGGCTTCATTCAACCGCGACAGCGTTTCTTCGATTTCCACATTGAGTTGCGCGGTCTGATTTTCGCAGGTGGCGTGACGGGCGTTCCATTCCGTTTTCGTTTGCGTTTGCTCCCGCAACTCCGACTCAATCACTTGCAACTGAGATTGGTGGCGGCGAACTTTGACGGAAAAAAGTTGCAACGACAGCCGTTTGATTTCGGATTTGTACCTCTTATAGCGCTCCGCCTTGGCGGCTTGACGCTTCAACGATTCAACCTGCCGCGCCAGTTCCTGAACGATGTCCGCCACCCGCTCCAGATTCTGACGGCTGCCGTCGAGTTTGCGGATGGCTTCGTTTTTGCGGTGCTTGAATTTCAGAATCCCCGCCGCCTCCTCAATCAAAACCCGCCTGTCCTCCGGCTTGGAAGTGGTGATGTCCTGAATATGACCTTGCTCAATAATGGTCAACACCTTCGGACTAATACCGGCGTCCAAAAGAAAATCCGTGATGTCCTTCAAGCGGCATGGAATCTGGTTGATGTAAAATTCGCTCTCGCCAGAACGATGGTAACAACGCGTAATCTTGACATCCTCCGAAGAATTAGGAACGCCGGCGATGCGGATTCCCGGCGGCACGTTCGCCAAGGTCAGAGAAATTTCCGTGCGGTTCACCGGCTTCCGACTTTCGCTGCCGTTGAAAATGAGATCCGTGATGCGAGTACTGCGCAGAGTTTTAGAACGCTGCTCGCCGATGACCCAGCGAATCGCGTCCGACACGTTGCTTTTTCCGCAACCATTCGGACCGACGATGGCGGTAAAACCGTTTTTGAACTCCATCCGAGTGGAATCGACGAACGATTTAAACCCCTCCAGTTCCAGATTTTTCAGATACATAACTCGCCAAACTCCCGCGCGATTATCAGACGACGATGACGGCGGCGGCAACGCAACAGCGCGCCAAAAGTCCCGCACACCGGAAAAGAGACTATCCCAACCACGACACATTGTAAAGTAGAATTACACCACGTCTAGCGCAACCCGAAGCACAACCCACAACATCTTGTGCCCGACTACGCCGCCACGATGACGGTCGCCCGCCGAGTCACCAGACGTATTGCGTGCCGATGCGGCCGCCTAC
>DKID01000025.1 GCA_002454045.1 Nitrospina sp. UBA6727 | reverse complement strand
GGCAGTAAAACGGCGCCATAAAAAGGGCGGCGCAAACGACGGTGATGACGCCGCCGTTGCTTCCCTTATAATAATGGAAAGTTAGTTTTTTATTTGAGGGGGGACGGGATGGGCAAGCCGTTTAATGATGAGCCGGTGGCGGTGTTGGTGAAAAAGTTTTTGTCTGGCGACGGGACGGCGCTGGATTTGCGGTTGAAATATATCGGCGATGCGGGGCTGGAATATTTGGCGCAGTGTCCGCAACTGGTCGATCTGGAAATGTTGCATCTTGAACGAAACGAGATTACGAATCGGGGAGTTCGGGCGTTGGCAAACTCTTCGGTCATCACAAACTTGAAGGAACTTCATCTTGAACGAAACGAGATCGGCGATGACGGCGCGAAGGCTATCGCTGGCTCTGCAAATTTTTCCTACTTGAACTTCATCAACTTGTGGAAAAACAAAGTGGGGGCGGAAGGTGCGCGCGACATCGCTGGTTCCACCGTCCTCGCTAATTTGAAAAGTTTGGACCTCGCCCAAAATAATATCGGCGACGCGGGCGCCGAGGCTCTTGCCGAAAGCAATACTTTAGTCCGCTTGGAGTTGCTTGAAGTTTTCGGCAGCGGCTTGACCGATGAAGGAAAAAAGCGGCTCAAAGAATCCACCGCCTTCCCCAAACTGCAAACTCTTGTCGTGGAATAACCGGCGTCTTTCCTGCGCTTGCTTGATGTTGCGTTAGATGATTTTCGTCGTGCCTGTGGGTTCGGCGAGGAATCGGTGCAACGCTTTTTGCAAAAGTTGGTGCTCGGTCGCGGTGAGGTCGGGGTCGCGTTCGATGAGGCGGAACGCTTCTTTGCGGGCGGTCTTCAGCAACTGAATGTCGCGGAGGAGGTTGGCGATTTTTAACAGCGGCGCTCCCGATTGCCGGGTGCCGGTGAAGTCGCCGGGCCCGCGTATTTTTAAATCCTCTTCGGCGATGACGAATCCGTCGCTGGAATCCTGCATCGCTTTCATGCGCGCCCGTCCTTCGTCGGACACTGGATAGTAGGCGACCAGCAAGCAGTGGGAGGCGTGAGCGCCGCGCCCCACGCGCCCGCGCAGTTGGTGGAGTTGTGCTAAGCCGAATCGTTCGGCGTGTTCAATAAGCATGACGGTGGCGTTTGGGACGTCGATGCCGACTTCGATGACCGTCGTGGAAACCAGCACTTGAATTTCGTTTTTGAGGAACCGCGACATGATGTTTTGCCGCTCCTCTTTTTTAAGTTTGCCGTGGATTATGCAGGCGGCGTATTTCGGCAACCGCGTTTGGATGTAATCGAAAACGGTGACGGCGGCTTTCAGGTCGGTTGCTTCCGACTCTTCTATCAACGGGCAGACGACAAAAACTTGTCTGCCGAGTTGCAATTGTTTTTCCATGAGGTTGTAGGCGACTTCCCGCCGGTTCTCAAAAAAAAGTTCAGTGGCAATTCGTTGTCGCCCGGGCGGCGATTCATCCAACAACGACACGTCCATATCCCCGTAAAGAGTGAGCGCGAGAGACCTTGGGATGGGCGTCGCCGTCATGATAAGAATGTGCGGATGGTCGCCTTTTTTTCCGATGGCGTCCCTTTGCAAAACTCCGAACCGATGTTGCTCGTCAACCACCGCCAGCCCGAGTTTTTCAAATTGAATTTCTTTTTGAATGAGCGAGTGAGTCCCGACGACGATTTGCGTTTCGCCGTTGCGGATATTTTCATAATGGCGTTGCCGTTCTTTTCCTTTGAGCGCGCTGGTTATCAGGCTGAGCGCAACGCCTAACTTTTCGCAGTAAGGCAAGATGTTTAGATAATGTTGCTCCGCGAGGAGTTCCGTCGGCACCATCAACGCGGATTGCGTTGCGTTATCCACCGCGGTCAACAGGGCGGTGATGGCGATGATGGTTTTGCCGCTGCCGACATCCCCTTGAATCAGTCGGTTCATCGGTTTCCTTTTTTCCAAATCTTCCATGATTTCGCCGAGGACTTTTTTTTGCGCGCGCGTCAATTCAAACGGCAAAAGTTTTACAAACCGTTTGATGAGTTCGCCCCGAGTTTTGAAAGCGACGCCGGTGTTTTCTTCCCCCGCATATTTTTTTCTGAACGCCAAGCCCAACTGAATCAGGAACAATTCCTCAAAGATGAGCCGCCGTTGCGCCGCGGTCTTAAAGGCGTCGAGGTCGTTTAGCGACGAACCTTGCGGCGGAAAATGGGATTGCGAAAGCGCCTCCGTCCGGGAAGGAAAACCATGACGGCGGATTATGTCAGCGGGCAAAAACTCTTCAAGCAGATGCAAATATTTGTCGAGAACGTTTTTGATAATCGCCCGCATCGACTTAAGGTGCAAGCCATCCGTCACATGATAGACGGGGACGATCTTGCCAATTTCCAACGACGCGACATTTTCCCCTGACACTTGCTCAGTATCCGGGTGGATGATTTCCATGCCCGAGCGTTTGTTCAGCGTGGGTTTTCCCGAAAGAATAATTTTTCGCCCCGCCTTAAATTTTTCCGCGAACAAAGTTTGATTAAACCGAAACCATTTTGCGCGCATGATTCCTGTCTCATCCTGAACGATGACTTCAAACACTTTCTTCCGCCGTCCCATAAACATCGTCCCCGCGTTCACAACTTCTCCGGTGACGGTGACATATTCGCCGGCAACGGCTTGGGAAATTTTTTTGCATTGAGTTCGGTCGTCAAACCGGAACGGTAGGAAGTACAAACAGTCTTCGATACTCGTGAGGCACAACTTTTCGAGCAGTTTCGCTTTTCCCGGACCGACTCCTTTTATAAATTGTACCGAGTCATCCAACGAAGGCGCGGAAGTTTTTTTCATGACCCGATATTAACGCGCAAGCAAAGTCAGGGCAAGGAGTTCCGCCGCCGCCGTCACCGTCGTCGCGACTGATACCACGCCGGATTGCACGCCTTCCGCGTGTTCGCGCTGAACCGCGGCGTGACCGTATTCGGTTTTAGCCCGCAGATAATCGCGACGCGCGAACGACAACGCTCCAACTTCGCGTTAGATGATTATCAACGCGACCGCGTGGATTTAAGATTCGTGCGGCAGTTCTAATCCAAGCCGACGGATCGACGCGGTTGGTCGTTGACAGAAAATTTTTGTGGAAGTATCCTGCCTGCAATGGTTGTCGTTTTCGCGGCGACTTGTTTTTCTTCGGCCAAAATAACTGATGATTGATGACTGTCTGTCCGGTCTTCTTGTCGAGATTCATTAATGCT
>DKID01000031.1 GCA_002454045.1 Nitrospina sp. UBA6727 | reverse complement strand
CACCGCCAGCGAAACCGAAACCGCCACCTCAATCATGCTGAAAAGCGACATCCGCTTCTGACGGGGACGGCGGACCGCACGCTGACGCCGGTTGTTGCGCGGCGGCGGCTTCGCCGTATGTGGTGCGGCATCAGTGGAAAAAATCGTCGTCGCCGAACACAATCCGCGGTGGCGATGGAAATAATCGAGCGCGAAAAAATACTTTACTCGCGCAACCGAACTTGACTGAACTGCGGTTGGTTGCGTGCTAAACTCCAAGAATGAAATTCGACCGCAACGGAATGACGAACCGGAACGGCGGTGAAAAATAAATCCGTGCCCGGCGCGATGCCGGCAGGGGATGGCGGCGGGGATTATCATCATGATTAGTGCGACACCGAAGAGCATCAAGCAGGTTGATGAGTCAACGCTGGGGATTGTCTGGAGTGATGGGCACGACTCGACTTACTCGGTCAAAAACTTGCGGGAGCATTGCCCGTGCGCGCATTGCATCGATGAGTGGAGCGGCAAAAAGATGATCGCGCCGGGTTCCGTCGCCGATGACATCCGCCCGAAAAATATTAAGGCGGTTGGACTTTACGCGGTGCAGTTTTATTGGAATGACGGGCACGATACCGGACTTTATACGCACGAACTTCTGCGGCAACTTTGCGAATGTTCGGCTTGCAAAAGTCAGGGCGCGGCGTAGTTCACATGCCGACTTTTTCGCGGACTTCGTCCATTAGTTTGGCGTCGATGGTGGTGACGCCTTTTTCGTTGGCGAAGTTGATGACCGTTTTCTTTGCCATACCGCGCACGAAAAATGGCACTCGTTTGATTCTTTCCAGCGCCTCTTCGGTCCAGATGAGGTCGTCCTCCGCGTCGGTTTTTTTCAGTTCTTCCCGCGCTTGAGCCAAAGAGGAACCGACTGTTGCCATCGGCGCTTTGCCGACATCGGACTGCCCTCCCAACTCAACGCCGAGTTTGCTGACGAACTCGGTTTCGAATTTATTGGTGAGCATCGCGATGCTGTGGCCGCATTTTTTACACTTGAATTTCATGACGAGGTTGGTCTTTTCTTCCGGCATGATGCCTTCCGTCTGCACTTCCATTTTGACATCGCAAGGGATACAAAGAAATTTCATCGGGTCTCCGTTATTTGGTGAGAAAGTTTTCGATGTTGTCCACGGTTTCTGCAATGGCTTTGCCCGTGGCGGAATTTTTAAACGCGGCATAAAAAAGGTTTCCCGCCGCGCGACCGGTCTGCGACATGCGAGTGTCGAACGGAATTTTTCCGATATAGGGGATGGCTTTTTTTTCGGTTAGTTCGCGTATATTTTCGCCTGCAAATAACCGCCCTTCTTTTTCGCAATGCGGGCAGATATAAGTCGCCATGTTCTCGATCAAGCCGATGACAGGCACGCCCATTTTGTTGTTCTTGGTGATTGACTTGGCGACGATGTGCTGGGAAAGCGGCGACGGGATGGTGATCTCAACGACCCCCGCAAGTTCCGGGATGAGGGCGCGGATGTTGTCGATGCGGTCGCTGCCCGGCGGCATGTCGATGAGCAGGTAGTCCAGTTCGCCCCAGTTGGTGTCCGCCAACAGTTCCCGAATGGCGGTGGATTCCATCGTGCTGACCCAGACCGCGGTGGCGTCGGCTGCTTCGGTCCACATCACCGGCGCGTCGGCGGTTTTCAAAAGCATGTCCATCGACATGATGCGGATTCCCTGATGACCGATGCCGGGGTCCACGCCGCCGTCTTTCATTTTCAGTTGCGCATCGTTGCCGACTCCCAAGAGGTGGCCGATGCTGGGTCCGTTCAGGTCGGCGTCAAGAATTCCGACCCGCTTGCCGCGATCGGCTAGGCAGGAAGCGACATTCGCGGTGATGGAACTTTTGCCGACGCCGCCTTTGCCGCTCATCAACGCGACTTTGTATTTGATTTTGTCGAGACGCGACCGCAGTTTTCCGCCAAGTTGGACTACTTGCTCGACAATGTTGGAGCCGCCGTCTCCTTCCAAATCGTCGTAAGTTTTCATGCAAAACTCCTAAAATTTCCGCGCAAGAAATTCGATCATCGTCGCAACCGGAGCGACCATCATAAAGTAAAAGTTTCGCGTTGCAAATAATTTCTCGCGTCGGCGGAACGAAAACATTTTGCCGCAACATTTCTTTTTCGCCGCGATGGTTTTAGATTGACGCTTGCAGTTTGTCTCGTTTACCGTGACGGGTTTAGTCATCGCACGCGGTGACGGCGGCGTGGGACGCAACTACCGCGGCGGAGATTTCGTCATCACGGATTGCGGATGAGGATTGCGCGGAATGAAAAAAAAATATTTTCTCGTAATAGAGTATGAAGGCACCGCGTATCACGGTTGGCAGGTGCAACAAAACGCCATTACAATCCAAGAGATTTTGGAAAAAGTCGTGAGCCAAATCACCGATGCCGCAACGTCCATCGTAAGTTCTGGCAGAACGGATGCCGGTGTGCACGCCGCCGCGATGTCCGCCCATTTTGTCACCGCATCTAAAATGAAACCCGCCGAGTTTCGTCTCGGCATGAACAGTCTCCTCCCGCACGACATCACCATCAAAGAAGTGCGCGAAGTTTCGATGTCATTTCACGCGCAAGCCTCGGCCACGCGCAAACTTTATCGGTACACCATATTGAACAGGGATTATCCTTCTGCGCTCAACTTCCGCCGCGCCTGGTTCATTCCGCATAAATTGGATTTTGCCGCCATGCGAAGAGCCGCGAAATATTTGCAAGGGGAGCACGACTTCACTTCTTTTCGGGCGGGCAACTGCAACGCAAAATCTCCGGTGCGGATTATGTACCGCGTTGCAATTTTTCGCCGCGATGGTTTCCTGCAATTTGAATTTGAAGGCAACGGATTTCTCAAGTACATGGTGCGCAACTTTGTTGGGACGTTGGTGTATGTGGGCCGAAAAAAAATTCCCGCGCGGCAAGTGAAAACTATTCTTGAATCCCGCAACCGCCGGGAAGCAGGTCCCACCGCCCCGCCCGAAGGTCTCTGCCTGATAAGGGTGGAGTATTAGCGGACGCTGAAAAACTAAAGCGGCGTCCGCAATGTTGCGCGTTCGACTAGGTTCGCGGAAGTTTCGCGGTGGAATTTTTCGCCGCGGTTTGTAATACTTGGCGGACGATGATTCGCGCGGAGTTTGGTTTTTGATATGAAGAACGATGTCAACATTGCGGTACTTCCCGGCGACGGAATCGGTCCGGAAGTGGTTCGGGAAGCGCTGAAAATTATCAAGGTCATCGAGTCCAAACTAGGGTTAACGATAAACATCGATGACGCCCCGGTCGGCGGTGCGGGCTACGAAGCGACGGGGCGTCCTTTGCCGGATGCGTCGTTGGCGATGGCGCGCAATGCTGACGCGGTGTTGTTGGGCGCCGTCGGCGGACCTCGGTGGGAGCACATCGATTTTTCTCTGCGACCGGAGCGCGCATTGTTGGGGCTGCGGTCCAGTTTGGGACTCTACGCGAATCTTCGTCCCGCCCGTATTTTCTCGGCGTTGGTTGATGCGTCCACCTTGAAGCGCGAAGTGGTCGAAGGGTTGGATATTCTCGTCGTGCGGGAATTGATCGGCGGAATATATTTCGGTCAGCCGCGCGGAGTTGATACGCTTGAAGACGGAACTCGTCGGGGATTCAACACGCTGGTTTACACCGAGCCGGAAATCGAACGCATCGCCCGCGTCGCGTTTGATGTCGCGGGGAAACGCAACAACTCCGTTTGCTCCGTGGACAAAGCCAATGTTTTGGAGTCCACCAATTTTTGGCGCGAGGTGGTGACGAACATGCATTCCTGTTACGCCGACGTGACTCTTTCGCATATGTATGTGGATAACTGCGCGATGCAGTTGGTGCGGAATCCTAAACAGTTTGACGTAATCCTGACCACCAATATGTTCGGCGATATTTTGAGCGACGAAGCATCCATGCTCACCGGATCAATCGGTATGTTGCCGTCGGCGAGCCTCGGGGAAAAACACGCGATGTATGAACCGATTCACGGCAGCGCGCCGGATATCGCCGGTCAGGAATTGGCGAACCCTTTGGCGACGATATTGTCCGTGGCGATGATGTTCAAATATTCCCTGAACCGTGAGCAACCGAGCGCGTGGATTGAAGCGGCGGTTGAATCGGTGTTGGCAAAAGGAGTTCGCACCCGCGACATTATGTCGCGCGGTATGAAAGAAGTGGGAACGCAGGCGATGGGTGATTTGGTGGCGGAAGAATTGGAGAAGCGGCGCGATGATTAAGAAGGAGCGATACAACGTCGCGGTGGTCGGTGCCACCGGCGCGGTGGGAAGAAAAATGCTGGAGGTTCTTGCGGAGCGGAAATTTCCCGTCGCCACTCTGAAAGTTTTCGCGTCGGCAAAATCGGCGGGGCAAACTCTCACGTTTGACGGCGCGCCCGTCACCGTTGCAGAGTTGCGCGAAAATTCATTCGCGGGGATGGACATTGCCCTTTTTTCGATAGGCGCCGTCGCGAGCCGCCAGTTCGCCCGCGCCGCCGTGAAGTCCGGTTGCGTCGTGATTGATAACAGCAGCGCGTTTCGTATGGAGCCGGATGTCCCGCTCGTGGTGCCGGAGGTGAACGCGGCGGCGATCAATTCCAACGTCGGCATCATCGCCAATCCAAATTGCGCGACTATTCAAATGGTGGTGGTGTTGAAGCCGATTCACGACAAGTACAAAATAAAGCGCGTCGTGGTTTCCACTTACCAATCCGTTTCCGGCTCGGGTCAAAAGGCAATCCGCGAACTGCAAAGTCAGACCAAAAATTTGTTGGCGGGAAAACCGGCGGCGCCTGATTTGTATCCACATCAAATCGCATTTAATTGTTTGCCGCACATAGATATTTTTTTAAGCAATGGGTATAGCAAAGAAGAGATGAAGATGGTCGATGAGACGCGAAAAATTTTAGGCGACTCGTCAATTATGGTTTCTCCCACCACGGTTCGCGTGCCCGTGTTTTATTCCCACTCGGAATCCATCAACGTGGAAACCTTGCGCCCCATCAACGCCGCGGAAGTCAGGGAACTTTTGTCCGCGGCGGATGGAGTTTGCGTGACGGACAATCCCGCTGCCAACGAATATCCGTTGGCGGTTGATGTCGCCGGCAAAGACGATGTGTTCGTTGGCCGAATCCGCGATGATATTTCCTGCGAAAACGCCGTCAACTTTTGGGTGGTGTCCGACAATTTGCGCAAGGGGGCGGCGCTCAATGCCGTCCAAATTGCCGAGTATCTCGCCGCCGGGCGCGGAGTCAGTCAGCGATAAATTTCTCCGCGAAAAATGTTGTCCGCTTGGACGAAGAGTTGCCGCCAACTTTGTTCCGCGTTGCGTCGCCGCGCCGAGTAGGAGGGCCGCCACCCCGCAGAATGAACCATCCCGCTTGACTTTAATTTTCTACAAGTATATAAAAAAAGAGTGGCTTATGGTATTCGGACGTTGCCTTTGCCAACAATCTATTCCCTTTAGATAGGACTCCTGTTATGGCCAAAGAATCCAAATCCGCGGGCGCGCGAAGTTTCGTGCCGTCGGAAAAAGTTGAAGAAAACCTTGTCAATCCCAAAGAATTTAAAGAGCTTATTGACCTTGCTTCCCGTGAGCGCAAGAACTTGCAATTGCTGGTGGAGTATTTCGAGAAAAAGTCGGAAGAGTTGGACGAAAGGAAAAAGTTTTTTGATCGCGTCAGCGGTGAGATACCTGATGCGTGGCGGAAACTCGATTCGATCGGCGCCCGCTTTGAAGAAATCAAAACCTTTGATGTTCGGGTTCGAGATTTTCAATGCATTTCAAAAGAACTAAATTCCAATTACAACACCATGAAAAGGGAGTTGGACAGATTACATTTGCTCAACGAGCATATCGACAGCAAGGCTAAAAGCCTCGGTCAGCAAAAGGTGATAGTCGAAAAAGCAAACGCGGATGCGGGTCGTCTGAATGTCATGGTCTGGGGCATGGATTCCAAGATCAAAAAACTTCGCGAAGAAGGGAAACTACTTAAATCTGCGGACCACAATATCAGTCGGCTTGAACATGTGCTCGATAGCGTTTCGAGTCAGGTGCAGGACGTTGTCAGCGTGAAAGAATTATTGAAGACGACCGCGGTAAAAATCGAAGTTGTGAAAGACACTTTGGGAGAACTCGACCGTCATTATGACCGCGCCAAACAAGACAAGGAGGTCATAGAAAGCCAAGCCCGCGAGACGGAAGAGTTGAATCGCATTCTCCCCAAGGTGCGGGATGGCTACGCGAAGCTCCTTGGTCAGAGCCACGTGATTAACGAGAGTCAAGATATCCTGCGCGACATGATGCAACAAATTAGCGCTTTGAAAATTGAGTCTAAAAACATCGCCGCAAAAAATGAAATAGTTCAGAAAGTTGCCAGACGGTTGCGCGACTTGGACTCTGTGTCGGTGGACGTGGAGACCCGCATTGCCAAGATTCACGACGAAAGGGTTGTCATCGAAGAGACCGAGAAAAAGATAAACGCGCTCAATTCCTTTTTGGTGGACAACCTCAGCAACAAGATGAAGGTTTTGAAAGATGAGATGAGAAGCATCGATGATGCTAATAAAAGGATGAGTGAATTTAATGTCATGGCCGAAGAAGCAGAGCGGAAGGTCCGACGGCTGGATGAGGGAATCGAGAAGGTCGATATGATTTCGGGGATTCTCAACCGTGTCGATGCGATGATCGAATCTAGTCAGCAACGGATGGACGACATCATCCACAAACAACATTTGGTGGAGCAGGTGGGTAAAAAAGTTAACGACCTCAGTTCGTCGGTCGTCAGCCTTGATGTGAAGATGGAAAGCCAGATACAGAGAAAAGCCTTTGTTGAGAAGATGGAAAAGAAAGTGGACGGCTTGGATTTTTTTATTGAAGAGGCGAGCATTAAGATTAACAAGGTTTCCAAAAAAATTGATTTCATTGAGAAAGCGGACCAGAAGATTGAGGATTTCAAATCCGTCATAAGTAGAATTGATGAAAAAATACTCGACCTGTCAAAGGGAAAAACGATCATTGACGAACATGAAAAAAGGGTGAATAGCATTGCCTCAAAACTGAATAGCCAGGAAATTGAAGTGCGCGCGCGGTTTGAGGAAGTTCAGGAAGCTAATGATGAAATTTCCAAAATAAATCTGATTCGCGAAGAACTAGGGCAGATAACCATCAACTTTGCAGGAAAAATAGAAGAACTGAATAATGGCTCGGCGCAGGTGGGAGAGATGGAATCCAGACTTCGCGGGATTGATGACATGATGAAGGATTTGCGGAGCAGACAAGAAGTCTTAGATGAAAAGTCGGAAATCACGTTGGAGGTTGAAAAGAAAATAGAGTTGCTCAGTAATATGTTGGAGAGGACGGAGAAGCGCATCAGCCAGGTTTCTGAAAGCGAAGAAAAAGTCAAACGAGCCCAGCAGGCTCTCGCTCAACTTGAGGCAGCGATTAGCCGCGCGGATATTGAAAAAGATAGAATTGAGAAGGCAAGGGAGCTCGATAAAATTAACCTGGGCATTGAAAAACTGAAGACCATCACGTTGGATGCTGAGTCGAAAATTGATTTACTCAACAGCAAGATCAGTTTGTTTGGTGATGTGGAAAAACGTGTGAGTTTATTAAATTTATTGGCGGAGGATGTGAAAGTCAAGGCTCAAAACCTCAAGCAGGAGGAACAAGTAATCGGTAAAGCTGGCGAGCAAATCGCTGAGTTGAAATTTTTACTGAGCGAGGTGGAAATAAAAAAAGAAGGCATGGCGTAACCAGCAACCATAGGGGGAAACCAATTCCCCGCAACTTTTTCTGTAATCAGGATGAGCGTTTCATTTCTTTAACGAGAGCGGATTTCTTCTCCCCGCCCGCCACTTTTTACCCTTATAAAATTCTAATTCTTTAGGTCCCCCCTTTTAATATTTAACGGAGTGAATTTTCATGGCGGATAAATTTTTGGGCGTGATTGGCGGGAGCGGATTGTACCAAATGAAGGGTCTTGACGTGACCGAAAAGATAACCGTGGACACTCCTTTTGGTTCCCCGTCGGACAGCATAGTTGTGGGAAAACTGGAAGGAGCCAAGGTGGCTTTTCTTCCCCGCCACGGCGTCGGACATATTATCCCGCCCTCCGAAATAAATTTTCGGGCGAATATTTTTGCCATGAAAAAAATCGGCGTCGAGCGGATTATTGCCGTAAGCGCCGTGGGCGGTATGAAGGAAGATATCCCCCCCGGTCATTTCGTCGTGCCGCATCAATTTATCGACAGAACATATCGCCGCGCCAACACGTTTTTTACGCAAGGAATGGTCGGGCACGTCAGCATGGCAGACCCGATTTGCCTTGCGACGGCGGAAGTCCTCTTCCGCGCCGCGCAAAAGGCTGGCGCAAAAGTACACGCAGGCGGAACTTATATTTGCATTGAAGGTCCCCAATTTTCCACCAGGGCGGAGTCGCATTTGTATCGGAAGTGGGATGTCGATGTCATCGGAATGACCAACGTCACCGAAGCCAAACTGGCGCGGGAAGCGGGCTTGTGCTACTCGACCTTGGCTTTGGTGACAGACCTCGATTGTTGGCATGTGGAGGAAGAACCCGTCACTCTTGAGGCAGTGCTAGACATCATGCATAAAAATGTGGAGCAAGCGCAGTTGGTTCTTAAAGAGTTGATACCCATGTTGGGAAGCATCAAACCCTGCTCTTGTTGCGACGCCGCAAAGTTCGCCGTGGTCACCGACCCCAAAAAAATCCCGCCGACCCTCAAAAACGAATTGTCAATTTTATTTGGTTAACGCGCATGAACAGAGATAACTCCAGCCGACTTTTCTCTGTTGCCCGCAAGGTGATGCCGGGCGGGGTGAATAGTCCCGTCAGAGCTTTCAACGCGGTGGGGGGAGACCCCCTGTTCATCAAAAGTGCCAGCGGGTCGCGGATCACGGATGTCGATGGCAACGAGTTCATCGACTACGTGGGGTCGTGGGGACCGCTCATTTTCGGTCACGCCCATCCTCAAATTGTTTCCGCCATAACTCGGCAAGCGCAGTTGGGCACCAGTTATGGCGCGTCGACGGAATTGGAAATCCAGTTGGCGGAGAAGATAGTCCGCGCCGTCCCTTCCGTCGAAGTGGTGCGCATGGTAAATTCTGGCACCGAGGCGGTGATGAGTGCGTTGCGGTTAGCGCGGGGAATTACCGGGCGCGATAAAATCGTAAAGTTTGCGGGATGTTATCACGGTCACAGCGACAGCCTTTTGGTCAGAGCGGGTTCCGGGTTGGCGTCATTGGGAATTCCCGAATGTCCCGGCGTCGTTTCCAGTCTTGCCGAAAAAACCGTGAACCTTCCATTCAACAATATAGAACGAGTCCGTGAACTTTTTGCAAAGGAAGGAAAAAAAATTGCGGCGTTGATTGTGGAACCCATCGCGGGCAACATGGGCGTGGTCCCGCCGACGCCGGGTTTTCTTGAATCCCTGCGCGAAGTAACCCGTGAGGCCGACGCGTTGCTAATCTTTGATGAAGTCATCACCGGGTTTCGCGTCGCGTTAGGCGGCGCGCAAAAATTGTTCGGAGTGAATCCGGATATCACTTGCATGGGAAAAATAATCGGCGGCGGATTGCCGGTCGGCGCGTATGGTGGGTCGCGCGAAGTGATGGATCATATTTCGCCGATAGGGCCGGTTTACCAAGCGGGGACGCTGTCCGGGAACCCTTTAGCAATGGCGGCTGGGAATGAAATGCTGGACCTGCTTTCGCGGAATGGAATCTATGAAACCTTGGAGCGGAAATCAAAAAAACTCTGCGAAGGTTTGCGGCAACACGCCGAGGCTCTTGGCGTGCAGGCGCAATTTACCCGGGTGGGTTCAATGTTCTCCATGTTTTTTACCGACCAAAAAATTGTCGACTTTGAAACAGTAAAATCTTGCGACACGGATTTCTTCAAACGATATTTTAACGGCTTGCTGGAAGAAGGAATCTACATCGCGCCCTCCCAGTTTGAGGCGGGCTTTGTTTCTGCGGTTCATTCGGATGAAGAAATCAATCTGACGTTAGAAGCCAACCGCAAAGCGTTGGCCGTAGCCCGCGGGTAATTTTATAGAGTAAGGTTATGAGCGAAATCATCGAGGTGCTAGGCAGACAGATTCTGGATTCACGCGGCAACCCTACGCTGGAAGTAGACGTGACTTTGGAGAGCGGCGCCATGGGCCGAGCGTCCGTGCCGTCGGGGGCGTCCACCGGTTCACGGGAAGCGGTAGAGCTCCGCGATAAGAATCCAAAAATTTACTTAGGGAAGGGAGTCACGACGGCGGTAAAAAATGTAAACGCAAAAATTGCGTTGGAAATTATCGGCATCGAAGTTACGGAACAAGTTTTGATTGACCGACTGATGATAGAAATGGACGGGACGGCCAACAAGAGTAATCTAGGAGCCAACGCCATCCTCGGAGTTTCTTTAGCTACAGCCCGCGCGGCGGCGAACGATCTCGACCTACCTTTGTTTCAGTATATCGGCGGCACCAACGCCAAAGAGTTGCCGGTTCCCATGATAAATGTGCTGAACGGTGGTGTGCACGCGGACAACAACGTGGATATCCAGGAATTTATGATCGTGCCGGTTGGCGCAAAATCTTTTTCGTCGGCGTTAAGAATGGGCGTTGAAGTGTTCCACCATCTGAAAGGAGTTTTGAAAACGGGAGGATTCAACACCGCCGTCGGCGACGAAGGCGGGTTTGCTCCCGACCTGTCATCAAACGAACAGGCGATTGAAATTTTAATCAAGGCGGTTAAAAGTGCCGGCTATAAAATTGGGAAAGATATTTTAATTGCTTTGGATGTCGCCGCCAGCGAATTATTCTCCAACAAAAAATATACCTTGTCGGCGGAGGGCGATAAGAAATGGACGTCTAATGAGATGGTGGATTTCCTAGTTCGTTTGGCGGGCAAGTATCCCATCATCAGTATTGAAGATGGCCTTGCGGAAAATGACTGGCGGGGTTGGAAAAAATTGACGGACAAAATTGGTGATTCCGTTCAAATCGTCGGCGATGATTTGTTTGTCACGAATACGAAAATTCTAGCCAAAGGAATTCAGGAAGGAGTCGGCAACTCTATCCTAATCAAAGTGAATCAAATCGGAACTCTTACCGAAACATTGGACGCCGTCGAAATGGCGAAAGGAGCGGGATACACAT
The DNA here is from genome assembly GCA_002454045.1 of Nitrospina sp. UBA6727. GTDB lineage: Bacteria > Nitrospinota > Nitrospinia > Nitrospinales > VA-1 > LS-NOB. The sequence goes on along the minus strand of DKID01000031.1, from coordinate 26,828 downwards.
CTGTCATCTCGCATCGTTCTGGCGAAACGGAAGACACCAGCATTGCCGATATTTCTGTGGCGGTAAATGCAGGTCAAATTAAAACTGGATCTTTGTGTCGCACTGATCGCGTCGCCAAATATAACCAACTTTTGCGCATTGAAGAAATCCTGGGAGACACGGCAGTTTACCGGGGCAAAGATGTTTTTTTATAACCCCCGAAGTTGAGGGGCAACTAACAAGTCGGCGCCTTATGATTGAAAATTCTCGATACCAGAAAATCCTTTTTTTAAGCATCGGCTTTTTTTTGTTGCTGGTCTTGATGGCGGTTTTTCACGAGAACGGTATTCTGAACGCTTACCGTTTAGAGCAAGAACAGTTGCAAATAAAATATGAAAACGAAAGTTTGCGCGCCAGAAACGAAAAATTTCGGTTGGAAATTAATGCGTTGAAGTCAGACCCCTACGAAATCGAAAAAATCGCCAGGGAAAAATTAGATCTGATAAAACCCGGCGACCGGGTTTACCACATCGTGCAAAAGCAAAATTCGCCGCTCCTTCCGCGCCAATAATTTTTGCTTCATCACTCCCGCCTATTTGATGAGTCGAGTTAACACGGCTCGTCTGCAAACATTCTAAAAAAAGTTGTTTCAAGTTCGAATAAGTTATTGATATTTTTAATTTAAGTGGTAGGGTGAGCCCATCGATTCAACAATAAAATATATTTCGTCAACCTTGGGGTTCTCGGTTTACCTTGGTGAGGTGTGCTGAGAAGCGTGGATTTTTTTCAAGGCGCGAAACCGAATTTAATTTTCAACCCGTTCATTCATGGAATACCACCATTTTGTTTTTAAGGAGGAAGCATGACCAAACAGGACATCATCAACCAGGTTTCATCGCGGGCTAGCTTGTCCAGAGCCAAAGCTGAGGAGGCCGTGGAGACAGTGATTGAATTGATTAAAGAATCGCTAGGTCATGGAGAACCAGTTATCTTGCGTCGGTTCGGAACATTTCAAGTCCGAGCAAAAACCAAGCGCATTGGTAGGAACCCTAAAACGGGTGAGGAAGCTGAAATTTCTGCGCGGAAAGTGGTTCGTTTTAAATCGGGTAAATTTTTTAAGCAGGCGGTGGATGAGGGTAAGGCTTGATCAAATCTTGGCCAAGGGCCTTACTCTTAAAGAATTAGCATCGCATCGCCGTAGCTGAAAAAGCGATATTTTTTCTTTATGGCTTCGGCGTAAACTTTTTTCGCCAGATGTTTCCCCATGAAGGCGCACGCCAGTAAGAACAGTGTTGATTTGGGTAGATGAAAATTGGTGAGCAAATGATCCACCTGCCTGAACTTCCATCCTGGATAAATGAAACAATCAGTCCACCCGGATACGGTCTTCCGGATAATTTTTTCGAACGTTTGAGTCTCCAAGACCCGGGTTGGTGTCGTCCCCACAGCCAAAACACTTTGCCCCTTCTTTTTTGCGCGAGCGATTTTGTTCCAGTTCGCTGGTGAAATTTGAAAGTACTCTTCCTCCATTTTATGAAGGACAAAGTTTTCTTCGCGTATGGGAATAAAAGTGCCCGGGCCTATGTGCAGCGTCAAGCGAGCTACGTCGATAAACTTTTCGCGGAGAATTTTCAATTGGGACCGAGTAAAATGCAGACCCGCCGTTGGGGCGGCGATGGCTCCGGAACGCAAAGCAAAAACCGTTTGGTAACGTTTTCTATCTAGTTCAAGCGTTTGCGTATCCGTATCAGGAGGCCTACGTATATACGGTGGCAAAGGCATTCTCCCGTTCTGGCGCAAATAATGTAAAAGCTTCTTTCCCGATGAAAATTTTATATGAGCACGATTGCCTTGCCGCCTAAGGAATTGAGCACTTAGATCGCTATTCTTAAATTTAAATTTAGCCCCCGGCTTTAACCGACCCAACCCCTTTATCATAGCTTCCCATCCCGTAGATTCCAGTTTGCGAGTGAGCAGGATTTCAACTTGTCTAGAATTAAATTCCAAACTGGCTTGAATTTTTGCCGGGACGACGCGGGTGTCATTGAACACCATCAGGGGGTGATTTTTCAGATGGTTTTTCAGGTTGTTAAAAGTGTCGTGCGTCAAGGTTTGCTTCGCACGGTCCACCACCAGCAAACGAGATTGCCCTCTTCGCCGCGTTGGCTTTTGGGCTATAAGGTTCGCCGGTAAATCGAAATCGTAATCCGAAAGTTTATGGTTCAAGGAGATTGTCCAGAAAGGATTTGCTATCGTCGGTCTATAAGTAAAGGAGCGCCGTGCAAAGGGACGCCGCGGTTTTCGCTAGGGCTTTATCCATTCCCGCGGGAGTGAATACAGCAAGGGATTGTTCGGTCGTCGATACTCGTCTCGTTGCTTACTGAACAGAGTTATCGACCGTCACCGCGACGGTGGCATCCCGCAATGGCTATTGACTCCACGGGGGAATTATACTACCCTTCTCCCGTTGTGTAAGGTGACGTTTTTTGGGAATCGGCGGGCTGTTACGGGCTTATTATTTAAGCACGCTTTGAACCTCGAACATGTGAGCCAAGGAGGGTTTGTGGAAAAAAGGGAATGCAAGATAGGAAAAGTTTTGAAAGTTTTGGGCTTGGTTTTGGTTGCCCTGGCCTTGGTCGTCGGAACCGATATTGAGGCGGATGCTAAAAAAAAGAAGAAAATTGAATTGACCGAAGAAGAAAAGGCGATGTTTGACAAGTGGGAAGTCAAACCCAAAAAACGGGCTAAGGCGGTCAAGGATATGCGGAAAAGACCTAAGTTTGTCGGTGCTACGAAATGCAACGGCAGTTGTCATGACGCTTATTATCAGGCTTGGGCAAAATCATCCCATGGCGACACTTTCAGTTTATTAAAACCAGGCACCCGCAAGGAAGCAAAAGAGCGGGTCAAACTCGACCCGGAAAAAGATTATACGACGACCCCGCTTTGCTTGCGATGTCACACGACAGGCTATGGTCAACGGGGTGGATTCAAACCAGCCGGGAGCATGAACAAAAAAGGCAAAGACACCAGCACTAAAATTGATCCGGATGAACCGAATAAGGAACAGGTAGGTTGTGAAATGTGTCACTCGGCTGTTGGCGGTTCCCAGTTCCGGGCCGTGATGAAATCATCGAAGGGAAATTTTTCCAAAGCAGAAACGGAACGATATGGTCAACGATGGGATTATGCCAATGTCTGTACCCGTTGCCATATGCATAAGAATACGCCTTTCAAACCTGAGGTGCATGACAAGTACAAATTCAACTTCGAAGAAAGAAAGTTAAAAGTCCACCAAGTTGCGGAGTATTGGAACGAGGATAACGAGGATCAGAAGTTGGAGAAAAAGGACGACCGCGCCAAAGAGGTTGGCCAGACGGAGAAAACCCCGTTGGTGATTGAAGATTTTAAAATCAACGCTGCAGGTAAAATCAGGTTTAAAAAAGGTACCAAACCTTATAACACCAAGACAAAAATCTTCATTTATCAATAGTAATTTTTTCTAATCTTTAGACGAAAAGCCTGGCCCTTTCCGGGTCGGGCTTTTTTTGTGCAAACCAAAATTTCTGCCCGCCGCAAAAAATTCCAGATGACAATTAAAAATTTTAAAAAGAACATTCTGTGTATGGGAGCAGGTCATGTTGGGGGACCGACTATGACCGTCATCGCCAGCAAATGTCCCGATTATAAGGTGACGGTCGTTGACATTTCCGAGGAAAAGATTAAGGCATGGAACTCTAGCAACCTTCCCATATTCGAACCGGGATTGCTGGAACGAGTACTCAAAGCCCGCGGGAAAAATCTTTTTTTCTCCGCGGAAATCGACCGTTGCATTGATGAAGCCGACATCATTTTTGTTGCGGTCAACACCCCCACAAAAACGTTCGGCGAAGGGGCGGGGAAAGCCATTGACCTGCAATTTATTGAGCAAACAGCAAGACGCATAAAAGAGAACGCCAAGTCCAAAAAAATCGTTGTAGAAAAAAGTACCATTTCCGTTCGTGCCGCGGAAACAATGGCAAGCATACTTCACGCTGGCAACAATTCTGTCCAGTTTGAAATTTTATCCAACCCTGAGTTCATGGCGGAGGGGACCGGAATCAGGGATCTGGAAAATCCGGACCGTGTGTTGATTGGTTCGAGGAATACTCCTTCCGGGCTTGCGGCGCGTGATGTTTTGATGGACATTTATCTTCATTGGGTTCCAGAGGAACGCTTGATCACCACTAACCTTTGGAGTAGCGAACTTTCAAAACTGGCGACCAATGCTTTTCTCGCTCAGCGGGTTTCTTCCATCAACACGATCGCCGCGATATGTGAGGTGACGGAGGCTGACGTGACGGAGGTTTCCCGCGCCGTTGGGATGGATTCACGGATCGGTTCGAAATTTTTAAATGCGGGACCAGGATTTGGCGGGTCTTGTTTTCGCAAGGATATTTTGAACATGGTTTATTTGTGTGAGCATTATCAGTTGAATAAAATCGCCGCCTTTTGGGAACAGGTTGTATCCTTCAATGATTACCAAATGGAAAGCTATGTGAAACGGATTTTGCAAGCCATGTTCAACACGCTGGTCGGAAAGAAGCTGGCTATTTTTGGTTTCGCATTTAAACCAGATACAGGAGACACCCGCGATGCGCCGGCGATTTATATTTGCAAACGACTTCTTGAGGAAAAGGCTTGCTTGAAAATTACCGACCCTCACGCGTTGGATAATGCGATGAAAGATCTTCAGGGTATGAAGGGAGTGGACTTCATCGAAGACCCCTATCGGGCTGTTGAAGGGGCGCACGGAATCGCATTAATCACCGAATGGGCGTCATACAAGAAACTGGATTACCAGAAAATTTTTGACGCGATGGAAAAGCCGGCTTTTATTTTTGATGGCAGGAATCATCTAGACCATAAGGCTCTTTATGAAATAGGTTTCAATGTGTATCCTGTAGGAAAATCTGCCTTGAAACATTTGTAAGATGTCACTCTCGGCAATGTTGTTCAGACCATCTATGTTTAATGATTTGGATCAGGATAGTGTGGTGGAAAGTTGATTGACTGAAATCAGAACGGGCTTCTTTTCAAAATGGTTTGTCCGTAGGAGTATGGCATATTGTGCAGGCTTGCATAGGACGATGAGGCATAATGGGAATTTCCTCCACGCCTTGAATATGGCATTGCATACATTGCTCCGCTTGGGTCGTGGCCTGATGATACTCCGATATTTTAAAGTCCGGCGCGGCACTGAGGAATGAATAGCCCAGGCCACCGATTACAGCAACTCCAATCAGGGACATGAATCTGTAAAAATTTTTCGTCCCCGCAGATTTGTTTGCCATAACAATTTTGCCCGGGTGCGGATATATTTTGAGAGAAATGTTTTACGTATGTGCGATGGCGTCAATTTCTATTTTCGCGCCTTTAGGCAATGCCGCAACTTGCACACAGGTACGAGCAGGTTTGGTTTCTTCAAAAAACTTTTCATAAACCCGGTTCATTTTGGAAAACTCACCGAGGTCAGTTAGATAAACCGTCGTCTTGATAACATGAGCTAGGCTTAGTCCATCCGCTTTCAAAATCGCTTCCATATTCTTGAGAACCCGCTCGGTTTCCTCCTCAATTTTACTGTTTATCATTTCCATAGTATTTGGGTTCAGGGCAATCTGGCCCGATGTGTACAGAAAATCACCGATGCGGATTGCTTGAGAATAGGGACCTATTGCCGATGGAGCTTCGGATGTTTGAATAGATTTTTTTTCCATCACGAATTTCCTACGAGCTACTGGCAAGCTTTGCCATATTTTTAATAAAGGGATAAGATTTTAACTCGCGGCCTAAGTGAGAAAGAACCAGGCGGCGGACCACCTTCTCAATTTCATCCGTTTGGGATTTTGGAAATTTTAATCGTTCGCAAGTTTTAATCTCCACCTCTAATAATTTTTTAATATAGTTTCTTGTTCCCGTGCTGAACTGTACGTCGAACCTTGCTCCGTTGGAACAGGCGTTGCACAGGATTCCGTTGTGGGCATAACTGAAAAACATCATGCCATTTTGCGGCGGACTCTTACAAAGCACGCAATGGTCAAGTTGCGGCGCATATCCAGATAATGAAAGTAATCGGATTTCAAAAAGCCGAAGCAGAGGTTCTAATTCTTCCTGTTGGTTTAATGCGACCAATGACTGGTGGAGCAGAGCAAAAATTTTCTTATCCCGGTGACCTTCAAGAATCATTGAGTCGATTAGGTCCAGAAAATAGACTCCCGTATAAAGTTTGTTGAAGTCATCACGGATTGTTTGAAAAGATTCAATAATATCCGAGTGATTCAACCGGAAAAGATTTTGGTGTTCTTTGCCAAAATATATCAGGTGAATCATGGACATGGGTTCCAATGTCCCCACGAAGCGGTTCTTAATTTTTCTGGCTCCCTTCGCAACGCATTTAATTTTCCCTTGGTTCTCGGTCATGAAAGTGACCAACCGATCTGATTCAGAAAGGTTCATACTTTTGATTACTATAGCTCTGGTTTTATGGAGGGACATCAGTTGGCTTTTTCCAAATCCAAAAGGTAACACTTGATTTTTACGCCACCGGTATATCCTCCCAGCGTGCCGTTTTCACGGACTACCCTGTGACAGGGGATGATGATGGAAATAGGGTTTTGACCATTTGCGTTGCCAACGGCTCTGGCTGAATCGGGGTTGTTGATGGATTTGGCTAACCACTTATAACTTCGGGTGACGCCATAAGGTATGGTCAGAAGACTTTTCCATACTTTTTGTTGGAAGGGAGTTCCCAGCCTCAAATCCAATGGGAATTTAAAAGATCTCAGTTCGCCTTTGAAGTAGCTTTGAAACTGTTCGATAAGGGTATCAAAATATTTTTGATTTTTTTTGACTTGAAATCCCAAGTTTTCAACTAAAAGTTTTTCAAAAACTTTTTCGCTAGGAACTTTGTTTGCTACTCGCACAAGCCCTTTTTTCGTTGCCGCAAGACCCGTCAACCCAATAGGGTTTTTGAAGACCGTATAAGAAACCGTTTCATTATCCAGGTTGTGGTTATGCTTTTTTTTCATGTCAATAGTTGTTCATAGATTCTAAACGTAAGGCCATTTTGCAAGGGTACCACAGGTTATAAAAACGAAAAACCATAATAGTTCCTGCTCTGAGAAGGGTAGGAGGTTGGCTTGTCATGCTTGCGAGCAGAGCGTAGCAACCCAACACAAAAACTCAGGATCGCCACCACTCTGCCAAAAGATTTCACTAGGGATATTTTGGAGCTTGACAAATTTGGAAATTTTCAATAATATTGGATGATAATAAAAAATTTTGATTTATGCCAAAATATTTAATAAAAAACCAAATATGCATATTTAACTTAAGGGAGATTCTAAATGATAACAAGCGTTAAGTATGAAATTGATTTTCAAGACAGCGACCATCGGAGGCATTCAATCCCAAGGTCTGTGATTAGGAGTCTAGTGGGAGCAAAAGAAAAAAATGGTTTGGATGGTTGGCCCTGTCTCTTAGAGGTTTATGTTGTGACTTGTACAAATGCAAAGAAAAATAAGCCGGAGAGTGTTGAGAGGCTAGATCCATTTATTGCGCATCCTAATAGCGGTGGAGAAATAAGAATAGGTAAAAGAAAACTAAAAGGTTATCCAGACGAGTTAAAAAATACCCAGTATTTGCTAGTTGAAATCACTGTTCTATGAATGGGCATTACCTATTTAAAGAGGGAACATAATGTTTTAAGGCTAATAATTAGAAAAAAAAGAATAATTAATCTAGAGGAGACATGGAAAACTGGAGAGATTGTCAAATAATTACCTATGGAGATGACAGTACTATTGAGCATATTGAGGGAGATGTTAGATTCAATGACTCTGAGATAGTGGTCACCTACAAAGAGGGTATCCAATTCATTGAGTATCATGGGTCCAATGATGGGGAAAATCATTTTAACCTTGGAGTGTGGGCAAAAGGATGGCTCCGCTACCCTACACTTGGATGAAGTCGGAGAAGTTTTGGAAGGTTCATGGAAAGAGACAGATTCTGGCAGAACCTGCACTGGAATGTGGAAAATATCTAAAACTTAGTGAATGAGTTATTAACGAGGGGGGGGGGGGCGTAACCGATTTATTACACGATGAATAGCATAAAAATTCTATGCGTAAAGGTATGCTCATGCGGAGTCGTAGGGCAAAAGGCTTTAGCCTTGCGGGGGTTCGGCAGGTTGTCGCAACCCTAAAGGGTTGCCCTACGAAAAACCAAAAACACAAACCACTTAAAACCAAAGCGATGGATTCCAAATTTTAAAGCCAAAATTTGGGAGCAGGGGGTCAAACAACCTGGAATGGCGGAGATTATGCAGAAACCGCAATGGCTTTCTTTTTTCTGGACTTCTTTGGCATATTAGCTTCGGCTTGAATCACCAAGTGAAATCCCAAAGCTTTGAGAACAGCGTAGAGACTATCCAGCCTGGGATTGCCTTTTTCAGAAAGCGTCCGATAGAGGCTTTCACGATTCAAGTTGGCTTTTTCGGCAAGTTGCCCCATTCCCCCGTGGGCTTCTGCTACGTTTCGAAGAGCTTTGAGAAAATACTTTGGGTCGCCTTCCTCAAACGCTGTTGTTAAGTATCCCGCCGCCTCCTCAGGAACCTTTAGGGACTCAATCAAATAATCTTGATAACTTTTAGTGGATTTAACCATTTTTACGTTCTTTATAATCTTCCCAATAGCGTTTAGCTTTCAAGACATCATTCTTCTGCGAACTTTTATCTCCACCACAAAGCAAAAGAATGATACGGCTATCTTCTTTGCCAAAATAGACCCGATATCCTGGCCCAAACTTGATCCGCAACTCGGAAACACCTCCATTTAAGGATTTACAGTCGCCCAAATTCCCATCCTCAAGACGGTCAATTCGGGTTTTAATCAAGTATCTTCCTTTTTTATCTTTAAGGTTCTCCAGCCAGGTTTGAAAAGGGGACTTGCCATTTCTGGTCACATAAATGAGAACCTTAAAGAGTTGTTCCATACAAAATCATTTTAGCCTATAAGCTACATTGTGTTCAAGCAAAAATTGAGAAATTTGGGTCCACTTTTATGCGAAGGTCTTTTTCAAAATAGGAAAACAGCTCTGTTAAGCCGTTACTACTTTGAAATCCATTCAACCAGGAAGAGGCTGATCCATGGCACATAAGTTATTAGGATAAGCCCAATTAACCGCAACCCTAAAAATGGCAGAACCGCTTTGTATAGTTTTATTACGGGTTTGTTAAACCGGGTGCTGGCGATAAAAAGATTAATCCCAACTGGCGGCGTTGAATAACCAATCTCTAAATTGGTTAGAAAAATAATCCCGAGGTGCACCATGTTGATATCAAAACTTTGCGCAATCGGGATAATAAGCGGGACGACCACGATGATCGCCGAAAATATATCCATCATGCAACCCACGATCAGGAGAAAAACATTTAAGACTATTAAAAACGTTATGGGATCATGGATGTATTGTTTCATCGCCTCCAATATGGTCATAGGGATTTGTTCATCGACAAGATAGTTGGTGAAGCCCATTGCAGTTCCCAGAATGATGAGGATGGTACCTACTAACACCATGCTTTCTTTCATCAGGCCCGGCAGATCTTTGGTCATGTCTAAATCTTTATAGATGAACGCCTCAACCAGAATCACGTAGACCACAGTTACGGATGCGGCTTCGGTAACGGTGAAGAATCCTCCATAGATTCCTCCCAATACTATGAAGGGAAGAGGAAGTTCCCACATAGATTCTGTCAATGCTGATTTGGCTTCATGCCAGTTGATGCTTTGCAGGCGTCGGGGTTGTTGAGAGGCGGCGAATACCGAGACGATCAGGATCATGAGGAGGCCTGGAAAAATGCCTGCGATGAACAACTTATCGACACTAATCTGAGCGACAAGACCATATAAAATAAGTGGCAGGGAAGGGGGAAATAAAAGACCCAGACTTCCCGATGAAGTGGTCAATCCCAGGGAAAAGTTTTCGCTATATTTTTCTTTCAGCAACAGAGGATATAGCAAACCTCCCAGGGCGATGATCGTCACCCCGGAAGCTCCTGTCAGGGCGGTAAAAAAAGCGCAGGCCATCAAGATTGCCATAGGGATACCGCCGGGAACACGGCGCAAAATGGATTGGGAGATTCGCGCCAAACGTTCCGGAGTCTTGCCATGAGCGAGAACAAACCCGGAAAAGGTGAACAGAGGAATGGCGATGAGTGTCGGATTGCTGGCCACTCGGTACAGTTCGATAAATATTGCCGCCGAATCTATTTCGGCGTTGTAAAAAGAGAGGATGGCCGAAAGACCGATAATCGCAAACAGGGGAGTCCCTAACAAAGCCAGCAGAATGATGCCGAGGACGATCATTGTCGTCGTCGCCCGGAGTCATTTTTAACGAGCGCGGCGGCGCTTATAAGAAAACGTATCGCGATAACCGTAAAACTATAGGGCAGAATGGCTTGGAAGGCCCAGACGGGAAGGTCGAAAAAAAGAACGGACTCCGAATCTTTTTCGACTAGCACGAACGACCACGCCGCCCATGCTAGGAAACCACTGATTATGCCAGCGCAAAATCTTGTAAACGTTTTTATCATCCGCTTCCAAAAAAGGGACGATGGACTGGAAAAAACCTCAATGGAAATATGTTTGTCCTGCCTCGCCGCTATGGAGGCTCCCAAAAATCCCACCCAGAGAACCCACTGACGAAGCAAGATGTCTCCCCATACAATTCCCATGTTGAAAAAATTTCTCGATATCATCTGACCGAACGAAAACAAAATCATGAGACTCAGGATTAAGACAATCAGGTGCCCCTCAATCTTTTCCAGGAAATAGTCAACTTGCTTTAAGGTGTGCATCGCTAAACAGGTCGGGAAAAATGAAAATTTAATTCGCCGCCATTACGGCTTTTTATAATAAGCCTTTAAACGTTTGGCCTCAATAAATATTGGTGGCATTGGCTATTAGAAAGTGTTGTAATTCACGGGGCTTAGGATGTTCAGTCGCCACGAAAGTAATGATGCTAAGGACTATTACGGCAAAGGGTGCCGTTGCGCCAAAAGCGTAGATTAACAGTTTGGAAATTATTATGGAAGACTTGGATAAAACCTTAGGCATCATGGAGCGGGATAAATGCACGACCCTGTTGGCCGAGAACTCGGTGCGTTTGAAAAAGAACAATATTAAATTCACCACCGCCGATAAGAAGCATTCTAAGGAACATCTGGATGCCCAGTTCATTTCTTACGAACGGTTAATTCGGACACTTGTCAGGCAACTTGTCGCGATCGAAAAAAAAATCCGATTGAAATATCTTGTTCCCATGGATAGCCAAAGAGCTAATAAACTAAAGGCGGGCTGGAATACCGAGGTCGAAGGTGTCGTGGATGATTTTAAGAAGAAATACAGAGACGTCCACAAACAAATGGGGAGCATTGAAGAGTTCGACAAAAGGATTTCACAAATACTTGATAAAGCCAAAGTATCAGTAGACACAGAAGTGACAAACTTGAAACATGATCTGGAAAACGAAATTGGAACCTCGGAAAAATTTCAACCTTCTGAGTTAAGTAAGATATATGGGGTGGATGAGCCTGTCTTGATTGATTTGCAGGTTATAGACACTTTGCAGAATATGCAGGTTCTGTTTAAAAAATTGGAGGCTTCAGGTTGCGATGAAAGGGTTCTCATCTCTTTTAACGAAATCATCCAAATGTATGCGAAGGAAATTAAGAGCGTAGAAAGTACGGTTTGGTCGGGCCGCTCCGTAGATCAACGCAAGGAAACTAAAATGCATGTCGCAAAATTAAACTTAAATTTAAAAGAAATTATTCTCAGCCTGTATGATTTAACCCGACAGGCTTTGTTGGCAAAAGGAAAACGCAACGAAGAGATTATTTCGAAGATCCGTAGCAATCTTGAAAAGCTCTTTAAGTCGGCGAAGAATCCCGAACCCTTTCAGAATAAACTTGAACCTTTCTGGAGTATTTTAAATTAGGATTTAATTCCAACCAGAGGGAAAAGATGTTTTATATTTTTACTCTTGTGTCATCCGATGCATATGGAAGACAATTAACTTCACATCCTGATAATCAAAACCTAAACTAATTTGCTTTCCTATAAGTCTAAGTAGCACCTGTTTTTCACAGCCCCGGGGTTTAACGTTTCAATTGAGAATTGTTTCCATTAATACATCCTCTCCCGCCCTTGTCTCCCTTGATGGAAGCCCCAGGAAATACAAGTCAGGGATTTTTAAAACGCCCGTCTCCGAACCCATATTTCTGGATTCTCTAGGTTTTGACGGAGATGGTGTTGGCGACACTAGAAATCATGGCGGGAAAGATATGGCCGTATGCGCTTACTGCGTTGACCATTTTCCTTATTGGAATAAAAAACTGCAGTGCAATATCGTGCCGGGTTCTTTTGGAGAAAACCTGAGCTTGCTGGGCATGCCCGAAACAGCTATCAACATCGGTGATATTTTTAAGATCGGTTCCGCGCAGGTTCAAATTTCACAACCCCGCCAGCCTTGCTATAAATTGAACAAAGTATTTAACGATCCGAGCATGGCTTGTAGCGTCAAAACAACTGGCTTCAGCGGTTATTACTTAAGGGTACTTAAAACAGGTGTGGTAGAAACTAATTCTCCCGTAAAAAGAATTTATAAAGATCCTGATGAGTTTTCTGTTGAAAAGGTAAATGCTCTTTTGCGTAAAGGAGGAACCAATATTACGCACATTGAAAAATTAATTTCCCTGCCAGCTTTATCAGATGAATGGAGGAAACTATTTCAAATACGCTTGAACAAAATTAAAACTTCCCAGAGATGAGTTTATGAAAAACGTTTATTCGGGCACGATGAACTTGGATGAATGGATCCGGTTTTTTATCGACTCCATCGTTTCTGATGATCTAAGCGAGGAACTAGTCGGGTCTTTTTTAATGCATCTTGCCGACCTTGGAGCATTGCTTCCGCTTGACGGGGATGCTTGGGAATGGCGTACCCGTAATTCAGAGGCGGAATCCAAAAACCTTATCGCAAGAGTCAAAAAGGATATTGAATCATTATGTGATTCAGAATCAGGGTTTGCTCTGCCTTATTTTATCGGTTATAAAAATTCATACAAAAAGTCTTTGCAGTTTGGTGATGAGGTGGATACATCAAGCAAGAACTCCACGAAGGCAAATGTCACCCAGCAACGGAGCGAGATTTTTTCCAGCATTAAACCCGCCGCCGATCTCAGCAATCTTCAGATCGTCAAAAAATCAGGCAAGCAATTACAACCGTTTTTGCAGTTGGAGGAGACCGTCGTTTCACGGTTGACTGGCAGACATGCCAGCAAGCAGGACGCACAAAAACTATTCCATTATATGTTTGGGAAGATTGGCATTAAGGCTGAACCGCGGGTCTGGGAACAACTAAGCAGAAAAAGACATCGATAGTTTTGGTCTGAAAAAATAATTGAATCCTACAAATGACAAAGAAGTAATCGTTCTTGGTGCTGGTCCCGGAGGCTACACCACCGCTTTCTTGGCTGCTGACCGTGGAATGAAGGTCACCCTGATCGATGAAAATTCGCAACCCGGCGGCGTGTGTCTTCATCGCGGTTGTATTCCATCCAAGTCTTTGCTTCATCTTTCCAGTTTGATCGAGGAAACCCGTAACGCGGAAATGTTCGGGTTAAAATTTCAACCGCCGGAAATTAATCTTACCCGAATCCGTGAATGGAGTCGCGACGTCATTAGTAAAATGGCTAACGGTTTGGTTTCTCTTTGCAAACAACGTGGGGTTGATTTTGTACATGGGAAGGCGCGGTTTCTCAATAGCAACAGTCTTGCGGTTGATAATAAGAAACCAATGAGTTTCGATCATTGTATTTTAGCGACAGGTTCTCAGCCGATTTGTCCCCCGCTATTTTCAAAAATTAGTGATCGACTTCTGACATCGACAACCGCACTGAAGTTGGAAAAAATTCCAGAACGTTTGTTGATTGTCGGGGGCGGGTATATTGGATTGGAAATGGGCACGGTTTATTCCGCGCTGGGTAGCCGCGTGACGGCGGTGGAAATGACCGGCGATTTATTGCCGGGGGTGGACCGCGATCTGGTGCGTCCTTTATCTTCGAAACTTAAATCGCAATTTCAGAATGTATATTTGAACACTCAGGTTACCTCTTGCCAGTTGAAAGAAAAACAGATTGCGGTTGAATTTGATGGCCCCGGCGACGTCGAAAAATCTAACTACGATTATGTCCTGGTCGCCGTCGGCAGAAAACCCAATTCCGCACATATAGGTTTAGAATCTACGCGGGTTAAGACGGACGACAAAGGATTCATCAGAGTGAATGATCAATTTCAAACGGCCGAGCCATCTATCTTTGCTATCGGGGATGTGATTGGCGGAAGTATGCTGGCCCATAAAGCTTCCGCCGAAGGAAAAACCGTCGTCGAAATTCTCGCGGATGAAGCACCTAACCCAAAAGAACGTTGCGTGCCCGCGGTGGTTTTTACAAATCCGGAATTAGCCTGGTGCGGACTGACTGAAACCGCGGCGAAAAATAATAACAGGAATATCACGGTGGCAAAATTTCCTTGGAGTGCGTCGGGAAGAGCCCAGATACTTGGCCGACCGGACGGCGTGACCAAACTAATTCTTGACCCCGCTACCGAGGATGTTTTGGGGATGGGAATTTGCGGGGTTGGCGCGGGCGAGTTAATCGGCGAAGGAGTTCTAGCCGTCGATCATGGTTTGAAAGCAAGAGACTTGGCGCGCTCCATCCATCCTCATCCAACACTTTCCGAAACTATAATGGAAACAGCCGAAGCGTTTTACGGAGTAGCCACCTCCATCTACAAAAAGCCCAGAAAGTAAAATTATTTTTTCCGCCTGCTATGACAACGGGCAAGAATTCATCCTCGCATCCTCGCGAAGTACGCGCGCCGCGATGAACACGCCGACGGTGTGCCGTTTAAATATCTATGATGTCGTCGTCCTTGATGTTCCGCGGCGGAGAGTAGGTCCGGGTCTGGAAACTTGACGGGGATTTGGGGATGGAATTTGGCGCGGTCTTTTTTTGAAACAGGTTGACCACGAAGAAAATCGCACCAACCACCACGGCGATTATCAACACACTGAAAGCAAAAAAGGAAACGATGACTAATCCCAAAATAGTCCAGAGTAGCAAAGCTAATTTGGTGGTGAAAGGGATTTCCTGTTTGGTGCCGACTCGTTGGAATATAAACATTGTGTCGAAAAGTTTGGGGACTCGTTTAACTTCCGGTGCGGGTTTGTTATGATAGGCCGTGATTAATCCTAGCCTGACCATCATACCTTGTCCCCGATGCGGAGTCAAAAATAGAGTTCGGAATTATGACTCCGATGAGAGACCCGTTTGCGCGCGTTGCCGAGCAAACCTGATGGACAAAAAGGAACACGAAGCTTTTCAGAAATTTCAAGAAAGCATCAATCAGTTTAAAGATTTGCCGGACATTGGCCTGCGGTCTAAACCTCATGAATAAAACGGCGATCAATTTTATTCATACTGACCGCCGCGAAAAAATTTAATTTTCTATGGACACCGTCGAAATCATAAATCAAAAACTGCGGGAGAAACTTTCCGCGGAGCATGTGAAAATTGTTGACGAGAGCCACCTTCATCGTGGTCACAAAGCCGCGGGAGGCGGAGGCCATTACTCCATCGTCGTTGTTTCATCCCAATTTGAAAATGTCAATGTCATGGACCGAATTAGGTTGGTTCATAAAGCATTGGATCAGGAAATGACGGGCACTCCAAAACTCATTCACGCTTTGCAGGTGAAGGCTCTCGACGCGGCGCAATGGAATGAAGGGGGATGAGGTCGCGGAGTATCCTCGCGGGTAGGTTGCGTCGTTGTCATCACCGTTACCGCCGTCAACTGCGCCGCCGTTGTTCACCGTCAACAGCATTCTCGTCGCGATGATTTCTTGCGAGTTGGTTCCCGCGCGTGCCGCGGTCGAACGTTGACTAATCCCGATAGACTTCCAACTCCTCGCAGTTTTTCAGGTTCTCTGATTCGGTGAGGGCTTTGTAGCCGACGTCCGAATATTGGTTTTTGAAGAGGTCCAGTTTGATGTACTTCTTGCTCTGGGGCGAGTCGGCAAAAGCCTGAGCTCCTCTGTCTCCGACAACATTGCCGAACATGGAGACCGTCTTTAATTTTGGTAAGTTTTCCGAGTTCGCCAGGGCGATGGCTCCGTCGTCCCCGATGTCATTGTGATTGACGTTGAGAACTTCCAAGTTTTTCAGATAGGGAGAATTGGACAGAGCCTCTAAACCTTCGTCCGCAATCTGGTTTCCCGGAACAATAAGTTGTTTCACGTTTGTTAATATTTCTTTCGTGGCGAGTTCCATGCAGCCGCGGATTCCTATGTATTTGTCGCGGAGATGAAGGATGGTTCCGTCTTCGAGAAGATTGTCTTTTAGTAGGTCGTCAATTTTACTCATCGCAATTCCTAAAGTTTCACGAATATATTCGCGCGCGCACTCTGCAAAACTTCATGCGCGAAGGTTTCCCGCTGGAGACTAGAGCAACGGGTCCATGAACATCCCATCCGTTTGCCACTTTTCAATTTCCTCTTTGGTGGGGACGGCGGGCACAGGTCTTTTCGCTGTGCGTTTCTCTAAAGGGTCATGGAATGTTCGGGCGTAGGCTTCGGCTTTCCAAAGATAAAGATGCGGAAAGATGGTGCCCCATGGAGCCATAGGTGTGTTGGGAACTCCACGGGTGACGCGGCGATACCACAAGGCATCGGGCCAATCTTTCAGAAGTTTGTCCGTATGATCGCCTTCGATTTTTGTGGTGTCCGTGTTATCCGCGTTTCTGAAATCGAGCGCCCCGGTCATCATCGGTATCCCGTCCTTGCCGTGGCAGACGGCGCAGTTCAAACCTTCCGCTTGCGGATGAAGCCCTTCAAATACTTGCTGCCCCTCGGCGATGATGTCTTTGTCATCCCACCACGTCCACTGCTGACCAAACTTGCCTTCGATGGGCATGCGGGTTGGGTCGCGCATGGTTTTCAAATATGACACGAGGGCGATCAATTCGTCTTCGCTCAAATCTTCGCCGTAATAAGTCGGCATGGCTTTTTTCGATTTAGGGTCATCAAAGCCTGGCGATTGATTTCTCCGGGGGCTGAGGATTTGGTCTTTGATGTAGGCTGCGGGATAGAGGCCGATTTGTTTGGAACCTAAGTTGGGTCCCCGGTCTGAGTTCCCCTCCCAAAATACTTTATGACAGTTGAAACATTTATTGTTTTCGAACACTTCGCGTCCCGCCGCGATGACTTCGGGTCCCGCCAAACCTTCTAACTTAACGGGCGGCCTGTTGAGTTTCGAGAGTTCAAACTCGGGGTCGAATTGCGGGAGTTGCGCCGTCACCACGATGAAGATAGTGGAGGCCAAAGCGTAGGTTGCGAGAATCCGTATTGTCCAATCAAAGTTTGATTTTTCCAGTTTGAGCGTTTTCCAATCCAGCAGCGTGAAGAAAAAGAAACCCACCAAAGCGAAAGCAACGAACTCAATTTGCCACCAGACGGGGAAATTAAATTTGCCCGCCAACACCCAAAGGATTCCCGCCAAAACTAAGATGATGGGAACTTTGAATCGGATGTTTTGGAAAAAAGTTTTCTCTTCCAGTTTTTGGAGTTTGACTTGTAAGAGGAGGGCGTAAATTCCTATCACCGCAAGCCCGGCGATGGCGCCTGCAATTCCAAAAGTACTGTAAAGAGCGAACAGACCACTTAACGCGGCAATCACGCCAACAATGATCATGTCAATTTTCATTATACTTTTTGCTCCTGAAAAAACTTATTCGGCCATTTGCGGCGCCGCTTCTTGCGCGGGCTTCGTGGCTTTGGTCTTGGGATATTTGATGCCAATCCAGATGATGGCTGTCATCAGGATGAAAAATGTCCAAACGATTGTCGTGACGAAGAAGCCCGACTCGGCCAGTGTTGGCGCGAATTTTTCCGGGGTCACGTCTTTGAACACTTTGTAGATATGCCAATTCATCCGCGACAGTTCCCGAATCGTGCCCATCCAACTCATCAGCCAGATGTCTGAGAATCCTAGGAAAATAAGGACGTAAGGTCCGAGCGGATTAACTTTCCCGTAATGCACTTTTCCGGTTTTGGTCGCGATGGTGTAAAAAATATAGTTGATGAAGGTGACGGTCACCAAACAGAACGCCGCGGTGTTTTTTGAAATCATCAAAGCCAGGAAAGCCAAATTATCTGGCAAAACCATGTCGGGGTTCATGCCGGGTTCGGGGAGCATGGTGGCGAAAAACCGTCTGGGCGTGAACCAGATCGCGGCGGAAATAATAATCAACACGAACCCAAACTTCATGGCTGGAAAAAATCTCTGGGCGTTTTCAATCCGCTTCATACTGACCCACATGTAAATGTTGCTGGCGCTGAACATGGTCCCCACCAACAGCCCTTGCACCAGCATGAACATGGATTCTCGGTCGGACATAATATACATTCCGATGGTCGCGTCGTATTGGTAAATTTCGCGGACGAAGATGTAACCCATCGCCGGCAGGGGAATCATGATGGCGACGCCGATGATGTTGCCGATATAACCGACCCAGTCATAATATTCTCGCTCTTCGTTTTTGTTTGACCACAGGTACATATACGCGCCTATGATGCAAACCATATAACCGCCGAAGGTTCCGTTGCCGACTAGCCGATGATAGTTCAGGGGCATCCACGCCATGTTGGAAATTTTATCCCACTCGCTGATGGTGAGGAGGTCGGCGAGAGGTTTCGTCGGCGTTTGCATGAAGGTTGCGGGACCATCTAACGCGACCAGAAGAGTGAGTCCGAGAACGTTTAGAATTATGCCGGTGACAATATGCCGGCCTTTTTTGTTGGCTTTGTTCAGCGGGTCCCACGAGTAAACATAGATGTACATAACCACCGTCTCAAGAATAAACAGGGTGGGGTAGGCCACCATGAAAAGGGTCGGGAACGAGGCGATGAGATACGTGATGAAATCTTTGTAGGCAACCAGCATGACGAAGAGGAAGAGGCCGCCGGTCAAGGCTGTGAAGCTGTAACAAATTCCGATTACTTTGGTGATTTCGTGGGCGAGGCGTTCAAACTTGAAATCCGATCTCGCAAACATGATGCCGTTGGAGATCAATCCGCCGACTGCCCCGTTGATCACGGCGAGCATGATTCCAGAAACTTCGTAGTGTTCAACCGGCGTCAGCCCCGCGGAAATCAAAGTTCCAAACGCTGCGCCGATGAGGGCGGATGCGCGGATGTTCATCAAGCGGTGAAAATAATTCAGGAAGCTGACTATCAATGCCCCGAAGGCGCAAGCCCACAAACCATACAAGACGCCGTGATGAATCCCGACTATGACTTCGCCGGTGATGCCGATGACGACGCCGATGAGAATGGCGAGGAAGACGTTTGACAGGATGATCGCTTTGCGCACTCCTTGGGTACGACGGGCGCCCATGACTTCCATGATGACGACAAACATGGGGCAGCCGAGAATGAAAGAGGCGAAGAGAATATGCAGTTGCGCCGCGAACCAAGTGAACTTGCGGTTGCTAAAGCCTAAGAACGAAAACTCCGCAAACTCGTGTTCCGCCGCGGGCCCGATGTCCGTTAAATAAGAAAGGTCTTCTTCCTCCGCGCTTTCTTCTTCCCCGTCTTCATCATCTTCCTCCTCCTCCTCGTATTCTTCTTCCTCGTCGTCTTCGGCGGCGTATGCCAAAGTTTGAAAGTTTAGATTGGAGACGATGGAACTGGAAGAGGCGGTGAGATGGGGGGCGAGATGTCCCAGCAGGTAAACAAAAATCAAGCCGAAGAGGGTTTTAGCAAAGGCGTTTTGCAGAAGACTTCGAGGTTGTTTCAACATCAATTACGGTGAGTTGTCTGTCAGCAAGGCGACAAGTTCGCGGAAAACCTCAATACTTTTTTCACTCGTTTTGAGGTTAAGAAGATTAAGGAATGTAGAGGGATAGCACACGGGGTGGGCGAAGTCAAGGATTTTCAAAGGACGCTCCGCTGCTGCCGGGAGTGTTCACTGCTGACTGCGCGGCGAGTTGCCCGCAGGCACCGAGTATATCCGCGGCGCGGTTTCGTCTGACGAATGTAGAAAAATTTTGTTCGATCAAAAAATTCTGGAATTGCAAAATTCTCTCTTCGGCGGGCGGCCTGTATTCGGAGGAATCAAAAGAATTAAAGGGAATCAGGTTGATCTTGCAGGGAACATCCCGCAACCATTTTGCCAGCCTGCGGGCATCTTCGTCTGAATCATTGACGTCGGCGAGCAGGACGTATTCGATGGTATGTCTTCGCCGCGGTTTTAGTGGATATTTTTTGAGGCAGTCGATCAAGACCTCGATAGGATATTTTTTGTTGATCGGCATCAACTGGTCGCGGGTGGCGTTGTCGGAAGCATTGAGGGAAACGGCTAGGTTTATCGCCAAGTTTTCCTTTTGAAAAGTTTTCATTTTGTCGACGAGTCCCGCGGTGGAAACGGTTATCTTTCTTGTTGAAACTTTCATGGCCTCCGGCGAGGTCATGAGATGTAAAGCATCCACAACCGGGCCATAATTATCCAGCGGTTCGCCCATGCCCATAAAAACGATGTTGGTGATTTGGTTTTCCTGCTCCCCGTTGACGGCGAGATATTGGCCGATGATTTCGCTTGTTGTTAAATTTCGTTGCAGTCCCAGACTTGCTGTCAGGCAGAACGAACAATTCAAGCGGCACCCTGCTTGCGTGGAAAGGCATAAAGTGTTTCTGGAATCGGACGGCATCCAGACACTTTCGACAATCACTCCGTCATCCAATTCAAATGAATACTTCGTCGACCCATCTTTTGAATGAGTCCGATGTTGAATTTTTGGAAGGGAGAAATAAAAATTCTCCGCCAACCGCGACCGTAAAGATTTCGAAAGATTGGTCATCTCACTAAAATTCGTACAACGATAATGATAGACCCAGGTGAATACCTGATGAACCCGATAGGTTTCAACTTTCCAATTTGAAAAAATTTCTTTGAGCCTAGCCTCTGAGGTTCCAAAGAAATTTTGCGGACGGGACGTGTCGAGGGTTTTATTGTTCATGCAAAAGTTTTCAGTGTGTGCACCATAACGCCGACACTTAACAGGGAAATAATCAATGCGCATGCCACTAAACTCAACAAAGGCGCAGGGGGCGGGAGGGTTATATTTTTCTTCAACCAAATGCTCCCCACGCTCAAAGCCAATAAAGCCGCGCCGAAACAAGCCCAAGTGAATTGCGCGATGGAACTGGTGAATACCACGTCCGCGTCCATACTATTGAGAAGGGCGACCGACCAACCCAACGGCGGCAAGCACAGGGTATAAGCCAAAATCGCCGGATTGTTCTCCCGCGATTTATATTGAAAATGAAAACGCAGTCCCAGAAAACTCATTCCCAAAATCAAAACCCAGGCGATCGATTCGTTGACATCTTTTTTGCGATTTTGCTCGCGGATATATTTCAATGCTCCCAAAACATATTGCGAAACTTCGTCCGCCGCCATTTCATAAAATCCGCCACGGTCGCTGTCGTAAGCGAACACCCGCGCGGTGGTTGATTCCGCGGGGAGAGAAATCGCCCTGTATTTATTTTTTTCCGCGGATTCTATTTCGAGGTAAACGATGCCGGAATGATATTGGAGATTATACTTTTCAATCTCCGAAAAGTGGGTGGCGTATCTCTTATTTTCCTGATAAAACTTTTCCTGAATTTCCATCAGGTCAAGCAACGCTTGCCTAGCCTGCACATCTGCGTCCACTTCAAAAATGCGGCTGCATGAATTGAGCGAGATGAAAAAAAAAGAATACGCCAGCAGTCGGATAAGTGGTTTCATCAATTTACGCTAGAGGACAATGAACGAGGCTAACGGCATGGTGAAAAAAGTCAGTGTATAACACAGGATGCTATGTAGGACAAGCGGAGCGCGGCCACGCTTACCTTCGCGCGTTTTTTGATGATGCCATTTTTGGTGCGTTGTTATGTCCAGCGAATTTAAGTTTGTAACGGGAAATCCCGACAAGGCGCGGGAGGTGGGGGAAATTCTTAACCGCACCCTTACGCCGGTTTCCGTCCCCAACCTTTTTGAAATCCAGACTCCGGATTTAGATGCGGTGGCTCGGCACAAAGCCCGGCAAGCCTACGCGGCTCTGCAACGCCCGGTGATGGTGGAAGACTCTGGATTGGTGTTCCACGCTTGGAATGGTTTGCCGGGTGCGCTGGTCAAATGGTTTGAAGAAACGGTGGGTTGTCACGGGATGCTGAAGATGGTCAAAGATTTTAGCGACCGAGCGGCGACGGCGATATGTTGCGTCGCCATTTATGATGGACAGAATATGCGCCTTGCCCGCGGCGAAGTGACCGGTACTCTTGCGGAAAAAATCCGCGGCGAAAATGGTTTTGGCTGGGATGCGATTTTCATTCCGGAAGGTCATGAACGAACTTACGGTGAAATGTCGCCGCAAGAAAAAAACGCCATCTCCCACAGAAAAAAAGCTTTGGACAAACTAAAACAAATCCGCTTAGCGTAAAGCCGCCCGCAATAACTTTTCATCCTTTTGAATACGAAAGCCAAGGTGAGAATACCGCGCGCGGCGGACGAAGATTATCCCGCCGTCCTCGCCCGCCGCGCCGCCCACCTTCGCGGCGAGTGCGACGTTTGACTTTACAATCGTGAATATAGTTTTCTAAAAGTTTGCAGATAGCGGGGAAGTTTCTGGTATATGACTTCCGCCTCGCGCCCCGTCGGTTTTTGATTGACGCGTTTGTAATCCGCCGTCATTCCCGCCCATTGAGACGGGTCTTCCGTCCAGCCGTTTCGTATCGCCCGCGCAACACATTCTTCATCGCCAGTGCCGTCGTCAATCTCCGCAAAACCGCGGATGGTTTTTATGGCCATGACGTAGGCGTATCCAAACCGTTGCAACGCGGCACTCTTGAAATAATCGCTGCTGCCTTGTTTCAAAACTTCATCCAACCTTTGCAGGTTCCAATCGAGATGAGTCAGTAAAACTTTTTTATGTTGCGAAGGAGTTTGAGACATACGGCGAACACGAAATGATGGCAACTCGGCAAGCCTTTGCTATGCGCTTCCGCGGCGGGCGAGCCGAGCCTCCACTGACAAAAAAACGTTGATGTGGTATTTTATCCCAACTTTTTAGCATGGACAGAATTTTATAACATTATGAATTGTAATCACGCTGAAAATATTTTTATCGACAACGGCGACGGCACCGTCACCTGCAAAGCGCAAGGCTTGATGTGGTGCAAGACCGACAGCATGATCGATTTGAAAAAATGGGTCAACTATCAGGACAGCGTCGATTATGTGCGCGAGTTGCGCGAAAAAAAATACGCCGGGTATGACGATTGGCGGCTCCCCGAAAAAGATGAAATGTTGACTTTGTTCGACGAGAAGTTTGAAAATACAGACCAGTTTGGCAAGACCATTTGCATCAGCAATCAGTTCGCGTCCGGCGGCGGATTTTCCGTGGTCGCGCTACAAGTGCCGGGTCGAATGCGCACATGGGTGCTGAATATCCGCGATGGAAAGTTCAGCCATCCTGACGGACTTTGGACCTTGACCGAAGCGACGCGAGCTGTCCGGACTCTTTAAAAAAAGCAGCCATTTTTTTAGATGGTTGCGTCGGAGAAAAAAACATGAGCGAAGAAATCTATCATCCTCCCGAGTCCGTTTCCGCGAAAGCGTTGATTCAAAACATGGAGCAATACCGGGAAATGTACGAGCGTTCTATCCGCGAGCCGGAAAAGTTTTGGGCGGAGGAAGCGGGAAAGTTCACTTGGTTTAAAAAATGGAACCGAGTGCGCGACTACAATTACAATATTAAAAACGGTGCGGTGTATATCAAATGGTTCGAAGGGGCGGAAACCAACATCACGGTCAATTGCCTCGACCGTCATCTGGAAAAACGCGGAAACCAAACCGCCATCTTGTGGGAAGGCAACGAGCCCGGCGACAATATTCATCTGACCTACCGACAACTCCACGCAGAAGTTTGTAAATTCGCCAACGTCCTGAAACGGCGCGGCGTGAAAAAGGGCGACCACGTTTCCATCTACATGCCCATGGTGGTGGAGTTGGCCATCGCCATGCTGGCGTGCGCGCGGGTGGGAGCCATTCACTCGATTATCTTCGGCGGCTTTTCACCGACGGCGTTGGCGGACCGAATTGTGGATTCCGCTTGCACCGTTCTCATCACCAGCGATGGCGGATTCCGCGGCGCGAAGTCGGTTCCCCTAAAACCTAACGCCGACGAAGCGATGAAGTTAGCCGAAGAGGCAGGCGTCGTCGTCAAAACTTGTATCGTGTCGCGGAGGATGGCGGAAAAAAATTCCGCGCGGATGCAGTCCGGCCGGGATTACTGGTGGCACGAAGAAATGCAACATGCCGATTCCGTTTGCGCCGCAGAAGTTATGTCTGCGGAGGACCCCCTGTTTATCCTCTACACTTCCGGCTCAACGGGAAAACCCAAAGGAGTTCAGCATAGCGTCGGCGGATATATGGTTTACACGGCGCTGACTCACAAATATATTTTTGATTATCATGACGGCGACATCTGGTGGTGCACGGCGGACATCGGCTGGGTCACGGGTCACTCGTACATCGTCTACGGACCGTTGGCAAACGGAGCGACGACGGTGATGTTCGAAGGCATTCCCACTTATCCCGACGTCGGAAGATTTTGGGATGTCGTCGACCGACTGAAAGTCACGCAATTTTATACCGCGCCGACGGCGATCCGCGCACTCATGTCTCACGGCGGTGAAACGCCCGCCAAATATGACTTGTCGAGTTTGCGGATTTTGGGGACGGTCGGCGAGCCGATCAATCCGGAAGCGTGGCGTTGGTATTACAAAAATATCGGCAAGGAACGTTGCCCCATCGTGGACACTTGGTGGCAGACGGAAACCGGCGGCATTTTAATAACGCCGCTTCCCGGTTGCACTCCCGCGAAACCGGGCTCGGCGACCTTGCCATTTTTTGGCGTGAAGCCCGCGGTGATCGCAGCGGAAACCGGCAAGGTACTTGCGGGCAACGGGGTGACGGGAGTGTTGGTGATTTCTGAACCGTGGCCGGGACAAATGCGCACGATTCACGGCGACCACGATCGTTTTGAAGAAACTTATTTCAAACTTTATCCCGGTTATTATTTTACCGGCGATGGTTGCCGCCGCGATGAAGACGGTTATTACTGGATTACCGGGCGGGTTGACGACGTCATCAATGTCGCCGGTCATAGAATCGGAACCGCCGAAGTGGAGTCCGCGCTCGTCCTCAACGAAAATGTTGCGGAAGCCGCGGTGGTGGGATTTCCCCACGCAATAAAAGGGCAAGGAATCTATGCCTACGTTTCCCTCATCGACGGAGTGTTGCAAGATGACGCGTTGAAAAAAACTTTAGTGCAGTTCGTGCGTAAAGAAATTGGACCGATCGCCGCGCCGGATGTCATACACTGGGCTCCCGCGCTTCCTAAAACCCGTTCGGGGAAAATCATGCGGCGCATCTTGCGGAAAATCGCCGCCGATGAAGCCGACCAATTGGGGGACATCTCGACTTTGGCGGACCCATCCGTGGTGGACGACCTCAAATCTTCTCATCTGAAAATGTTTTCTAAAAAAAGATAGGACGCCAAGTCGATGACGCCGCGAATGTATTTTCATAAAATATTTTTCATCAGCATCGTCGCCCTGCTTTTCGCCTGCTCCGAAAAATCCGAAGACCAAGCCGGTCAGGAAATCCACCCAAGTTTTTCCGAGTTGCCGGAGGTGTCAGAAGAATCCCCCGCCAAACCTAGTCGGCGGGTGGTGCCGATTCAATTTTCCCCCGAAGACCAAGCAAAAATCCGCGAAGCTCCCGACGGGATGGCTTTCATAAAAGGCGGATGTTTCATCATGGGAAACGATTACGCGCAGGAAGATGAAAAACCGGAGCATGAAGTTTGCGTCGACGATTTCTATATGGGCAAATATGAAGTCACCCAAACGCGTTGGGAAAAAGTGATGGGATTCAATCCCTCCAAGTTCGCGGGGGAAAATCATCCCGTCGAGCAAGTCAACTTTTTGGACGCGCAGAAATTTATCAAGAAATCGCAAGATGTCTGCCGCTTGCCCAGCGAAGCGGAATGGGAATATGCGGCGCGGGGGAGGGCGACGACCCGCTACTTCTGGGGCAATATGGTGCGCGAAGATTACACGTGGTTCAAAGATAACTCGGCGGAAACCACACACGCCGTCGGCAGCAAAGCTCCAAATCAATATGGTCTTTACGACATGATGGGAAATGTTTGGGAGTGGGTCAACGACTGGTATGAACCTTATTATGAAGTCCGCACGAAAAATAATCCGCAAGGACCGACGGCGGGAGAATGGAAAGTCGTGCGCGGCGGTTCCTTCGATTCATCCGCCGGCGCATTGCGTATCACCAACCGAATTTGGCTACACCCCAAGAACAAAGTTTTCCCGAAGGTGACCACCTATGGTCAAGTGATGAACGAAATTTTTAACTACATAGGTTTCCGCTGCGCCAAGTCCCTAACCTAACCCAGCGCAAAGCCCGATAATAATAGCGTGAGAAAATCACCATCGCGATGGTGACACTTTCGCCGTCACTCCATCGCCGGGACGACGGAGAACTTTCGCCGTCATTTTCGCCCGCGGCATCAGCCGCCGCCATCCCTCCCGCCGAGTCACCAGACGTATTGCGTGCCGATGCGGCCGCCTAC
>DKID01000006.1:2162-18560 GCA_002454045.1 Nitrospina sp. UBA6727 | reverse complement strand
CTCGCCATGAATACATCGGCAGAGGGATTGCGAAGCGCGGCGGTGACGGCGGTGGCGGTCGCGATGAAAAACGCCGCGGTCGTTGCGCTGTCAAATTGATTGACATTGAAATAGGCTTGCAGTAATTTTTATCTACACATATTTTTCAAACACGATGAAGGTTTCGGGAATGGGAACGCGAGAAATAAAAATCGCCGACGTCGATCATCCTTACGCCGAGGAAAATAATGTTAAGTGGTCGGAGGAGGCGTGGGAGCGAGTGAAACACGCGCCGGAATTTGTGCGCCCGGGAATCCTCAAACTGATGGTTCAGCGCTGCGTGAAAAGGGGATTCAAAATAATTACCTCCGACTACCTGACCGAAATTCGCAACGAGTCTATGATGCTGGTGTCCAAGCGGGTCAAGGGATTCGGCTTCGAAGAGTTGACGATGGATGCGTTCGATGTGGCGAAGGAAAAGATGCGGCAGAGTCCGCGCAAGGTGGAAGTGATTGAGGAGATCGAGGACTTCCTCGCCATGCGTACCGAAAAGAAAGATGACATCGTCGCAAAGTTCAAAGAGTATATGACGGTCGCCACTCCGCAAGGCATCCCGTGGAGCAAAGAGGCGATGGAGAAAATGGAGAAGGTGCCGCCGTTTGTTTTGGGCATGGCGAAGCAGACCATTGAAGGGCGCGCCCGCGAGCGCGGCGACAAGATGATCACCCCCGCCATCATCGACGAAGTGTTCACCAAGATTATGCCTGCGTCGGCGAAGGAAGCGATGGGGATGACGGTGACGGAAGAGGACCGCGCGCGCGACGAACAAATCGCCAAAGAAAAAGCAGAGCCGGTGGAAATTTCGTTGCGATGGGAAGACGACGCGTTGAAAAAAGTTTCCAGAATTCCCATCCCCTTCATCCGCAACATGGCGGTGAAACGCATCGAGCAGGAGGTTTCCAAAGAAGGCAAAGAAATTGTGACGCTGGAATTATTCGACAAATATCGCTTCACTTTTTAGCGGGGAACCATGAACAAAATCACACCGCCACGGCGTCGGCGGTCGCAATGACGACGGCGTCGGAAGTCTGCGCAATTTGAATCGCTCCGAAAAAAAAGACACGCCGCGTTCTCCCCGCGCCGCTCGGTTGTTTTGTTTCGGCTTAGGATTTTCCGCGTTGGCGTTGGCGGAAATTCTTTTGCGCCGCGGATGGACCGTCGCCGGAACCTGTCGCGATGGCGACCGCCGCGACGCCATCGTCGCCAAAAACATTACGACTTTTTCTTTCGACGGCTCCCGTCCCCCGCCAAAAATTCCCGCGAGGAAAAACTCCGCGACGAAAATTCCCGCGACGAAAAACTCCGCGTCAGAAATTTCCGCCGCCGTCGCCCGCGCGACGCATCTTTTAATCACCATCCCCCCGCAACCTTCCGGCGACGTGGTGTTGCGGCAATTCGGTCACCGCATCGCGCAATGTAAAAACCTGCGATGGCTCGGATACATCTCGTCAACCGGCGTTTACGGCGACGCGCGCGGCGAGTGGGTGGACGAGACTTCGCCGTTGCGCGCAACCACGGCGCGCAATCTTCGCCGCATCGCAGCAGAATCGGCGTGGCTCAAAATGGGCAACGACCACGGCTTGCCCGTGATGATTTTTCGTTGCGCGGGGATTTACGGTTCCGGCAGGAACCTGTTGGTTTCCGTGCAGCAAGGACGCGCCCGCCGCATCGACAAACCCGCGCTGACATTTTCCCGCGTTCACGTCGAAGACCTCGCGCAAACGTTGCAAGCCTCGATGGAAAAACCACAGCCCGGCGAGATATACAACGTCAGCGACGACTGCCCCTGTCCCCCCGCCGCCGCGGTAGAATACGCCTGCGATTTGTTGCGCGTGCAACCGCCGCCACTCGTGCCTTACGAAGACGCCGACCTTTCCGCAACCGCGCGCGGTTTTTATGACAACAATAAACGCGTCGCAAACAAAAAGATCAAGGAAGAACTCGGCGTGAAACTGCGTTACCCCGATTACCGTTCCGGCTTAGACGCCCTGCGCAAAAACTTGTGACCGACGCCGCGCCCGCCGCCGTCGTCACGAGCGAATCATTTTGATGGCTTTGATGTGTGCGAAAACTGGTTGCCCGGGTTTGAGTTTTAGGTTGGCGAGGGACTTCCGCGTGACCGTTGCCAAAATCGGGCGGCCGGCGTCTAGTTCAATGTCCACGGAAAATCCGTCGCGGTCGGGGGCGCCGATGGTTTTGACTTTCGCGCGCAAAATATTCAACACGCTGGTGACGCCCGCGGGGGGCGCGGTGGCGAGGCTGACGTCTTTGGAATGGATGTGAACGCGCAGGGTTTTTCCGACGGCGACATTTTGTTTGGGGACGATGAGGGTCTGCCCCATGAAATCCAGCCGGGTGAGTGCGAACTCTTCGTCGTGTTCCGCGACGGATGTTTCGAGCACCGCGCCCAATTGTTCGTCGCCGAGTACTTCTTTCAACCGAACGTCCGAAAATATTTCTTGCGCGGGTCCTTGGCGCACGACTTTCCCCGCTTGCAAAATCACCATCGTGTTCACAAGTTGCAACACTTCGTGCATGGAATGCGTGACGTAAATAATCGGCATCGCGAACTTGTCCTCAACACTTTTGATGAAGGGGATGATCTCGGCTTTGCGCTGTCTGTCCAGCGCGGCGAGGGGTTCGTCCATGAGCAATAGTTTCGGGCTGGTGAGCAAGGCGCGACCAATCGCCGCCCGTTGTTTTTCTCCCCCCGACAATTTATGCGGATAACGTTTTAGCAAATCCGCCAACCCCAACACTTGCACCACTTCGTCGAGATGAAGGTTGCGGTCAAGCGGCGCGGTGCGACGGTAACCGTAGAGCAAGTTTTCCTGAACGCTCAAATGCGGGAAGAGTCGCGACTCTTGAAACACCAGCGCGGTTTTCCTTTTGTGGGGGGGGATGAATATTCCGCGCGCGTCGTCCTGCCAAACTTGGTCGGCGAATTTCATAAATCCCGACGGCGCTTTTTCCAACCCGGACAAGCAACGCAACAAAGTGGTTTTGCCGGCGCCGGAAGGACCGAACACCACCGTGACGCCTTTCGTCGGCAGTCGCATTTCCGCGTCCAGACTGAACGATGGGTAGTGCACGCGGAACTTTGCTTGCAGTAAATCCGTCATACCATTTGCACCGGCAGTCGTCGGTTGATGGAATAAACCGTCACCAAAATCAAGAAGGAAAACAGCAGCAGTCCCGCGGAAAGAATATGCGCTTGGGCGTATTCGAGCACTTCGACGCGGTCGTAAATTTCGATGGAGATCACTTTAGTTTTTCCCGGAATGTTGCCGCCGACCATTAGCACCACGCCGAATTCGCCGAGCGTGTGCGCGAATCCCAACACGGTCGCGGTCAAATAGCCGCGCCGCGCCAACGGACTAATCACCGAAAAAAAAGCGTCGAGGCGGGAAGCGCCCAGCGACTGCGCGGTTTCCATGGGAATTTTTCCGGCGGATTCAAAAGCACCGTGCAGCGGTTGCACCACGAACGGCATGGAGTAAAGGGTGGACGCGAAGACCAGCCCGGTGAAAGAAAAAGCCAGCGACGAACCCGTCAAAGTTTGCACCGGACCACCCACCCAGCCGTGCGGTCCGAGAAGGAGCAGCATGTAAAATCCCAACACCGTCGGCGGCAAAACCAAAGGCAGCGCGACGACGGCTTCCACCACCACGCGGAAACGGCAACGCGTATGCGCCAGCCACCACGCCAGCGGAGTGGCGAGCGTCAGGAGGATCAACACCGTCACTCCCGCCAACTGCAATGAAATCCAAATAGGTTGCGGGTCAATCACGGGGAAATTCATTTCGTCACTCCGGTGAAATTTATTTTTTCAATCGCGGGGAAATTCATTTCGTCACTCCTTTGAAAAACGGTAGCCGTAGGACTGCATAATTTTTTTCGCGGCGGCGCCTTGTAAATATTTCAGAAACTGTTTCGCGGCGGAATTGGCGCGCCCCGGTTGCAACAAAATCGCCTGCTGCGAAACGGGGTCGTGCAGGTCGGGAGGCACTTCCCATCGGCTACCGGCGAGTTTGAAGCGCGGGTCTTCCACCTGCGATTTGGCGACGAACCCCAGCGCGGCGTTTCCGGTGGCGACAAACTGTAAGGCTTGCGAAACATTTTCCCCGCGCACCAACGACGGTCGCAATTTTTGCCAGAGTCCCAACCGCGCCAAAGTTTGTTGCGCCGCCCTGCCATACGGCGCGGTTTTCGGATTGGCGATGGCGAGTTTCCCCGCGGACATTTGCCGCAAAGATTTCACGCCGCGGACTTTTCCCGCATCCGCGCTCCACAAAACCAAAGTCCCGACGGCATAAGTGAAGCGAGTGCCTGTCACGCCGACCCCTTCTTGCTCCAGCAACGCCGGCGTTTTGGCGTCCGCCGCCAGCAAAATATCGAAGGGGGCACCGTGCCGCGCTTGGGCGTACAACTTGCCCGTTGATGCCGAAATCAAAACCAACGTGTTGCCCGTGTCTCGCTTGAAGCGCGCGGCAATTTCTTTGAGCGGATTCAGAAAATTAGACGCGACCGCGACGTGCACTTTTTTCGCGACGGCGACGGCGGCAACGGGGGTGACAGCGTCGACGGTGAAGGGGGGGGGCGGGGGGGTGACGGCGCGCACTTCTTTCGCACCAACGGCGGCGTGTATTTTCTCCACGACGACCGCGGCGGGCATCTCCTTCGACTCGACGGCGGCGGGCGCGCACAGAATCCAAACCGCCGCGCAGAACCATTTGTTTATCATCGTCATGACTCGTTATATATCATTAAACATAACGGATGTCAAACCCGAGTGCGACAAAGATTCGCACTGCGCCGATTTTTTTTACGGGAGCGGGTGATGGTGGCGGGGCCGACGAGACTCGAACTCGCGACCTCCGGCGTGACAGGCCGGCGTTCTAACCAACTGAACTACGACCCCGCAGTCGTTTGGTAAATGGTAGGCGGAACAGGGCTCGAACCTGTGACCCCCGGCTTGTAAGGCCGGTGCTCTCCCAGCTGAGCTATCCGCCCTCACTCAACATCAAGGAAGGTTTTTTCACTACCAACAAGAGGGCGGGAGTATATAAACGGACGCTGTCGCTGTCAAGCCATTTTGTTTTTCGGTGGCGCGCGGATGAAATAATTTGGTCGCGGTGACGGCGGCGGTCGTGCGAGGATTCTGGATTCCTGCTTCCGCAGGAATGACGACGGTCGCGACGAATGGCGGCGGCGGTCGCGGTGGTGGCGAAAAAAAATTGCGTATTTTGGCGGGAGTCGGGTATGATTTATTCCATCTGAAACTTTTCTGACATCGTCATGCCGAAAGTTTATTTTGAAAAAGAAGACCGCACCATTCAGGTTGAGCCTGGAGAAAATCTGCGGGAAGCGGCGATTCGCAATAAGTTTAGCGTCTATGCCCACGTCCAAAAAATTCTGAACTGTCGCGGTCGTGCGCTTTGCGCCGCCTGCACCGTCAAGGTTGTCGCGGGGAACGTGGCGCCCAGGAATGACGCGGAAGCAAAAAGATTAGCCAAGAAGCCGGCGGACTTTCGCTTGGCTTGCCAAATTGCCGTCGAGGATGATCTGGTAATCGCAACCCATCCTTCGAAGCAATCGCGCGCGCCGTCTAAAACTATTTGACAACAAAGTTGTAAAGTCACAATATAATAGTCTATGCTTCCGCTTGCGAAAGAACAGTTGGATAAAATTCATCGTCACGCGGTGGAGGAATATCCTTTTGAATGTTGCGGAATCGTCATCGGGAAAGTTGGCTACTGCGACCAGGATGCCCTTTTCCAATGCACCAATATTCAAAATAAACTCCACGCAAAGGACCCAGAAATATTTGCCCGCGATGCTCGCACGGCATATAATATTGACCCGGTGGAATTGATGAGTATTCTAAAGGAGGTTGAGTCGAAGCAACTTCCAATCAAAGTTTTCTATCATTCCCATCCCGAGCACGACGCCTATTTTTCGGAAGAAGATTCGAGGATGGCGTTGTTCGACGGGGAGCCGATTTATCCGGGAGCCAATTATCTGGTGGTTTCTGTTTATGACAAAAAAATCCGAGACCAAGCCATGTTCAGTTGGGACCCGGGAACAAAAACTTTCGCACGAACACCCGATTGAATCCGGGATTCGTCATCACGATATATTTATTGAGGAAATCCTTTATGTCTCTGCTCATCAACGAGGACTGCGTCAACTGCGGTGTCTGTGAACCCGAATGCCCCAACGAGGCAATATCGGAAGGGGACGATATTTTTGTGATTGAATGGGAACGTTGCACGGAATGTGTGGGGTGGTATGAAGAACCCCAGTGCGTGGAGGTCTGTCCCGTTGATTGCATTCCCAAAGACGCCGAGCATGTGGAGACGCAGGAAGAACTTCTCGAAAAAAAAGAGATACTGGTGAACGGCGGTTAGTCGCGGTCGGGCACGGTCGCGTCGGCGTCGGTAAAAAATATTGCCGTGACGGTGAAGTCGTCGTGACTTTTTGCCGCGGCGAAAAGTTGTTGCTGGCAACACCTCACACGCAACGGAAAATAACTTTTGCGAACAGGGGAATCCATGAACGAAGAAGTCGAAGAAGTGTTGGAGAGTCTCCGCCCCATGCTCATTCAAGACGGCGGCAACGTTGAGTTGGTGGAAATTGATGACGGAGTTGTGAAAGTCCGGCTCGTCGGGGCGTGCACTTCCTGCTCCAGTTCCACCATGACCCTGAAAATGGGGATTGAGAAAGCGTTAAAAAAAGCCATCCCCATGGTGCGTTGCGTTGAAGCGATAGAATAATTTTCCGCGCCCCTCTTTGCCAATTTGACTCGCGCGCGCCGACGGAATATCCCGCGAAGAAAATAAGTTTTTTCTGCTGGCAAAACTTTATCATCCCCGATTATTTTCCTCATCCCAGACACGGACTTATGGTCTCCGCGAAAAAAACCGTGCCGCTTCGCCGTTTCGCACACGCCTGCGCGCTGGCGTTATTTTCCGCGACCATCGCCTTCGCACAACCCGGGAAAACCTCGCCGGCGCCGGACTTCACCCTGCAAAATCTCGACGGCGAAGAAGTCAGCCTCCATCAACTCAGAGGAAAATATGTGCTGGTAAATTTTTGGGCGACGTGGTGCGGTCCCTGCAAAATAGAAATGCCCTCGTTGGAAAATTTGTATCAGCGTTTCAAGTCTAAAAACTTTTCCCTGCTTGCCATATCCAACGATATGTTCGGAGCAAAAATCGTCGCACCTTTTGTCAAAGCCCACCGTCTTTCCTTCCCCGTCCTGCTCGACCAACAATTACAAGCCAGCAACAAGTTCGGCGTGGTCAGCCTTCCCACCACTTTTATGATTGACCCGGAAGGAAATATCATCGGCGAGTTGAGAGGAGCAGAGGATTGGGCAAGCCCGGACAATCTGTTATACTTCGAAAATCTTTTGCGCAATTAAACTCGTTGTCCATGAAAAATTTTCCCGCCGCGCCGTCGCAAGACATAACCCGTTCGACAAACTCATTTCCGCTTTCCCGCTTCGCCAGCGGACTAGCCCTCATCGTGTCGCTGTGCAGCGTTCTTTTGTTACCGTCCCGCGAAGGATGGTCGCAACAAAAACACGATTACTCACTCGAAGGCGACATGGTTTATATTCCCCCCGGCCCCTTTATGTTCGGCACCGACAAAAGCGACACCGCCGCCGCGGCGCTTTCCCTGGGCATCCCGAAGCCTTGGTATGCCGACGAAACTCCGCGGCGAAAAATTTTCCTCAAAGAGTTTTATATTGACCGCTACGAGGTTACTCACAAACGGTATAAAAAATATGTGGACGCTCTGGACGCCGTCGCCCCCGCGAACTGGCACGGCGCAAATTTTCCGGAAGGCAAAGCGGACGAACCGGTCACCCATATTAGTTGGTATGACGCAGCGAACTTTTGTCAATGGGCGCAAAAAAAATTGCCGACGGAAAAACTTTGGGAGCGCGCCGCAAGAGGCAAAGAGGGCAACGAATATCCTTGGGGAAACGAGTTCCGCGCCGGGCGGGCAAATCTTTCGGCAAAGTCAGGCAGTAAAAACCAGCCCGTAGCAGTCGGCACTTTCCCCGCAGGCGCTAGCCCGGAAGGCGTCCACGACCTGATCGGCAATGTGTGGGAATGGACGGATGACGACTACCAACCGTACCCAGGCAGCACCTATCAAAACGAATATTACCGCGCCGGATTAAAAACTTTGCGCGGCCACTCCGCCAGTGATATCGGGCATTTCCCGGGCGCGTCGTACAATCAAGCCATCAAGATGTTAGCGCGCAGCGGCTATCGGCAACACTCCGCCGCCGATGAATCCGCGCCGGATGTCGGGTTCCGTTGCGCAAACGCGACCCAGCCCGCCTTCATGAAAACAAACACCGCTTCGTTCCCGACCGTCACGAAAAGTTCGGTTGCTTCCGCCGCGGAATCTACCGCCGCGAAGTCCGCTCCGCCGCTGAACCCGTTTCAGCCTGAACCCGAATTCCCCAGCGGCGTTGGTTCGGGAATCGTGGTGCTGACTTTGCTGGCGTTCATCGCCGGCGTGTTTAGTTTTTTATCCCCCTGCACACTGCCCGTCCTCCCAGCTTATTTCGCGGTGACCGCGCAATCCGACCGAGCGCACATCGGCCGCATGTCGCTGGCGTTCTTCTTCGGACTTGCAACTTTGTTCGTGGCGATGGGTGCCTCCGCCAGCGTGTTGGGGCAAATGCTCAGGGACTATATGTTTCAGATGACCCAAGTCGGCGGTGGCATCGTGATAATCTTCGGCGTCATGACTTTGTTTGGAAGAGGTTTTTCCGGCGCCACCTTCACGGGCAGACCGGCTTCCACTTTCGTGGGTTTCTTTTTGTTCGGCGCAACCTTCGCGTTGGGATGGACGCCGTGCGTCGGGCCCATCCTGTCCAGCATCCTCCTGCTCGCGGCTTCCGAAAAAACTATTTTTCAGGGGATGGCGCTACTCTTTTTCTACGCGGTGGGACTGGGGCTTCCCCTCATCACCATCGCCACCCTGTGCGGCAATCTGCCGAAGGACGGTTTGTTCTGGACCTTGCTACGCGGGAAGGGGCGCAACTTCACCGTGGCGGGAAAAACTTTTTTTCTACACACCACCAACTTGTTTAGCGGACTGTTGCTCGTCGCGATGGGCGTCGTGCTGGCGACGGGTTATATGACTTACGTCAACAGTCTCATCCCCATCGAAGCCCAGATTTGGTTCAGCGAATTTGAAGAAGCCGTGTTGCATTGGTTCACGCGTCCTTAGCGCAACGGAAACCGATGAAGTTTAGTTTCGCCGCCGGGTCCATCCAGTTGCGGAACCATGTCGGTGAAAATTGTACGGTGAGATGCGTCTGCAACAATCCGCCGCGAACCACTTTGAAATTTTCGCGCTGCGCCGCCGCCTGCCCCGCAAACGCGTAGTCATCCGCCACCCACTCCCAAACATTGTGACCCATGCCGTAAACCCCGTAGGGACTGACCCATCGCGGCCTTTTGTCGACCGGCTCCGGGATGAATCCCGAAAATCCGTTGTTGGGATGAACGACATAATTTTTCCACGGCCACTTGCGACCGTCCGTGCCGCGCGCCGCTTTTTCCCATTCAACTTCGGTGGGCAAGCGTTTTCCTTGCGCGCGACAAAACGCGGCGGCTTCGGCAAACATCACAAACGTCACCGGCCATTGCGACCGCTTCGGCGAAAAAGAATGTTCGGGACGAAACTTTTTGTAGCCCGCGTGGTTCATCTCGTGACGGTCAATGAGGTACGCGTCGGACGGCACAAGTTTTCCGCCGCGCGTTTTCGGTTCCGCCGCGTCGCCCATGATGAATTCCCCGGCGGGGATGTAAACCATTTCTTGCGGCACGACGAGTTCGGCGGGGACCGTCACCAGAATTTGTTTTACGCTGTGGGAATCGCAGGCGAGCAGAAAAATAAAAAGCGGCAACAGCGGTCGGCTCATGCGAAAAATTTCTACGCGGGGTCGTCGAAAAAATGAAACACTTCGCCGCCGTTTATCGGCAGAGGTTTTTTGCGAAAATCTAAAGGATGATCAACGCCGGGCTGGATAGTTCCGTCCACCGAGTAGGGCCCGTTGATCGCCCAGTAATTGCGTTTGCGCGAATCGAGAAATTGGATGCGGGTGATGTACTTAATATTTTTGTAACCATACTTGCACGGAATAATCAGCCGCAGAGGAAACCCGTGCTCCCGACTCAACGGTTGGCCGTCCATGCGCAGGACGAAGAGGGCGCGCGGCTGCAGCAGTTCGTCCAACAAAAAACTTTCGTAATAGGAATCGGCGGACTGGATGTAAACAAACTTTGCGGATGGAGCGGGGCGGACTTTTTTCACAAGTTCATCGAAGCGGAATCCTTCCCACTTCGCTTTCGCGGACCAGCACTCAACGCATTTGAGCCGCGAAACTTGGGAGTACATTTTCAAACCGAACAGGTCTTCATAAGCGAGGCCGACGGGGTTTTCGACCATGCCCCCGACCGCCAGTCCCCAACTTTGCGTGTCCACGCCGAAAAATGGATTGGCGCTGCGAATATGAAATCCGGGGGTGTCGCGGTTCTGAATATATTTTTCGGGAATGTTTTTATCGTTGCGAAAATCTTCGCCCGCCCCAACTTTTTTCGGCGTCAACGCGGACAGGGTGAGCAGAGAAAATATTTTCAGAAAGTTTCTGCGGTCAAATTTTAACGACGGGAAGGTCATACTTTTTTCAACGCAAACCCAAAACGTCCTGCATATCATAGACGCCGTTCGGCTGCTCCAAAATCCATTGCGCGGCGCGGATAGAACCGTTGGCGAAAGTTTCCCGACTTTGCGCGCGGTGAAATATTTCAAAACTTTCTCCCGTGCCGCCGAACAAAACCCGATGCTCGCCGACGATGTCCCCGGCGCGCAAAGTGTGAATACCGATTTCTTTCGCGGCGCGCGGCGCAATTCCTTTTCTTCCATAGACGCCGACTTCGTCGAGGTTGCGTCCTAACGCGGCGGCGATGATTTCCGACACACGCACGGCGGTGCCGCTGGGCGCATCTTTTTTGAACCGGTGATGCGCTTCCACAATTTCCACATCATACGCGTCGCCCAGTGCCCGCGCGGCTTCCGCGACCAACTTGAACAATACATTGACGCCGATACTCATGTTGGGCGCCACGACGCAGGAGATTTTTTTGCCGACTTGCGCAATTTCTTTGCGTTGCTCCGCGGAAAATCCGGTCGTGCCCACCACCACCGGCGTCCCCTTCGCGGCGGCGGCGCGCAAAGTTTGCAGGCTCGATTCGGGCGCGGTGAAATCAATCGCAACATCGCAACTCGCGAGCGCGGCGGCGGGGTCGGCGGTGACGGCGACGCCTTTCTTGCCGGTGGCGGCGACTTCCCCGGCGTCTTTCCCGATGCTTGGACTGCCGGGTCGCTCAGTGCCGCCGCCGAGTTCCACGCCTTGCGTGTTTTCAATGCGCGCGGCGACGGTCTTCCCCATGCGGCCGGCGATTCCTGTTACAAGAATTTTGATCAACGTTTTTCCTTCCCGCCAACTTTGCCGCGGTACTAATTTTGCGGCAACTATTTCTGATTGGCGATGATGCTTTCGGCTCGCCGCGTCGTCGTCACCCCCCACGCCCCCCTGTCACCGTCGCCGCCGCCAACTTCCTCCCGCCGCCACGGAGGTTATACCAAAGAATAAGTTTTGAGCACCGCCGTTAATTGCGCCAAATGTTCTTCCGTCGGCGGACAAAGTGGCGGACGAAACTCGTTCGCGATTCGCCCCATGAGTGCCAACGCGGACTTGACGGGAATGGGGTTGGTCTCAATAAACATGGCGTCGTTCAGTTGCAACAACTCGTAGTGCAAAACTTTCGCGGCGGCGATGTCCCCTTCGGCGGCGACGCGGCACAACTTCGCAAACTTGGCGGGGACTAAATTGGCGGTGACCGAGATTACTCCTTTGCCGCCGATGGCGAGCAGCGGCCACGTCAACGCATCCTCCCCGGAGATCAGCGAAAACTCTGGCGCGCAGGCGGCGATGATTTCGCTGGCTTGCACCAGAGAACCGGATGCCTCTTTGATGCCGACGATATTTTTGATGGTACTCAAACGTGCGACGGTACGCGGTTGCATGTTCACGGAGGTACGACTGGGAACGTTGTAAAGCACGATGGGCAAGTCGGTCTCTTTCGCCACCGCGGAAAAATGTTGATGCAATCCTTCCTGCGTCGGCTTGTTGTAATAGGGCGTGATGAGCAACGCGCCGTCCGCGCCGATTTGTTGCGCGCGCTGGGTCAACTCCACCGCTTCGTGAGTGGCGTTGGAACCCGTGCCGGCGAGAACGGGAATCCGCCCCTTGCAAGTTTCGACGGTGACGCGGATTACTTCCTCGTGCTCGGCGTGGTTCAAGGTTGCCGACTCGCCGGTGGTGCCGCAGGGGACAATCCCGTTCGTTCCGTTTTCGATATGAAACTCGATCAGCCCGCGCAACGCCGCGGCGTCTATCTTTCCGTTTTTGAACGGGGTCACTATGGCGACGAACGAGCCTTCAAATATTGACATGATGGTTGGCGTGAAAAGTTATTGATGTTCCCGCAACGTGCCTTCAAAAGCAACGCGGGCGGGTCCTTCCAAATACACTTCGGTCACGGCGGCGGCTTCACCGCTGGGCGATTCAAAATCCACTTGCAATATATCTCCGCCGCGAGTTTCCACCGCGACGGGCGGCTGCACTAAATTTTTGTAAGAAGACAACAGCGCGGCGGCGGCGACACCCGTTCCGCAAGCGNNTTCGTCTTCCACTCCCCGTTCGTAAGTACGAATTTTAAGCGCGCGGTCGCCGACCTTCTGCACAAAATCCACATTGGTCCCCGCCGGCGCAAACGCTTTATGAAAACGAATGCCGCGCCCCGTCTCTTGCACATTCACATCCTCGACGTTGTCGGAATAAATAATCGCGTGCGGCACGCCGGTGTTGAGAGTGTCCACCCGGTATTGCGCGCCGTTCAGCGCGACCGCGATATCCTGCCGCAAGTTTTCAGGCGCGGTGAGTTTCACCCGCACGCCGTCGCCGTTCACTTCCGCGGTGACGATTCCCGCCAGCGTTTCCAAAGTCATTTCGCGGCGCGCGGGGACGATATTTTTTTCCACGGCATAACGCGCCATGCAACGGACACCGTTGCCGCACATCTCCGCGGCGGAACCGTCCTCGTTATAAAAATCCCATTTGATGTCGGCGCAATCCGAGTGCTCGACAAAGATTACGCCGTCGGCGCCGATGGACATTCTGCGGTCGCACACGCGCCGGACGAACGCGAGTTTTTTATCGTCCGCGATAACCGCGGCGCGATTGTCGATGACGATAAAGTCGTTGCCGCTGCCGCTCATTTTGGTGAATTGAATTGCCATGCCATTTTCCAAGTTGCCGCGTAAATATAAGATGAAGAAAACGCCGCCACCGACCGCAACGACGGTGACGCGACGCCGCGCCGTGCTCATCAATCTTATCACACCGTCGTCGCGGCAAAATATTTTTTCGCGGCGGCGGGGCAACAGCGACAATTTTACATTTGTCCCGATGCAAATTTGTGTTACACTCGGCGCACTTTCAAAGTAGCGGAGGGATTTTCATCATGATGGGAATAGGTCTTCCAGAGTTAATGATCATCTTGGTCGTTATCATGATCGTCTTCGGAGCGGGAAAACTTCCGGAGATTGGTAGCGCTTTCGGCAACAGCATTCGCAACTTCAAAAAGTCGATGAAGGACGCCGAAGAGGAAACAGAAAAACTTACCGAAGCGACGACGGATGCTGTAGGCACCGAGCCTTGCGTGCGCGAGCATGACGACGAAGCGACCAAAGCCGACGGCGAGGAATCCCAACCCGCCGACCCCCCCACGCCCGCCCCCACCGAATCAAAAGACAAATAGCGCGACATCATCCCCGCCGTCATTCCGTCCCCGCCGTCATTCCGTGCTTGACACGAAATCCAGTGAAACATGCGCGGCGCAATCGGCGTATTATTGACGCGATGAAAACCATGACCTCAAACCTATCTCAAACCTACCTCAAGCAACTCGACCAATACCGCCAAGCCGGCATCGCCACCGAGCACACCTATCGCGCGGCGTTGCAAGCGCTGCTGGAATCGGCGCTGGCCGACGACGGCGTCACGGTCACCAACGAGCCGAAGCAGATCGCATGCGGCGCGGGGCCCGACGAGACCAATGCCAAAGACGACGGCGACTTACGCAGCTAACTTGCCGCGTTTGAGAAGCACCTGATTCACGACATCGCTCCCAATGCCGATGAGTGGATGAAAGGATGCGATGAAGCGAGGTGGCACGATGATGATAATCTGTGGTACAAACGAGCATGAAAATACACCCTTATGATGAATAAAGAGATTTGATTTGTTGAAAGCTAAAAAGAAGTAATCAATGGAATACGAGATACCTGGGTAACACATCATGAAGCAGAGTGAACAAGTGATTAAGGCGATGACTGACCTTGGCGGCTACGCCACTTTTGGTCAGTTATATCAATCTGTGGGCATTGTGGGTTGGAAAACTAAAACACCCCAGGCAACTATAAGAAGAATAGTTCAAGACGAAAATATTTTCTTCAATATAAGGCCAGGGTTATGGGCGTTGAAGTCTCATAAGAAAGAATTGCCCGACCATGTTTATCTGCAGGAAAGACCTAGAAATAAAAAAGAAGAAGAGTATGGACACTCATATTATCAAGGGTTATTGCTGGAAATTGGAAATATTCAAAATTATGAAACATATGTCCCCCGCCAAGATAAAAATAAGAAATTTTTAGGGAAAACGCTTGGAGAAGTCGGGACGATGGCTGAGATTTATAAATTTGGCTACTCAAACTTTGTCAACCATGTAAAAAATGTTGACGTTTCATGGTTCAATTCTAGAAAAATGCCCGAATGTTTATTTGAAGTTGAGCATTCAACAACAATGTACAATTCTCTGATAAAGTTTAACGAATTAGCAGATTTCAAAATCCGTTTCTATATTGTCGCGGATGAATCTAGAAGAAAAGAATTCGATGCTAAAATTGAACTTGACACCTTCAAAATGCTAAAGCAAGAAGTTGGTTTTTATAATTACGCTGCTCTGTCAAAATTACACGAGAACTGTTTTTTAATCGAGGCTGCCTTGAGGATTTAAAAAAACCATGACTAAAATTGAATTTTCTGATAACGAGATGCAGAGCCTCAGTTTATTAGTGGAATATCTAATAGATAATGAGCGAAACCATTATTGCGCATATGTTGGAGATATCGAAGACGGACGTGATGCTGACCGAGGCCAGGAACATATTTATTTACACGCTAAGAGAATAGAAAAACTGCTGGAGAAGTGAACCGCAGGACGTGCTACGGAATAATAGCGACCGCTCCAGAAAAAGCAGAACATAACATTTACCATCGTGACAAACTTGTTGCATAGTGTTTTAAAAAGAACGCGTTTTATAAATACTTGGAAGAGGAAAGAGTTGATTGGAAAAGTCTGATTTCCAAACGGTTATTACCGGATGATGCCTTGCTTGTCGTTGTTCGAGAAACATTATTCATCATTGAGGTGAAGTATCAGCAAGTGGCAGGTTCTGTAATGAAAAATTGCAGACTTACGATTTTAAGCGCAAGGTATATCAAAAGGTTGGTGTCATCGCTAGAACTTAAAATGGAATATGTGTATGTTTTAAACGACTGGTTTAAAGACCAAAGATATAAAGATGTTTTTGATTACATACATAGCGTCAATTGTCATTATAAGTTTAATAAATTACCGTTAGCGTGGTTGGGGTTGTCTGAAAACTAGCTTCACAAATGACATTTAGTAGATGGTTTTTATTTGTCGCTGATGCTCTGTTGTAGAATTATGAAATCACCAAATGCTTGGATGAAAAATACATGATCACTTGTAAGAAGCCACACTGCAATTCTGATTCTTTTTTAGAATTACCAGATGACTAGGGAGGCGCTGGTCGACATAAATGTGCGGGAAGTGCATATGATAGAGGCTACGAAGCGGGAAAGAAGTGCGAAGAAACTATAAAAGTGGATTTGGGTGCTCTTCCTGACAGTCAAGCCGGATCTGTGAGGCATAAAAGCCCTCATGCGGCTTTTGCTCAAGGTTATCATGACGGTGTTAAGGAATCGTATAATACAGAATAACGACTACTCTCGCCGACATGAAAAAATTTTAGTGCAACGCGACTGTCTCGGCTTGCGCTTCACGCCCGAAGCCGGTGATGACCGTGACCGTGATGCCGCGACCGCCAGGGACGACGCACCAACCCCACCGTCATTCCTGCGGAAGTTGGAAAAAATCGCTGGGAGCGATTTTT
>DKID01000006.1:0-2092 GCA_002454045.1 Nitrospina sp. UBA6727 | reverse complement strand
AGCCGCACCACATAGCGATGCCGACAACGCCAACACCTTCGCGCCCATTGACCTGCTGGATTACATCTACGCCGTGCTGCATTCGCCCGCCTATCGCGAACGCTATAAGGAGTTCCTGAAAATAGACTTCCCGCGCGCGCCCTATCCCGCCGACCGAAAACAATTCCGCCAACTGGCCGCGCTCGGCGCCGAGTTGCGCGCCCTGCACCTGATGGAAAGCCCGACCCTGGACAACCTCATCACCG
Organism: Nitrospina sp. UBA6727; assembly: GCA_002454045.1. Classification (GTDB taxonomy): domain Bacteria; phylum Nitrospinota; class Nitrospinia; order Nitrospinales; family VA-1; genus LS-NOB. The sequence continues at coordinate 1,847 of DKID01000006.1, read as the reverse complement.
GCTACAACGTGCCCGGCGACCACCGCGTGGACGCACCGTCATACAAAATCACCGATGCCAAAAACCGCCGCGGCCAAGTCCGCATCAACAAAACGCAATACTTCAGCAATGTCCCAGAAACCGCCTGGCGCTTCCACATCGGCGGCTACCAACCCGCGCAAAAATATCTGAAAGACCGCAAGGGCAAAAACCTCACCCCCGCCGACATCCGTCACTACCAAAAAATAATAATCGCCCTAACCGAAACCGAACGGGTGATGGGCAAGATTGATGAGGTGTTATTGCTGGAGTAGAAACCTTTTATTTCTTGTGTTTTTGTTAATGGCTTGTGTAGATTTTGTAAAATTATAAGAGAAATAAACAATGTATGACTTTAGAAAATTTTTAAGATATGTTGATACAACTGAGCTACAGGAAAAAATATGTGAGTTTAGAAAGTTAGACTTTAAAAACCTAACCAATTCTGAAATTCATCAAGCGATTTTCAAGGTTATTATGTTTAAAACGCCTGAAGGTGATGTTGCAGAATTACCAACTTCTACTGCTAGTTATCCAAAAGAAACACGGTTTTATAGAATTAGAACTTTATCTGAAACTGATAGAAGGGTACCGTTAAACTCAATGAGTTTAGTTAGCGATTGTTGGGCGCCCCCATCAAATATAGTGCAAACAGGACGCCTAAATAAAGCAGGTGAACCACTGCTGTATACAACACCGTGTAACTATTCTATTGCTGTTGAAGAAATGAAAATAAGAGAGGATCAATTGTTTTCTCTTATTGTCTATGAATCAGTCGACACAATTAAGGTTGCACATATTGGAATTCGACACACGGATGACAATTTTTCAAAAGAGGAAACGCTTAAACAAAATATGTTACAAGATTTTCTTAGCCACGAATTCACAAGAGATGTAGGCAAGGGAACTGAGTTTTTGTATAAAATATCCGAAGCAATAATTAAAGACTATTTTGATTTGCCACCTTCGGTTCAGAATGCTTGGTGTTATCCATCTGTTGCTAAGAAAAATGGAGTTAATGTTTGCTTTCGACCGGATGATAGCAAATTGAAACTAAAATTAATTGGTGTGTTAATAAGTTATGCGAAAAAAGTTGGCGAGGATTACTTGTTGAGCCCTAAAGTATTCGCACAAGATTCAAGTGATGGGATTAATTTAAATTATTATGTTGCTGACTCCGTCCTAATGAATCGTTTATTTTCAGAATCCCTGTATCCCAAAGACCGACAAAGCAATGTGGTTTCTGCCACAGTTTGACGCGTTAATTGACGGCGATGATGACGGCGCTCGCGACCGCGGCGGCGTCACGAAAGTGAACGCAACGCCCGCTCCAATTCTGGAAATGCGGTCGCGCTTTTTAGTTTGCCGAGCAACTTCGCTTTGCGCTTTTCGCTCAGTTGGCAACAGCGCAAATAGTCGCCGAAAAATCGTGTCAAAGAAAGATTGGATCAGGTGCCCGACTACCGACCGCCATCGTTGCGCGGATTGAAATTCAGACTATTGTACGCTAACGGCAGTACCAGCGCTCCGATACATGGAATAAGTGGATTGCGCGAAGCACGAGAATCTTAATCAAACATTTTCGATATTGCGGAGTTAACCGACCTGCAAAACATACGACGTTAATCACCGAGATGGCAGAGGAGATAGCGTCGTCACTGTCACCACCGTCGTTGCCCCCATTGCCGTCGCCGTCCCCTATGTGTTATCATTCATGCTAACTTCAAATTGGCGAAAAAATGACAGCACTTGAAACACCGATATGCGAGTTTGGTTTGCCGGCCGTGGATTTTAGTTTGCGCGGGGTGGACGGAAAAACTTGGACGCTG
>DKID01000024.1:555-76302 GCA_002454045.1 Nitrospina sp. UBA6727 | reverse complement strand
CAACTTGCGTTGGAATGACGGCGAAGAGGCGGCCCCGCCGCCGCCAAGTTGATGATGTTGCGGTGACGAAAAAAGTTGCGCGCCACTGTCGCCGATGATGACGCCGTCGCGTTGCCGCCCGCGAATGCCCCGCCGTCACTGTCGCGCCGCCGTCTCTTTCACTTTTTTCGCGTGGCGGCGAACGTCATCGCGGCGGTTGCGAGCAAGCAGAGCCAACTGAAAACATCGCCGTTGGCGGCGTAGAAAGTGAGCCCCCTTCGGCGCGGGGTAATCGTGGTGATTTGCGCCGCTTCGACAAAAAGTTTCGTTGCGTCGCGGAGGGTTCCGTCGGCGTCGGCCGTCCCCGAAACTCCCGTGTTCGCGGCGCGGACGATGGGCACGCGATTTTCCACGGCGCGCAACGCCGCCATGCTCATGTGCTGGTAACTTGCGGAACTCTCGCCGAACCAAGCGTCGTTGGTGATGTTGACTAAAAAGTGGGCGCCGTTTTTCACGGCTTGCCGGAGCAGGTCGGGGAAAATCATTTCATAACAAATGGAGACGCCGGCCTGATAGCCCGCCACGGCGAATAATGTCGCTTCTTTTCCGCGCCCGAATTCGCCGACCATCGCCACCATTTTTTCCACGAAGAACAAAAGTTTTCTGAACGGAACGAACTCGCCGAAAGGCACCAGATGAATTTTGTCGTAACGGTTTTGCGTGTCGCCGGTTGCGGACACCATATACGCGCTGTTGTAGTGGGTCGTGCGGCCCTCCGTGATTTTTTTGCGCGGACTTCCGAACAGGATGGGAGTTTGCGTTTGCCGCGCCAAGCCTTGCACAAACTCGGTGCCGACCGAATGCTCGCCGTAATAAAAAGGCAGCGCGGTTTCGGGCCACACGATGAGTTGCGGTTTGGATCGCGCCGCCGTCAGCGTCAGGTCGCGGTATTTTTTCATGACTTGTTTTTGATAAGCCGGGTTCCATTTCATAAACTGCTCGACGTTCCCCTGAATCAGCGCCACCGTGATGGTGGGATTTTTTTCCGCGGCGATGGCGTGGCGGTTCATGGCGACGCTGCCGTATCCCCACCAGCCGGCGAAAACTATGACGGTGACTGACAAAAACCGCGCTCCCATATTGACGGCGTTTTTCGCCGCCGAAATTTTCGCCGCAAAGTTTTTCGCGCCGCGCGGTCGCCAAGTTTTCCACGCCAGATATAATCCCGCGTTGACGAACACGATGAGCCAGGAGACGCCGTATACCCCGGTCGTCTCCGCCATCTGAATGACGGGCAAAGTTTTGAATTGCGAGTAACCCAGTCCCAGCCAGGAAAATCCGAACTCGGCGTGAGTGGACCGAATATATTCCAGCGACGTCCACAGCGTCGGCGCGAACAGAAAAAACCGCACGGGATTTTTTTCGCAGACTTTCCGCGTCCAGTAACAAAACAGTGCCACATAGGAAGAGAGGTACGCCGCCAACAAGCCGAGCACCGTGAAGCTCGCCGCCGCGGGGAGGTTTCCGTAATTGATGAGGGTGTTATTAATCCAGTTTAGTCCCCAAGTATAAAAAATCATCGCGGCGACGAATCCCAATAACGCGGCGCGGCGCGGAGTTTTTTCTGCCATCATCGCCGCAAAAAGTGGGATGAAGGCAAACCAGGCGAGCGGTTCAAAATTGAAGCGGGGGAAAATCAGCACCAAAATAATTCCGCTGATTGCGGCGTGCAGAAACGGGACGGATGCTTTCGACATTAGGTTTTTCACCGATGCTGGTTTACACTGGCGCGCGGGAGTTGAGATTTTCGTCGCGGCGACCGCGGCGCGAAATTGCTTGCGGTCGGCGACGTCCTCGCGAAAAATAAATTATCACGACCGGGCTATCCAACGGCGCGAATCATAGCGGGAACTTTACATATTTTGGAAACAAAAAAACATTTTTTAGACAGCATCAAAAAAGTTTGCCTGTGCCGAAACATCAAGGCGGGGACGATTACGACTGCGATTGAGGAAGGCTCGTTGACGTTTGAAGCGTTGCGAAGAAAAATCGGTGTGGGGACGGGCAACTGCAAAGCCAAGCGTTGCCGCGCAAAAATCGAAGCAAGAATCTGCGACCATAAAGCCAGCCAGAAAGAGGCCATCGCGGCGGATGTGCCTGGGGATTAGGTGCGGCGTCGCGTTATTATCGTGACCGTTGCTACCACGACCGTGACGCGACTATGTGGCCAAGTATTGCGCATCGCCACGCGCCCAGCCCAAGTGTAATGGCGTGCCGTCCTTTGCGGTCACGGTGCAAATTTTTCCCGGCTCGGCGGCGGCACCGTAGAGCGCGACGAACGCCTTGAATGCATTGAGCCCGGCACTTGTGTTTGCGTCGCTGAAAGAATGCACCAACGGTCGCTTGCGGTCCGCATCTAACGAATAAACTCATCGGCGGACGGCAAATCTATTCTCAAAACTTTTGTTACCACACAAATCTTCATTTTACCGAAATCCTTCAATTTTGCTACCAGTATTAGCCGTCCGGTGGAGTGGGGATTGGTAGGCTTTACGACCGCCTTCAAACTCTAAAATTAATTGGATGTGCATACAAATTTCCTTCTTTCCATAATTTGATTGGGTTAGATACAATTTTGATTTTTGCATCGTGAGAATTTGCATTTTTTACTGCATAAATTTTATATTTTTCACCTTCATCTGAATTAAATAATCTTCTCGCAAATTCCCATTGTGTCCCTGTTATTTTGTGTAATGTTCTATCTGATTTAATGGTGGTTTTAACTTCAATATATTCCACTTCTTCACCATTTTCTATAATTACAAAATCATATCCTTTTCCAACACCCTTATTTCTATTTAACCATTTTACTTCAATTATATTATTTGAACTGTCAATGCCTAAAAAACCAAGTTCAGTATCTTCATAATCAGATAGGTTAGAATATTTCTTCTTTAAAAAATGTAGATAAACAAACTTTTCACCCCATTCGCCAATTTTATTTTTTGGAATACCATCATTATCATCCCCATCTTCATCACCATTACTATTTTCATCATCATTTGTATTCCTGCCAGAATTAGAAGTTTGATTAGACAAATCATCCCTTTCAACCATTTCTGGTTCACCTTCTGAAATTGAGGGTTCAACATCATCTGGTAGAACATCAGGTTCCCATTCTTCATCATCTCGGTCATCAATACCTTGTTCTGCTTTCCATCGTTCATAATCGCCTACTTCGTCCTGTGGAATGAATTTGCCACCTGTTTCCTTTTCTATTTGTTTTATTTTATCAAGTTGAAAACCTAATGCTTTTTCTAATGCTTCAATATTTTCATTTTCGATAACATAACTTGCGTGAAGTTCAGAAATTGAAATATCGCTTGGAGATACTTGATAACTATCAACATCAAACAACCAGGGTTTACTGCACAATAGTTTTTTAAATTGTGAATCGAAATTTTCTGCACATTCAGAATAATAAAACCACCCATATTCACCCTTGAAGAAATTACTTTTATTCCACCCATTATAATTAGATAGAGATTTTAAAAGCATTTTAAAAATCAGGACAGATTTTTCAATACTTACACCTGAAATAATTTCTTTCAAACCTTCAATTGTATAATCTCTTGTACATCTTTCGTAAGAATACCTACCATTATTTCGCAGTTTATTTTTCTCTTGCCAAGTTAAATCACTTTCAATCTCAAGTCTTTTCGGAGTTTCGTTGCACCCAATCGCTCTAACAAAATCTTCAAATTTCTTTTGACCAAATTTCTTATATAAGTTTTTGTTGATAAAAAAAGCACTATCATACCCTTCAAAATAATTTCGTAAATCGTCTGTATTTAAATAAACTAAAGAAGGTTGGTTAAAAAAAGTTTTCCCAGTTACTGGATTCACAGAATCAATTATTGGTAAATCCTCTAAGATACCAATCAATTCTTCTCTTTTTTCGGTCGATTTCTTTTTTGATAATGCTTCTAGAATTTTCCCCATATCATCAAAATACTCATCATCATCTAAATCAATTTCTTCATCGCTATATTTGGGTAAAATAAATTCCTTTATTTCAGCGAAAATATCGGGCTTACATATACCAAGATTATTGAGAAATTCTGATGCAGTTTCATTTTGTGCGATGGAACTTTTTACAGTTTTATACAAAGACTTTGTTTTTGTTGGTAAATAAACTTGAATTTTGCCTGATGTCTCAAAAGGTGAACAATGTCTATTGTTTTTTAGTCTAATAATTGGTTTATCTCTTAATGTACCCTCTAATCTCCAATTTGTTTTTTCCCTGAATAAAGTATCTCTATCTATAAGTTCACCATAATAAGTAATAACCCATTCATCGTTTTTAGACTTCATAAATTCTTCAGTAATTTTTTCTGAAAAATATTCAAAATTGATTTCATCTATTTCTAATTTCTTTGTTAAATAGTCTTGCAGTTTTCTTGTTCTATCAAAAGTAATATTTGTATCCAACCAGTGGGATTTTTTAAATAGTAATTTTATATCCTTGGCTTTCAATAATTTTGTTAAAACTTTTCCCCTTGCTAAAATTGAATCGTTGGGATGTGCATAGCCACCGTGATTCGTTGGTAACAATTTTTCATTAGAAAGAAACTTGTCCTTCACTCTTTCAAAAATAGAAGAATATATTGGTTCATCACAGTTTTCGTCATCAATTGGTAATACTTCAAGAAATGTAGTAGTCAAATATTTCAACTTTTTAATTATTGGTAATGAATCGGCAACCAAATTTGCAATTTCATCAATAATGATTTCATTTTGTTTATCGTCCAGAGGAATATTTTCTCTGTTAGGAGTCGTTTTGAAGGGACCTTGAATAATGAAATTTAAATAGGTGATTCTTTCTGTCGGGAAGTAAACAACTAATTTTGATTCTTGATCCGGAACTGAAATAATCTGCCCGCTTTCTAATCTATAAGCAATTTCAACTTTTAATTTTTTATCGGCTACTTTGACTGGTTTGTTTAAAACTAAATATTCTTCAACACTGGTTTGTGAAACAATTTCTACCTTATCAGTATTCTTTGCACCCATTACCGGATTTACAGATTTAAAATAATGTCCATTTTGGGTAGGAGAATTCCATTTTATTTCTTTGATGTTTGATAAAAACAATAGAGTTTTTAAGCCAATGTCTTGTAATTTTTTTTGGACAAGTTTAAAAACTTCATTTCGTTCTCTAGTCGGATGGTTAAAAGGTAGTTTTACAGTTGTTCCAATACTTCCATTTAGACTTAATTCTTTCGGTACAACAAAGTCATCAATTTGAAAGTGATATTGACCTGATTTAATAATTGGGGATTGTGTAATTGCAAATACTGATTTGAATCCCACACCAAATTTACCAATTTTATTTAGGTCATCTTTTTTTGTCGAAATACCAATACCAGTTATTCCATCAACATCATTGAAGTTAAAATCATTTTCTGAGTCATGAGTTATTTCAAGATGGTCTGGGGATAAATTAAAGATTATACTTGATGCACCAGCATCTTCGGCATTTTGTAAAATTTCGTATATAAAGTGAGAGGGGTCATTGTAAGAACCAGATAAAATGCTATCAAAATCAAAATTATTTTCTTTTGAAGATCTAACCCAATCTTTTCTTTTTTTAACTAATTCCTTGAAATTATTATCGCTCATTTTCTAATATTTCAAAAGCCTACCAACTATTAGTATAAGGCATTATTGCACTTATACGCCGTATTAAAAGCTAAATTAGATATAGGGGCTGACACCTAACATTTTGTATGTTTTGTATGTATAGGTGTCAGCCCCCAATTTTTAATATCAATGTTTCATTTCATAGTGTCACCGTCGCCCGCCGCCGTCATTGTTGTGGTTAGTGGAGTTTGGCGATGGCTTTTTTTATGCGGTGGATTCCGTCTTCGATTTTTTCTGGCGACATGGCGAAGGCTAGGCGGGCGTGGGCGTCGGCACCGAAGGCGATTCCTGGGACGATGGCGACTTTCTCTGCTGACAGTAGATAGTCTGTGAAGTCCAGCGAGCCTTTCAGCGTTTTGCCGGTGGCGTCTTTTCTGCCGTATATGCTGGAAAAATCTGGGAATGAGTAGAACGACCCCGTCGGTTTTTTGCAAGAGACGCCGGGGATTTGCGTCAATCGTGCGACGATGATGTCGCGGCGTTTTTCAAATTCGCGCACCATTTCGCGGACGTCGTCCGCGGGACCGGTCAGTGCTTCGATGCTTGCTGCTTGCGCGATGGCGCAGGGGCTGGACGTGCTTTGTCCTTGTAGTTTGCTGACTTGTCGTACAATTTCTGGGTCGCCGGCGGCGATGTAGCCGATCCTCCATCCGGTCATGGCGTAACTTTTGGAGACGCCGTTGATGACGACGCATTGTTTTTGTACCTCTGTGCTGATGGCGGCGATGCTGGTGTGGCGGAATCCGTCAAACACGATTTGCTCGTAGATTTCGTCGGACACGATTAGCAAGTTGTGTCGCAGGGCGCATTCGGCGAGTTTTTCCAATTCACTTTTGTCGTAAGCGGCGCCGGTTGGGTTGGTGGGCGAGTTGATGACGATTGCTTTTGTGTTGGGCGTGACGGCGTTTTCGATTTGCTGCGCGGTGATTTTGAAATCCTGCTCGGCTGTTGTGTGGACGATGACGGGTTGCGCGCCGGCGAGGGTGACGATTTCGGGGAAGGACACCCAGTAGGGGGCGGGGATGATGACTTCGTCTCCCGCCTGCCAAAGTACTTGTGCCAAGTTATAGAAGGAATGTTTGGCGCCGCACGAGGCGAGGACTTGGTTTTTTTCGTAAGCCAGTCCGTTGTCGCGTTGCAGTTTGGTGATGATGGCTTCCTTTAGGAGAGCCGTGCCGCCGACGGGAGTGTAGCGGGTTTCGTTATTTTCTATCGCCGTGATGCCCGCTTGTCGGATGCGTTCCGCGGTGTTGAAATCGGGTTCGCCGACGCCGAAGCCGATGACGTCTTCGCCGCGCGCTTTCATCTCCTGCGCCTTGGCGTCTACGGCCAATGTCATCGATGGGTTGATGTTCAAGATGCGGTTGGAGAATTTCATCGGCGGGTCATTTTTCGCAACTCCTTCGTCACCCCGTGTGGCACGAGTTGCGAGACGTCCCCGCCGTACCTCGCGATTTCCTTGACTAGATTGGAACTTAGGAAGGAAAATTCTTGGCTGGGAATCATAAACAAAGTTTCCAGAGACTCGTTGAGTTTCCGGTTCATCAAGCCCATCTGTAATTCAAATTCAAAATCGCTGACCGCGCGGAGTCCTTTGATCACCACCGATGCCTTTTTGGAACGAGCCAGCGAGGTCAACAAATTGTCGAAGGGGATGACTTCGATCTTGCTTAAATTTTTTACCGCGGTTTTGATAAACTTCACCCGGTCTTCCAAGGAGAACAAAGGGTGCTTGTTCGGGTTCAACGCAACCGCGACGATGAGTCGGTCAAATAATTTTATGGCGCGGCGCATGATGTCGATGTGGCCAAAAGTTACCGGGTCGAAAGTTCCCGGGTAAAGAGCAACGCGGTTTTTTTTCATAAGTACGCCTTCGGATGCCTTGCGGAAAAAGCGGGATTATATCCTCAAAACGGAATCCTTGGCTCGCATTTTTCTTAGGCAGAGCCAATTTTTTGTAGCACAGGCAATCAAAATACTTTTTTTGGGAGATAGCCGTAAATCACGCGAGCGACGGGAATCTTAAAAAATCATTTTAATACAATATGTTATGTATAAATCGCGCCACGTTTTTGAAGATTTGTTTAAATTCAGGTGAAAGTTTCTCGCTCGGGGATTATATTGAAGGAAAAATTTAATTATTTTTGTTCCCGTATTTCCTTGACATCATGTTTGGAATCTCCTATAAGCGGAACCATCTAAACAAAGAGCGGACGCGAAGCATTGTGTTTCGTGTTTGCGGCAAAGAGTTTTAGCAGTTCAATTTTGATTGACGATTTGTTTTGTGTAGTGTTTTTTGTGTAGTGTTTTGTGTAGAATGTTTTCAAAAGTTGTGTGCAGTTTAGTGTTAGGTAGTTGAGGGACCTCGGTGTTTGTGAACGAAGGGGTTCCCTCGTGTTGATGGTTTATCATTCGATAAGGAGGATTTATTGATGAGACTGAATCGACGGAAATTCCTGCAGGTGAGTGCTGGTGTAGCGACAGCTATGGCACTGACGAGCAGGAGGGTTGGGGCTCAGCTGAAACCCGTAGTAAAAGTCGGGAATCCGCTAGAGGCTTACCCTGATAGGCGGTGGGAAGAAGTCTACCGCGATCAATACAAGTACGAGCGATCTTTCACGTATTGTTGTTCTCCGAACGACACACATCAATGTCGCGTGCGCGGGTTCGTGCGTAACGGCATCTTGATGCGTATCGAGCAGAACTACGATCACCACAAAGTTCGCGACCTGTATGGCAACCAGGCGGACGCTGCGTGGAATCCGCGCATGTGTTTGCGTGGTATGACGTATCCCCGCCGCGCATACGGTCCTTATCGGAATAAATATCCGATGATCCGTGTTGGTTGGAAGCAGTGGGCGGACGACGGTTTTCCGTATCTGGATAAGGAGAACCGTGAAAAGTACAAGATGACAAGCCGAGGCACGGACGAGTTCGTCCGCATGACTTGGGATCAAACCTTCACGTATCTGGCGAAGGGGCACATCGCGGTTGCTAAGGCCTACAGTGGAGCCCGCGGTGCGCAACGCCTGAAGAACGAAGGCTACCAACCTGAGATGATTGAGGCCATGGGCGGATCCGGCCCGCGAACTTTTAAGTATCGCGGCGGCATGGGTCTTCTCGGCGTCGTTGGCAAATACGGTGTCTACCGGTTGGCCAACATGGTGGCGTTGTTGGATTCAATCATTCGCGGTCGTGGTCCCGGTAAGGTGTTAGGTGGCCGAGCGTGGTCTAACTACACCTGGCATGGCGACCAAGCACCGGGGCATTCTTGGACTCACGGTATGCAAACCTCTGACATCGACTTCGCGGACCATCGTTATGCGAAGATGACGATTCAGTGGGGCAAAAACCTGATCGAGAACAAAATGCCTGAAGCGCATTGGTACACAGAAATCATGGAGCGCGGTGGCACGCTAGTGGCAATCGCTCCAGAGTATAATCCGCCGGCGACGAAGGCGGATTACTGGGTACCGGTTCGTGCGGGTCTTTCCGACATCGCGTTGTTTTTGGGTTGCGCCAAAATCATCATGGACGAAGGTCTTGTGGACATCGATTACGTGAAGGACTACACGGACATGCCTCTGTTGGTTCGCACGGACACGCTGATCCGCTTGCATCCGGACGATTTCATTCCGGGTTACAAGGCTCAGTCCCTGCCGAAAGACGGCTTCACCACGAAGTGGATGAAGAACTTCAACCGTGACATGATGCCCGACTACACCGTTTGGGATACCAATACGGACAAGCCGGTCGCAATCACGCGCGAAGACATCGGCGCCAAGATGAGGAAGAAAAACATCGACCCTGCATTGGACGGTGTTTTCGACATTAAACTCGTGAACGGCAAAACCATCACGGTAATGCCTCTTTATGAGATGTACAAAATTCACCTGAAGGATTACGACCTTGATACGGTCAACCAGATTTGTCATGCGCCGAAGGACTTAACACTCCGCTTGGCTCGCGACATGGGTACCATCAAGCCCGTTGAAATCCATTACGGTGAAGGCATCAACCATTACTTCCACGCGACGATGCATAACCGCGCGTCCTATGTTCCGCTGATGCTGACCGGTAATGTTGGTCCCAAAGGTTCCGGCTCCCATACTTGGGCGGGGAACTACAAGGCTGGCAACTACCAAGGTTCGCATTGGTCAGGACCAGGTTTCGCGGCGATGGTTGCGGAAGATCCTTTCAACCCGATTCTGGACATCACCAAGAACGTTGACTGGAAAAATGTCAAGGGTTACCTGAAAGGTGAGGAAGTCAGCTACTGGGCGCATCGTGACAAAGCGCTGATCGTCAACACCCCGCGCTATGGCCGGAAGGTGTTCACGGGTCGGACGCATATGCCGACGCCTACCAAGCTGTGCTGGTATGTTAACGTCAACGTCATCAACAACGCGAAGTGGTTCTACGAGTTAGTGTTCAACACGAACAACAACGTAGACATGATCGTAGCTCAAGACATCGAGTTCACCGGTTCCTGCGAATATAGCGACATCATATTGGCGCCGAACAGTTGGGCCGAGTTTGAGAGTTACGAAATCACCTCCGCGTGTTCGAATCCGTTCCATCAAATTTGGGGCGGCACGGGAATCAAACCTATCTTCGACACCATCGACGATAACCTGATTCATCGTGAGTTCGGAAAACGGATGGCGGAAGTGACGGGCGACAAGCGTTTCTCTGACTTCTTGAAAGTGTATGAAGGCAAAGCGCCGAACCGCACGAAGGCGATGATCCGTCGCTTGTTCACGACGTCCACAACCGGTATGGGTTACAACATCGACGACATCATCAACGGCAAGTATGGCGAGCCCGGGTGTTGTCTGATGCTATACCGAACCTATCCACGCTCTCCCTTCTGGGAGATGTATACGGAGTCCAAACCGTTCTATACTCCTAACGGTCGCATCCAGTTTTACAACGATGAGCCGGAAGCGATTGAGTACGGTGAAAACTTCATCGTTCACAGGGAAGGTCCCGAAGCTACACCTTACCTGCCGAACGTAATCGTATCCACCAACCCCTACATCCGACCGGATGATTACGGGATTCCGGAAGACGAGCAGGACCCGGATCTTCGTCACGTCCGCAACATCAAGAAGCCCTGGTCAGCAGTGCGAACGACCAAGAACTTCTTGTGGGAGAAGGGGTATCGGTTCTATTGCGTAACGCCTAAATCACGACACACGGCGCATAGTTCCTGGGCAACGACTGACTGGAACATGATCTGGAACAACAACTTCGGTGACCCTTACCGAATGGACAAACGTTCCCCGGGTGTTGGTGAGTGGCAAGTGCACATGAACCCATTCCTGTGTAAAGACCTTGGCATCAACGAAGGCGACTATGTATATTGTGACGCGAACCCCGCAGATCGACCTTACATGGGTTGGAAGCCTTCCGATCCTCGGTATAAAGTGGCACGGCTGATGCTGCGGGCGAAGTATAACCCAGCGTATCCGTATCACACCACCATGATGAAACACGCAACGTGGATCGCCACCGAGCGTACCGTCAAGGCGCACGAAGAACGGCCGGACGGACGCGCGATGTCCATGACCACACCATACCAGAGCAACTTCCGGTATGGCGGTCAGCAATCCATCACGCGATCTTGGTTGATGCCCATGCATCAGACAGACAGTCTGTTCCATAAAGCCAAAACCAAGATGAAGTTCAAACACGGCTACGAGGCCGACAACCACGCGGTCAACGCGACCCCGAAAGAAGTATTGGTTAAGTTCTCGAAGGCGGAAGATGGTGGATTACATGGTAAAGGACTCTGGGAGCCTGTGCGAACAGGTTACACCCCGGAATCACCGTTGAAAGACCGTTTTGCCGAGATGTATCTGGCGGGTCAGTACGTCCGCGTGAAAATCTAAGGCGAAGGTGGCGGCCCCTTCCATCATCGGGAGGGTCGCCACCATTCGGTGGTTCAACGTTTAACAACAGTCAATTGTGGAGGTACGATAATGCCTGAAGTTTATAACTGGCAACTAGGTCGGATGTCGACGTATATTTACGACGAAAAGCATCCGAAAGAGCAGTTCACGTTTGTGTTCAACACAAACCGTTGTATTGCCTGTCAGACCTGTACGATGGCCCACAAATCCACCTGGACTTTTTCGAAAGGTCAGGAGTATATGTGGTGGAATAATGTAGAGACGAAGCCTTACGGCGGCTATCCGCAGTTTTGGGATTGGAAGATTCTGAAGATGCTGGAGCAGTCGAATCCCGGGCAGAACGTTTGGAATGTCCGTAAGACCTCGAACAAAGCAATCCACGGTGTATACGAAGGTGTGACCATCTTCGAAGCGCCGGCCAAGATTGGTTTGAATCAGCAGGCAATTGGTTATGTGCCGACAGACGAAGAGTGGCGTTTTCCGAACTTTGGCGAAGACACCGCTCACGGCCGTGAGTTCACCCAGTCTCGCGAAGGGACGTTTGGGGGCGACAACGGTACGCGGTCGGTATTACCAGAGCATAAAATCTGGTTTTTCTATCTGCAACGCATCTGTAACCATTGCACGTATCCGGGCTGTCTGGCGGCGTGTCCTCGCAAGGCGATTTACAAACGCCAAGAGGACGGCATCGTTTTGATCGACCAGAGCCGTTGTCGCGGTTACAAAAAGTGTGTAGAGCAGTGTCCTTACAAGAAGCCGATGTTCCGTGGTACGACGCGGATCTCCGAAAAATGCATCGCCTGTTATCCCCGCATAGAGGGTCTCGATCCTCTGACGGAAGGCGATCAGATGGAGACGCGCTGTATGGCAGCCTGTGTTGGCAAGATTCGCTTACAAGGGCTAGTCAAGATCGGCAGCAACGGGGAGTGGGCACATGATCCCGACAATCCACAGTATTATCTGATTCGGGATCGGAAAGTAGCATTGCCCTTGTATCCGCAATTAGGAACAGAGCCGAACGGGTATTACATTCCGTCGCGGCATGTTCCCCGTGCGTATTCGCAACAGATGTTTGGACCAGGTGTGGATCATTCCATCGATCAATACATGGTCCCGGATCGGGATTTACTGGCGAATCTCCAGTTGTTCCGGACGACACAGCGAATCATTTTCAAATGGAAACGTGAGCCAGGTCCGAAGATATTCGAGACCAACATTCACGGCAAGAAGTTTGAAATGTATAACGACACGGTCATCGGGTTTAACCGGAAAGGGAAAGAAATCATCCGAGTTACGGTTGAAGAGCCTTTCTATGTACGACCCGAAGAGCATCCGGGTGCAATCTAAAGAGCGACACAACGCCCTCTGGAAAGCGGCGTAAATCAATCCAGTTTCGTGGCGGGGCTTGCGGGTCCCGCCCGGAACGGATGGGTTTTCACCGTTGAGAGCGTAACTTTAATTTCCCGTTTACGGTATGCCAAGGAGGGACACCTGTGAGTAAAAAGACTGTTGTATTCATGATGCTGTTCGCTTTCGTTCTGGGTAGTTTCACCACCACGAACGCGGCCACCATCAAAGCGGTAAAAGTATCTGGAAATATTCCGGTGAAGGCGGATGATCCATTCTGGACACGCTACGGTCCGACTTTCAACAAGCACACCGTAGTCGACCTAGATCCGCAGATGATTACCAATCCCATGTGGCCCGCTCCAGCGACCAAATGGGTGAACGTGAGAGCTGCCACCAACGGTAGGGAAATCGCTGTTCGCTTGAGTTGGACAGACCCCACCCGTAATGACATCATGGTGCAGTCTCAGCAATACAGAGACCAAGCAGCCATCATGTTTCCCGTGAATCAGTCAGGCGAAGAGCCCCCCTTCACAATGGGCGGTGACGGCGAGCGTGTCAACATCTGGCAGTGGAAAGCGACCTGGGACAAAGAGGGCGCTGGAAAAACTGGCAACATTGGCATGTTGGACATGGAAGACCAGTACAAATATATGGTTATGGGTTCCGGCAGTTACTACATGTATGAGCCCGATGGCAAGTTGAGTGGTCTTGGCCCCAATGCAAAACCAGGTAGCAAGATGGATTCAGGTGGGGCGTATACCATGTCGGGTCAGGGGGCTGGTGATATCAGTAAACGCCGTTCCTACACCGACTTTGGCATGGGTAAAAACGAAGGCGTATTCAACCCGGCGCGTGCTACCGGTAATATCCTTGCTGATGCTTCCATGCGCATATCCTCGGTGGAAGACCTGAACGCGGAAGGGTTTAGCACCCTGACCACGCAGGCTCATCAGGATGTTATGGGCAACGGCAACTGGTCTAACGACCGTTGGTCAGTTGTTTTCAAACGCTCCTTGACCACCTCTGATTCCAACGACACGCAGTTCAGCGGAGGCAAAACTCCGATTGGGATTGCGATTTGGAATGGTCAGAACAAAGAAAGAAATGGTCAGAAGGCTATCACGCAGTGGAATGAACTGCAGTACTAAAATCGCCCTGGTAGCGTAAGCGCGCATCGGAGTAGCACCCGTCGCGGGTGTTCCGAAGGAATTTGATTAGCGACCGAAGACAGGGCACCATGCTTTAACGTGGAGTATTCGCAGAGCAAAAAAATAAACCCGAGGGAGAGGTCGCTGACGCGGCCCCTCTTCTTGGGTTTTTTTTATGACTCTTCCCTTTGAACCGGCCAGCCCATCTTCGCCCAGCGCTCCATCCCCCCATTTTCTACACAGACGATATTGTCCAAGCCCGCGCGGGTCAAAGCCTCGGAAGCTACTTTAGCCCGCCCACCCATTTTGCAGTGAACATAAACCTTGTCGTAACTTTTCAGGTCTTCTACGATGCCGCCGACCTCTTCGTGGGGAGTATTTTGCGCGCCCTCAATATGCCCCTCCGAATATTCCGTAGCGGACCTGACGTCCAGAATTAAATTGTTCCCGCCCGCCTTTTGAATTTCATCATGCAAGTCGTCGACAGAAATATTTTCCATTACGGCCTCGTCTAAAAAGGTTTTGTAAATTGCAACATTCTCACGGTCCCGAAAATTATTTACTCGGATCTATTTTTCACTTCCCGAATAAACTTGGCTCTATCAATTTCTAATTTTTCCTTAAACTTGTCAATGCTTCCATATTTGTTGATGTAGTGGTTGCGAATTTCATCAACGGTCATAATTTCTGACCCGGTGTCGCCCACGAGGCAACGCCCCTTTACGTCACAGGTCCAAACGGGATAATCCTTGCCGACCTCTGGTTTTAAATCATCGGGGATGTTGGAGGAGTGCGGCAGGCTGGAATAATTAACATCCCTCCGTTCTTCAATGCGGTCAATTTCTTTCACCAAATCATCAATACATTCCCCATCCCAATCGCCGATGTGATCATCTCCATCTGCCGAAAAAATACGGTTTTTGAGTTTAGGGTCGACCGTTATTTTGTCCAACGAAAAACGTCTGCCTATTTCTGACATCCCCTACCTTCCTATTTTCAATGCGATTAATCGGTATGTTGCGCAGTAGCGTAACATAAAAAATGAACAAAATGTTTGGCTTGGCGCGGACACTTACATGCTCATTTTTCTCTAACACGACTCTTCATTCTTCAATAAAGTTTGATTGGTTGCGGGTAGTGTGGTAATTAACTACTCGATTTTGGACCCATCAACCTCAAACAGGAGTAAGACATGGCGACGCATGAGCAAATTATTTCTGCCTATGAAAACTATCTAGCAGAAAATGACAGTTTTGAAACGAAAAATATAAAAGCCGCCGCCACTCGTGCCCGCAAAGCTCTGGGTGAACTTAGAAAACTGGCGAAGGTTAGAAGGGCGGAAATTCAGGAAAAGAAAACTAGTTTGTAGAGTTCCGCCTCGCCCCACCGCGCTCCCAAAATTTTACAGTTTTTTCGCCACGACCTGAAACCTTCAGCGTATCTAAAGAGTTAGCATCGCCGCCGCGCGTGACCATCGCCGGACAAGCCGCCACAGCGCCACCATCGCCCGCAATGAATACACCGCGACCTGTTTTTTGTTGGACGGTGGACGACGTCGGCGACGAGACGCTCACGCGGAAGCCCTCGTCCGCAGGAAACTCTGCCACAACGCGACAAGCCCGCGCAATCGCTACCATGCCGAAGAAAATAGTGGTGGTGGAGGCGGGGGGAATCGAACCCCCGTCCGAAAGATTTCAATCAAAGGCGTCTACATGCTTATCCTCTATTTTAAATCTCACTCGCGCGAACTCCCAGAGGCAGGATTAAGCCCAAGCCAGTTCCTAAAAATCTCGTTCAGTTTGCCCGGAACATGCGCACCAAACCAGTTTGCTGAATGACATCCAATCCGCTTCCCGCAAACATGGACGCGGCGGATGGTAACCGATTAAATTAAGCGGCTACAGCTGCATCATAATCGTTGGCGATTATGTACAAACCGTTTTTTTACGGGCCAACGGTATCCCGTGCATGCAACCCTTGTCTCAACTCTCCCGTCGAAACCAAATCGCCCCCTAAGTTTTGGGGAAGGATTTATAACCTCTAATAATATAATATAAATGCTCGGGATTCAATAGGGACGACCGGGGAACTTATCGCGGTGACCGATGATGACTACGCCGTCCGAAAACGGTCTTCGATATTTTGTACCAGTCGGGACAACAACAGGGTGAGCAACAGGTAGGTCAACGCCACGTAGGTATAGGTTTCAAAATAATTAAAATGCTTGGTGGCGTATTCATTCCCCACGCGCAAAATGTCGGAAATGGCGAGCACGGAAACCAGGCTGGTGTCTTTCAACATGCCTAAAGTTTGATTGCCGATGGCGGGAATTATGGTGCGCAGTGCTTGCGGAAGGATGATCCGCAACATGGTTTGTTTTTCATTCATGCCGAGACTACGCGCGGCTTCGCCCTGTTCTTTGGGAACCGCTTCAATCCCCGCCCGAAACACATCGGCCATGTAAGCCCCGTAACTGAAGCCGAATCCCGCCACCGCCGCGACCAGCGCCGATATGCGAACGAATTCTCCCAAGGCGTAATAGATATAAAATAAAAGAACCAGCAACGGCACGCCGCGTAAAATTTCGATATAGAAAGATACCGGAACCCGTATGAAAAGATTATCGGAAAGTTTTCCAAAGCCCACCAACATCCCGACGACGATGGCGGACGCGCTCCCCAGCAACGTGACCAAAAGCGTGTAGAATATCCCGGAGGGTAGCAGCGACAACAATTCCACATAACTGCCGGTTTGTTCTTTGGCGAGAAAAACTTCCTCCGCGGGCAAATAAAACAGGAAAACGAAACTCATCACCACCGCAAGATTCCACGCCCAGATTTGGGAGCGGGGCTTCTTCTTGGATGAAGATGATTTGGACATAATATAACTTGAAGAAAAATTTACTCCGGCACCTGCGCGGCTTTGCCCAATTCCCATTTTTTGTGGAGTCGGGCGACCGTCCCGTCCTCCAGGATTTTTTGCAACGCGGAATTCACCTGCGCCAAAAGAGCAGTGTCCCCCTTGCGAAGCACGATGCCGTAATGTTCGTTGATTATAATTTCGCCGATCATCTTAATTTTTTCAAACAAAGGTTTGCGTTTATTTTTGTAGAACAAAGTGCCGGTACCATCGCCCACCACGGCGTCAACTTTTCCGTTAATGAGATCGGTCACGGCATGCCCGTATGCTTCGTAAGCCTTTTTGCGCACGGCGGGGTGTTCTTCCAAAAAGAAATAAGCGGTGGTTCCAACCTGCGCTGCGAATAAAAAATCATTTTTTTTCGCGTCGTCGAAAGAGTTGACGCCCTCTTGATTTTTGCGGACCACCACAGCCAAACCGCTTTTCAAGTAAGGCTCGCTGAACGCCATGCGCGCCTTACGTTCTTCCAGAATGGTGACGGAGCTGATCACCATATCGAATTTTTTCGTGATGAGTCCGCCAAATAATCCCGCCCACTCGACATTGACGACGCGGAGGTTGACTCCCGCCTTTTTCGCGAGCGCCGAAATGAGGTCAGGCTCAAACCCGATTATGCCGTTGTCGGCGCCTATGAAAGACATCGGCACCAAGGTGGCATCGGTCGCGACGACGTAAGTTTCGCCAGGGGACTCGCCGCCGCCGCAACCGGCGGTAAATAAAATCGCGGCGAAGAAAGCGGCGCAAACTGTCGCGGAAAAATTTTTCATTCCGGGAACGCTCCCGCTGTTAAGAAGAGACGGCGACGGCGTCCGCGTTCCTCCGATAGATTGAAAGGATTGCAAGACCGGTGTATTTTATATGAGTTTCTATTTTAATCACACTAGATAATCGGCGGCGACGATGCGGGTGTTGGTGATAGGCGGCGGCGGAAGAGAGCACGCTCTGGTTTGGAAAATCAACCAGAGCCCGAAAGTGACGGCGGTGTTTTGCGCGCCGGGAAATGCGGGCACCGCGGCAATCGCCAACAACGTCCCGATCCCCGCAAACCAAATTGATTCACTTTTGGAGTTCGCCCAGAAAAATAAAATCGGACTCACCGTGGTGGGACCGGAGCAACCTCTCGTGATGGGAATCGTCGACCGCTTTCAGGAAAAAGGTTTGCGGATTTTTGGACCCAGTGCCCGCGCCGCCGAGTTGGAAGGGAGCAAAGCGTTCTCCAAAAACATCATGAAAAAATACGGCTTGCCGACGGCGGAATACGCAACGTTCACCTCCCACGAAAAAGCCGCACGCTATGTCGATGAAGAAAACCGCCCGCTTGTCGTCAAAGCCAGCGGGCTAGCGGCGGGGAAAGGCGTCATCCTGTGTCGCAACGCGAAGGAAAGTCGCGACGCGGTGGACGCCATCATGAAAGATAAATCGTTCGGCGCGGCGGGCGACGAAGTGGTCATCGAAAATTTTTTGGAAGGACAGGAAGTTTCGGTGCTGGCGTTTACCGACGGCGACACCGTGCTACTTATGGATTCGGCGCAGGATCACAAAGCCGCGCTCGATGGAGACCAAGGGCCAAACACGGGCGGGATGGGCGCCTGCTCCCCAACCCCCGCGTTCCCCCGTGTTATGCGCCAGCAAGTGCGCGACGAAATTATGCTTCCTCTGATTCGCGCGATGAAAGCGGAGGGCAGACCGTATCGCGGAATTCTTTACGCCGGGTTGATGCTCACCGCGCTCGGACCAAAAATCCTCGAGTTCAATGCGCGCTTCGGCGACCCGGAAACGCAGCCGCTACTTGTTCGCATGGCAAGCGACATCGTCCCTCTCTTCGAAGCCTGCATCGACGGAACTCTCGCGCAATGTAATTTGCAATGGAAACCGGCAACCGCGGTCTGCGTGGTGATGGCGGCGAAAGGGTATCCGGGATTTTATGAAAAGGGAAAAAAGATTGCGGGGTTGGACGCAGCGGCGGCGCTGCCGGACGTCGTGGTTTTTCACGCCGGGACGAAAGAGGACGACGGCAAAGTTTTAACAAACGGCGGGCGGGTGTTGGGAGTTACCGCGACGGGACGCGACACCGCCGCCGCCGCGACAAAAGCCTATGCGGCGGTGAACAAAATTAAATGGGACGGCATCCATTATCGCCGCGACATCGGCGCGCGCGGGAAAGCGACGCCGACAAAATCCGCAAGATGAAAACGCGGGCGACGAAAATGCCGCCGCGGTGACGGTGATGACGACGCGATGACGCCGGCGTTAGTCCAACTGCGGCTCTTTATCTTCGGTCTCGACGTCTTCCATTTGTTTGTCGAAGAGTCGGTGGGCGAGATACCAACATCCCCACGCGATGAAAACGATGGTGCCGACGGCGACGCCGGCCCACAGTTCAACATTGCCGGAGGAAGATAGTCCGCGCAAAAAAACAAAGGCGCCGAGCGGCAACGCCATCACGAATCCGAAACAGGCAAGCAACATGGAACTGCGCGCGTAATATTTCGGCCGCACATCGATATTGAGTTGCGAAAGATATTTTTTATTCTCGGGCAAGGCGGCGTCGAGCAACGCGATTTCGCCGGGACATTTCGGGCAATGTTGCCCGCCCCAGAACGCGTTCTTGCACTGTAAGCAAAACTTGACCATCAGTTGCCCGCCGTTTTCGTTGACCGTCAGCGTAACGCATTCGTCAGCAATTCACAATGCGGAAGGCGCGGAAGTTTTTTCTTGGATGTTTGGCGGCAAATACTTTAGAATAGAGGACGAACCTTAGTTCATGGAGTTGACAACATGGCTGGATTATACAGAACCGAGACCGAGATGAATCTCGGCAACAACGTGATCGTCACACAAATGACCCAGGCGATAAACTGGGCGCGGAAGTTTTCGTTTTTTATTTACCCCTTCATCACCGCGTGTTGCGGGATGGAGTTCATGTCCGTGGCCGGTCCCCGATACGACCTCGACCGAATGGGCGCGGCGTTCCCGCGGTTTTCGCCGCGGCAGGCCGACCTGCTCATGGTGGTGGGCACCATCAGCCACAAACAGGCGCCCATTCTCACCAAAGTTTATAACCAAATGGCCGAACCAAAATGGGTCGTCGCCTACGGAGTGTGTACAGTTTCGGGCGGATTCTACGACAACTACGCCACCGTGATGGGAATTGACACGCTCATCCCCGTCGACGTTTATATTCCCGGATGCCCGCCGCGACCCGAAATGGTGATTGACGCCTTGATGAAACTGCAAGACAAAGTGCAAGCGGAAACTTTGGAAGACCACGTGAAAGGGCCCGCCCTCGTCACCCCCGCCAGCAAACTTTAACCTGCGCCGCGCGGGGTTGACCCGCGTTGCGGGGAGCCAACTTGCAGCGCGAAAAAAAACGCCGCGGAAAAAACGGCGCGGAAACTTTGCGCGGAAACTTTGCGCGGAAAAATCTCGCCGCGGAAAACTCCGCGCGAAAAACTTTGCGCAACTTTTTTTCGCAACGGTCAAAACTTCCGCTTGTCCAAAATCGTATTCAACATTCGCAACGCCCCTTCTTTTTCCACCGCGGTGAGTTTTGGAGAGTCCGCCATTTTCGCAATGTCGCGGCGTTTTTTCTCGACGAACGAATTGAAATCTTTTTCGTTGGGCACAACCAGTTTTATTTTTCCATCCGCCGCGACGAACCGTTGCTTCAAAAACCGAAAATAAATTCCCAGTCGCGTCGCCGAATCCGTCAACCGCAGACGATGAGTCATCGTCATCAAAGCCTCCCGCTTGCGGTCGATGCGATAACCCAGCCGGGTGTTGTCGAGTTTGTTGAACTGCCGAGCCAAAATGGAAAACGCTTCATCCCGCGCCGCGGAATCCACGGCCAACGGTGGAAGGGGCAGGACTTTCGCCGCCGCGATGTCAAGCAACAGCGAAACGGCGCGGGTCTGCTCCGCGAGATAAGCGGACTCCAGAGGATGCTCTCGGTTTAGCCGCGACATTTCTCGCAACGCCGGCGCCAAATTTTTTATCGCCGCCGCGACGCGGTTCAACGTGTCAACTTCGAACGGCATCGAAAACCACTGTGCCTCTCTGGGGACGGTCGTCCCCTCTTTCACTTCGCGGGAAAAAAATCGCTCGAGGATGTCGGGAAAATCCGCGATAAAAAACGCCGTCACGGTGTCGGCAAAATAAGGAAAATTCAAAAGCAGGAACCGCGGGTCGGCGCGAATATTTAACGCGTACGCTTCCAACTCATTGGCGATGCCAAAAAACGGTTGCGTCAAATGCAGGGACTCATGCAGGTGGGTGGCGTTTCCATACACCCGGCTGTCTATCAGAATCGCCGCGGGGAAAATGCGAACCGTGTCAAAAGTCGCGTGCGCAAACTGACCGCGGCGCAACCATTCGTCCGACCACGATTGGATGATGAATTGTCGCAACGGCGGCGGCGGAAGGTTGGGATGAATGGAGGATAGGCGGCGCAGCGATTTCCGCATGCGGCTGATAGACCGCTCCAACAGTGGCTCTGCGCGGTGGCACTCCTCGCAACCATAAGTTTCGAATCCGGGAATTGCGAAAACGGTTGCTTCACTTTTCGGCAGGAGTTTTATTTTTTTGGATGGACCTGCGGCGATGCCTTCCTGAAATTTTTGCGGCGGGTGAAGTTGAATCAGTCGGTTCAATTCGCCTAACCCCGCCGACTCTTTTGCTTGCGGCGCGGGGATTATAAAAATAAGGGGAGCGAGGAAAATAAGAAAAGTTGGAAAAACTATGCCGCCGTCGCGGGCTTTTTTTTTCAAGGCGTCGGTTTCTTAATTTTGAAACGTTGCCAGACGCTGATCACTTTGCGTCCGTTCCGGTCTTCCTTGACGCCGTCCCAAATCGCGAACGCCATTAGCGCCGGGTCAATGCGTTGCGCGAAGTCCACGTCCCACTTCCCGGTTTTCGGCATGTCGCGGAGAAAGACCACCGTCCAAACTCCATCCTTCCATTCCCCGGCGCCTTCCACGTTTTGATTTTCGGGAGGCTGCGGCGTGACGGTGCCGAACCCTTCCGCGTTCATTTCTTCCACGGGATTTTCGCCAGCGGCACTAACGCGAGAGAAAGATTCGGCGATGATGTCGCCGAAAATCAACGCGTCCATATCCACGCCGCCACCGGCATATTCCAGATCGTCTTCGGCTTCGAGGGCTTCTTCCAAGCCGGCTTTCCAATGCCAGATGTTAACCGGTTTGTTGCGGTTGCCCATCCCGAAAAATGGTTCGTTGTGACCGTGGGTATGAAGCGTCGTCGCGCCCAACGCAAACTGTACCGCCGCGCCATCTCGAAATGTATCGGAATGTAGTTCCGAAAAAGCGTTGTGAGTTGGGTCTTCCCATTGCAGGCGAATCGCTAGTTGCTCGCCGTTATTTACCGAAGCGACGCTGACGAATTCCACCGCTTCCCGCCGCGCGGATAACGGGCGCAACACCAGGCTTGTGCTGGCAACGTCTTTCCACACTGGACTAAACGGGTCGGTGCTCAGTTCCACATCAACGGGGAGCGAGAAAATATCCGTTTCAAATTCCGCCTCCTTAAATTCCTTCACCGACTTGGAACGAATATAATGTACCAGCGCCCAACGATCTTTTTCCGGGACGTGGATGTACGAACCCATGGGCGTTCCGTCCATTCCCGCGGTGATGGTTCTGAAAAGATCTGCCGGCTCGTGCCCGCCCTTGAAAGAATGCGGATTGGTAATGTCGTGCACGAACACGGCATGTTTCCAAGCGTCCATGAGCGACTCGGCTAACTCGCCGTCGCCGCGTAAAGATTCTCCGTGGCAGCGAACGCATTTCAAACTTCTGAAAAGTTTTTCGCCGCGAGCGACCAACGCCGGCGAAGAAGGAATGGGGTCGGCGATTGCGATTTGTTCGCCCTGCGGTTCGTTTTTAAATCGCGCGGAAAAGTTTTTAATATGATGAATCACCGCCCAGGTATCTTGGGGACTTAGCGCGTCTTTCCACGCGGGCATGGAGGTACCGGGAACGCCGTTTATGATAGTGCGGTACAAATCTTCGTCGCGGGGAAGTGTGCCTGTGGGGGTGGTGCGGAACTTAAAAATCCCGGCTCTAAAATCCCGCGGCCATGGGTACAAATATTCAACCGCTTGGCCACCGCCGTTGCCGTCCACTCCGTGACAGAACACGCACATGTGCATGTAAATGTTGCGACCGCGGGCCAGCAGAGTTTTGGGGTCCACGTCTTCCGGCTTGTGTTGGTCGGCTTGGTCGTGCGACCCTCGGGTGCGGAACAAATTTTCTTCGTGGTGCGCGTCGCCGTGGTCCGCGGGTTCATCGACCCGGTATTCCTGCCCGGGCGTTGTCCCGCCGTGGTCCATCGTCCCGTGGTCCATTGCCCCGTGATCCATTTCATGTTCTTGCGCCATCGGGGATGAAGGGGCGTAGCACCAACCCGCCAACACCAGCGCAATAAACTTCGCTCGAAAAAATCCTGGCTTCATACCGTCACCTCCGTCACGATGACCGCGCCGAGTGGTTTGCTTCGCGCGCTCACGGTCGTGAGTGGACCATTTTGACACCTTGTTCCAAGTCCGCCAAATCTTTCAGGTTGAAATAATTTTCTTTCTGACCGAGACCAAAATACCAGGCGTGGTCTAGTCCGCGTTCGTCCCCGGTCCAGATATAATAACTTCCGCCGCCGTCAAACTCTGGGGGAAGCCCAAGCGTTTCTTCGTTCTTGCTTTTTATTTTTCCCGCAGAGGTCCACAGTTGGTTTAATTCGTTCAGGGTGGGCAGATGCCAGTCCTCGTAGCCCGCGAACTTTTCCGAATTTTTTTGCGTGATATATTCCAACGCTTCGTACCAGTTGAGTCCTTTTTTCAATTCGTGAAAGGAGTCGCCTTTCTGCCAAACTAAACCAGTATTGGAATCGGTCACGGTGCCATTTTGGTTGTCGATAAAACCTGCCGCCGCGACGGGGAAAATATTGAGAACAAAAACAAGGAAGATTGCCGAAGTGAAATATGATAAAGCTGGCATGGCTCACCCTTTTTGTGATTGAGCGGTTGCTACAAATTATACCGCAGATTATACCGCAGAAAAAGGAATGAACCTCTTCACCAAAAATATGGACTACCTCGTAGACAGCATCAAAAATTTTATCGCCGCGTTGCCGCCGATGTTGCAACTTTTGTTCGGCTTGTTTGCAACTCTCGCCGTCATCCGACTCTTTATGCTACTGGTGGATTTTATCGAAGACCGAAGAGGAGGAAAAAGTTAGGCGGCGGTTTTTTGTTTGACGGTCGCGCAAAAAAATCGACGGCGCCGTCGTTATCCCGCCGCCGTCATCTCACCGCCGCCGCCACGAAAACCTTCCCGCTACAATTGAAACTGCATGAGGT
This sequence comes from Nitrospina sp. UBA6727, assembly GCA_002454045.1. Taxonomy (GTDB): domain Bacteria; phylum Nitrospinota; class Nitrospinia; order Nitrospinales; family VA-1; genus LS-NOB. Next base: position 51,919 of record DKID01000024.1, on the reverse strand, counting down.
CACGCGCCAAAACCAATTCGCCGCCGTAGATGGCGGATACGGTTTCGCGCATGGCGTCCATATCGCAGGGCGGGTAAAAATGAGTGAGACAAAGTTTTTTGCAATCGGCTTCTTTCGCCAACTTGCCCGCCAACGATGGAACTAAATGCCCGGCGATTTTTCCCCCGTCCGGCATCGCGCATTCCAGAATCATGAGGTCGGCGCCCTTGCCTAATTCAACCATGCTCTGGCAATAATCGGTGTCGCCAGATAACGCCACCGTCTTGCCGGCGGGATTTTCAAATCGGTAGCCTCGGCTCATTTCTATATGCCGGACTTTTTTGAAGGTGACTCGGTGGCTACCAAAATTTTTCGTCCCTTCATCAATTTCCGTGACGCGGATTTGGTATTCGGTTGGGACGAGCCAATGCTTGAACGCGGCAATAAGTTTGTCGAAAAAATCCTGAAACCCGCGTCCCGCCACAATCTCCAAATCCTTTTTTCTCGCGGCGGGATGGTAGCGCGACGCGAATAAAAATGGGATCAAATCGCACATATGGTCGGGGTGGTTATGAGTAAAAAAAATCCGGTCAATGTCGTGGTAGGTAATTTCCAAATGCAAAAGTTGTTTCAGAGTTCCGTAGCCGAAATCGATTAGGGTGTTGACGCCTTCGTCCCGAATGAGCACGCCGGATGAATTGCGCGCCAACGATGGCACCGCGGTGCCGGAGCCCAGTATGGTGACGTTCATAAATCCTCCGCGCGGCGTGAAGCCAACGCGCAATAGTTTTTTATTCCTTCGGCGGGCGCGGAGTTGCGGGACGGAAAATGCCGAACGAACTGGTGTATCCGTGTAAAAAAGTAGTGCGCCCCACGGGCCCAATTTCTCCGTTGCAGAAAAATCCCCCCAGCGGAATCTCGCCCAGTTTATCGCGGAACATATCGGTGTCGTGATTGGCTTTGCCGTAAAGATATTTTCCGCGACCTAAGCAGGAAAACAACAAGGCGCCCTTGGCGTTTTCGGCGTTGCCCTGTTTCCGATAACGGGTCAACATGACGTTGAGATCTTCCGCCGACATTTTTTTATCGCGGAGATGAAACTGTACCAGTTGCCCGTTTCTTAGTATGGCGCCGATGGTCAAGGCTCCGCTCTCTCGGTCGGCTCCCATTAAATTGCGGATGAGAAAATCTCCTTGTTGCGGGTTGTCTTTCATGGCGTCCATTTCTATTCCCAGAAACAGAGAAGTTTGAATCAGATTTTTGTCGGCGTCCGATAAAGTTTCGTGGAGTTTCTGAATCACTTGCAACGGCGGCTTCCCCGCTAACTCCTTCAACAAGGTTCGCTCGCACTGGGTGATTTGCATCGGCTCGCCGATGGGACGACACCCTTGCGCGACGATGGTGTCAACTTCGATGTCGCCGCTCAGCGCGACCCCGACCAATCCGCTACGGTAGATTTTATCGCCGAGATACAGGGCGTTGCCACCTTGCGCCTGCGCGCCGCTGGCGAGTCCGCCAATTTTTTTGCTGCCGGGATAGGCGAAGTCCACGCCCGCCAAAAACTCTTCGCCGCGGAACGAAAAGGGGTCTGCCAGAAAAACGAAATGCGGTTTGTCTTCCACGTCCACCTTCAACCACTTTCTCCAGACGGCGGGGGATGTGTCTTGGTCTGGCAGGTCGTTGGTGTCAAATTGTATCGGCTGAATTTTTACGTTGGGCAGTTTTGCGCAGGTGATGCTGAGCGCCGCCTGCTGTTCCGCCTCTTCGCCGTTGCCGATGATGCCTCCTCCGGAACAGCCGAAGAACAAGCCGGGCATGAAATATCGGCTGACTAATTCGTGAATCTTGTCGTAAAACTCGCTGAACTGTGGGGAAACAAACAGGACGGTCAAGTCGGCGTGGTCGTTGCCAAGTTGGCGGATGGCGGTTGCGGTTACTTCTTGCACGGCGCGGTCGATGTCGGTTTGCCGGGACAGCGCGGAAACCCATTTCATAAAAACTCCTTTTTGGTTTTGAATGTTAGACGTTGCGTCGTCGTTCAGGATTTTCCCGCGAGAAACTGGCTCGCCGCTTCGGCGGATTGGTTTCCATTTTGGATGCAATCGGGTATCCCGATTCCGCGGTAAGCACTTCCCGCCAGGAACAAACCGGGCAGGCGTTCTAAATTTTTCATGACGGAATCAATATGTCTGGAATGGTTCACGTGGTATTGCACGTTGGATTTTCGATTGTGAAAAACTTTGCAGAACACGGGTTCTTCTTTGATTCCCATAATTTCCTTCAGGTCCCGTCGCACCAACGTGGCTAAGGTTTGTTCGTCTTTTTCGGCGACATCTTCCTGCAACGCGCCGCCGAGATAACAGCGAAGCATGACATATCCTTGCGGAACTCGGTGGGGGAATTTCGATGAAGTCCAAGTGCAGGCAAGAATGTTTCGGCCTTCACATTTTGGCACGACGAAACCGAATCCATCCAAGGCGTGGGAAAAATTTTCCTTCTTGTACGCAAGGGTGACGGTGGCGGTGGAAACATATTTGATTTGCATTAAAGTTGCCGCGGTGTCGGGCGCAATCGGTTGCAGGAGCCGGGCGGTGGTGTGGCCGGGGGTCGCTAATATCAGCGCGTGGGATTTTTGTTCGCCGCCGTTTTCTAAATGCACGCACCAATTTCCTGCTTCGTTGGAAATGAATTTTACCCGCGCTCCTAACTGAAACTGAACGGCCGGGGATTTTTCGATTATCGTTTCGACCATTTTTGCTAAGCCGTCTTTCAAGGTCATGAACAAGGTGTAGTTGTTCGCGGGACGCTCATCGGAGTTCACGCCGTGCCGCGCTTTTTTTTTCGCCAGCATTCCGAGAATGAGCGAGCGGTGTTTGCGTTCCGTCTCGACGAACATGGGGAAGGTGCTGTCGATACTCATGGTTTCGGGGTCGGCAGCATAAATGCCGGCGAGCATGGGTTCGGCCATTTTTCGCAAGGCTTCCTCGCCCATCCGTCTGCGGACGAACGAAGCCAGGCTTTCGTCGCGGTCATCTACTTTTTTTGGAATCACAAGATCGCACGCCATGCGGATTTTTCCCGCCAAACTAAACAGGGGCGTCGTGGCGAAAGGCAGGAACTTGGTGGGAATCATCAGGCTCAGACCGTCCGGCATGGTCACCAGTTTTCCCCCTGTGTACACGTAGGTGCGGGGAGTTTTCGGATTGGTTCCGACCAGATGGTCTTCGATGCCGAGTTGTTTGCATAATTGGATGGCCGCGGGTTTTTGCGAGATGAATGAATCGGGGCCCCGTTCGATGACGAATCCGTCCGACCTTTCCGTCGCGATTTTTCCGCCGAATTGGTTGCCGCTTTCAAGCAGGGAGCATTCCAGCGGAGCCCCCGATGATATTTTCCTCTGGATGTGGTACGCCGCCGCCAGCCCGGCGATGCCGCCGCCGACGATGATAACTTTTTTCATGGGCGCATTATGTCAGGTTTCCCGTAGCCCCGCAACCGCGCGGCGTCTGGAGTTGCGGCGCGGTGGATAACATCATTGCTATTCGGGTAAAAGGTTTGGTATATTTTTGGAGTTCCGTTGAAATATTTATGAAGCCAGCCCGTTAATTTTGTCAGGAGATTTGACGATGTCCAGTTCTGCTACGGTATTGCAAGAAGCTGTTGAGTTTGAGAAAAAGGCTTTGGAAAAATACGAAGCCGCCGCCGCCTTGGTGAAGCATTCTGAAACTAAAGAAAGTATCGAAAAAATAACTTCCGAAAAAAAACAGACCATCGAGTCCATGCACTGGATCATCATGGCGGAAGCGGGAAAAATCGCCGTCGAAAAACCGTCGTCCGCCGCCGAAGGTGGGGAGCCCAAGAGTGGGGCTAGCAAGTGTCCTTTCTCAGGCGCGTTGGCGGATATGGGCATCGACATCACCAAAATGTCAAAGGAAGAAGCCATGGAAAAAATGGGGGACATGTCAAAAATATTCCCCGAGAATTCAGGTTCCTAACTCGCTATGACCGCGAAGACCCCTTCCGAATTATTGATAGAATGCGGCGGCTGCGGACTTGAAAATGTGATTCGCGGATTTGCTCCCGGGACGCTGGCGGTATGCAATCAATGCCGGGAAAATATGCTGGCTTACGATTTGCCGCAAACCCATCGGGGGCACACTTGCGATTCTTGCGGCAGGGCTTACTTGCTCAAGATGGCGACGGAGTTGGCGGTTGGCGAATCGGAATGCGAATGTGGCGGCCGAGATTTCACGGAACTAGACTTGCAAAATTTCGCGGCTCAAACTGCTGAACCCCAAACGTCGGCGACGGCGACGGATGATGGCGCGACTGATTTTGATTGGTGCCGTCCCGCGTCGGATGGTTCTCTGCAAGGGGATTTCAACGAAGTGTTCGATGACGACCCGGGGCGTTAGCGAATCGTATTTTCATAACCCCGACTTACAAACCCGCCGCGTTTTTGTCCCGCCATCCTTTTCCTCTAAAATCTCAACGCTTCCAAACTTTGGAATTGCGGAGAGTCGGTTAGAAATATCAGGTCTACATCTTTAAGTTTATTGCGGCGAAGGTCCAGTTTTTTCAGCCGCGATAAAGTGGAGGAGTTGACCAAGGAATTTAAACTTTCCCGCGTGATGACGTTGCCCCTCGCCTCCAGTTCCTCCAGTTGCTTTAAGGTATTGGATTGGACGATAGCCTGAAACCCGGCGTCACCCATCGCAGACCCGGAGGTTCTTAGTTTGATCAAGTTCTTAAAGTTCCCGGAATCCGCCAGAATGCGAAACCCTTTTTCTCCCAGATCATTGCCGTTCAAATTCAAATCATTTAGTCGATGAAGATGCGGCGACCGGGAAAGGGCGAGAATTCCCAGCGCAGTAATTCCCGTGTTTTCCAGATTCAAACTTTTCAGTTGCGGCAGGTTCGCGGATTCCGCCAGCACGAGAATGCCTTTGTCCTCCACGGCGTTGTTCATCAAGTTCAGGTGCTGCAAGTTTTTAAGATATGGGGAATTGACGAGTTCCTGAACTCCGCGATAGTCGAAATGGTTGTTCCTCAGCGTGAGGGAAACAATCCCGTTCAGTTTTTCGTGTTGCGCTAAAGAAGCCAGGTCTTTGTTGTCCAAACGTTGTTCGTTGAGGTTGAGTTTATCGTCGGCTCTTTTTTTCTCAACCAAACTCCGCGACCGCATAGCCCGCAACGCGATTTCGCCCGCCCGCCCGATATTATTATCCTGCGCATAAAGTTGGACGAGATTCTTCAAGTGCTTGGACTTGGCGATGTCCAATGCGCCAAGGTCGCCGATGTGATTGGAATCGAGCACGAGAACTTCCAGCCGATTTACGGTGGGGGAATGCGCGAGAATGCGGGCGCCTTTATTGGTGATTTGATTCCAGCCTAGGTTGAGATGAACCAGTTTTTCAAAAGCGCCGGTCTGCGCCCAGTCGGCGATGCTTTCATCTCCCAAAAGGTTGCGACGAAGATTGAGGATGCGAAGTTTGGAAACCACCGCGCCGTCTGGGAAGCGGGTTAATTTTTGTTGCCCGACCTTGTTCATTTCTAAGTCCACGAACCCAAGGCTCAACAGCGACTGGGACTTCACGAGGCTCAAGGCTCCAAAGTCGGAAACCCGGTTGTGTGCCAACTCTATCGATTCAAGGTTTGGAAAATTTTCGGAAACCGCAAGGTTTCTGGCACCTTCATCTCCAATCTGGTTGGCATTGAGAATGAGATGCTTCAACTCGGCGAGCGAACTGGACTTCGCAAGAACGCGCAGACCGTCATCGGCGATTTCGTTCCAACTCAAATCCAGTTTTTGAATGTGGGATAAATCTTTATTGCGGCACAAAAAAACTATTCCCGCATCTCCCATTCGTTCATAGGAAAGATCCAGAAATGAATTCTTGCGGATCAACTTGTCATCAAGAGCCCGGAGAAAATTCAAATCCTTATTTTCGGGTTGCATGAATCAACCGCCAACATGGGGATAGTCTGTCTTCACCGCACTCATTTTTTGCAAACGTTTTGAATCATTCAAGGCGTCCAATCCCCGAAGATCAATTTTGTTGTACGACAAGTTTAGAGTTTGGAGGTTTTGCAATCCGGAAAGTTTCGCCAAAGCTTGCATTCCTTTGAGACCAATTCGATTAGCATCAAGGTGCAACTCTTTTAATTTTTTTAGGTGGTCAGAATTTGCCAAGGCTTCCGCACCGTGGTCGCCAATTCGGTTGAACGAGAGATCCAAAACTTCAAGCCCGGAAAGATTTTCAGAGTTTGCCAAAGCGACGGCACCTTCGTCCGCGATTCTGTTGGTGTATAGACTAAGGTAACGCAACCGGCGCAATCGCTCCGATTCGGCCAGAGCCTTCGCCCCTTCGTCCCCAACCAAGTTTTCATACATCCAGAGTTCTTTAAGCGGCTCGAAAAATTCCGACCGCGCCAATTCTTCCAAGCCCAAATCCTTAATTTTGTTGGTGTGGATGTAAAGGATTTCAATGTCAGGAAGCGCCACGTTTTCGGCCAGCTCCATGGCGGTTTGGTTGTTGATGCCTCTTCGGGAAAAATCCAAAGTTTTTTTGTCTTTACTTAAACCGCGCTTAATCCATTTTCTGATATAAGAAATATCTTCCGCCACGTTCACCCCGACGCTGAATAAAGATTTCATTCTATAAAGGCGGCGGGAAAAGTAAAGAAATAAATAATAACTCGGTAAAATCCCGTATATGATAATCGGCTTATAATCCCCTTCGCACCTTTCCCGTTTCTGTGCAAAAAGGAATTGCTTCGACTGTCGTAGAGATGATGATGGCTGCAAACATGAAATTGTCGCGCCACGTTTTTTCTTTTTGGTTGCTACTTATATTTTTAGTTCTTGCCTGCTGCAGTCCGCCCGCCGCAACGGACCATTCCGTTTTCCGGATGTCCATAAAAAATGAGCCGCCGACTTTAGATTGGGCTTTGGCCACCGACAGTATTTCCTTCACCATTATTACGAACCTTATGGAAGGACTCACCCAATACGACGCCGAGTTAAATCCTGAACCCGCCGTTGCAAAAAAATGGAAATATTCTGAGGACGGCAGGACGATTACTTTTTTTCTACGCGACGATGTTTACTGGAGTGACGGGAAACCGGTCACGGCGGCGGATTTTGAATATGCTTGGAAACGATTGCTCGCGCCTGAGACGGCGGCGCAATATGCTTACTTCCTCTTCGACGTTGAAAATGCCACCCAATACAATTCGGGAGAATTAACCGACGCCGACCAAGTCGGGGTCCGGGCGCTGGCCCCGGACGTTCTGCAAGTCCGGTTGAAAAAACCCGTGGTCTATTTTCCCAGCATCACCACTTTCATGGTTACGTATCCGGCGCGCGAAGATGTTATCCGTCGACATGGTGATTCCTGGACAGAGCCTGAAAACATCGTCACCAATGGCCCTTACACGGTGAAGGAATGGGAGCACGAATACAAAATGGTGTTGCAAGCCAACCCGCGTCATTACGAAGGCAAACCCGCCGTGGAAGCCATCCGCATTTTTGTTGTGCAGGAACCAACCACGGCGTTGACTCTTTACGAAACCGGCGAGTTGGACTATGTCGAGTTGCCCCCCGTCGCCATTCCCAATTATGAATCCAGCCCCGAGTATAGAAATAAACCTCAACTAAGAGGTTACTATTATGGTTTCAATGTGCAGAAGTTTCCCTTTGATGATGTAAGAGTTCGGCGGGCATTCGCCCACGCGATTGACCGCGCGCGCATTCCCGGATTCTTGAAAGGCGGGGAACTGCCCTCCTCGTCGTGGATTCCCAAAGGCATGTTTGGTTACGATGAAAGTATCGGGCTAAAGTTTAATCCGCGGAAAGCGCGGTCTTTATTGGCGCAAGCGGGGTATCCCGACGGGAAAGGGTTCCCCGAAGTTACCGCGGTCTTTAACACGGGGGATGTCAACCGACTCATCGGGGAGTTCATCCAGTCGCAATGGAAAGAAAATTTGAACGTGCGCATCGACTTCGAAAGTCAGGAGTGGAAAGTTTTTCTCAGCCGATTGGATTTGGATCCGCCGCAGATTTTTCGGTTGGGATGGGGCGCGGATTTTCCCGACCCCGATAACTTCATGAACCTTTTTATTAAATCCAGCGGCAACAATCGTCTGCAATGGTCTCATCCGCGCTACGAAGAATTGGTCGCGCTCGGGTCAACATTGCAAAACTTGGAAGAACGAAAAGCGGTTTACGACGAAGCCCAGATACTACTCACCGAAAAGGAAGCCGCGATGATTCCGCTTTTTGTTTCCGCCCAAAATCTTTTGATTAAACCTTATGTCCGAGGTTTGAAAACCAACGCCATGGAACTTTTGTACTTGAAAAGAATCCGAATGCAAAAAGCGACCGCGGTCGAGTAGAGGCACAAAAAAAAGCCCGCCGGCAAAAAGCCAGCAGGCTCTTATCAAAAATAAATCTTACTCAATCGCCAGGAATCCGCAGGCTTGATAGCAGGCGTTGCAGTTGATGCACAAGTCCATGTCAATGTGCGCCGCGACTTTGCGCGTCCCGCCGGTGATTGCCCCGGTGGGACACGGTTTGATGCACGCGCCGCAGGCGACGCAATCTTCTTCCTTGACGTAATAGCGATACAAGCCGATGCACCGCGCCGCGTCGCAGATTTGATCGACGATGTGCCTTTCGTATTCTTTGCGGAAATATTTCAATCCGGTGAGAATCGCCTTCGGCGCGGTTTCTCCCAGCCCGCATAACGAAGTCTGGCTAATTTCTTCGCACAACGCTTGCAACTTGTCCAGGTCTTCCATTTTCCCGCGGCCTTCCGCGATGTCTGTCAATTTATTTTTTATGAGCGTAAGACCAATTCGACACGGAGTACATTTTCCGCAAGTTTCGCCTTCGTTAAATCCGATGGAGAATAGCGCGAGATCAACCACGCAGGCGGAGTCATCATAAGCCGAAAAACTTGCTTGCCCCATCAACACGCCGGCGTCGAGAAGGCTTTCATAATCCATCGCGGTGTCGACTTTTTCGGGCGGCAGAAATCCACCCGTGACGCCGCCGACATGAACTACTTTGAGCGCTTTTTTCTTTTGGATGCCGCCGCAATAATCATCAATGGCTTCGCGGAAAGTGGTCTTCATATCCAACTCCATCAACCCGTTGTACTTGACGTTCCCCGCAATCGCCCAAACTTTGCAGCCTTTGGCATTCTCGTTGCCCATCGCCGAATACCAATCCGCGCCCTTCTTGATAATTTTCGGAACCGTCGCCCAAGTTTCCGCGTTGTTCAAAACCGTTGGCTTGCCGAACAATCCCACTTGGCAGGAATGCGGCGGCTGCGCTTTTGGGAATGGACGTTTGCCTTCGACGGATTCCATCAACGCCGTGGACTCCCCGCCGATGAACGCATCCAGCCCTTCGTGCACCCGGAAGTTGATGCTGAAATCCGCGCCCAGAATATTGTCGCCGAGAAACCCTCTGTCCTTGGCTTGCGCGATAGCCAGGTTCAGGCGCTTGACCGCAATCGCGTAGTCCGAACGAGTGTAGATAATTCCCTCCGTCGCGCCGATGGCGTAAGCCCCAATCAACAAGCCTTCGATCACCTGATGCGGGCTGCCTTCCATCACGCTACGATCCATGTAGGAAGCCGGGTTGCCTTCATCGCCGTTGACCATAATGTAGCGCGTCCCCTTTTCATCGGTCGGCGCGTTGGCCGCCTTCTCCCACTTATCAGCGGTGATGAATCCGCCGCCGCCTTTCCCGCGCAACCCAGATTTTTTTATCACGGCGATCACTTCATCCGGTCGCATGGTGGTCAAAACTTTTTTCAAGGATTCGTAACCCCCCACCTTGATATACTCGTCGATGTTTTCCGGGTCGATCACGCCGCCATGTTCCAACGCAACGCGGGTTTGCTTCTTCAACGTGTCGTAATAATCTTCTTTGGACGCGGCTTTTTTGAACACCTTGCCGCCCGCAATGTGGTCGGTCAAAATATTTTTGACCATCGCGGGTTTAACTTTCTCGTAAGTTACCCGCGGCTCATCGGGGACATAAACATCGACCAACACATCACGGCTACAATAGCCGCGGCACCCGACCTGGCTCATTTCGCATTTTCGTTCACCGAGCGTGGCGTTGGCTTCCATTTCAGCAATCTGCTTCTGAAATTCTTTATAGACCTCTTCGCCGCCTTCCGCGACACCGCTCAGGCTCAAGCACACGGTTATTTTTATCTGCCCCTGTTTCGCGGCGACAGCCTGCTTCTGTTCTGCAACGGCTTCCATCAACAGCCTCCTTGATTCCCATCGTTCCCGAAAACTTTATCGGATTATAATTTCAATCGCCCCAGCGTCCAACCGAAAAAAGCAACACCGCCCAGACGCGGCAGTGTGTCATAAAACCCAAGAAAATTCCATCCATTCTAAAAAACCATTTGCGCAAAAGTTGGATTTGCCCAAGGCTCATTGCCGCCAAAAATCGCGTACGCTACCCCGCACCTCACAATATCATTTTCATCTGGGAAGGACTCCTGCTAGTATCGAGGGAGTATAACGTACTCATCGGGTCCGCGCTATCCATTTTGCCGATGTTGTTCGCCGTCTAGTTTTATTTTATGAAGGGACACTATGATAAAGATAAATCAAAAATTCGACAAGCCCCTTGGGCATAAAACGGAATGCCTGATCCTCCCCTGCGCGGACGAAAAAAAACTGCGCGGCACGGTGCAGACCATGGACGCCGCCCTCAACGGCGCGATAACTGCGGCGTTTGAAAAAAAACGGTTCACGGGAGAACGCAACCAAACCCTTCTGTTAAACAGCACCGGCTTGATGAAAGCGGACAACCTGCTTTTGGTCGGCGTGGGAAAAGCTAAAGAGGTGACGCCGGAAAAAATCCGCCAAGCTTCGGGAATCGCGGCGAAGGTGGCGGAAAAATCCAACTTCAAATCCATCGCGGTTTTTTTGAACGAGTGCTGCTTCGATCAAATCGTTAAAGGAAAAGGGAAACTCTACGGCGAACTTTCGGAAGCCGTCGCGGAAGGCGCCGGTCTCGCGCTTTATCATTTTGACGCCTACAAATCCGCGGACGAAAAAGACGGGCCGCCAAGCCGAGTCACGCATCTGGCTCTTATCCCCGCCGCGAAAACTCGGCAGACAGTCGTGGGGAAATCCATCGCCCGCGCGGAAAAAATTATCAGTGCCGTACATTCCGCGCGAGATTTGATATCCCATCCCAGCAACACGGTGACGCCCACCTTCCTCGCCGCCCACGCGAAAAAAATGGCGCGCAAAAACAAAATCACTTGCAAGGTGCTGGGCAAAGTGGAAATGGAAAAACTCGGCATGGGCGCTCTGCTCGGCGTGTCCCGCGGTAGCCACGAACCGCCAGCATTGATCGTGCTGGAATATTACGGGACCTCCAAAAAGAAATCCCCGACCGTGATTATCGGCAAAGGCATCACCTTCGACACCGGCGGCATTTCGCTCAAACCCTCTGCGAACATGGACGAGATGAAGATGGATATGTCCGGCGCCGCCGCCACGTTGGCAACTTTGCAGGCAGTTTCCAGTTTGCGAATACCCGCCAACATCATCGGCATCGTTCCCGCCGCGGAAAATATGCCCGGCGGTTCCGCCATCAAACCCGGGGATATTTTGCAAAGCATGTCGGGCAAGACGATAGAGGTACTCAATACCGACGCCGAAGGCAGGTTGGTTCTCGCCGACGCGCTGACTTACGCCCAACGTTATAAACCAAAAGAGGTGATCGACTTGGCGACCTTGACCGGCGCGGTAATCGCGGCACTAGGCCATCAAGCCGCCGCGGTGATAGGCAACAACGCCAGCATGATCGCCCGCTTGCGAGAAGCCAGCGACGCAACCGGCGAGCGGGTGTGGGAACTTCCTCTGTGGGAAGAATTCGACAAGGCGGTCAAAAGTGATATCGCCGATTTCAAAAATATCGCCGCCCCCGGAGTTGGAGCCGGTACCATCATGGGCGCCGCGTTCCTCAAACCTTTCGCCGGCGACCAACCGTGGACACATATCGACATCGCCGGCACCGCATGGGGAGAAGAAAAACCCTACACCACAAAAGGCGCATCGGGATACGGCGTGCGTTTGCTCGTCCGTTATTTGGAACAGCGCGGACGCTGAACGCAACACCCATGACGAACGTCATCATCATCTTCATACACCAGTTGGCGGCGGCGACGGTGCTGGGTAGCCTCATCTATTGCTTGATGGTTTATCTGCCAGCGGCGGAGAAAAACCGCGACGGCGCGACGGTGACGATGACATCACGGCGACGCGATGATGACGGCGACCGCGGCGACGGTGACGGGGGGCGCGCGGGGGGGAATGACATCGGCAGTGACGACGACCGCGACGAAAACTCGCCGGCTTACAAAATCCTCAACCTATTGACTCCCACCACGTTCGCCAGCATTCTCATTCTCATCGGGTCGGGAGTTTATTACCTGCTCGAAAACTACACGGCGCAGTCTGGACTCAAACCCGGTTACTACAATTTGTTCGGCGTCAAAATGTTGTTCGTGGCGTTGGCGTTTTTCCCGAGCATGTATATGACTTTCTCGCTACGAGTTCGCATCGCCGACCTCGACTTAAATCCCGCCGGCAAAAAATTAGTTCCGCAAACCATCAAGAAGATGATCGGTTTGAGTCAGATAACATTGTGGATGGTCGCCGCCGCCATGTTTCTCGGCATCTGGCTCGCCCGCTATTAATCAGCGCAGCACGGCGTTTGGTGCAACAGTAATTTCAATTATCGTGCAACACGGAATTTTTATGGAGTCTCGGACATGAACGAAACGACGAAGCAAAATCCGCCGACGCCGGCACCGAAATCCGCCGTCAACATCAGCGAGGACGAACAACCGCTCGTCCCGCCGCCGGACGCAATCGACCTCAACGCGGTGTTCCCGGAAGAAGAGGGCGACCTCAACGATTTGTTCCCGGATGAAGAAACCCGCACGCTCCTGCAAAAGATACAGCGCAACAAAAAAGATTTGCACAGCATGGCGGGCCGCTTCATGGATGAAAACCACGCCGCCGCCGGGGACGACCCCGCGACCAACGAGTCTTCCAGCGAGGAAGGCACCTCTTAGAAAAGTGGGGATGGGGAATTAACTTTTGAGTCGCCGCCAAAAATAGAAACCAACTCCCGCGAAGAGAAGAAGAAAATAAAATCCGTAGTCGATGATCAGCCTGTAAATATAAACCTTGATGACCAGCGTGATGAACGGCCACAGCAGATACAGCATCCCCGCCAAGCCGCATAGCAAGAGCAAAGTTTTAAAGTTCAAAATATGATTCCCATGCAAATGGTTTGTAAGTAAAACGCAACCGCCGCCCATCGCCGACACCCTCCCCGTCGCGACACCCCGCCGTCACCGTCGTTGCGGCGAGGCGCGATGCGGCGCAGCGTGCATTGCTCCCCGTGTCGCGCGAACGTTTGCCAGCCAAAGTGCTATTGCAATTTTTGTCCGGCGTTACGGTGGCGGAGTTGATTCAACACGGCGCTTATATGGTCGTAGCCCATCTGGTTTTCCAACGCGGAAAAAACATCGCGGGTGTGCGTGTACCAGATGATTGCCTCGGGAATATCTTCTTTGGTCTTCCAGTAAAAACGTCCCATGTTCTCGAACAACAATGCTTGGTTCTGGTGAGGCGGACCTTCCTTCACCAACGCCACGCCTTTGCGATACCAAACTTCCGCCGTTGCGTCATCGCCGCGTTCCATAAACAAATCGCCGGCGTGGTTCATGGCGCGCGCTTCGCCCAGTGGATTGTCAATTCGGCGGTGGTATTCCATAGCCAGAATGTATTGCGCCTCCGCGGCTTTAAGATTCCTGCGAAACTTATACAGGTCGCCGATGGACTCATAAATTTTTGCCGCTTTTTTGAATTGGTTTTCTTTTTCAAAAGCCGCGATGGCTTTGCCATAACTTTCGATGGCGCGGTCAAACTCGTGATAGAAAAAATTTTCCGATGCTTGTTGCAAGTGGCGACCGGCTTCGTCGTCGGCATCAATCGGCGTGGTGATGGACTCCGCCGCCGCTTTTATTTTTTCGTCATGCGGCAGGAACCAGACGGAAAATCCCATCCCCGCGGTTACGATGACGATGATGAAATATTTCAGCGCCGGGGAAGAACCCATGAAATGTTTACCGTGATGATTGAAAAAATACAGTGCCTCAGGCTAACACGACCAGAAAGTTTCCGCCGACAAATTACATTGAAGATTGTGCACGATGAATATACACTGCCCCTCTTTTTGTCCGCGTCGTTACGCGCGATCAGAACAGGATTTTCTTCTTGCTGAATTTATTTGCCAGCGCCTATCGGAGATGGGTAATCGAAAAACCTTTCGCCAGCCTGACGGTGGTTTTTCTGGTCGTGGGTTATTTTTCTTATCACATCCCAAACTTCAAACTCGACGCCTCCGCCGAATCGCTGGTTCTGGAAAACGATAACGCCCTGCAATATTACCGCGAAGTCAACAAGTCTTACGGCGCCGATGACTTCCTGCTCATCACTTACGCCCCGTTCAAAGATTTGATGTCCGACGAAGTGTTGGCGGATTTGAAATTGATGAGCGATGAACTTACGCGCTTGGACCGAGTTCGCTCCACGGACAGCATCCTCAACGTTCCCCTGCTGAACAGCCCGCGCGTGGAAATATCCAAATTGGCCACGGACATTCGCACCTTGGAAACTCGCGGCGTGGACCGTGAACTAGCCCGCCGGGAATTTTTGGAAAGTCCCATTTATAAAAACTTATTATTGAGTCCGGATGGAAAAGTTACAATCCTCCGCGTCAATTTCAAGCGCGATGAAAAATACTTTTCGCTTTTGTATCGGCGCAACAATCTGCGCGACAAGAAAGAGGCATCCGGCCTCAGCGCGGAAGAAGAGGCAATGCTTGCCGAAGCCCGTCAGAAATTCCGCGACTACCACGCCAAGTTTCTGGATGAAGAGGACAAAACCATTCAAGCCGTCCGCGAAATTATGGACCGGCATCGCGACCACGCGGAGATGTTCCTCGGCGGAATCCCCATGATCACCACGGACATGATTGACTTCATCAAAAACGATTTGAAAACTTTTGGCGTGGGTGTCATCGCCTTCCTCGTTCTGATGCTCAGCCTGTTTTTCAGGAGACTGCGTTGGGTGGTGTTGCCCGTGAGTTGCTGCGTCATCGCCGTCTTGGTGATGGTGGGCTATTTAGGATTGATGGATTGGCGGGTGACAGTTATTTCTTCTAACTTCATTTCCATTTTGCTCATCATCACCATGTCCCTGACTGTGCATTTGATCGTGAGGTATCAAGGTTTGAATGAAAACAACCCCGGCCAAAGTCAGAAGGAGTTGGTCTGGCAAACGGTGCGTCTTATGATTAGGCCTTGTTTTTATACCGCGATCACAACCATCGTCGCTTTTTGTTCTCTCTTAGTCAGCGGCATCCGTCCTGTTATAGATTTCGGTTGGATGATGACCAGCGGAATTTCTCTGGCGTTCATTTTGATTTTCATTTTTTTCCCGGCGGCGCTGGTGCTTTTAAATCCTGAGACTCCCGGTGCCGGGAAGGACAGAACAAAAACTTTCACCCTGTCCATTGCCGCATTTACAAATCGCAATCGCAACGCCATCCTCTGCAGCGCGTTGTTACTGGCCGCGGCGAGCGTGATGGGAGTTTCCAAACTGACGGTGGAAAACCGATTCATCGATCACTTCAAAAGCAGTACAGAAATTTATCGCGGAATGGAAGTCATCGACCAGAAGTTGGGAGGCACCACGCCTCTCGACATCATCATGAATCCAGACCAAAAGTTTTTTGATTACCTCGCAGAAGTCAACGAGAAAAAAATTGCGGCGGCGGAAGATTTTGATGACCCTTTCGCGGAGGAATCGGAAGCGGCGGAAATAAATTATTGGTTCAACACCGACATGCTTGACCGAGTAGAAAAAATTCATGACTACCTGGAAAGCCTGCCAGAGGTGGGCAAAGTCCAGTCCATATCTACCTTGATCAAAGTCTTCACCCAACTAAGTAACGACCGCGCGTTGGACGATTATGATCTGGTGCTCATCCGCAAACTCATGCCGGAAAGCGTTAAGGATTCTCTGGTCAACCCTTACCTGTCCGCGGACGCCAACCAGATTCATATCAACATGAGGTTGATAGAGTCCGACCCCAACCTGAAACGTTTGCAACTGATCGAAAAAATTCGCGGCCATCTCGTCGAAGAATTAAAGTTTGATTCCGGGACTATCCAATTCACCGGGATGGTGGTGCTGTATAGCAACATGCTGCAGAGCCTGTATCGGTCGCAGATTCTCACCATCGGCGTCGTCTTCTTCGCCATCATGATTATGTTCATGATTTTGTTTAAGAGTTTATCCCTCGCGGTTATCGGGATCGTCCCCAATCTTTTGGCGGCGGGAACGGTGTTGGGCATCATGGGCTGGCTGAACATTCCTCTGGACATGATGACGATTACCATCGCGGCCATCACGTTGGGAATCGCCGTGGACAACACCATCCATTACATCCATCGGTTTCAAACTGAATACAAGGTTGACCGAAATTATTTGGCGTCGATGAACCGATGCCACGGGAGCATCGGCAAAGCCATGTATTACACGTCGGTGACGATCACGCTCGGCTTTTCAATTCTGGCGCTTTCGGAGTTCATGCCCACCATCTATTTTGGTTTGCTGACCGGCACGGCGATGGTCGTCGCCCTAATCGGCGCCCTCACCCTGCTTCCTCTTTTGCTCACCGTTTGCAAACCATTAGGTGCGGAAGCGAGCGGGCAAAATCCTGTCGCGCCAAAATAATTTTTTGTCCGCCGACAACTACGCTGACAAATCCACCGCGGCGCGAAGACCGCGGGCGACGAAACGAAACGGCAGCACCTGTCCTCCTTTTGAAATGAGTGCTTCCGTCACGGACTTTTTTTTGGTTGGCGGCACGATGAAGGCGATGCACCCGCCGCCGCCGGCACCGCAAACTTTTCCAGCCAGCGCGCCCTTTCTCCGCGCGGCGCGCATCAACTGGTCTATCCGCGGAGTGCTGATGTTCGGCGCCAACTTTTTTCGCGCTTCCCACTCGCGGGAAAAAATCGGCGCCAAACTTTTAAGATGTCCGCGGCTCAACGCCAACTCCATTTCCACCGCGCAATCCCGAATGGATTGCAAGTGACCGACCACCGCCTTGTCGCCGTCCACGGCTTTTTTCGTCACCTCCCAATTATTGACCCCCGAATTTCTGGGCTTGCCCGTGTAGCACAGGACGAAATGTCGGGTCAGTTCCGCGGGGCTTACGGCATACTTGCGCGTCTCGGTTTTGCGGATGCCGGGCAAAACTTTTCTTACTCCGCCATACATCGCCGGATAATAATCCTGAATTCCCGCGGGAACTTTGATGACTTGCGTCTCGATATTTTTGGCGATTTCTATCATCTCGTCTCCGCGGTAACTTCGACCTGTTAAAAGATTGAGAGCCCCGTGCAACGCGATGCTCAAAGCGGAGGAGCCGCCGATGCCCGACCCGCGCGGCGCCTGGCAGTCCGTGAATATTTCTAATCCCATTTTTGGTTGGTAGAACTTCAGCGTGCGCAAAATAAGTTCCAAAGGGTGATGGTCTGGAACTGCGCGCAACGAGGAAAAGTTGGCGCTCAAATCCGAGTCGCCCGAAGTTAAAAATATCCGCTTGTCTTTTCGCGGCAGGATTTTTACCGTGGCGTAAAGGTCGATGGCGGCGTTGAGGGTGGGAGGGTTGTCAAAAAAAAGATGCAGCGGCCAGATGTCCAGCGTTCCCCCCGCCAAGTCAATGCGTGTGGGAGCGGAGCTTTTGATGACGCGCGCCGCCGTGCCGGAATTTCTCAGAAGTTTTCCCCCGCCGCCAATCCTTTGACTTCGATCTCCGCGACCTTTTTGCTTAGTTTTTTAACCAGGGTTGCGTAGGATTCGGTGCTGATTATTTTGGAAAACTGGGAGCGATAATTGCGGACCAGGCTGACCCCTTCTATCACGAAGTCGTAAATCAGCCACTGATCATTTTCTTTGAGCATTTTGTAATCAACGCGGACCACGCCGGCTTTGCGGACGATTTGCGTTTCGACCAAAGCATATTTTCCTCTAACCTTTTCGCTGACGTAGTTGATGGTTTCGCTCTGATAACTTTCAATTTTGCTGACGTAGGAATTTTCCAGCAGTCTTTTGAAAAGCACGGTGAACTCTTCGCGCTCCGCGTCGCTTCGCTCTTTATAATTTTTGGCGAGAGTGCGCATCACCATTTGCTTGTAACTGAAACGCGCACCAATCGCGCGGCGCAGTTTTTCCCTTCTTGCGGTCGGATTTCTTTCGAGACTTTTGTCGGCGATAATTTCCAGAACCTCGTCGATGGTTCCCTTCAAATCCGCGGTGATGCGCGATTCCGCAAACCCTTGCGCGGCAACACAAAACGACGCAACTGCAAACAACGCGTAAGCCCGAACGTTTTTTCTAATCATCAAAAATCCCCGCGGTCAGTTTCAATCAGTCATGTTCGGCGACTTTAGCAAATATGTTTTTTCTAATCAAGCGTGCTGAAAATTTCCCCGCTCACTTCGCGCGCGCGTCGTCATTTTTATTTTTCATGCGGATTATCACGGCGGGCCGGCGGGCTGGTCGCGGTGCGGCGGCAAAGGAACGCGCCGTCGTCACCGTCGTTGTGGTGCGGCGGGCGGTGGAAATATGCGGGTGTTTCCTTTTAGTTGGATTGCGCCAGCATGGCGTCTATTTCGTTGCAGGTTTTTTTTACTTCTCGCGCGGACGCATCTAACGCGGCTTTTTCTTCGTCGTTCATTTTCAGTTCGATGATTTTTTCAATGCCCTGACTTCCCATCATGACGGGAACGCCGAAGAATATTTTGTTCCATCCGTATTCTCCTTCTAGGTAGGCGGTGCACGGGAGGATGGAACGTTTGTCTTGTAAAATTACTTCGATCATTTTTACGACGGAGGCGCCGGGTGCGTAGAAGGCGCTACTGGTTTTGATTAGTTGGACGATTTCCGCCCCGCCTTTTCGTGTGCGTTCTATCACGCGGTCGATTTGTTCCTGCGTCATCAATTCGGTGATTGGGATTCCCGACACCGAAGTGTAGCGGGGCAACGGAACCATTGAGTCGCCGTGCCCGCCGAGCACCATCGCGTCGACGTCGACCAGCGAGCATCCTAACTCCAGCGAAACGAAAGTCCGCAAGCGCGCCGAGTCGAGCACGCCGGCCATGCCGATGATTTTGTTCTTGGGCAGGTTGCTGGTTTTTTTGGTCATGTACACCATTGCGTCGAGCGGGTTTGACACGACGATGATAATCGGGCTGCGGGAATGTTGCATGATTTGCTCCGTCACCGATTGCACAATTTTCGCGTTGGTGGCGAGCAGGTCGTCACGGCTCATGCCGGGCTTACGGGGCAAGCCGGCGGTGATCACTACGATGTCGGAATTTGCGGTGTCTTTATAATCGTTCGTCCCCGTCACCAAGCTATCAAAGGCTTGCAAGCAACTCGACTCTTGCAAGTCCAACGCCTTCCCTTGCGGGATGCCATCGATGATATCGATGATTACTATATCGCCGAGGTTTCTATACGCGGTCAACTGGGCGACGGTGGAACCAACTTGTCCCGCGCCGACTACCGTAATTTTTTTTCTTGGACTTGGCATAGTGGTCCTCGCAATTTTCCCGCGGGGGTTCTCCCCGAGGTCAATGACTCAGGCTGTCCAGTATTTTGTTGAAGGTTGCGCTGCGCCGCGTTGCCACTTTCACTTTTTCCGAGTCGGGGAGGTAATAACCGCCGATGTCTTTAGGTTGCCCGCTGGCGGCGTTCATCTCGTCGAAAATGACATCCAGTTTTTCTTCAAGTTCTTTTGCAACGGGAGCAAAACGCGTTTTAAGGCTGGCGTCCTTATTTTGATTTGCCAACTCTTGCGCCCAGTAAAGTGTTTCATAAATATGCGTGCCGGGATTATCCAACTGCCCGACTTCGCGGCCCGGCGACTTTTTGTTTTCCATCAATTTGCCGGTGGCTCGCTCCAACGTTTCCGCCAGCAGGGAAGCCTTCTCGTTGCCTTTCGCGCGGCCTAGATGCGCCAAGGATTCGGACAGTGCCAAAAACTCACCGAGCGATTCCCACCGCAGATGTCCCTCTTTGAGAAATTGTTGAACATGCTTTGGCGCGGACCCTCCGGCGCCGGTTTCGAAAAGACCGCCGCCGTTGATGAGCGGTACGATCGACAACATTTTCGCGCTGGTGCCGAGTTCCAAAATCGGGAACAAGTCGGTGAGATAATCCCGCAGCACGTTGCCCGTCGCGGAGATAGTATCCTTGCCTTCTTTGGCGCGTTTGAGGGAATGGTTCATCGCGTCCACCGGCGACATGGTTTGAATGTCCAAGCCGTTGGTGTCGTGGTCTTGCAAATAGAGGTTCACTTTTTTTATGATTTGGGCGTCGTGCGCGCGGTTCTTGTCTAACCAAAAAACGACGGGGGTGGAAGACAGCCGCGCTCTGCTGACGGCGAGTTTGACCCAGTCTTTAATCGCTACGTCTTTGACTACGCAACCGCGGAAGATGTCTCTTTCTTCCACGGCGAACTCGTGCAGAACTTGCCCGTCGCCGGCGAGCATCCGAATGGTGCCTTTGCCGGTCGCCTCAAATGTTTTGTCGTGCGACCCGTACTCTTCCGCCTTTTTCGCCATGAGGCCAACGTTGGGAACCGTGCCCATGGTGGTGGGGTCGAAGGCGCCGTGCTCTTTACAAAAGTCGATGGTCGCCTGATAAATGCCGGCGTAACTGCTGTCCGGGATCATGGCTAAGGTGTCGCGCGCTGCGCCGTTGCTGTCCCACATTTGCCCGGAGGTGCGAATCGCGGCGGCCATGGAGGCGTCGACGATGATGTCACTCGGGACATGAAAATTCGTGATGCCTTTGTCGGAGTCCACCATCGCCAGTTTCGGTCCCTGCTCAATGCAGGTTTGGATGTCCGCCGCAATTTTTTTCTGTTGGTCTGCGGGCAAACTTTTTATCTTTGCGTAAACGTCGCCTAGACCGTTGTTGGCGTCCACCTTCAGTTTTTTGAACACGTCCGCATATTTTTTGAACACGTCTGCAAATATAACCGTGACGCTGTGGCCAAAGATGATGGGGTCGGAAACTTTCATCATGGTGGCTTTCATGTGCAGGGACAACAAGATGTCGGCTTTTTTCGCCACCGATATTTGTTCTTCGATGAATTGGCGCAAAGCCGCGCAACTCATTTTGGTGGCGTCCACTACGTCGCCCGTCTCGAAGGAAATTTTATCTTTCAACACGGTAACGCTTCTGTCTGCCGCGACGAATTCGATTTTACCGTTGCCCGCGGCTTGGTCGGTGATGGTCGTCGATTTTTCGTTGGAGCGAAAATCTCCATCCTTCATGGTCGCGACATTCGTCTTGGAATTTTTCGACCATGACCCCATTTTATGGGGATTGCGCTTCGCGTAATTTTTGACGGAGACGGCGGCGCGGCGGTCTGAATTTCCTTGTCGCAAAACTGGGTTGACGGCGCTTCCTTGGATTTTGTCATACTTGGATTTGATTTTCTTTTCGTCGTCATTTTTCGGGTCTTCGGGATAATCTGGAAGATCGTAACCGCGGGATTGCAACTCCTCAATGGCGGCTTTGATTTGAGGATTGGACGCGCTGATGTTGGGAAGTTTGATGATGTTGGCGTCGGGTTGAAGTACCAGTTCACCCAGCAAAGCCAAATCGTCCGGTTGCTGCTGCTCCGGTTTTAGTCGCTCGGGAAATTGGGCGATGATTCGCCCCGCAAGAGAAATATCTTTCGTGCCCACGTTAATCCCAAACACGCGAGTAAACGCTTGTACGATTGGGAGAAAAGACCCGCTCGCAAGTTGCGGTGCTTCGTCTACTTTCGTGTAAATAATATCCGGTTGGTCTGACATCGGTTTGCCTCAATATAAAGTTTTCTTTCAGGCGACGCGCAAGTCCTCATCCTTCGTCGCCGTCGTCATCGTCAACACCGTCACCGTGTATCGCCGCGATGCAAAATTAAGTTTAGCGAAATTACGAATTGCGAAAATAATCAAATCGCAAGTGGCGGAAGTGACGGAAAACCGCGATGCCTGATGTCTTTTAGAAGAGCGGGTAAGCTAAATTATTCCCTCCTTCTTGTCAAGCAATTTTGGCTGGGCGACTCTCCGCAAAAACATCGGCGGGATGAATCGCGACGGACACCGAAAAAACAATTCGGGTAATCTTCGTCGAGAACCTTCACGCATAAAAGTGGGAACGAACAAAGTTTGAAATATGCGATAATCATTTTATGCTTTTCAAATAAATTTCCCCCCGCTGATTTTCCCCTATGGATATTTCGGAACATGCATATCGGTTGACGGTTGACTTCGACCAGATGAAGAATATTCCGCCTGACCCGCGACGAAGACTGCCCTATTTCCAGGCGTTCAAAAAATTATTACGCAAGGAAAAAGCGAAGATCAAAAGGTGGCATCGTTCAGGAATCGGCGGCCGCGAAATCATCCAAGCGCACACCAGCCTGGTCGATGAGGTCATTCAGCATGTCCTGCTTTCCATGGCGCGGCTTGAGATTTACGCGGGGGCCGATGTCTTGGCAGACTTCTCTCTCGTCGCGGTCGGCGGCTATGGTCGGGGGGAACTCAATCCGTTTTCCGATATTGACTTATTGTTTCTTCTTCCCGAAAAACCGCGGCGTCTAACGAAAACTTTTATCAAGGACGTGCTGTCGGTGCTTTGGGAATTTGACATGGAAATCGGCCACAGTTCTCGGACGATTAAAGACTGCGTAAAACTGGCACGCGAGGATTTGACCATCAAAACTTCTATGATTGAAATCCGGTTTCTCGTCGGCAACCGTGGCACTTATGAAAAGTTTTATAACGCGGTCCACAAAAATGTTTTACAAAAAAATGTGAAACAGTTTCTGAACTCTAAGTTGAAAGAAAAATACACTCGGCACGGTCAGGACGATGGAGTAGTTTGTCACCCCGAGCCGGATATTAAAAACGGGCCAGGGGGATTGCGGGATTACCACAACGCCCTTTGGGCCACCGCCGTCCGCTACGGATGTCACTCGCTTCGTGAAATTGATGCGCCCCATGTTTTGTCCCAGCCGGAAATCGAGTCGCTCTACCATTCGGTTGATTTTTCACTGCGCGTCCGCAACGAACTGCATTATCTCGCCAAGAAAAAAACCGATGTTCTGGCTTTCGACATCCAGAAAAAACTGGCGGTCAACTTGGGATACCGATCTTCCGCCGCTGGTCAACCCGTTGAAGAGTTCATGCGCGATTATTATTTGCACGCCACCAACATTCATAATTTTTCCCAAAACCTTTTCGAGCATTGCCGACAATCCAAAAAGTCTCTTAAGAAAGTAATTTCCTCGTTGACCAAAAAATCCGTGGGACATGGATTCCATATTTCAGATTCCTCCCTGATTTACAACGGCGACGCGAAGGGGGATTTCAAAGAAGACAAATCGCTTTTATTGACGGCGTTGGAACTTTGCAGAAAACATCAGGTCATGCCAGATTACAAACTTCGTCGGCAAATGCGATTGAACAAAAACTTCGTCCGTGCGCAATCCGCGCGGGGCATGCGGGGCAAGGAGATTAGGGATTTCCTATTTTCCATTTTGGACGACGCCGCCGCGGAAAAAATTTTGCGACTGATGCACGACACCCGCATCCTCGAACAAATCTTGCCAGAGTTCGGCCTCGTGCATTGCAAAGTGAATCACGACTTCTATCACCATTACACCGCCGACGAACATTCCCTGCGCGTCATCCGTTTTTTGGATGAACTAACCGCCGCGACCAACATCACCAATCCCACAGACCTGCGCGTTTTATATTGCGACTACCGTGGAAAAGGAATTCTGAAATTGTCGGCGCTACTTCAATCGGTGCGAAAAGTATCCGACGACGAAATGGGACGCCAGAAATTTTTGCAGTCCCTCAAAGAACGGCTGAACCTGGAAGAGGCGGATGCACGAACCCTGCAATTTTTTCTCGATAATTCTTACACCCTAATCGACACGGCGTTGCATCGGGACATTCACCAGTCCGGGGTTATCCAGCAGTTTGGCAACACGGTCGAAAATCCGCAACGGTTGCAGGGATTATACCTGCTCAGTTACGCCGAGTTGCGGGCGGTGGCTCCGGGAACCATGACCGCGTGGAAAAAAATATTGCTTTCCGAATTATATGAAAGAACTCTGCGGTATCTGGAAAATCCGGAATCCCTGGAGCAACAACCCCGCGCCACCCGTGTCGGAGTTTTCAAAGCCTTGCATCGGGAACTTCCCGTGAACGACATCGAAGAACATCTGCGCCAAATGCCCGAAGATTATTTGATGACCGCCTCTTCCGAAGAGGTGGCACTTCACATCCGCCTCCTCCGCTCTTTTAAAGACAAACGATTTATTTTGCATCACCAGTTCCACGACGAAGGGGACTTCCACAACCTGACGCTTTGTTGTCCCACCGGCAACGAGGCTTTCAAAAAACTGGTCGGCACCGTCACCGCCAAAAACCTGAACATCCTTGGCGCGCATTTCTATCTCAAACAAGACGGAATGGTGATCGTCTCCATTCAGATTGAAGCAGACGCCATCGTCGCCGCCGACTTTGCCATCTGGAAAAATATTAAAAATATTTTGAGCCAACTATTTTCCGAAGAGACCAGTTTGCACGACCTGTTGAAATCTCGAACCCGATACGCGGGCGCACCGAAAAAGATGGCCATCACCCCCAAGGTGCGCGTCGAAAAAACGCGGGACAATCCATTCACCGTAATCAGAGTTGAAGCCCGCGACCATATCGGCATGCTCTACAAAGTTTCCACGGTCTTTGTGGATTTCGGGATTCGGATTCATCGGGCGAAAATTTCCGTTCAGGGAGACCGCGCGATCGACGTTTTTTATGTGTCGCCGCGAAATCCGCGCCTCGACTTCAACAAAGTTTTTCGCAACTTGAAGAAACAAATGCTCCAAACTTTGACGATCGAAAAACTGGAAGACATCCCGTAAACACAAAGTTGCCGCGGTCGCCGTCGTCATCCCGCCACCACCGTCACCGCCGCGTCGCCGCCGATAAATTTTGCTTGCATTTCGCGACCGAACTATGGAATCATCGGGCATCCCGGTAGACGATTGTGGGAAATCCCAGTAAAGGTGGTGTCCGTTTCTTTGTCCCAACTAGATGATTTGCGTCAGCAGATTGACAAAATTGATGACCAACTGTTGAAGTTGATTAGCCGCCGCGGTCAGTTGGCGCGCAAGATTGGCGATGAGAAATCCCGCCACGAGAAAAACCATTACCACGTTCCCCACCGCGAGCGGGCTATCCTCGAGCGGCTGAGGAACAAGAACAAAGGTCCCTTCCCCGCCGCCGCCGTCGAATTTATTTTCCGCGAATTGTTCTCCGCCACGCTGGCTTTGGAAAAGCCGTTGAAGATTGCTTTTTTGGGACCGGCGACCACGTTCAGTCACCAAGCGGCGGTGCGGCATTTTGGCCACTCCTGTACCTTCAATCCTTGCGGAAACATTGAAACCGTTTTTTCGGAAGTCGAGTTGGGCAACTCCGATTATGGAATCGTGCCAGTGGAAAATTCCATCGAAGGAGTTATCAACCTAACCTTAGATTGTTTCGTCGATTCACCACTTCATATTTGCAATGAGATGCGGCTCCCCGTCGGACTGTTCCTTTTATCCAGCGCGACAGACCGAAAAAAGATACGCAAAATCTATTCGCATCCCCAGCCTTTGGCGCAATGCAGAAGTTGGCTAAACCGCAACCTGCCAAGCGTTGAACAAGCCCCCGCCTCCAGCACCGCGCAGGCGGCGCAGTTCGCCAAGCAAAATAAAAACACCGCCGCCATCGCCGGGGAACTAGCCTCCGAAGTTTACGGATTAAAAATCGTCGCAAAAAATATTCAAGACCACGCCGAAAATCACACGCGGTTTCTAATCATTTCGAAAGACAAAGCGAAAAGAGCCGGCAAGAATAAAACCTCCGTCATGTTTTCCATCGCGGACGAATCCGGGTCCTTGCTCAAAACCCTGCAACTCTTCGCCCGCAACAAAATCAATTTATCGAAAATACAATCGCGCCCGCTACGCAATCGGCCCTGGGAATATTTATTCTACGTTGACTTCACCGGTCACGTGGAAGACAAAGCGGTCGAGCGCGTCTTGAAAGCATTGGGCAAACAAGCCCTGTTCTTGCGGGTGCTAGGCTCCTATCCCGGCGAGGAACAACCATGACGCATTTTGGAAAAATGACCATCGTCGGCGTCGGATTGCTCGGGGCTTCTTTGGCGAAGGCTTGCAAAGAACGCGGCTTGGTGGAAAAGATTACGGGGTGCGGAAGAAATCGTGACAACTTGGAAAAAGCCCGGGCGCTGAAGATCATCGATGATTACCACACGGATTTGGCGGCGGCGGTGAAAGACGCGCAACTGATCGTGCTCTGCACGCCGGTCGCCACCATCGTCCCGCTACTTCAAAAAATGCTGGCGGAAATCCGACCCGGCGCCTTGATCACCGATGTTGGTTCGGTGAAAGTACCAGTCGTCGCGGCGGCGGAAAAATTGGTTCCCGCCGGCGTTTTTTTCGTCGGGTCGCACCCGATCGCCGGCGGCGAAAATTCCGGGCTAGAAGCTTCCGCCGCCAACTTATATCAAGGCGCAAAATGTATCGTCACCCCGAGCGAAAAAACCGACGCCGAAGCGTTAGAAAAAATCAGCGCGCTTTGGCAGGCGGTGGGGATGGAAGTCGTCAACCTATCCGCGGAAGAACACGATTTCGTTTTTGGCGCGGTGAGCCATTTGCCCCACATCATCGTTTACGCTTTGATGAACACGCTCGGCGCGTTGAGAACGCAGGAAGACCGCACCGTCACTGCCTTTTCCGGTGCTGGGCTAAAAGACATCACGAGGATTGCCTCCAGCGACCCGGTGATGTGGCGGGACATCTGTCTTTCCAACCGCGACCATTTGTTGGACATGATCCACCAGTTCCAAGGCAAGTTGGAGAAAATCCGCGGCACCATCGAAAAGAAAGACGGGCAAGCGCTGGAAAAAGAATTTATGGTCGCGAACAAATATCGGTGTAACGTAATTTAAAGGAATGATTATCGCGATAGACGGACCCGCCGGCAGTGGAAAAAGCACGGTCGCCAAGTTGGTCGCCACGCGGCTGAACTATCGATACATTGACACCGGCGCCATGTATCGCACCGTGGCTTGGACCGCGCAGAAAAAAGGTTTGCGTCTCGCCGACGAAACAGCGATGGCGGAGATTGCTCGCGACATGGACATTGAGTTTGTTCGCGGCGGTGGTGACGGCGGCGATGGATATTCGGTGCGAGTGCGCGGGGAAGACGCAACCCTCCGTCTAAAAAATGAAACGGTGGGCAAAGGCGCCGCCGTGGTCGCCGCGCAGAAATCCGTTCGCGAGATTCTGGTTGCCAAGCAACGCCAAATCGGCAAGGCGGGGAACGTGGTTATGGATGGACGGGATATCGGGACGGTGGTTTTCCCCCACGCCGAGAAAAAATTCTTTTTCGTCGCCGATGCGGAAGAACGGGGACGGCGGCGTTATGAGGAATTGAAATCTAAAAATCTGAGTTTGGATTTGCAAGGGATGATTCAGGAAATTCGGCAACGCGACGGCGAAGATCGGCGGCGAAAAATTTCCCCGCTGGTCATGGCGGACGACGCGGTGAAAGTCAACACCACTCGGTTGAGCATCGAAGAAGTCGCCGAGTATGTTTTGAAAAATATCAACAACCTTGACACAACCAAAAAGAAAGTGAGAATCAGCAGGTTATGAAAATATCCAAAGAGTTGTTAGAGCAGATGGAAAATGATGAGAAGGCGGAGATGGAAGAATTGACTCCCGACCAGGTTGCGGCCTACAAAGAAATGGAAAGTTATTTTGACGACAGCCTCGGTCGGTTCAAGGCTTCGCAGATTATCACCGGCAAGGTGATCGCCATTTCCAGTGGACTCGCCACCATCGATGTGGGTTTCAAATCGGAGGGACTGGTCGCGCTTTCCGAATTTCCCGAAGGCGGCAAGAACTTGCAAGTTGCAGATGAGGTGGAGGTCTATCTCGAAAAAGTGGAAGACAACCACGGCAATGTCGTCTTGTCCAAAGAGAAAGCCAACAAGATTAAAATCTGGGACGAACTCGTCAAAGTTTATGATGCGGGCGAAATCATTTCGGGCGCGGTGGTCTCCAAAGCCAAAGGCGGGCTGACCGTTGATATAGGACTCAGAGCCTTCCTGCCGGGTTCCCAAATTGATTTACGTCCGACGCGCAATCTCGAAAAACTAATCGGCGAAGAATTCGAAATGAAGATTATCAAGATGAACAAAAAGCGCGGCAACATCGTTCTGTCGCGGCGGATTCTTTTGGAAGAGCAGCGCAAACAATTACGCGAAGGCACCCTCGAACAAATAAGCGAAGGCAGCCTCATCGAGGGCATCGTCAAAAACATCACCGAGTACGGAGTGTTCATCGACCTTGGCGGAATCGATGGTCTGCTCCACATCACCGACATGTCGTGGGGACGAGTCAACCATCCTTCCGAAATGTTTTCCATCGGCGACAAAGTCACCGTCATGGTTCTCAAATACGACAAGGAGAAGGAGCGCGTCTCGTTGGGTCTCAAGCAAGCAAGCCCCGACCCGTGGGTGGATGCCGACAGCAAGTATCCCGCCGACACTAGGATCAAAGGCAGGGTGGTCAGCATCACCGATTACGGAGTGTTCGTGGAACTTGAAAGAGGCATCGAAGGATTGATTCACATTTCCGAAATGAGTTGGAGCCGCCACGTCAAACACCCGAGCAAAATGGTTTCCATCGAGGACGAAGTGGAAGCCATCATCCTGACTTTGGACAAAGATAAAAAACGGATTTCGCTCGGCATGAAACAAATCAAGCCCAACCCGTGGGAGCACATCGCAGAGACCTACCCCATCGGCTCCCAAGTCGAAGGCACGGTCCGCAACCTGACCGACTTCGGCGCCTTCGTGGAACTGGAAGACGGCGTGGATGGTTTGATCCATATTTCCGATTTGAGTTGGAAAAAAATCAAGCACCCCTCCGAAGTCGTGAAGAAAAAAGATAGAATCACCTCATCGGTGCTCAGCATCGACAGGGATAACTGCCGAATATCCCTCGGCATCAAACAGTTGCAACCCGACCCGTGGGACGACATCGCGGTCAACTATCCTATCGGCACCGAAGTCAACGGCAAGATCGTCAAGGTGACCAGTTTCGGTGCGTTCGCGGAATTTGGCGACGGACTGGAAGGCTTAATCCACGTTTCGCAACTCAGTTCAGAAAAGATTTCCGACCCCGAATCTGCGGTGGCGGTGGACGACGCCATCAAAGCGAAAGTGATTAAGGTGGACACCACCAACAAAAAGATCGCGCTAAGCGTCAAAGCCTACAAAGAAAATCTCAACATCCCGCAGATCGAAAAAGAGCAAGCCAAACTGGAAAACATTAAGAAGGAAGAATAAAACCACCGCGCCGCCGTGATGCCGCCGTCATCGCCGCGCCGATAACACTGGAGTCCCGACCATGGAACCCGCCGCCCAAAGTAAACCGCCGCGAAAATCTTTCCTGGCATCCTTGCTACGATTTTCGGCGGCGCTCGTCGCCTTGATGATTCTGCTGACCATCGGTTCCGCCTTGTTGCCAGAGCGTTGGAAATCCCCGTCCGGAGAAATCGCTTTGGTGCACATTCAAGGAATGCTTCTCGATTCCCGCGACATCGTCCGCCAACTTTCCAGTTACCGCCAGAATCCCGGAGTGCGCGGCGTCATCCTGCGCATCGATTCCCCCGGCGGTGCCGTCGCCCCAGCGCAAGAAGTTTACGACGAAGTCATGAAACTGCGCGCCGAGCATAAAACGGTTTACGCTTCCCTGGGCGCCATCGCGGCATCGGGCGGGTATTACATCGCCTGCGCGGCCGACTACGTTTTAGCAAATCCCGGCACCTTGACGGGGAGCATCGCGGCGGTGATGGCTTTCAGCAACGTGGAGGAACTAGCCAAAAAAATCGGCGTCGCATCGGTCGTCATCAAGAGCGGCAAATACAAAGACGTGGGCTCCCCCCTGCGCGCCATGAAACCGGAAGAACAAAAACTACTGCAAAATGTCGTGGACGATGTGCACCAACAATTTATTCACGCCGTCGCGAAAGGCCGCGGACTCACCGTGTCGGAAGTCAGCGCGATTGCCGACGGCAGAATCATGACGGGTCAGCAAGCCCTGGCGTTAAAATTAATCGACGAAACAGGCGGGCTCGAAAAAACCATTGAACTACTGGCGAAAAAAATCGGCGTCGAAGGCAAACCCGAAATCATCGAAGAAAAAGAAAAACTGCCCTTTCTCGACTGGCTACTCCAGAGTTCACTTTCCCGCAAGTTCGCCGCAACCTTAACGCCGTCATCCGTTCCCCGTCTTCAATATGTATGGTTTCCGTGACGAAATAATCCGCGCCGCAACGGCGACGAAAGAAATTTTTCGTGACAAAAAAACCGCGCGACGAAAACGGGTGAACCCATTGAAATGTTAGGCTTGACTTAACTTCGGCGCAGTGCTACACTCCGCCAAATCATTTACTCAAGAGAAAATTAAAACGCCGACCGGCGCGGGGGAAGGGGAACTTTTCAGTGACGAAAGCAGAACTGGTTGAAAAAGTAGCCACCCAAATCAACCTGACAAAAAAGCAGACCGAGGTTGTGGTGAACACCGTGTTTTCAAGTATCACCGAATCGTTGGCGGAAGGAAAAAAAGTTGAGTTGCGCGGGTTTGGCAGTTTCAGAATTCGGCAACGAAACGCCCGAATTGGGCGCAATCCGAAATCGGGGCAGAACGTGGAGGTCCCTTCCAAAAAAGTACCTTTTTTCAAAGCCGGCAAAGACCTGCGACAAATGGTGGATGATAAAAAAACGCAAGAGCAAAAATCCTGAAACGCGGTTTGCGAAAGATAACATCATCACCAATCCCATTCCCCACGGCGCGATCACGACGTTTCGTTCCCTTCGACCCGCAAACTTATGGCTGGCAGTTCTTTAGGCAAACTTTTCAAAATTACCACTTGGGGAGAATCTCACGGTAGTGGCGTCGGCGTGGTGGTGGAAGGATGCCCCGCGGGTTTGCCTCTCAAAGAATCCGACATTCAAAAAGATTTAGACCGCCGCCGAACTGGCCAAAGCAAAGTCACCACCACCCGCAAAGAAGGCGACCACATCCGAATTGCGTCCGGCATTTTCAAAGGCAAAACCACAGGCACACCCATTTCCATGTGGGTGGACAACAAAGACGCCGACGCCTCAAAATATGAATCGATCAAACACCTGTATCGTCCCGGTCACGCGGATTATAGTTACGACATGAAATATGGGTTTCGGGATTACCGCGGCGGCGGCCGTGCCAGCGCGCGGGAAACCGTCGGCAGAGTTGCGGCCGGAGCCATCGCCAAAAAACTTTTGGCGCGGGACAAAATTGTCATCACCGGATTCACTCGGCAAATCGGAAATCACGCGGCGGCGACCGTGAACTTCAAGGAAATAGAAAAAAATATCGTGCGCTGTCCGGATCCGCAAGCCGCAAAAAAAATGGTGACGGCAATCATGCAAGCGCGCAAAAACGGCGACTCGCTCGGCGGCGTCGTCGAAGTGGTCGCCAAGGGAGTGCCCGCCGGATTGGGCGAGCCGGTCTTCGATAAGTTGGACGCCGACTTGGCGAAAGCCGTCATGAGCATCCCCGCCGTGAAGGGGGTGGAAATCGGCGCGGGATTCCAAACCGCCACCATGACCGGGTCGGAGTCGAACGACATCATCGTTATGAAAAACAAAAAGGTGACGACGCGAACCAATCACGCCGGCGGGATTCTTGGCGGAATTTCCAACGGTATGGACATTGTGGTTCGGCTAGTTGTGAAGCCGACATCGTCCATCAACAAGGCGCAGGAAACCGTCACCCAAAAAGGCGAAAAATCTAAAATCCGCGTGGAGGGCCGCCACGACCCATGCGTCGCCCCCAGAGCCGTTCCCATCGCCGAGGCCATGGTCGCCCTGATTCTCATCGACCATCTGCTGAGAAATAAAACTTCACGGTTGACTTGACCGACAACCGCGACCGCCGCGTGACCACTATGAAAGTAGGGTTCGTTCAAAATAATCCTGTCTTCGCAAACGTGCAGAAAAACCTCGACCGCGTTGCAAAACTTTTGGACGGTCGCCGCGCAGATTTATTCGTCCTCCCCGAACTTTTTGCGACGGGATACCAATTCAAAAATCGGCAAGAAGTTCATGACTTGGCGGAGCAAGTTCCCGATGGGACCACCACGGCCGCGCTGACCGCCATCGCGAAAAAGAGCAACGCGTTTGTGGTCGCCGGACTTCCCGAAGCCGACGCGAGCCACGTTTACAATTCCGCCGTCATCACGGGTCCCAACGGTTACGTCGGGAAATACCGCAAGTTGCATCTTTTCAGTACAGAAAAAGTTTGCTTCGACGCGGGCAACTTGCCGCTAAAAGTTTTTGACATCGGCGGCGCGAAAGTCGGCGTCATGATTTGTTTCGACTGGTACTTCCCCGAAACCGCGCGGACGCTCGCCCTGCTGGGCGCCGACTTAATCGCCCATCCTTCCAATTTAGTTTTGCCCCATTGTCCTCAAGCGATGATCACCCGTTGCGTGGAGAACCGCGTCTTTGCCGTCACCGCCGACCGGGTGGGAAGCGAAGACCGCATGGGGCCTCTTCGATTCATAGGCCAAAGCCAAGTTGTCGACCCGGGCGGGAACATCATGACCCGCGCGTCCGAAACCGAAGAAGAAGTTCAGACCATCGCGATCGACTTGGAAAAAGCCCGCGACAAATCTCTCAATCCTCACAACCACTTGTTCAAAGACCGCCGCGAAGATTTTTATTGCTAGGCGCGGCGACGGTGGTGACGGTGACGGCGCCGTCATCGACTGCTTCCGCGGCGCGGTTCTCTGCGCGCGATTTTTGCAAACCGCCGATGCATCAGTTAAAATAAATTCGGGCGTTTGACTTGCGGGGAAGATTCTTGCAAGCGACGGCGCGAACTTCGTTATTGTTAGAGGAATAAAATGGGCGACGAAAAATCACGGTTTTTGAAAAGAGACGATGGAACGATTTACGATTCGCTAACCAGCGTCACCTGGATGGTGAACGACTCGCGGTTGGATATCGGTAAAGATGTTTCTTACGCGGAAGCAGAAGAATATCTAAAAAAAATGAATGAGAAAAAAGTCGGCGGGTATGACGACTGGCACATCCCGACCGTTCACGAAGCCGCATCCATTTTTGATAAAGAAAAGTTGAATAAAGATGCCAACGGCGGCGACATACATCTCGACCCCGTGTTTCCCCCCGCCGCGAACTGCACTTGGACTTCATCAATCCGCGGCGAGGAAGCGCAAATCCTATTCTACGTGAACGGCTGCGCCTACTGGTACGGCAAGAACGACCAAACCATTTCCCACGCAGTACGCCTCGCCCGCCGCGACAATTAAGCCATCTACATTTTTTTGTAAGAGGAAATTAAAGTGTGCAAGCCCGGTTTTATTTGCGCGTGGGTTGTCGTGTTGACGTGGGTTGCCCCGAAAGTTTCAACGGCGGGAATGTCTGAACAGGAGTTGCGGTTGACGGCGTTGGAGGAAAAGCAAAGTTCGAATGTGGCACCGTCGGATGCGACAAAACGTTTTACCTTTGGCGGAGATTTCAGAGTTCGTTACCAGGATGACGATTTTGAAAATGCCCGCAAGGATGACGTCTATCGAATACGGATGCGCCTGAAAGGAAAACTCTCCGTGTCCGAAAATCTGGACGTTGTGTTCAGACTAGCCACCGGCAAAACGAGCGACAGCACATCGACCAACCAAACTTTAGGCGAGCCTTTTCACTCCAAGATTGATCAGGCTTATGTTCGATGGACTCCCGCCTATGGCACGATGAACTTTGTCGTTCAAGGCGGAAAGGCGCCCAACCCTTTTCACAAGTCCAAACTGGTTTGGGACTCCGATGTCAACCTGGAAGGTCTCAGCGAAACCATTACTTACGAAGCGGGGGAAACCACGTTGCAAGGTGTCTTTGGTCAATACACGGTTGACGAACAGGAAGCGCCAGACAACGGCGTGGAACTTTTGGCTTTTCAAGGAACGCTCATCCAGAAAACCCGTCGCGGTGAATTCAAAATATCCGGTGCCTACTATAATTATGTCGGCGTTGAAGGTGGGGGTTCGGGAAATACTTCCGGTGTTGAAATTAAACTCGTGGATGTCATCGGCGAGTGGTCTAAAAATATTTACGGCAGAAAGTTGCGGATATTTGCTGAACATGTCGAGAACATCGGCGACTTTCCCGCCGCCGTTCCCGAGCTTAACAACGGTTGGCAGATTGGCGGCGAGTACGGAAACTCCGGGAAAAAATTCGGCGACTGGGATTTAAAATTGATATACCGAGTTTCCCAACGCGACGCCGTTTTTGCGCGTCTCGACGACTCCGACTTTTCCGGCGGCGGCGAAACCCCGGGCGATGGTTCCGGTCGGAAAGGCTGGGAAGTGGGCGGCGGCGTTGGTGTAACCGAAGGAGCGAAGTTCGCGGTCACCTATTTCGACACCAATTCCGAAAGAGGTCCGAGCAACGCGCGCAAAAGATTTCAAGCGGACATGGTGTTCAAGTTCTAGCAAGTCACTCCAATTTTTGGCGGGATACTTTTCGTTGCGCGGAAATCACCCGTCGCGGAACTTCCGGGGCATAACGCGATGGCGACAAATATTAATTGCGTTGCGCGCGTTTGACATTGGGGACATACAAGCCGAAGTAGGGAACGCGCTCGTCCGGCACCGATAGTTCTCGGTACAAAGAATGAAAGTCATCATCGGTAATGCCTTGCCGCAAAAGTTGTTGCACTTGGCTGGCGGAAACGATTTGCTGCGAAGGTTCATCAAACATCGTGACGCCAACGCCCACCCAATGAGTATGGAGGAACTGCTGTTGCACCAGACTCGCCACGCCGGTACTGTATTGCATGGATTTCTTGATAATGTGCTGGGCGATGTAAGCAGGAACGCATCGTCCCACCGCGAGCACCTTTGAGGTCTCGCCCATGGGATACACTCGCAACGCCACTCGTGTCGAACCGATTTCCCCGAACTCCTTAAAAATTTGTTTTCTTTGTTTGCGATAAGATTTGGAAATGAAGCCTTCAATCTTGATACGTTTTTTATCTAACGGCGTGCATTTTTCCTCCGCGAACACAGGAGTTGCGCCCACCAGCCCCAAAACCACAAGCACGGAAATGCTACGCGTTACGAGACTCCAACGACTGGCTGACCTATTTTCTTTTGTCGACATAATCACAATTTCCCCGCTTCTCCGATTAAAGAAAAATCCTCTGTTATAATACATCGGACAAGTTGCAGTTCATTTTCCCGACGGAGATTTTTTCTTGTTTATGAATTCTTCGGCGCTTTGTTCGCTTGAAAAATAGTGTTCCTTGCCAGCAATGGTTTTTTTAATCGCTTCAGATTTTGGGATATACACTCCGTTGTTGGGGTCCATGACCATCTCTATAGGTTCTTGCTCTGCGGACGAACTTCTCGTCGGAAAAATCGCGCGCGCGATAAGAATCAGCAGGATTACGGCAATCCCAAACAATGCTAAACGTCCCATTGCGCCATTGTAAAGTTTTGCCGTACGAATTTCAACCCAGCGATTATCGGCTGAACGAGCGTTGACATCGTGATTCAATAAATAAATTTGGTTTTTAATCCATGAACGATGAAACAACATTTGAGTTAGATAAACCGGAGCAAGATAAGCCCACGGTGCCGACAGTCCGGGGCAAAGAGTCTCTAGTTCCGCGCGATCCTTTTTACACATATCTTCAGGAAGTCCGCAAGTATCCAGCGCTGACGGAAGAACAGGAAAAAGAGATCGCCATTCGTTATAAAGAAACCGGCAGTTTTGAATCCGCTTATAAATTGACCACCGCCAACTTGATGCTGGTCATTAAAATTGCCATGACTTTCAAACGAGAATGGCAAAACCTGATGGACTTAATTCAAGAAGGCAATGTCGGCTTGATGAAAGCGGTCAAAAATTTTGATCCTTTTCGAGGCGTGCGCCTTTCCGCCTATGCCACGTGGTGGATCAAGTCGTACATGCTGAAATATATTCTCGACAACTGGCGGCTGGTGAGAGTAGGCACCACCAACGCGCGGCGAAAACTTTTGTTCAACTTGAAAAAAGAAAAAGAAAAACTGGCGCGCGAAGGATTTGATCCTACGACCAAACTACTGGCGGAACGGTTCGGAGTTGACGAAGCGGAAGTCATCGACGTCTCAGCCAGCATCGGCGCGATGGACGTTTCGATAGATACCCCGGTTCGTCCCGACAGCACCATGACCCCCGCGCAAACTCTTTCGCAAGGCGGACAATCTGTCGAAGAAAACGTAGCGGCGGCGCAATTCCGAAAAATCCTCAATGACAATATTGAAAATTTCAAAGCCGAGTTGAACCCCAACGAAATAGAAATTTTCAACAAACGCATTCTTTCCGAAGACCCTTTATCGCTCCAGGAAATCGGCGACCAGAGAAGAGTTACCAGAGAGGCGGTGCGCCAAGCCGAACAACGGTTGTTAAAAAAATTTAAAATTTATATCGAAGAAAAAATGCCGGAAGCGGCAGACTATTTTACAAACTGAGGAGGAGCACTTATGAAAACCCGGACCGAAACCGACAGCATGGGGGAGATTGAGGTTCCGGCCAACAAGTACTACGGAGCCCAGACCGCGCGCTCCTTAATCCATTTTGATATCGGCACCGAAACCATGCCGCACGAAATCATCCGGGCAATGGGCGTATTGAAAAAGGCGGCGGCCACGGTCAACGCTGAACTAGGGCTCTTGCCTGAAAATATCAAAGACTTGATTTGCCGCGCCGCCGATGAAGTGATTGCGGGAAAACTGGATGAACATTTTCCGTTGAAAGTTTGGCAAACCGGCAGCGGAACTCAATCCAACATGAACGCTAACGAAGTCATCGCCAACCGGGCTATCGAGATAGCGGGCGGGACCATCGGCGCGAAAGACCCGGTGCACCCCAACGATCATGTCAACAAGAGTCAGTCTTCCAACGATACTTTCCCGACGGCGATGCATATCGCGGCGGTCGCGCGCATCCGCGACACGCTCATCCCCGCCATATCGAATTTGGCTGGCTCGTTCCGAAAAAAATCCGACGAGTTTCAGGACGTCATAAAAATTGGCCGAACTCATTTGATGGACGCGACGCCGCTTACTTTGGGCCAGGAGTTCAGCGGATACACCACGCAGTTGGAATACGCGCTTGACCGCGTTGATGGCTGCATGCCTAGGATGTATCAAATTGCGTTGGGCGGAACCGCGGTGGGAACCGGTCTCAACGCGCACAAAGATTTTGCCGTGAAAGTTGCGGAGCGCATCGCCGAGCTCACCGGGTATCCCTTTGTCACCGCGCCGAATAAATTTGAATCACTCGCGGCGCACGATGCCATTGTCGAAGCCAGCGGCGTTTTGAAAACGATTGCTTGTTCGCTCATGAAAATTGCCAACGATATACGCTGGCTCGGGTCCGGCCCGCGGTGTGGAATCGGGGAAATCATTTTACCCGCCAATGAACCGGGGAGTTCCATCATGCCGGGCAAGGTCAACCCCACTCAGTCCGAAGCGATGACGATGGTCGCGGCGCAGGTAATTGGCAACGACATGGCCATCAACGTGGGCGGGTCCTCCGGGAATTTTGAACTCAATGTTTTCAAACCGATGATGATTTACAATCTGCTTCAGTCCATTCGCTTGCTTGCCGATTCCTGCCGATCTTTCAACGACTATTGCGTGGTCGGCATAGAGCCGAACAAAACGCAAATCGAAAAACATCTCAACGGTTCGCTCATGTTGGTCACGGCGCTCAATCCACATATTGGTTATGACAACGCCGCCAAAGTGGCGAAGAAAGCGTATCAGGATAACAGCACGCTGAAGGAAGCGGCGGCGGTTTTGAACTTGCTCACGCCTGAGGAATTTGACAAAAAAGTTTGTCCCGAAAAAATGATTGCTCCAGAGGAATGACGGCGGGAGAAAAAAATATGTTTCAAAACTGGGAAACTTTTATCGGGATAGTAGTCGTGCTGGCTATTTTGCTCCCCATCATTCTAAAGAAATTATATTGAGTTTGAACTCGTGTCCGCTAGTTGGAGTAGTTGAACATTTGGTTTACGCAATGCAACGCGCGGCTTTGGATTTCCGGGTTGAGGGTGATGACGTGA
Source organism: Nitrospina sp. UBA6727 (assembly GCA_002454045.1). Taxonomy (GTDB): domain Bacteria; phylum Nitrospinota; class Nitrospinia; order Nitrospinales; family VA-1; genus LS-NOB. Next base: position 13,473 of record DKID01000024.1, on the reverse strand, counting down.
TGCGGGCTGGGGTTTTCGAGGACGCTCAAAATATCTTCCAAGGAATTGGACTTCATATATTTGCAAAGTGTGCAACTTCCGGCGAATGTTTTCTCGGGAAACTCTGATTGCAAAACACCGCTTAGTCCGCATTCGGTAAGCAGAAAAAATGAGTCCCGCCGCGACTCGCGCACGTGGCTGAGCATTTGGCTGGTGCTTCCTACATAATCCGCTTTGTCCACGACGGAAGGACTGCACTCGGGGTGGACGAGAATTTCCACGCCCGCAAAGTTTTTCCGCACCTGATCTATACTTTCGGGCTGGTACTCTTCGTGAACGTAACAAGTGCCGTCCCAGAGTTGGATGTCCTTATTCACTCCGCGAACTTTAAGATGATTGATTACGTTTTCTCCCATCAACCGATCCGGCAAAAAATAAATTTTATCGTTGGGGATTTTCTCGATGATGGCGTAAACATTTGAAGAGGTAACGCACACGTCGCACTGGGCTTTCACCGCGGCGGTTGTGTTGATGTAACAAACAAATGTATGGTCGGGAAATTTTTCGCGGAGCCGCGTCACATCCGCCGCCGTTATCCCATCGGCGAGGGAACAGCCGCCGTTGGGGTTTGGGTCCAGCACGGTTTTCTCTGGATTGAGAATCTTGGCGGTCTCTGCCATGAAACGGACCGCTGAAAAAACGATGACGTCGGCATGCGATTCCTTCGCTTTTTTCGATAAGCCATAAGAGTCGCCGGTGTAATCGGCAACGCTGTAAAAAATTTCCGGCGCGACATAATTGTGAACGAGGATGACGGCGTTTTTTTCGCGCTTGAGGTCTTCAATCTTTTTTATGGTGGGGAGCAATCGGTCGCAATGCTCGCGGGTAAATTGGCAGACCGGATTGCCCGTCCGAATATTTTTCAACTTTTCGTAGAGTTGCTCCGCGGTAACCATGGCGTTCCCCTAACCCGGCGGCCAGTTTAAGGCGCGACCACCTAAAAGATGAAAGTGTATATGAAACACGGATTGCCCAGCACCGGCGCCGCAATTCACCACCAACCGGAATCCTGACTCGTCGAGTCCTCTTTCCTTCGCGAGTTGATTCGCCACGCCGATCACGGAACCGATTAGCGCGTGATCTTTTTCCTCGACGTCCAACAAAGTTGCATGATGAATTTGGGGAATGATCAGAATATGCGTGGGGGCTTGCGGATTGATGTCGTTAATCGCAAAAAATGTTTCCGATTCATAAACTTTGTCGGAAGGAATATTCCCGCCGCCGATTTTGCAGAACAGGCAATCATCCATACGATTTTTTCCCGCGGCCACCGCCGGCGCGACTGCCATCGACGCGACCACCGTCACCGCTGTCGCCCGCCGCGTGACCGTCGCCTTGTTTAATTTCCCGCGGCGGTGTGGAATCGAACTGGTCAAGATACTCTACGACTTCTTTTTTATAGGAGATGAATGGGTCGAGCATCAAAAAAGGTTCGTCGGTTTTACCCAGGCGAAAGCCAATCCAGTCGATGAGATAACGCAGGTGGGCGTTTTGGTTCATCAACCTTTTAACGAGTTCGCCGCGGCCTTGCGCGCGAGTTCCTCTCGGCGGATTTACTTTTGCGAACGCGACTCCTTCATCGGTGGTTTTCCGGTAACCTTCCCCGTTGGCTTCCAGTCCCCAGAACAAGCCGGTTTCCTTATTCAAGTTATGGTATTCCAAGTCCAGGCTTTTGAGCCAGGGGTCGTTCCATTCCAGGTTTTCTTCGTTTCTAAATTCGTTAAGCATCCAGTATTTACTAGCCCAGTCCACCCTGCCGATTACCGCCTCCGGTCCTTTAGGCAAGTCGGTCAAGACCGATTCCCAACTTTCCAGAATCCAGTCGGTCTCCCGATTCATTCCGGCGAGGTGTTGCTTGCAGGTGTTGAAAATATCCCATTGCAGTTCCAAGGCGGTGGAAGAATTTCCCGAAGCGAGTTTTACGTGCCACTTGAAATTTTGGTCGCGGGAAATGGAGCGCATAGATTGGACCGAGTCCGCGAGCACCCACTTTTTTTTCGCGACGCCCAACTGCATAATTTCCAGCATGAGAGTCGTGGTCCCCATCTTCATCGCGGTCGCAAACTCACTCATGGTGGAGTCGCCGACTAAAAGGTGTATGCGCCGATATTTGCTCGGGTCCGACAAAGGTTCGTCGCGGGTGTTCACAATCGCGCGGTTATATTGTACCCATCGGTAAAATTCATTGGGGATGTGGTCGGCTCTTTGCGAAATCTGAAACTTCACTTCGTCGCCTTGCGTTTCGTCGGGCGTGATGTTTTCCCGGTCCCGAAACGGATGTGGGTCGCAGAAGCCGATGCGACCGGCGCCGCAATAAATCAGTCGCGTGGTTAAAAATGAAGAAAGCAGTTTCAGGTTGTCCCGTTCGTCGAAAGGAAATCCTCTGCTGACCAGATAATTTTCGTGGCATCCAAAAGTCGCGTTGGTTTCGAGGTCAACATTATTTTTGATGAACGAAACGTGATCCGCCCAGCCCAGTTCTTCCACGGCCTCTTGTACCAGCGTGTCGCCGGCGCGGTCGTAAGTCACCAAGTCCACAAGGGTGGAGCATTCCGGCGAGGCGTATTCCAAGTGTCCCATGTCCAAGTATAGACGCCCGCCGTTCAGCAGGAACCCGCCGTTGCCGGGGGGCTCGTCGTTCGCCCGATAATGGAGGTCTAGCACTCCCAAGTTTTTTGAGAAAATATGATTCTTGACCCGGTTGGCAATTTCCATTGGGTCGAGAGAAAAGTCGCCGTCATTTTTAACGAGGAGACCGTATTCTGTTTCGATGCCGAAGATGCGTTTTTTCATTTTCGCGGACTTCTAAAAATTAACGTCTCAGGGATGTCTTGCAAATATCCGTCAGTTCCTTGTCGTCCATAAACCGGTACCCCTCTTCGGTAATTATTGCCACGGTGGGAAAAATTTCATCGTCGGGGCGGGCTTTGCCGGTGGCGGAATCAAACTGCGCCGCGGTTTGCAACAGTCGGACGGCGAGGGTGACCGCGTTGCTTTCGGATCTTTCCGCTAAGGGTTTTTCCCCCCACAGGTCTTCGTGTTCCAAAATTCCGCGAATGGTCGGCGAACCGGACCCGGTCGCGGTGTGAGTGCGAATCTGAAAGTCCGCCCCGAGCATATCGTAAAAATGTATGGCGGGTTTTTTGGATTGCAAATCGTAGGTGGCAAATATCGGGCTCACTGCCCCTAGTCCCTGGATTGCCATGCCGACATTTTCTTTCAGCAGTTTTGACAAGGTGCGGATTTTTCCCTCTCCGCTCATGGATTGCATTTGCGAACGTCGGAAGAACTCGAAGTTATGAGTGAGGATGCGCGCCATCTCGAACGCGGTGGCGGGAACTCCGGCAATGGCCATCAGCGAGTAATCATCAATGGGAATGACTTTGTCGCAATGTTCATACATGATGCTGTTGCCGGCTGTCGCCCGTCGGTCGCCGGCGACGATCACTCCATCCTTAAAGTGGAACGCGAGAACGGTTGTGCCTTGGGTTACGGCAAAATCGTTTTGCGTCTGCGGATCAACTCGGGTTTGCCAGCGATAGCCAGACCTTCCCAGCAGTTCGAAAAAATCTCCGGGCGAACTCTGGGCGTTGGATTGAAAACTCATTGACCCGTTCTCTGTTTGTATTTTTCCGTTTGTTTCGGGTCCACCTTTTTCATCCGCTTCAAAAGATTATCCCGCCCGGGCCGTGAAGATTCGGGGCCGGAAGGACCGGAGTCATGGCGGTCTGGACTGGATTCTTTTTTTTCGTCCCTTCTCAGAGGATCGTTCATTTCCATGGAATCAACTCCTTTGCTTGCTCGGTCGTTCTGCTTCATCCCGCATCGGGAAGTCAACCGACCGATGATTTTAACTTTCCAATTTCTTCTTCGGTGAGAGTTCTGTAGATGGCTCTTCGTTCTACTTTCCCTGATAGCAAGGCTCCCTCAAGATACCATTGATCAAAAGCCTCTTTCAAAGTCTTGGGAAAATCTTTATCGTCGTCCCCGTCGCCGTCCTCTTGCTTTTTGCTTTCCACCCAAAGCCGACAGACTTCCTCCAACGCCTTGTCGAGCGTGAACGTCGCGAAGGGAAGGGCGCGGATTTCTTTCTGAATCCAATCCATAATTTTTTCTTTGCCGGCGATGACGGTGCCGTCTTTAAAAGTTTCCCAATGTCCGTCGTAGTTTATGCGGAAAAAAGTTGGATTGCATTCGCGGTCTAGTTCGACAAGCAGGAGGCGAATGATGTAAGGAGCCCGTTGGATTTCTTCAAAATTTTGTTTGAGCGCCGGGGCAATTCCAAATTGTAGGAGCCGCGCCAACGTTACGTCCTGCGCCGAACGGTTGAAGCCTTCCAAATGCGCCATCTCCAGAAGGGTCATGCGCAACCGTTCTACATCGGCGGGATGCCCCACGCCGCCTAACGCAATCCGATCGTAGATTTCGAATATCTTGCCCCGCTGTGGTGCGAACCCCACAATCAGCACGCCTTCATCGAACGGAACCGAAAACACCGGTTGCCCCAACTTCAGCCTTTCCTGAACATAACTGTGGCGATTGGAAACCGCTTCCATCCAGCGATACGGCTCTTCGAACATTTTTAATTTTCCTCGCGAACTTTTAGACGAGTTGCCCCTTGGAGTTGAGGACGTCTTCAACTTCTTCGACGCAGATAACTCCGGTCAGGTCCAGACGTTCTCCGTTGGTGAACTCCACTCCGGTCCAGTGAATACTTTTTATATCGTCCGCATCTTGCGCCACCGCTTTCCCCCTTATCTGCGCGCGGGTTCCTTCGGGAGGCGACAACACCGCCGCGGCGATTTCATTTTCGTCGAGCAAGGAATGCACCGCTCCCTCCTGTTGCAATCCGCGATACAGTCCGCGGTCGGGGTCGAGATTGTGGTACTCCAAATCCAAACTCTTGAGCCAAGGGTCGTCCCAGCCGACGCCTTCCGACTGCATGAACTCGGCGAATAATTTTTCCTTAATCGCCCAGTCAATACGGTCGGAAAGTTTTTCCGGGCTATGCTTGAGTTCGCCCAGGGTTTTTTTCCATTCCGCAAGAATCCAATCCCACTCCGGGTTTTCCCCGGCAAACTTTTTTTCTATTGTCTCGAGATAAACTTCCTGAATTTCAACGGCGGCGATGGTTCCCCCTGACTTGCGCCGCAAAACGGTTTTCCCGGTTTTGTCGAGGGACACCTTCAACACATCGCCGACCGGGTCCGCCAATTCCAAATCGGGAAGTTTGTCGCCGCCGGCGATCAAGTTGAGCATCAGAAATGTGCTTCCCACTTTCAACGCCGTCGCGTAGGCGGACATGTTGGCGTCGCCGAGAATCAAATGCAAACGGCGGTATCGCTCGCTCGCCGCGTGCGGTTCGTCGCGGGTGTTGATGAGCGGACGCTTCGTCATGGTCTCAATGCTTAAAAGCGTTTCGATGAAGTCAGACCGTTGCGCCAACTGCAATCCGCGGAAGTGATTGGCGCGCGGATTTTCCGACCCGACTTTCCCGGCGCCGGCGTACAACTGGCGCGTCACCAAAAAGGGGATTAGTCCGTCCACCACATCCGCGAACGGAATGCCGCGGGGGATGAGGTAGTTGTCGTGAGTTCCGTAACTGTGGCCGCTGTAGTCGGTATTATTTTTGAACACCTGCAACGGATTGCCCGCCAGTTCTTGGTTGCGGATGGCCGCGCATTCGGCGATGATTCTTTCCCCCGCGACGTCGTGGGCTACGAGGGATAACACCGTGCGACATTCTGGCGTGCTGTATTCGGGGTGAGTATGGTCGTTATAAAAACGCGCGCCGTTTGTCAAAACGCGGTCGCACTTCATATCCAAATAGGAATATGGCCTCGCGCGGTCTGCGGCGCAAAAGGCATCCTCTTCTTCGTCTTGCGCCAACGCGGTGACGCGAAACCCGCGCATGTCTAGATGCGAATTTTCCCGCGAGTAATTCCATTTGCGGAAAACACTTTTGCGCGCGCAAGCCTTCAACAGTTCCATCGACTCTTCAACCGGGTCGGAATTTTCTAAATCTTCGCGGATGATTCCATACTCGGTCTCCAAGCCCAAGAGGGGAACGTTCATATGACGGACCTGCGCATTGTGTTTTCGGTTGCTTGATCCGATTCGCCGGGACGCCTCACTTGCACAACATTTTTTGATTCCATATCCAAAAGTTGCAGCCAGTCTTCCAGATGAGATTCGGCGGGAAGCAGATGGCCCTCCTGAAATTCCGTCTCCATGGAAACTATCATGTCGTCCACGGTCAGGCGCAATGCTTCGCCGTGAATCGCCCGCTCGATGGCTCTTTCCTTCGCACGCTTTATGATTCCCTCGATGACCGCGCCGGAAATAAAATCCTTCCAATACATTTTGCGGTTGCCGCCACTTCGTAAAGTCAGCACCAACACTTCTTGACTGGCGTTTCGCTTGAAGAGGTGATCCAAAAATGGTTCCGCCATGGCGTCGAAATCTTCGTGTTCGCGGGGCAGTCCTTCTTTCAGGTAAACGCGCAGGATGGCTTTGCATTCTTCGCGGTTAGGACGCGACACTTTTATTTTTCTGTCAATTCTTCCGGGCCTGATAATTGCCGGGTCAATTAGGTCGGGACGATTGGTCGCCAGAATCACCACCGTTTCGCGCAGGGACTGGATGCCGTCCATCTCCGCGCAAAACATCGGCACCACCGTGTTGTTAATATTGGAGCCGCGCCAAGCCTGCCGCGTTCCCAAAATAGATTCCGCTTCATCTATAAATATAAAAGGAATCTGTCCCTTCTCTCTATAGTCCCGCGCCTTCTTAAAAATTTCACGGATCTTCCGTTCCGATTCTCCAAGCCACATGTTGAGAATCTCTGGCCCCTTCACATGGATGAAGCGACCTTGTAATTCCGACTCTTCCTGTTCGGAAAGTTTGCGAATCACCTCGGTGAGAATCGCTTTGCCGATGAGAGTTTTGCCGCAACCTGGTGGACCGTAAAACAAAAACCCTTTGGGCATCTGATATTCCATCTGGTTCAGGATTTCCTGATGCAAGAGCGGATATTCGAGAACTTTGCGCACCTCTTCTTTTACTTTTTCCTGCCCGCCGACCTGCGACCATTCTACTTGCTCGTAATCGTCTTCGATGAGGGCGCGGGATTCCCGTTGCGGAAGTTTTCCCAAGATAACTTTTTGGTTGGCGTCGAGAAAAATTTCTTCCCCCTCTTTCAATCTAGTTTCATCCAGACCGTCGCGCGCGAGGACGATAGTTTCCGTGTTGCCGGTCGCCGCCTGCACCAACCATTGTCCGTCGGCAAGCTTCCCAGAAATTTTCGCCAACGGTCCCTGGCTGGGACGCAACAATCGGGCAATCACCACAAACCCTTCATTCAGCGCCACCTGATCGCCTGTTTTCAGCGCTCCACTTTCCGCCAATTCTGGAACGACCGCCGCTTGATATTCCGCGCCCCCGCAAGCGAGACGAACCAAGCCTTCCTCTACCTGGCTCAGTATCGTGCCGATGCGATGGGCGGGGGATTTTAGTTTTTCGATAGCGTCTTCCAACGTCTTGATTTTAAGTGCAGACTGTTGGGCAGATTGCTGGGCTTGGAACAGGGCGTCCCTGAGGTCAAATACTTTTTCTTGTAATTGCGGGCGGTCTTGTGTTTCATCCAAAACCTGATCGATCAATTCCACGATGTGGGTTTGGTCTCCCATGAACACGTCCTTTATTTTTAGTGAGAACTCTTGATTGTATGAATAAAATTTTTTATAAATCAAGTCAATATTTTGCAGCGTCTGACGACTAATTTTTTCGATTCTTTTTTGATTCTATGATTTCCACGCCGAACAAAATTCCCATCGAGAAGTGCATCATCAGTTTCAGTCACGACAAATATTCGTCGCGTCGCGAAGCCGATATCTTCAGCGTGGCAAAGGCCGAGCGTGAGATCGCCGCCGGGAAAAATGGCATCAGCCATCTTATCTTGAGAGCCGAAGATGACGACATCGACCGACTGAAATTTCTTTTTTTGATTCGCGGAATTCCCGTCATGTGTTACGCGTTGAGCAACTTGCTGAATTCCAACTTGCGCGAAATCGTGGTCGTCGGCTCCGCGGAAGTCGAAAAAGTTATGGACTGCTTCTTGGACATCGTCGGGGCCCGCGGGAAAACCGTTCGGTTCGTGCGGGAAGATGCCCGCAACCTTAATCTGGCACGCACCATGAACTTGGGGAAGGAGTTGCTTTCCCTCTCCCCCGATGAGTTGGTCCTCTTCCAACCCGGCGATTTGCCTTTCTTATACGACCTGGAAAAAGTATTGCGCTTTCCCGCCAACAAAAAATACAACTTGGTGCTTTGGCTAAATTCTCGGCAAAAGATGTTCCCGGAATTTACCAAGAATCTGGACAGCGAATTCGTCCAACGCAATTATCATTATCGGTTCATCGGCAGCCACGGGGAGGGTTTGCTGGATCTCAAAGAGCCAAATTTATACCCCATAAATTTTTCGATGGTGGATGCGGATATCATCGACAGTCTGCACTCTTCCCGCAAAGATGGAAAAATAATTCACGCGGGCATCCAAGCCGCCATGAAAAATCCTTTGCGCCTGATTAAAGTTCTCCCTTATGTCGCGAATCATTTGTTGACGTTCCGGCGAAATGTAAATCGCATTCGCCCCGGCGACCAGTATCAGTTCGGGATGTCCCAGAAAAATTTTCACAAAGTGGCGTCGTGTTTGCTCAACACCTCTCTGACCACCACGGTGCACGACGACCCAGCCTTCGTCGCCGATGTCGATGCTTTGGAAGATTGGGAAGATTTCGAGTCTCTCACCCAGCATGCGGAAAAAGTTCACGGTCGGGAAGGACTGAAAACTATCCACCCTTGCGGAGAAGCCTTGACTCGGTTTCGCGAAGTAGGCATGCCTAAGTTGAAGACGGAGGTTCCCATGTATCAGGATTTTTCTTCCTACCTCAACTCCATTTATAAAATGCTCAAGATGAGTTACGTCCCCTTTGACGGCGACGGTGAATACATTGTCCCCGGCAGAAAATCGAAAAAAGTGGAATACGCGTATCGTTGGTATAAACGAAAATGTGAATCGCTGAAACAGAATGCGGTGCGTGAAAATCGGCAACCAACTTAATCGGGAAAACTCGCCGATGTCACTGCGCCGCCGCCGTCATCGTCGCGCCACCGTCACCGTGCCGTCACCGTCATCGTGCCGTCGTTGGCGGCGAAGAAGTCGCGGACTTCATCTAACCGAGTCGTCACCGGGCACGGCGGCAATGAGGCGATGAATTGTTTTCCGTAGCCGCGCCGCCTCATCCGGGAATCGAGAATGGAGACGACGCCGGTGTCGGTCTTCTTGCGAATCAACCGACCGAATCCTTGTTTCAATTGGATGATCGCTCTGGGAATTTGGTAATGCCGGAACGGGTCGATATTTTGTTGGCGCAGTTCTTCGATGCGTGCTTCCGTCAACGGTTCTTTGGGAACGTCAAAAGGAAGTTTGGTGATGATGACGCTGCGCAGCGCATCGCCGGGGATGTCCACTCCTTGCCAAAAGGAATTGGTTCCGAAAATTACCGACGGTTTTTCTTTGAATTTTTTTATCATGCGGCCAGTCGGCATGTCGCCTTGTCGGATAAGCGGAAACGGAAATTGCAGTCCGTCTAACTTTTCATAAACCTGATTGAGGAGTGCGTAACTGGTGAACAAAATAAAAGTTCTGCCGCCGGAAACCGCCACCAGTTCCCGGCATCGGTCGGCAATACTTTCTGCGTAGGCGCCCGTTTCGCTGCTCGGCTCGGCGAGGTCGTCGGCAATATAGAGCAGCGCTTGGCGCGGATAATCGAAGGGCGCATCCAACGACAACTCTTCGTCGGGACGAAAGCCGATGCGTTCCTTAACAAATTCAAATCCCGCGGCGGTGGTCAACGTGGCGGAAGTCATGACCACCCGCTCCACTTTATCGAACACCTGTTTGTGCAGTTCTTCCGCAACGTGAATGGGAACTCCGCGCAAGACCACGCGGGGGAAACGTTTGCGTTGCGCGATTTCTATCCAGTAAACATATCCGCGCATATTCTGATTGAGGATTGCCGATAAAGTATTGTTGAACTCGAAGCAACGCTCGGCGGCGGCGGACACATCCACCCGGTCTTCTTCCGCGCGCAGTCCCGCTTCCAAAGATTTCAATCCTTGCCGCAAAGTTTCCAGCGGAGCATACACGCCGTTGTCGAGCGCGGGTGGTTTGTAAAACCGCAGGACGCGGTTGTCCTTGCCATACTCTTCCAGAAGGTGATTGAAAAAAGCGTCGACCGCCTGCCGCGCCGACAGCGCCAACTTGCGAAGATGCGGCACCGACTCGTGATCAATCCGCGCCAACAGTCCGCGGTTGGTGCGCGGATTGTGGAGACGGTCCATGAAGTAAAACAAATTGGCGTTGGAAATTTCCAGCCCGAGAAATTGCGTAGCCGCCTCCTCCAGATTTTGCGCTTCGTCAAACACCACCGCGTCGAAAGCGGGAAGCACCGCCCCAGAGTTGGCGGCGTTGGCAAAAAATAAATGGTGGTTGACGACTAAAAGATGCGCGCCGAACCATTTCTTCCGCGCCTTAAAATAAAAACAGGACGAATGCGTTTCGCAATTTTTTCCCAGGCACAAATCTTTCTGCCGCCCCACCTCTTCCCACACCCGCGGAAGAACCTCAAAGGCGAGGTCGTTGCGGTAGCCGGTCTCCGTCTCGTCGGCCCAGTTGAAAATTTCTTCCCATTGATTTTCCTCGCCGCCGCGGGTGAATAATCCCGCCTGGGCAGACCGTTTTAACCGCCGGAGCGAAAGATAATTTTCGTTGCCCATACACAACGCATAACGAAAATTAATTCCCAACTTGTCGCGCAGAAAAGGAATGTCGTGATTCAAAATCTGATGCTGCAGCGTTTTGGTGTAAGTCGAAATGACCACCTTCTTATTATTTTCCACAGCCCACAAAATCGCCGGGATGAGATACGCCAAACTTTTTCCCGTCCCCGTCCCCGCCTCCACGATTAAGTGACGACCACTGTCGAACGCCTTTTCCACCGCATCCGCCATATCCATTTGCTGACGACGGTATTCAAATCCCGCCAACTGCGCAGATAAAATCCCTTCCTTGCCAAGATAATTTTCCACCCGTTTTGTTGTCATAACCAAGCATGGTACGGGCACAATGTAAAAACCGCAAAAATAAATTTACGCCGCATCAAAACCCCGCGCGTTCCCCGCCACGATTTTTATGCAGCGGAAGATGGCGGGAAAAAGAAAATAATCGCCGCAACCGTCATTGCGCGCGGAGCGGGGCAATCCATAATCCCCCCTGACAAGGGGGGTTGGGGGGGGGGGTTCGTCCAATAATAATTTTGCGCCGCCGCGTCATCGCGTTGTCACCGCCGTTGCCGTCATTGCGCCGTCGTCATCATCGCCGCCGCGTTATTGTTTTTGGTTGGCGGCGGATTCGATTTCGTCGATAATTTTTTGCGCGGCTTCGCTCGGGTCTTTCGCGTCGCGGATTGGTCTGCCGACGACGATGAGGTCGGCGCCGTTTTGTATGGCTTGCGCCGGCGTTGCAATTCTGCGCTGGTCGTCGTCCGCCACATCCGACCACCGCGGACGAATCCCCGGCACGACAATTTTGAATCCCGCGCCGCATTTTTCTCGGACGCGTTTTGCTTCGGCGGCGGAACAAATGACGCCGGCGCATCCTAAGTTTTGCGCTCGTACCGCGCGGTCTAACACCGCGGTCGCCGTGTCGATTTCGTCGCCCGCGCCGCGACTCGCCGCGAAGGAAACGCCGACGCTGGTGAGCACCGTCACCGCCAAAACTTCCACGCCCGCACCCTTCATTTCTTCCGCCGTCTCAAGAGTGGACCCGCCTTCCGCCGCGTGGATAGTGATGTAGCGGGCTCCCAACTTTGCCGCCGACCGCAACGCGCCGCGCACGGTGGTGGGGATGTCGAAGAGTTTTAGGTCGAGAAAAATTGCCGCCGCGGAATGGTCGCGAACCATTTTGACTACGTCGACACCTTCGCGGATGAAAAGTTCCAAACCTATTTTGAAGCAACCGACGCGACCGTCCAACGTTTTGACATAACGCTCCGCCTCTCGTCGCCCCGGCACGTCCAAGGCAAAGATTAGTCGGTCGCGAGGATTCATCGTGTTCGCGGAATTACCAAACATTTTTGTATGCTTCGAGATTAAACCCGACGGTGATTTTATTTTTATCCACCGCGAGCGGACGTTTGATCAACCTGCCGTTGCCGGCGAGCAAATCCACAGCCTGGCTGGCGGTCATAGTTTTTAGTTTATCTTTAATTTTCAATTCTCGGTACGCGCCGCCGCTGGTGTTAAAAAGTTTTTTCATCCCCACCGATTTCATCGCCGCCTTGAGGATTTGTTTAGTCGGCGGAGTTTTCGTAATGTCGATCAACTCAAACGCAACCCCGCGCCCGCGCAAAAACCGAATCGCCTCGCGGCAAGTCCCACACTTATCGTACGAATACAACCTCATCCGCAAACCTCCTAGATTGGCGCAACCGTCACGGCGCGCATATCTCACTGGATTCCAACTTTCGTTGGAATGACGGCGGGCGGAATGACAGTGGTGAGGCAAGGCGACCGCGCCGACGTTCCCGCGTCGTCACCCTCGCCACCGCCGCGCGGGAAAGTAGTTGCGCGCTATTTACGATTTTCAATCGCCGCCATCCGCTGCGCCGCTTCCTTTTGCGCCGCACGAATTTCGCTTTGGGATAAATAATCGCGCCAATTATTTTCGCGTAAATTATCGGCTGCCATTTCATTGCCATTTGCTTTGGCGATGGAATACCAAATATAGGCTTCACGCTTATCGGTAATCACGCCTTC